>NZ_KV811472.1:124154-153140 GCF_001813085.1 Actinomyces sp. HMSC065F11
GGCGGTGTCCTAGGCCGCTAGACGATGGGGGCCTAAGCGCTTTCGCGCCAATTTGGTTACTAGAACCTGCACCCCCAACCGGATTTGAACCGGTGTCGCCGCCGTGAGAGGGCGGTGTCCTAGGCCGCTAGACGATGGGGGCCTTGCGATTACTCGCTTTGAAACCTCTGACCTACGGTCAGGTGCTTCGCTGGGGTACCAGGACTCGAACCTAGACTAAATGAACCAGAATCACTCGTGCTGCCAATTACACCATACCCCAAGGTAAGGTAGCTTCTTCGTGCGGTTTCCCGCTGACGGAAAGCCTTCACTAGGAAGCGCCAACAAGAAACTCTACCCGACGAAGCATCACCTTACAAAATCCGATCATCGTTATTTAGTTCACGTTCACGGATGCTACTGGGCGAGCTTGGCCTCCAGCTGGCGCAACCTTGCCAAGACCTCTTCCTTGCCCATAATTTCCATGGACTCAAACAGTGGCGGAGACACCTGTCGGCCAGAAATGGCGGTGCGTAGCGGCCCGAATGCAAGCCTAGGCTTGACCTGCATTTCATCAATGAGGCGGGCTCGTAACGCCTCTTCCAAAGATTCGACGGTGAACTCGGGCAGGCCTTCTATGACCTCTATACCGGCACGCAGAACCTCGCCAGCATTGTCCTTGAGCTTGCCCACAGCTTTATCTTCAAACTCAAGCACTTCGGTTTCCACAAAGAACGGGCCGAGCATGCCGCCAACCTCGCCAAGTAGGCGAATGCGCGTTTGAATTAGCGGCGCTCCCTTGGTGATGATTTCCTGTTCACGAGCCGTAAGCCCATCAAACTCTTCAGCTGACACGTAGCCGTCGCGGTAAAGGAACGGCACGATGCGACGCTTGAAGTCATCCTCTTCCAGCATACGAATGTGATCGGCGTTAATCTCAATGGCCTTCTTCAGGTCGAAACGCGCCGGGTTGGGGTTCACATCGTGAATGTCAAACGCCTTCACCATTTCTTCAGCCGAGAAGATGTCTTCATCGGGGCTAATCGACCAGCCAAGTAGGGCTAGGTAGTTCAGCAGACCCTCTGGAATCATGCCGTTTTCGCGGTGGAGCAACAGGTTCGACTCCGGATCACGCTTGGACAGCTTCTTGTTGCCTTCACCCATAACGTAAGGCAGGTGGCCAAATTCCGGCATCTGCTTTGCGATTCCGAGCTCGATGAGAGCGCGATACAAAACGATCTGACGCGGGGTGGAAGATAGCAGGTCTTCACCACGTAGCACGTGCGTAATGTCCATGAGCGCATCATCTACGGGGTTCACGAGGGTATAGAGAGGGTGACCATTTCCTCGCACGATCACATAGTCCGGAACAGAGCCGGCTTTAAACGTGATTTCACCGCGAACGAGGTCCGTGAAGGTAATGTCCTCATCCGGCATCCTCAGGCGGAGCACCGGCTTGCGTCCCTGTGCGCGAAACTCAGCTTTCTGATCTTCCGTAAGATTGCGGTCAAAACCGTCATAGCCAAGCTTTGGATCACGACCTGCTGCTTTGTGGCGCGCTTCGATCTCCTCTGGCGTTGAGAAAGACTCGTAGGCGTAACCAGCTTCTAGCAGTTTCGCCGCAACGTCTTTGTAAATGTCCATGCGTTGCGACTGCCGGTACGGCTCATGCGGCCCACCCTTAAGTACACCCTCGTCCCAGTCCAGGCCAAGCCAAGTTAGAGAATCAATAATCTGATCGAATGACTCCTCAGAGTCTCGCTGGGCGTCGGTATCCTCAATGCGGAACACAAACGTACCCCCAACATGCCTGGCCCACGCCCAGTTAAACAGGCAGGTGCGGACCATTCCTACGTGAGGGGTTCCAGTTGGTGATGGGCAAAAACGAACGCGGACTTTGCCGCCATTTATAGTATCCATGATGTCTCGATTCTACATCGTTTATCCGCCGGCTTTTCAACGTGGTTGCCACGCACCAAGTCTTTGATTTCACAGCCCGTCCTTGCCCCGTACCACTTGCGTTCGCAACCACCGTTGTCGTTATGGTTGTAGGCGGAAGGGATTGCAATGACTGATTTTGATGCTTTTGACGAGGACACCGCCCACGCCAGCGGTCTTTTGAAGTGGGAGATGCCGGGCGTGTCTGGCCATTGGGTTGCAGAGATGGACTTCGGCACCGCTCCGATAGTTGAAGAAGCCCTCGTGAGCGCCATTAAGAGGGGTTTTCTAGGCTACATGCCACAGGAACTGTCCGACCGGGTTAAAGACGCCACCGCGAGCGTAGTTGGCCGCCGCTACGGCCTTGAGGTTGAAGCCGAGAATGTGCGGTTGGCATCATCAGTGCTCGATGGTTTGAATGCGATCCTTGGCCACATGTTGAAGCCCGGCTCACGGGTGATAGTCCCAACGCCTGCTTACATGCCTTTTTTGACGCTACCGGGCAAGTTTGGCCACGAGGTTATCGAGGTTCCTTCCGCGATTGTCGACGGCATGTGGCAACTCGATTTTGATGGCATTGAGGTCGCGGCTAAGAATGCTGATCTGCTTATCCTTTGCAACCCGTGGAACCCGACCGGTAGGGTTCTTACCGCCGCTGAACTAACGCGTTTAGGAGAGATTGCGACTCGTCACGACCTGCTTGTGTTCAATGACGAAATTCACGCTCCGCTGGTTACAACCCCCTCTTCCCATATTTGCTTTGCCGGCCTGGATCAGGCTTTTGCTGACAGGACGGTCACCGCGGTTGCAGCGTCGAAGGGTTTTAACTTGGCAGGGCTGCACTGCGCGCAAATGATCACAACGGGGCAGATTACTAATAGGTTCGAGGCCGCGGCTGCGTGGCTGAATCATCCGACACCGCTCGGCGCTCTGGCAACAACAGTCGCATACGAAGAAGGCGAGGAGTGGCTGGGCGAACTAAATGCCTACCTGCGGCAGAATGTGGCCTTAATCGATGGCTTGTTGGAGGGTTCCTCGCTCAGTTGGGCTACGCCGCAGGGAACCTACATGGGGCTGATTGACGCATCTAATCTCGGCGTACAAAATCCGCAGGAGTACCTGCTTGAAGAAGCGAAGGTTCGTACGACGCCTGGCAATGCCCTCGGTAAAGGTTTTGAGCAGTATGTGCGGTTCGGTTTCGCGTCTTCCGCTGGGGTCGTGCGCCGTTCAATCGAACGCATGACAGCGCTGTCTGCTTAGGGTCCCAGCTCACCGCAAACGCGCGTTGGTTTTGCGCGTGGCGGTGGCGGTCCACGGATCTTCGGGCCACGGGTGTTTGGGGTAGCGTCCGCGCATTTCCGCGCGCACCTGCGAGTAGGTTTCGTTGAAGAATGTTTCCAAATTCGAGGTGATGGCAAGCGCTCGTCCGGCGGGCGATAGAAGTTCGAATGTGAGCGGCTCCCCCATCACCGTTGGCACTTTCTTGAACCCGAACGTTTCTTGCAGTTTTACACGTACGGTTGGGCCTCGCTCCGGATCAAACACGATTCGCGCGCGATTACCGGAGGGCAGTTCGATCGAATTTGGCACCAGCTGATCTAGCTTTGCTACCTTGTTCCATCCGATCAGAGTTTTGAGTCCGTTTGTAACGTCGATTTGCGCCAGCGGTTTTCCACCAAGGAGGTCTTCCCACCACTCTCCAAGTAGCTCATCTACCGAGCTTGCGAGTTGATCGTTTGAAAGTTCTGGCCAAGACGCGTCCCGCGCGCTGATGTACCTGGCTTTATTCACGAGGTCAAGGCCCGCTGCGCCTAGCTTGAATAAGTCCAGGCCCCTCTCCTCCAGGGCAGTGGCGAGCACCTTTCGCACTTCCTCAATCGTCGGTTGCACGCGTCGGCGTCCAAGCTCGATCTGGCCCAACCGTTCAATGCAACTTGCAGTAATCCGCCCTCCCGTAAGCTCGGTCACGACCTCGGATCGCAACATTGGCTTTGCGATCCAACGCGCCCACTCCGGTTGTAGTGGAGCCCCCACGGTCACGTTTGTAACCCCGCCTGTTGTGAGCACGCCGCCAACAGCAATCCAGGTTTCAAAGCTGAGCGGAGAAGTTGCATCAACGCTAAATCCTGTACCGGAAGCCGCCAGGAAGCGTCTTTTCTGACCATCTTGTTTGCCCCGTTGTTTCGCAATCCGCCCCGGATAGGCCAGACCGATCACAACACCGGGAAGATCCGCTTCATTCAGCAGAAGGTCTGGAGAAGCAGACCCATACGAGGGCGAAAACTTGGAAGCGATGGACCGAAATCTGCGAACATCGGCTTGCGGCACCTGATTCAGCACTTTTGTAATATCGGCGCTTTCCGACCTCGTTTCGGTGGCTAACGCCGCAACGATCCGCGCCACGGTTTGCTCCTGCCCGCTCCACCTACTGGCTAGAAGGAGGGCGCGCCCCATGCGTGGGTCTGCCGGCACCATAGCCAACATGCGCCCCTCGTCCGTTATCTGCCCGCCGGCTAGAGCGCCGATACCTTCTAGGGTGGTTTCTGCCCGCGTCAACCCTGGCGCAGGAAATGGAGAAGGCAAGCGCATCTGCTCCGGCTCGCTCCAGGCATGCGCAAGTAGCGCGGCTTCGGTTAAGTCCCCGCTTTCAATCTGCGCGGTGGCATACTGCGTCATTCTTGCAAAATCTGTTTGCGAATAGCATCGATACACAACACCAGGGCCCGTGCGATTGGCGCGACCGCCGCGTTGGGTTGCAGAAGAACGAGATGCTCTGACCGTTACCAGCGCAGCGGCCTCGCGACGCACATCAAATCGCGGGCTGCGCGTCAGCCCAGAGTCAACCACACAGTTGATGCCTGCAACCGTTAGCGATGTCTCTGCAATGTCAGTTGCCACAATGACCCGCTCACCCGGTGCCAGCGCCTCGTCCTGTTGCTGCGTTGTAATACCACTGTGCAGAGTGAACGTGCGGATCCCGGCGCCGCGGATCATTGCGGCCACGTCCTCCACGTTGCGAATCGACGGGGCAAAAACGAGGGTCGGCCCATTGTTTTCAAAAGCCTCAACCGCAGTAGACGCAAGGTGGCTCAAGAAGTCCGGGCTGGCTCCTCCCGCGTCAAGCGCTGGTGCAGACGCTGGCCTCCACACTTGGCTCAGCGGATACGGATCTCCCGCAACCTCAATCCGGTCCGTTTGCGCTGAACTCGCCAGCAAAGCGTGGAATCTATCCACATCCGCCGTTGCAGACATTGCTCCAAGCAGGAGGTCATCGCGCATATCTGCGATGTCGAGCGCGAATGCGAGGGCGAGGTCTGAATCGATGTGACGCTCATGCACCTCGTCTAGCAATAGAGCATCAACGCCGGTTAGATCAGGGTCAGCGAGGAGGCGGCGAAGCAAACTACCGGTAGTTGTGAACTCGATCCGCGTATGTGCGCTGATCTTCCGGTCCGAGCGCATCGTCCAGCCAACCGCGCCTCCAGGTTCTTCCTCCAACAAAGACGCCACATATTTTGCTGCTGATCTCACGGCCACCCTGCGCGGCTGCGCGATCAGGATGCGCCCACTCGAACCTTGCTCATCGAGAAGATGACGAATGAGTAGCGGCGCCAGCGTAGTCTTACCCGAACCGGGGCTGGCAGATAGAACGAAGCGGCGCCTGCCCAAAACCGCTGCCGCAATGTCGTTTTGCGCTGAAGTAATGGGTAGACGCGAGTTGTTGAACGCCGCGATAAAGTTCAGTTTGTTACCTCGTCACAAAGTTCGCGAGGCTACCAATGCCCTCGATCTCACATTCCACGCGGTCTCCTGCTTCAATAGGCCCAACACCAGCAGGAGTGCCCGTCATAATGACGTCACCAGGTAGGAGTGTCATAACCGACGAAATGTACTCAATCAAATAGGGCACGTCAAAAACCATGTCGCGAGTATTGCCCTGCTGCACCACTTTGCCATTTACTCGCGTTTCAATATTGAGGTCATCAATATCTAGTTGCGGATCTACCGTGATCCACGGCCCCAACGGAGCGGACGTGTCGAACCCCTTCGCACGGGCCCACTGCCCGTCGATTCGCTGCGCATCACGCGCGGACACATCGTTGGCAACCGTATAACCAAACACGTAGTTGAGAGCGTTTTCTGCACTTACGTCTTTGCACAGCGTGCGAATAACCACGGCCAGTTCGGCCTCGTAGTGGACTTCACGGCTCCACTCGGGCAGAACAATCGGGTCATCCGGACCGATCACAGCGGTGTTTGGCTTGAAAAAGATATTCGGATGGTCCGGCACTTCCCCACCCATTTCAGCCGCATGGTCGCGGTAGTTTTTTGCAACAGCAACGATTTTTGAGCGAGGAATCACCGGACTGAGCAGGCGCACCTCGTCGAGTTTAAAGACTTCGCCGGACGGCTCCACCCCTTGAAAAAGAGGGTCTCCTTTTAGCCCTTCGATACGGTCCGCTCCCTCAGCAATGGCTCCGTACTTGGGGTTCGCACCCGCACTAAATCTTGTTACTCGCACTGGGTCCTCCTAAACCTTGACGCCCCCAGTGTAGCTATACCCAGATATCCTTGTCGGCTTGCTTTTCAAGTTCGGGGTACTTCGCAATCTTGAAGCTCATGTCATCGCTGTCACGCAGCTCGTTCCAGTCTTGCAATATGGTTCGCACAACCTTCATTAGAGCAATGAGGGCCAGCAGGTTAATGATTGCGCCTAGCCCCAGCAGAAGGTCCGACACCGCCCACACCACCGGGAGCTTCACGATTGCACCGAGAGAAGCGACAATGACAGCTACAACCCTGAACCCGAAAGAGATGTACTTATTGCGAGTTAGGTGATCGAGTGCGGATTGGCCGTAAGAATAAGCACCGTACGCCGTGGTGTAACCAAAAATGAAAATGATGAGCGACATGGGAAGGGCCATCCAGGATCCCAGTTGCGCACTCACGGACTGCGCGGTTAGCGAGCCGGCCAGTTCGGGATCCATGCCGGCCTCGTACAATCCCGATGTGAGGATCAAAAGCGCGGTGACCGTACACACGATGATCGTGTCAATGAATACGCCAAATGACTGCAAAAACCCTTGCTGTGCAGGATGAGCTACGGTTGCAGAACCAGCCGCGTGAGGCGTAGTACCAAGTCCGGCCTCGTTGGAGAAAAGACCGCGTCTAGCGCCATTTACAAGGGCGATGAAGATGCCGCCCAGTATGCCTCCGGCAATCGGGCCAAAGCCGAACGCTGATTTGATGATCAGGACGAGCGCCGCGAGAGCCGCTGCCGGGTTAAGAACAATCACGACGATAGCGATGAGGATGTAGACCGCAGCCATAATCGGGGCCAGGTACTCGGACGCACGTGCCACTGACTTAATGCCACCCAAAATGACAGGGGCCAGAAGTAGGAAAGTAAAGAGCATCGTGGAGTACGGCGAAATGTCATGATTTGCATTGAACGTTGCCGCCACCGTGTTGATTTGCACCATTGGCACCGCGAGGCCAGAAGCCACCACGGAAATAACTGCAAAAATAATGCCGGCTTGTTTCCAGCCCAGGCCCTTACGCATGTAGTACTCGGGGCCGCCTCGGAAGACGCCATCGGGGTGTTTTTCCTTGTACACCTGAGCGAGCACAGATTCTGCAAACGAAGTTGCCATACCAACCAGGGCTACTATCCACATCCAGAAGATCGCGCCCGGACCTCCCATTACAAGAGCGAGGGCAACGCCCGCGATGTTACCAATGCCAACGCGCGTGCCAATACCTACCGCGAAAGCTTGGAAAGATGTCACGCCCTGCAGAACCTGAGTTCGAGAGCCCGAGACCGAATGAAAAATGTCTCTTGCGTTCTTTATCTGTGGGAAACCAAGATAAACGGTGATTGCTATACCCACTCCTATGAGCAGGAATACGAGCACCCACGAGTAGAGCATATTTACAGACCAAAGAAGCGCATTTTCCAGCGCAATGCCAATCGAGGCAGTTTTCATCACAGGACTCCCGGAAGAGAAACATTTGGGATATGTACAGATATTACTAAGCAATAAGTAAAAACAACAAAATATCCCCTATTTAAAACCAAAGGCTGGACGTTTCAACGCTTTTTCACCCTGTTTTAAGCAACTCACTTGTCCCTTGTAGGTCCGGTAAAATTTTTGTCCCAGGTTTTTGAGACAATCACAGCATGAGCCCAGTGTTGAATGAACTCCTCGACGACCTCGAAGATAGTGGGAAGCTTAATGACCCCGATGCCTTGTACGATGCGTTTTGTTCGTGGGCAGAGTCGGGCGGGCGGCCGCTCTATCCGCATCAGGACGAGGCATTTATTGAGCTACTAGGAAACAACCACGTAATTGCGGCCACACCGACGGGCTCGGGAAAGTCATTGATCGCTCTTGCCGGCCACATCATCTCGCTGGCTCGTGGCGGCAGATCGTATTATACGGCTCCACTCAAAGCACTGGTGTCAGAGAAATTCTTTGACCTCGTATCCCTATTTGGTTCACAAAATGTAGGCATGGTCACCGGGGACGCATCGGTCAATGCAGATGCGCCAATCATTTGTTGCACAGCCGAGATTCTGGCCAATCAGGCACTGCGAGAAGGCGCTGACCTAGATGCGGACATGGTGATTATGGATGAGTTCCATTTTTACGGTGACCCACAGCGCGGATGGGCGTGGCAGGTACCCCTATTAGAGCTAAAGAAGCCGCAGTTCGTTTTGATGTCCGCAACCCTTGGCGACGTCTCTTTCTTTGTGAAGGATCTAGAGGAACGCACCGGGCGCTCAGTCTCGGTGATTGATGATGCGAAACGCCCCGTTCCCCTCGAAATGGCCTACACAAAGTTGCCGCTGGCAGATTCGGTTGCGGAGCTAATCGAAACTGGCAAATATCCGATTTACATCGTCCATTTTGGGCAAAAAGCAGCCATGCAGACCGCGTCTAATCTGGCCACTCCAAATCTCATTTCTAAACGTCACCAAGAGCGCATTAAAGAGGCTACGGCTGATTTCCGTTTCGGAAAGGGGTTTGGCCAGATTCTTCGCGGCCTATTGCACCGAGGCGTAGGCGTTCATCACGCAGGAATGCTCCCCCGTTACCGCAGGCTGGTAGAGCGCCTAACCCAACAGGGGCTTCTGGCCGCGATTTGCGGTACAGACACCCTGGGCGTGGGCATTAATGTACCGATTACAACTGTACTTATTACCTCACTGGTTAAGTTTGATGGACGCCGCGAGCGCCATTTGAGCGCACGCGAGTTCCACCAGATTGCCGGGCGCGCGGGCCGCGCGGGTTTCGACGAGGTGGGTTGGGTTGTTGTCGAGGCGCCCGACCATGTGATTGAGAATCGTCAAGCTGAGATTCGCGCTGGAGATGATCCAAAGAAGCTTAAGAAGATTGTTCGCAAGAAGCTCCCCGAGGGCCGGGTTGGCTGGTCCGAGTCCACGTTCGAGCGTTTGCAATCTGCCGAGCCCGAGGCTCTGCGCTCACAGTTTGAGTTCACACATTCAATGGCGTTAAATGTGCTGGCTAATCCGAAGGCTCCCACCGAACATCTGTTATATCTAGCAACACACAATCACGATGATCTAGGCGAATCCAATCCGCACTTGCGGCGACTCGGACAGATCTACACATCGCTGCGCCAAGCCGGAGTTGTCGAGAAGCTCTCTTCAGAAGATGCTCGTACGGCCGGTGTTGATCGACTTCGCCTGATGCGGGATTTGCCTGACGATTTTGCGCTTAATCAGCCGCTCTCCCCCTTCGCCCTAGCCGCCTTAGATTTGCTAGATGCGCAAGCGGAAAGTTTTGCGTTGGATGCAATCTCGATAGTCGAGGCAGTGCTGGAGGATCCGCGTCCCCTCCTGTTTGCACAGCAAAATGAAGCAAAAGGGGAAGCAGTTGCCGCGATGAAGGCAGCCGGAATGGAATATGAGGAGCGCATGGAGGCGTTGGAGGACGTGACTTGGCCGCGCCCTCTGGCCGAACTGCTGGAGCCCGCATTCCACATGTTTGTGCAATCGAACCCGTGGGTGGGTGATTTGGAGCTTTCACCAAAGTCGGTTGTACGCATGATGATTGAGAATGCGATGACGTTCTCAGAGTTGGTCTCCCGCTTTGACGTCTCCCGCTCCGAGGGCGTTATTCTGCGCTACCTGATGGATGCTTACCGGGCATTACGACAGATTATTCCAGACTCGCTGATGAATGATGAGCTGCGCGAGATCATCGAGTGGCTCGGCCAGTTGATCCGCGCGGTTGACTCCTCGTTAATTGACGAGTGGGAAGCGCTTTCTAACCCAGATGGCGCGGTGATGGAGTCGGATGAGTCCGGGGCTGAACGAGCATTCGGCGCAGCGGAGGACGGTAGCGTCTCAATCACAGCCAACCCGCATTTCTTCCACCAGCAGATCCGAAACGAACTGTTCAAACGGGTGGACCGTTTTGCCCTCGACGATCTTGACAGCCTGACTGATTTTGCCGATTCTGACGGCATTGAAACCTGGAGCGAAGCCCGGTGGGAAAACGTTTTAGACCGCTATTACGCAGAATATGACTGGCTTGGAGCAGGCCCCGAGGCACGGTCAAAAGCGCGATACTCGTGGATGATCAGCCCGCAGGACGCGGATTTGGCAAGCGCGGGTGTAACTGATCGCCTGATTGAGGCTAATGCGGGCTTGCTGCAGGCGGGCAACATTTTAGTTACATACACGTTCGAGGATGAGCAGGGGGACTGCGACTGGAGGCTGCTGGCTCTGGTAGATGCCGAGCTCTCGGCTGACGAAAATAAGCCCGTCTTCCGCCTACTTGACGTAGGGCCGAGGTAGGCAACTTGGCGCATAGAACAGCCGGCTACCGAATATCTTCAACTGGAAGACCCGGTAGTCGGCTGCACGCTTGTTCCCCCGTAGTACTCGCGTATTAGGCAAGCACTCCGTCTTGCCCATCAGTTGCCACGATTTTCTTTCCAAACGGGAAGCAGGTTACCGGAATGAGTTTCAGGTTGGCGATTGCCATTGGAATGCCAATGATCGTGATGGCAAGGGTGAACGCAGTGGCAATATGTCCGATGGCAAGCCAGAGGCCCGCAATCAAAAACCACACGACGTTCATGAGCGCTGATCCAACGCCAGCTCCTGGCTTGTCAACAACTTTGCGACCAAACGGCCAGAGGACGTAGGCAGCCATTCGAAATGACGCCACTCCTGCAGGGATCGTAATGATCGGAATGAAGGCAAGCAGGCCGAAGAAGACGTACATTAGCGCCAGTTCGATACCTGCGAATATAAGCCAAATTATGTTTAGAATTGTGCGCATTATTTACTTCCTTGCTCCAAAAATTGCCGACCCCATTCGAACTCGCGTGGCACCTTCAGCGATTGCGAGTGCAAAATCGGACGTCATTCCCATTGATAGTTCGCTAGCATTTTGAAGTCCGGGCAACTTCAGAGCCCGATCACGAATTTCGCGTAGGTCAGAAAACGACTTGCGGATCACCACCTCGTTAGTGGTATGAGCTCCGATGGTCATAAAGCCGATGACGCGCAGGTTCTCCAGCTCGGCAATTTGTTGCGCAACCTCGATGGCCTCTACCGGCCCTGTTCCAGATTTGGATTCTTCCCCCGAAGTATTTACCTGGATCATGACGTCTAAGCGCCGGTCTTTAACCCGCTTATTGATTGCCTCAGCTAGACGGAATGAATCAACCGTTTCGATCTGATCAACCACCCGCAGGGCCTTGTTGATCTTGTTGGTCTGGAGCGGGCCGATCATGGTGGTGGTTAGATTATCCAGGCCAAGCCCACGCAGGTACGGAGTGGTTACTTCGGCCTCCTGAACGCGATTTTGTCCCATGAGGACGGGGCGGCCAAACTCTATAAGAGCGTGCGCAGCGGCTTCGCATTCCTCGGTACCGCGAGTTTTGATAGCAAGTTCCAGGTCGATGTCGCTGGCCGGACGCCCCGAGGAGGCAGCAGCATCCTCCATCTGGCTCAGAATTTGCTCGATGTGTGTGGAAATGTGCGTCATAGTCATAGCTTTTGCCTAAGGGAGGCGCTTCACCCACTCCGGTGTGGAGAACTTGGTACGCGCCCGTTCTTTAGCGGTTGCGATGTCAGCCTCGGTGATTTCACCGGGCGCCGCGTGGTACTTAGCGCGGAAGTGATCCAGGAACACCTCGATGATGTCTTCACGCGCCATGCCGGTTTGCGACTTCATAGGATCAACGCGTTTAATCGCAGAGCGGGTACCTTTGTCTTTGAGCTTTTCCTTGCCAATCCGCAGGGTTTCAAGCATTTTCACCGTGTCAATGTCGTAGGCCATGGTGACGTGGTGAACCATATACCCGTTAGCAAACCGCTTCTGGGCTGCGCCGCCGATCTTTCCCTTTTCGGAAGAGATGTCGTTAAGCGGAATGTAGAAGGCCTTGACTCCAACTTTTTCGAGGGATTCCATGCACCACTCGTCAAGGAACGGGTAAGACTCTTCAAACGAAAGTCCATCAACGAGGCCGGTGGGGATAACCAACGAGTAGGTAACACAGTTACCCGGCTCCATGAACATGGCGCCGCCCCCGGTGACGCGGCGAGAAACCACGATGCCATGCTTCTTGATACCGTCCTCATCGATCTCGTTTGAGTACGACTGGAAGGATCCAATTACCACTTGGGGCGCGTTCCACTCCCAGATGCGCATGAATGGTTTGCGCCGGCCTGCAGCCACGTCCTCCACGAGTGTTTCATCCATGACAACGTTGAGCATTGGATCGATTGCCGGGCCGTGGATTACTTCAAAGTCAATATCGGTCCAGTCCAAAGCCTTGCCAAGCGCGCGGCGCACAGCTATTGCAACGCCGCGCGTGGTGAGGCCAAACAAAGTATCTGTAGGCAGCACTACCGCATCCAGCGCGGCAGTGATTTCGTTCGCGCTGGAATGCTCTACGAGGCCTTCGAGCGCCGCAGTCATGCGAAATAATGCTTCATCGGGTTCGAGGAAGAAGTCACCGGAGATACGAACGTTTGCAAGTGCTCCATCTGCAACGTCTAAATCAACAACAACCAGTTTCCCGCCTGGAACCTTATATTCACCGTGCATATTTCCATCTTATGTAGCCCCGGCCAACTCTCCTAACGGAGGGCTTTGCACGGGCGGGGTTTTGGTCACTGTTCGGCATGCGAGTTGGCGCGCCGCGAAAGTAGCAACCAAAATATGCTTGAGGAAACACGGAAAGGGTTAGCGATGGCTTTTGCGCTACGTTCAAATACTTCAACAGCAGGGCGAAACATGGCTGGGGCCCGCGCACTCTGGCGCGCCACGGGCATGGAGGATTCTGACTTTGGCAAGCCAATCATCGCAATCGCGAACTCGTTTACACAGTTTGTTCCCGGTCATGTGCATCTGCGCGATGTAGGCAAGATTATTGCAAAGTCCGTGGCTGAAGCGGGCGGGGTATCAAAAGAGTTCAACACCATCGCGGTCGATGACGGTATTGCGATGGGACACTCGGGCATGCTTTATTCCCTGCCCTCCCGCGAGGTGATTGCCGACGCGGTTGAATATATGGTGAATGCCCATTGCGCCGATGCCCTCGTATGTGTTTCGAACTGCGACAAGATCACGCCGGGCATGCTACTGGCTGCACTGCGTCTTAACATTCCTACCGTGTTCGTCTCGGGTGGCCCCATGGAGGCCGGCAAAAACATTGATCCGAATGTGATCTTGGGCGATTCTAAAGAGGGGCATGGCAACCTCGTCACCGTCATGAATGCAACGGCTGACGATGCGGTTTCGGATGCGCAGCTGCTACAGATCGAAAAACTCGCGTGCCCCACGTGCGGCTCGTGCTCCGGCATGTTCACGGCCAACTCGATGAATTGTTTGACCGAAGCCCTCGGCCTATCGCTGCCTGGTAATGGTTCAACGCTTGCAACGCATGAGGCTCGCCGCGGCCTGTTTGAGCGCGCAGGAAGCCTCGTTGTTGAACTCGCGAAGCGTTATTACGATGGCGAAGACGAGTCTGTACTGCCCCGAAATATTGCCACCAAGGATGCTTTTGAAAACGCAATGAGCCTGGACATGGCAATGGGAGGATCATCCAATACAGTTCTTCACTTGCTGGCAGCGGCTCGCGAAGGCGGCGTTGATTTTGACATGGACGACATTGGCCGGCTGGGAGATACCGTGCCAACGCTGTCGAAAGTGGCGCCAAACCACAACGACTATCACATGGAGGACGTGCACCGCGCAGGCGGCGTGCCAGCCCTGCTCGGTGAACTTGACCGCGCTGGGCTACTGAAGCATTCGGTGCACGCAGTTCACTCCCCTGATCTAAAGTCGTGGCTCGCGCAGTGGGATATCCGTGGGAGCTCACCGTCGACTGAAGCGCTCGAGCTGTTCTCGGCCGCGCCCGGTAATGTGCGCACAACCGAGCCATTCTCGACCGCCAACAGGTGGAAAGAGCTGGACACCGACCGCGAGGCTGGTTGTATCCGGTCTGTAGAACACGCTTACGTTGCCAGTGGCGGCTTGACCGTGTTGCACGGCAATTTGGCAGCTGAAGGCGCGGTGATCAAGGCGGCTGGTATCGATCCGTCCCTCTTCCATTTTGAGGGGGAAGCAATCGTGTTTGAGTCCCAGGAAGAGGCTATTGAGAAGATCCTGAACAAGACCGTGCACGAAGGCCACGTGGTTGTGATCCGCTACGAGGGCCCATCGGGCGGGCCAGGAATGCAAGAGATGCTGTACCCGACCTCTTTTATCAAGGGTCGCGGCCTAGGGAAGAAGGTTGCGCTCATTACGGATGGGCGTTTCTCGGGTGGCACTTCCGGCATTTCCGTGGGGCATATTTCTCCCGAGGCAGCAGCGGGCGGTGCGATTGGCCTGATTGAAGATGGGGATCGCATCATCATCGACGTGGATCGGCGTGAGCTCACGCTCGATGTGCCCGAGGAGGTACTTGCCCAGCGCCGCAACAAGCAGTTAGAGCGCAGTGAACCGTGGACTCCGAAGGAGCGTAAACGCGAAGTTTCAGATGCTTTGAAGCTGTATGCGATGACTGCTACTTCGGCGTCACAAGGCGCGGTAAGAGACATCTCTTTGGTGCAAAGAAAGCAGATTTAGGCTAAGACGTTCGCCCAGTTTGGAGCGGTTTTATGCGATTTGCCCAGGAAACTTTAAGGTGGAGACGCTACAATAATATATGTTCCGATTTTCAATAGTTAGGAGTTAACCATGGCAGACGGCATGAAAGACAAGATCGCCGGTAAAGCGAAGGAAGTTGCTGGCGAGGTCTCCCAGGACAAGGATCTGAAGGCCGAAGGTAAGGCAGATCAGGTTGCAGGCAAGATCAAGGATTTTGCTGAGGATGTCAAGGGCAAGGCAGAGCAGGCTGGCGAGGACCTGAAGGCCGGCGTTGACAAGCTGAAGAAGGAATTCGGCGAGTAAACAAGACTTGCAAATAAAGTAGCTCCCATCGCCCAGCGGCGATGGGAGCTACTTTTTCTAGCAACGACTACACGATGCGGTAGAGCCAGTGGTACGGGTCTGGTTCGTGCCCATTTTGGATGCCAACCAGTTGGTTGTATATCGACAAGGTGAGCGCCGATCCAGGAATCTCTAGGTCGAAGTCCTTTGACGCAAGTCTGCCGATTGGCGTTACCACCGCAGCAGTTCCACAGGCAAACATTTCGGTTACCTCACCGCTTCTAATGTCCTTGGCCAAGTCGGATAGGCGGATCCTCTCTTCAAAAACAGGAGTTCCGCGGTCGCGCAGCAGGCGAATAATTGCAGACCGGGTGGAGCCCTCCAAAATGGTGCCGGTAAGGCTCGGTGTACGCACAGAACCATCACTACGCACCACAAACACGTTCATGCCGCCCAGTTCTTCCAAATACTGGTTCTCGCGCGCATCCAGGAAACAAACCTGGTCGAATCCAGCATCTGCCGCCTCTTCTTGGGGCAGGAGGGCGCCAGCGTAGTTCCCGCCCGTCTTTGCTGCTCCCGTTCCGCCGGGGCCGGCGCGGTGGAACCCGTCCGAAACCCAAATCGATACGGGGCTTAAACCATCCTTGAAGTAGAGGCCCACGGGGGTGGCAATAGTCAAGAAGGTATACTCCGCAGCGGCGTGCACGCCCAGGAACGCCTCGGAGGCAAACATGACCGGTCGCAGATACAGAGAGGAACCAAACGGAGTGGGCACCCACTTCGCATCCTCGGTAACGAGGGCGGCGATGGCACCCACAAAATCCTCCACCTCCATTTGCGGCATGCACATACGCCTTGCTGACGCATTGAAGCGGGCCGCGTTATAGCCGGGGCGGAATGTCCAGATTGACCCGTCATCGTGACGGTATGCCTTCATTCCCTCAAAAATCTCTTGCCCGTAATGCAGCACCGCGGCGGCCGGCGATAGGGTGAGCGGGCCAAACGGGACAACCTGCTTGCTGTGCCACCTCTGCCCTTTTGTCCAAATCGCGCGGGCCATGTGGTCCGAATAGGCCGCACCAAAGCTCAGCTCATCCATCGCCTTCGTCCAGGCTTCCTCGCTCGCAGGCGCCGGATGTGGTTGCACTTCAAAACGCTGCGCCACTGCCTTAGCCGCCGGTAGCGCTCGCGCCCCCTCGGCTTCCAATGCCGTCATGTTGTGGCTTAGCCCGTCGCTCATGATGCTTCCTTCCTCACTTCGATTTAAGTCTATTTTAGGTATCGTGCTCCCCTGGCACCGGCAGTGGTCACAGCGTGAACGCTCTACCTTTCGATACGGCCCAACAAGGCCCCGCCCGATCTGCGATGATGGAGGAAGTCAGCTTAAGGAGTCGCCTTGACCACTGCTCAAGTTTTCCCCGCCAACATCGGCCTGCCAAAAGAAGCGGACCTATACAAATGGTGCGTGATTGCCGCGGATCAGTTTTCCGCCTCACCCGCATATTGGAGCGAAGTTGAACAGATAGTAGGCAACGCGCCATCCACCTTGCGCATGATCGTGCCAGAAGTCTATTTGGCGATCGAAACCGAAGAGGAGTTGCAAGCGCGCGTGCAGGCCGCCCATGCCGCCATGCACGAATACCTTGACTCCCATATTGAGGTGGTTGAAAACACCGTTATCTACACTGAGCGAGCAACACCCTACGTAGAAAAACGCCGCAGCCTCGTGCTTGCGCTCGACCTCGAAACCTATTCCTACACCGGCCAAGAAGTTGATGCCCGCGCATCCGAAGCCACTGTTTTGGAGCGTATTCCCGCCCGAGAGGCCGTGCGCCGCGGCGCCGCACTGGAACTTCCGCACGTGCAAGTTCTCTACGATGACCCCGACTTCGAGGTCCAAAAACTCATTGATCCTGCCACGCTAAGCCCGCTGTATAGTACCGATCTGATGAAGGAAGGCGGTAGCGTCAAGGGCTGGCACATCCCCGGCGATTCCCAGCTGTGGGCGTCCATCAAGAGCGTGCTTGATGGACTTGAGGAGCGCCACGGTTTCCGCTTTATTGTGGGCGATGGTAACCATTCGCTTGCGGCCGCGAAGTCTCACTGGGAGCACCTCAAGCCCACGCTTTCGCCATCTGAGCTTGCAAGTCATCCGGCAAGATTCGCACTGGTTGAACTTATAAACGTGCATGATGACGGCCTAGTAATGGAGCCGATCCACCGCCTTTTGCGCGGCATTTCGGCGCAGCAACTGCAAGATGCTGCGGCCAAATGGAACGAACGCCATGACGGCGAGGTTGTCTCGCTTGATCTTCTCACCGCGAGCGGGCGTCACACGTTAGAGCTCGTTCAACCGGGTGCTCTTGTGGTTGAACCGGTACAAGAGCTAATTGACCAGCTGATTAGTGATCTTGGGTTAGACCCGGCCCATGCATGCGAGTACATTCACGGCGAGGAAGAACTTGTCCGCCTCGTAAATGAGGAAGATGCGCTCGGTATTGACCTGCCGGCGTTGGATCGATCTTCCCTATTTGAATACGTGGCAAAACAGGGGGCTATGCCGCGCAAATCATTTTCGCTGGGAGAGGCCAACGAGAAACGCTATTACCTGGAGACCAGGCAAATCTCGTAGATTAAAGGGTTACTAAATAGAAAGTATGGGAGCACTCGCAAGCGCTCCCATACTTCTACTTAAAGCCAGGTTTAGCGCGCTGCGCTTCCCGTGTAGTCCTCGTCCTCATCTGTCCAACCGAAAGCCTTGCGAAGCTCGCGGCCAGTCTGTTCGATCGAGTGCGACTCGTGCTCCTTGCGTAGCTGCAAGAACTCGGGCGCGCCCTCATCCTGATCCGCAATGAAACGCTTTGCGAAAGTGCCGTCTTGAATATCAGCGAGCACAGCCTTCATGTTTTCCTTCACATCAGGCGTGATCACGCGCTTACCGGACACGTAATCGCCGTACTCTGCCGTGTCGGAACAAGACCAACGCTGCTTCGTAAGGCCTCCCTCGTTAATGAGGTCCACAATCAGCTTCATTTCGTGGAGCACCTCAAAGTAAGCTATCTCAGGTTGGTAACCGGCCTCGGTCAGCACCTCAAAACCGTAGGTAATCAGCTGCGATACGCCGCCGCACAGCACGGACTGCTCGCCGAACAGGTCCGTCTCGGTTTCTTCCTTGAACGTCGTCTTGATTGCACCCGCACGAGTAGCGCCAATGGCCTTAGCGTAGGAAAGCGCAACGTCCCAGGCCTGGCCGGACGCGTCGTTTTCTACCGCAACAATCGCGGGCACGCCCCTACCCTCTTCGAACTGGCGGCGAACCGTGTGGCCCGGGCCCTTCGGAGCAACCATACAGACGTCGTGACCCGCACTTGGCGCAATGTAGCCGAAACGAACGTTGAAGCCGTGCGCGAAGAATAGAGCAGCGTCGTCCTTCAAGTTCGGCTCAATCTCCTGTGCATAAACCACGCGCTGCACCTGGTCCGGCGTGAGGATCATAACCACATCCGCAACCTTCACAGCCTCAGCAATCGTGGCTACACGCAGCCCCATTTCAGCAGCCTTCTGCCACGAGCTAGAACCCTCGCGCAGGCCAACCACAACCTCAACACCCGAATCACGCAGGTTAAGCGCATGAGCGTGTCCCTGGGAGCCGTAGCCAATAATCGCTACGCGCTTCCCCTGAATGACGGATAGGTCGGCGTCGTCGTCATAGAAAATTTCAGCCACGATCTTTCTCCTTTAGCTGATCGGTTATGGAACGCGGACCTCGACCAATCGCCAGGGTCCCTGATTGAACGATCTCACAAACGCCATAAGGTTCAAGCGCAGTGAGAAGTGCGTTAACTTTTTCACTATCCCCCACGGCCTCAATAACAACCGAGGTGGGCGAAACATCTACTACGTGAGCGCGGAAAAGCTCAACGATTTGAAGCACCGCGGTGCGGCGCTCGTCATCCGCGTGCACTTTAAATAGCACCAGCTGGCGCGTTAGCGAGGGGGAGGCCGACACGTCAACGACCTTCAGCACATTCACCAGCCTGTTTAACTGCTTCGTGATCTGCTCCAGCGGATGCTTATCCACCTCCACCACCACGGTCATGCGGGAGATCTCCGGGTGCTCGGTCTCTCCCACTGCAAGCGAACGGATGTTGAACGCGCGGCGCGCAAACAGGGAGGCAACGCGCATGAGCACACCCGGCTTGTTCTCAACAAGCACCGCAAGTGTACGAATTTCACTCATTAGACGTCCTCTTCCCACTCAGGCGCGATACCGCGCGCGTAATTTATCTCATCGTTGGAGACGCCCGCAGCCACCATCGGCCACACCATCGCATCCTTCGACACCCTAAAGTCGATGAGGACGGGGCGGTCGTTGATTGACATTGCCCACTCGATTGCCTCATCAACTTCCTCCGGCTTAGTAACCCGACGCGCCGCCATGCCGTAGGCATCTGCGAGTTTCAAGAAATCCGGAATCTGCGCTTCCGTGGTGTTCAAGTAGGTGTGTGAGTATCGCTCGTTGTAAAACAGGTTCTGCCACTGGCGCACCATGCCGAGCACGGAGTTGTTAATAATAGCCACCTTGATGGGGATGTTGTTGATAGTGCAAGTGGCGAGCTCCTGGTTAGTCATCTGGAAGCTACCATCACCATCGATCGCCCACACAACCCTATCCGGGTTGCCGACCTTCGCGCCCATCGCCGCGGGCACACAGTACCCCATGGTGCCAAGCCCGCACGAAGAGATGAAGCTACGCGGCCTCTCATACTTAACGAACTGCGCCGCCCACATCTGGTGCTGGCCCACGCCCGTCGTATAGATGGCGTCCGGCCCTACCACTTCGGATAGGCGCTCGAGCACGTACTGCGGGGCCATAGCATCGCCCGGTTCTTCGTAACCCAGCGGATACGTGTCACGCAATCGGTTCAGGTAGCGCCACCAACCGGACAGGTTGGTTGCCTCCTCCTCATATAACGGTTTTGCAACGGCTACGAGCGCGCTCATGGTGAGTGCCAAGTCCCCTACAATCGGAACGTCGGCATAACGGTTTTTGGAGATTTCTGCAGCGTCAATATCGACGTGGACAACTTTCGCGCGGGGCCCAAACGAATCCAGCTTACCGGTCACACGATCATCAAAACGCGCTCCCAAAGAAACAATGAGGTCTGCCTTTTGCAGTGCCCCCACAGCAGCCACAGTTCCGTGCATACCCGGCATTCCCAGGTTGTGCGGGTCTGAATCGGGGAACGCACCCCGAGCCGGCAGGGTTGTCACCACGGGTGCGTCCGTCAGCTCGACCAGTTTGGCTAGGTCCTCGCTCGCCCCGGAACGGATCATGCCACCACCCACGTAGAACACGGGAGCTTCGGCCTCATGAATCGCCTTCGCCGCCTCGCGAACTTGTTTGCTGTGTGGGCGCGAAGCCGGATGATATCCGGGCAGATCAAGCTTTGATGGCCACGAAAAATCAAGCATCTCGTTTTGCGCGGATTTTGTAATATCCACGAGGACGGGACCGGGCCGGCCCGAAGATGCCAGGTAGAACGCTTCCGCAATCCTGCTAGGAATGTCCTCGGCCTTCGTCACGAGGAAGGAGTGCTTCGCAAGCGGCATAGACGCGCCCACAATGTCAGCTTCTTGGAACGCGTCGGTTCCGATGAAACTGGCTCCCACCTGACCGGTGATCACAACGATCGGCACCGAATCGAGGTTTGCATCCGCGAGCGCCGTCAATGTATTCGTTGCAGCAGGACCAGAGGTAACCACGGCGCAACCTACTTTGCCCGTAGAAATCGCGTAACCCTGAGCCGCATGACCGGCGCCCTGCTCGTGGCGGACCAAAATGACATTCAGCTTCTTCGAATCAAGAAGCGCGTCATAAACGGGAATGATCGCGCCACCCGGCATGCCGAAAATATCCGTCACATCCAGGTTTTCAAGACTGCGCACAACCGCGCTCGCTCCACTAATACGCTCCGGCTTAGCCGCTTGTTCGCGACCAAGATGAACGTCGACGCTAGGAAGCGGTTTCCTCGACTTAGATCTTCCCTGTGTCTTCACTTCAGTCTCCCAAGGCTAGGGCGGCAATAAAAAACCCTCGACCTTTTGGGGTGCGAGGGTAAGGCGTGCGGCTTATCTTTATCCAGCAAAACCCGCACGCCTACGAATAATCACGCGGCGCGAAGAGACAATCTGAACTGAGTAAGCCATGGGTACACACTACGCAACTTTGAACGCAAAACGTGAAACCAGTGATCAACGATCTCAAATAATGGATGCGGGCCGCAAGCGGTCATCTACATAGTCCGCGCGGCGCTAGGAGCTAAAGAATCAAATTATGCTGACGTCTTTCAGGGCGCCAGAACTCTCTTGGTCACGGTCGAACCAGTCGTTATGCCAATTCGAGCCCCGCACGTGGTGTGAGCACCTTTACGTGCTTCAAACTTTTTCGCCCAGATCGCAAAAAGTAGAATACACATTGTGTCTAGGCAAATATTCCATTCGTTCAAGAGCCGCTTTCGCAAGGCCAATACAGGTGGCGAGGATGTTGCTACAGCTGTGGCAGCCAACCAGCCCTCGCCCGCACCTCAACCAACCGAAGACGTCATCAGGGCGCTTACGGAGAATACCGCTGAAAATTCAGAAGAACTAGCCGAGCAACTTCAGATTCTGTCTTTGACAGAAGAAGAGGTGCGGGAGAACCGCATCAGGCGCGAACGCTTGGCCTACCAAACGAGCGTCGTTGTGAAACTAGGTAGCATGCTCATGGCTGCTGGGGCCGGCTCCTATCGCGTCAAAGCATCTATGGAGCGCCTCGCACATGCCATCGGGATTGAAAAACTTGAAACCCACGCGTCACTAATGGAGCTCAACACTACGGCTTTCAAAGCGGACACGTTCCGCACAGAAGTTGTAGAACAGCGCGCAGTAGGAGTCAACGCGGCGCGAATCGACGCCCTTAGACAGTTCACTCGCTCACTGCGTCCCAACATGCTCGCAGAGGACGCCGACCAAGCCCTCGATGCGATCGCGGCGCAACCACACCTATATTCGCGCCTCCAACTAGCAGTAGCATCAGGAGTTGGCTGCGCCGGATTCGCGTTCTTGAACAAGGGCGGCCCCATCGAATGCCTGGCGGTACTCGTGGCCGCTTTCCTTGGCCAATACGTGCGCTCCATGATGCTGGGGAAACGATTTAACCACGTAGCCACCTGGATGGTTTGTTCCGCGATCGCGACCTCCATTTATATCGGCACGGTTTCAATGATGGTTTCTTTCGGCTTCGCCGATAACACCCACCAGGCCGGAGCGGTATCTGCAATCCTCTTCCTCGTGCCCGGATTTCCGCTGGTCACAGCAATCCTTGACCTTGTACGCCTAGACCTAAATGCGGGCATTACAAGGGGAACCTACGTTGCGATTTTAATGGTGGCGGCAGGCGTATCCGTCTGGGCAGTAACCTTCGTAACCAACTGGTCTGTAAAACCCAGTGCGCCAATGGTTATCGCACCGCTCCTACTCTTGGCATTAAACTCTCTAGCCACATTCATTGCCGCTACTTCTTTTGGAGTACTCTTCAACACTCCCCTATCCATCGCCGCAACCGCAGGCCTGGTTAGCGCCCTTTTGAATCCCCTGCGGATCCTGCTGGTTTCTCTCGGATACCCAAACCAGGCGATGGTTGGCCTGATGAGCATGCTGGTTGGCCTCTTCGCCGCGCTACTATCCACAAAGGTCCGCTCTTCCCGCGTCACGCTATCCGTACCAGCCGTGGTCATCATGATCCCGGGCGTGCCGTTCTACCGCGCTATCACGGCAGTCAACCAAGGCGAAACGCTCACTGCCTTCGCCTCGATTGCGGAAGTATCATTCGTGATCCTCGCTATCGGCGTCGGGCTCGCCATCTCACGCATGCTTACTGACCCGGGGTGGACATTTGATTCACCAAGAAAATCAAAGATCATTGCTTAACTAAAGCGAGTCCAAACACAGTGTAATTTTTCTCCAACAATCATAGTTTTAGCGAGAAAATGTGCGCCCAGCTTCATGCTATGGTTTATATGGCGTAAAACGCCAGAACGAAACCCTGCGATGAAAGACCAGGGGCGGCGAAGACAGTGTCAAAGAAACTGAAACCGCCCGGAAAGTTTTAGTCAGGAGTACAAGAAAGAATTGGTAAGCATATTCACCTTCTTTGCCGAGCAGCCGGTCCTCATGCTCTTCATCTTGATTGGCGTGGGCATGCTCGTTGGACATATCAAACTTAAAGGCGTGTCTCTTGGAGCCGCCGCCGTTCTATTCCTAGCGATTTTTGTATCCGCATGGGCAGAAACCCTCGGAGTAGAAATCCGAATTCCGGGCGTGTTTGGCGTTCTTGGCCTCGCGGTTTTTGCATTTGCAATCGGTGTTAACTCTGGCCCGAGCTTCTTCCATAACATTAAGACAGCTCTCGGCCCTATCTTGGCCACTGTCGCCCTCTACATAGTTGCTGCAGGAGCTGCCTACGGCCTCGGCATTTACGTGTTCGACATGGACATCGCCCTCGTTGCCGGTACTTTTGCTGGCGCACTCACTAACACGCCGGCACTGGCAGCCGCCGGACAAGCATCTGGCGACCCGGGCCTTGCAACCGTTGGTTACTCCATTGCCTACCTGTTTGGCGTAATCGGCATGATGATCGCAGCCATGGCGGCGCTACGCGCCGGCAAGAACGACACTGATAAGCCGTCTCCACTTGCAAACCGCACCATCCGCGTGGAGCGCTCCGACAAACCCCTGGTTGGCGACATCTACGAAATGATGGGCAAGAAGGTAACCTTCTCGCGAATCAGGCGCGGCGAAACCGGCCCAATCAAGAAACCGGCAATGTCCGACTCACTGAACCACGACGACCTCGTAACTGTTGTAGGCCCGCGCGAACTCGTTGCGCGCGTTGCAACCGAACTTGGTCATGGCTCTTCACACTCCCTCATGGAAGACCGCTCTTACCTGGACTTCCGGCGCATCACTGTGTCCGACCCGAAGCTGGCTGGACGCACCGTTGCAGACCTCGACATGGGAAACAAGTTCTCCGCAACTATCTCCCGCGTGCGCCGCGGTGACATCGACATGGTTGGCGAACCGGGCCTCGTGCTTCAGCAGGGTGACCGCGTACGCGTTGTAGCCCCGACCTCGAAGATGCGTGAGATTACTAAGTTCTTCGGGGACTCCGCGCGCGGTCTTTCTGACATCAACCCGGTTGCACTAGGTCTTGGCATGGCGCTCGGCATTGTTCTTGGCGAACTGCCGATCCTCACCCCATCGGGCGAGTACTTCTCAATCGGATCTGCGGCCGGCACGCTCATTGTTGGTCTGATCTTCGGCAAGATCGGACGTATCGGCAAGGTTGTCACCGCTATTCCTTACACCGCTGCGATGGTGCTCTCCGAGTTCGGTCTGCTCGTCTTCCTCGCCCAAGCGGGCACGGTAGCAGGTGGCCAGATCGGTGAGGCGTTTGCATCCGGCTCCTGGCTGAATATCCTCATCCTCGGCATGGTAGTCACCTCGATTATGGCTGTTGGCCTGTACATGGTCATGAGGTGGATCTTCAAGATGGGTGGCACGCAGCTCGCCGGCTTCCTCGGCGGCTCACAAACCCAGCCTGCGGTGCTCGCATTCGCGAACTCACGTACCAACGCGGACCCGCGTGTTGCACTTGGCTACGCTCTGATCTACCCCGTCGCGATGATCGGCAAGATCCTCGTGGCGCAGGTCCTGGGCGGCCTCTAAACCGCATTCGCATAAGCGATTGGGCGGGCAGTTCATTTGAACTGCCCGCCCTTTTAGTTGCGCTCCTATCGCACACCTATCATCGGCACACCTAACATAGGCACACCTTGCAGGGCGGGGACTTATCAAACGGTATTCAGACCCAAAGTGGCAAAAACTACCCTCAGATTCGGCACTTCCCCTCTGAATACCTACTCCCGCAACCATCCCAAACAGTATTCCGACCCAAACTGGCAAAAACTACCCCTCGATTTGCCACTTCCCTTCACGGTCGTTGAAGACGAGGCTGGGGTTATAGTCGAAAAGGCACCGACGGCCGGAAGTGCGGGTTTCAGTACCCCTGCTTCAATAGGCACAGCTCCGTGGAAGCCTTCATCGGCTCCCACCAGGCGCGATTCTGCTCGTACCACTGAATGGTGTTTGCAAGCTCGTCCTCGAAACCTAGGCGCGTGGGAGCCCACCCAAGCTCAGCACGAATCCACTGCGCATCCAGCGCATACCTGCGGTCATGTCCCGGCCTATCCGCAACAAACTCGAAGTCGTTCTCGTCAGCGCCCATAAGGGTATTGATGCACTTCACGACCTCTAAATTCGACCGCTGCTGTTCCACCCCAATTAGGTAAGTCCTGCCAACTTGCCCGTGTTGGAGGATCTGCCACACGGCCTCGTTATGGTCGTCAACATGGATCCAATCGCGAACGTTTTGGCCTGTTCCATAGATGCGCGGACACCGACCAAGCAGACGTTCCGTTATAGTTCGAGGAATCAGCTTTTCCACGTGCTGACGAGGCCCAAAATTATTCGAGCTGTTAGAAATCGTGGCTCGCAATCCAAATGAACGCACCCAGGCTCGCACCAAATGATCTGCCGCCGCCTTCGAAGCCGAATATGGCGAGGATGGCCGGTACGGGCTTTCTTCTGTGAACTTCTGGTGGGTGTTCAATGGCAGATCGCCATACACCTCGTCGGTTGAGACGTGGTGAAAACGCACGTCGAACTCGCGGGCGGCCTCGAGAAGCATCGCCGTGCCGTCCACGTTCGTACGCATAAACAACAGGGGATCTCGTAGAGAATTATCATTGTGCGATTCTGCCGCAAAGTGGACCACAGCATCGGCGTCGCGCACGAGGTCGTAAACGGTTTCCCGATTCAAGATGCTATCTACAACAAGCTTGCACCTGTTCGGATACAGCTTCATGTCTGCCTCAACGAACTGCCTGCCACTGGCATAAGTGAGAGCATCTAGCACCGTGACGTTAGCCCCCTTAGCCAAAGCCAACGACGTGAAGTTGGACCCGATAAAGCCCGCTCCTCCAGTGACAACCAAGTGCATAATCTGATTCTCTCATGCATCCCAAAGCGGTGTACCCGCAGTGAGCGCGAAGTAGCGTAGGGACAGACGGGGCAGCAGAACCTCACTCGACGCGCTTGATCGAAAACACGACGAAACGGGCTTTTAGTTATACTGAATGCCGGTAATGAAAGCGAGATCGATTGAATCCAACGGCACGTAGAATCTCCGGCTACCCCATGCGTTACGACTGGGGTGACCTGCATGCGCTCCACGACTTTTGTGGCACGCCTGCAGATGGCGAGCCGCTTGCTGAAATTTGGTACGGCACCCACCGCGGCGGTCCGTCACAGCTCGAAGATGGAACGCTCCTCGAAGACGTCGTAGCTCCCCGCGGGAAAGGCGCCCACGTTGATGGCTTCCCTTACCTCGCAAAACTGATAGCACCTGCAAAGCCCCTTTCAATACAGGTGCATCCATCCATCGAAGAGGCCGAAGCAGGGTTTGACCGAGAGAACAAACTCGGCATCCCATTGAACTCACCTGATCGCGTGTTTGTAGACCGCAACCACAAGCCGGAGATGCTCCTCGCCCTCACCCCGTGGCGTACGCTAGTTGGTTTTGCCCCGGAGCAAGAACTCATTCGATTCAACGAAGAGGTATCCACTCCCCTTTCTTTGCATATTGCCAAGCTAATTCGTGAGCAAGGCCTGGAACGCCCTGCCGCGTCAGCTCTACGCGACGGGTTGAAACCGCCCATCGAACACGTGGAGGAATACGCGCGCCGATGCGGCGAACTAGCGCGCCACTCGGACCCTGCGATTGCTAAACGCGCAGGCATGCTTGAGTTCGTGCACTCGTTCTTCCCCGGCCAGTCATCTCTGCTCGTGGCCGCATTGATGAACATCGTCGACTTAGAGCCAGGCCAGGCCCTGTTCACTCCCTCTGGCACGATTCACTCGTACCTGTCCGGCGTGGGATTCGAGGTTATGTCATCGTCGGCAAACACGATCCGTGCTGGCCTCACAAGTAAGCACGTCGACGTCGAAGGATTGCTCTCGACTGCAAACCTGCGCTCTTCTACCCCCACTCTTGTGGAACCTGTTGAGCATTCTGAGTGTGGTGGCAGCGTCCTCACATATCAACCCGACGTAGAGGACTTCCGCCTCGACGTTTCGGATGCAAGTGAAAGAGGCCTACGAGGCGCGGCAAGCGCCGACACCGTCATAGTCGCCATAGATGGGAACGGCTTTGTCGATCAACAGCCGTTTGCAAGAGGCAACGCCATGTGGATACCCGCAAACGGCGAGTTCGAGTTGCGCGGCACTGTCAAAGTGGCCGTCGTATCCATCGCGAAGGCTCCCGTAAAATGGAGCTTCATACCTAGTTGCGCTACGGCAACCGCTTAGTATGTCTCGCCGGTAAAAGACTAAGATAGATACCATAAGGAAACGGCACAGGAGATGAACAGTGAGCCACGAGCATAACCACGGAGCAGGCGCGCCAACCAACAGACTTTGGTTCGCATTTGGGGTCACTGCAACGGTCATGATTGTAGAGGTGATCGGCGCTGTAGTAACTTCGAGCCTCGCCGTCCTCGTTGACCTCGGACACGTGCTAACTGATCTTCTTGGTTTGGGTATGGCTCTCATCGCCGCCAAACTCGCGGCCAGACAGGCAAGTAAACAACGCACTTGGGGGTGGGCGCGCGCCGAGGTGCTCGCCGCTGCAATGCAGGCAATCATCCTCATCGGAGTTGGCGTGTACGCGGTGGCAGAGGCGATCCGCCGCTTCATCATTCCCCCTCAAATCGAAGGCACGGGCCTGCTGATGGTAGGAATCATAGGTTTGCTTGGTAATATCGCCAGTCTTATCGTGCTCTCCGGAGCGCGCGAGCACAATCTAAACATGCGGGCCGCGTTCCTTGAGGTTCTAAATGATGCTCTTGGCTCGGTCGCGGTCATCGCGTCAGCGATCATCATTAGTACCACAGGATGGCATCAGGCAGATTCGATTGCGAGCCTTATTATCGCCGCGCTCATTGTGCCGAGGGCCGTGGTGATCCTACGTTCGGCCGCCCGCATTCTGATGGAGTTCACTCCAAAAGAACTTGACCTCGATGAGGTTCGCAAGCATCTACTTGGTCTAGAGCATGTTGTGGACGTGCACGATATGCATGCGTCGACCATTGGTACGGGTCAAAACACGTTCAGCGCCCACATCATTCTCTCCGACGAGTGCTTTGCACAAGGTCATGGTCTTGATGTGCTACTGAACGCCGAGCAATGCTTGCGCGAACACCATGGCGTCTCTCTAACGCACACAACGCTGCAGTTAGAACCAGCAGGATTCCGCCACAGCCACGACGACATAGTCCACAAATAGAAACCGCGGCCCTTAACGTGGGGCTCAGCGCAGTATGCTCCGGATGCTAAATATTCCGTGACGGTGTGGTGGACACGCAGTATTGGTGGCAGTGCAGCGGGTTTGGGTTAGGGTGGGTGAATTGTTTTGAGGGGTCCTAACCAAACACTGGTTAGGACCCCTCAAAAATGAAGAATGATAGCGGTGGTTTCCTACTCTCCCACA
>NZ_KV811473.1:0-266 GCF_001813085.1 Actinomyces sp. HMSC065F11
AAAAAAAGGGGCCGACCGGCTCTGACGGCTTAAAAGCGCTTGGTTTCAGGCACTATTTCACTCCCCTCCCGGGGTACTTTTCACCATTCCCTCACGGTACTAATACACTATCGGTCACCTAGAAGTATTCAGGCTTACCCAGTGGTCTGGGCAGATTCACAGCAGATTCCACGAGCCCGCTGCTACTTGGGAACACACTCAGGCAGAGTTGCATGAACCACCTACACGACTATCACGCCCTACGGTCAGCCATCCCAAACTGTTCA
>NZ_KV811474.1:0-221 GCF_001813085.1 Actinomyces sp. HMSC065F11
TTCCTTAGGTTTTTTGGATTGTTTTTGCAAGAACGAAGCATTGTTTGGGCTTTACAAGATTTACCCTGGGCTGGGCTGTACTGGTTTTGTGTGGTTTGGTTTGGGGGCATGCTGTCGGGTTTATGGCTAACACTGTTGGTCTGGCCCTTCCACTATTCCATTGTTTGTTTGCATTGGCTGTTGGCTGGTGTGTGGTGGTTTGGTGGTTGTGGTTGGGTTGT
>NZ_KV811475.1:0-206 GCF_001813085.1 Actinomyces sp. HMSC065F11
AATAGCTGCGGATATTCTTGGCTGGGACGAGGCGGCCAAGGCGCATGAGATAGAAAACTACAAGGCACGGTGTGATGCCGAAGAAAAGGCGGAGGGTATAGTTAGCGAAGCCGAAGCTCAAAAGGTACGTGAGCAGGCGGTGCCTATAACCGAATTTGTTGATGTGGCTCCGCAAATTGACGGTTAAAGCCGTGGGGATTTTTGCC
>NZ_KV811476.1:0-454 GCF_001813085.1 Actinomyces sp. HMSC065F11
CTCCACACAACCATTTATAACTACCCCCACCCCCGGCAGAGAATGGAAAAACACGCCCCAACAACCCCACATGCGCAACAGCTGCCGCCTTGACACGCACACAGTTTAGCCATCATCCGCTTTCGCTCGCCACTACTCACAGAATATCTCTTCCTGCAGGTACTAAGATGTTTCACTTCCCCACGTTCCCCCCACCACCCTATACATTCAAGCAGTGGTAACAGGCCACAAAACCTGTCAGGTTACCCCATTCGGAAACCCCCGGATCAACGCTCGCTCGCCAACTCCCCAGGGAATATCGCAGGCCACAACGTCCTTCATCAGCTCTAGGCACCAAGGCATCCACCAAACGCCCACAAAAACTAAAAAACCCAACAAAACAAACAAAAAAGATGCTCGCAACCACTATACAAATCACCAACAACCCAACCACAACCACCAAACCACCACACAC
>NZ_KV811477.1:0-420 GCF_001813085.1 Actinomyces sp. HMSC065F11
GTAGACGTATTCGAAGGCAACGAGTTCAGTGTTTGCCATGCCGGTAGTGTCCAGGTTGGCTACTACCTTCCCGCAGTCTTGCGGGGTTTGTGGCGTGAACTTAGCGGTTGCTTCGTATTCTTTACCACCTACCTTGACCATCTTGCCGGTGGTCTTGTTGTGAATCTTGAGCTTGAGGGTGTATTCGGTGCCGGGAACGAGTTTTTCGTTCGCATCACACACCTTGTCAATCAGCTTGGTGTCCTTGCCAGGCTTGAGCGTCTTTTCACCGTTTTCTCCGGTGAAAGTGGTCTTTAGCTTCGGGCCAGGTTCAAACGTGATTGTCTGGTTCTCATCGGTAATGTCAGCATGGATAGTGATGGACTTGCCCTCATGGAATAGTTCCTCGAAGGCAACAGTGGTCTTACCAGCAAACAGGGC
>NZ_KV811478.1:0-2701 GCF_001813085.1 Actinomyces sp. HMSC065F11
AAACACTGAACTCGTTGCCTTCGAATACGTCTACAACGCTGATGGAGAGCTAGTAGGCACCCACGAAGATGTAAACGATACGGATCAGACCATTAAGCTCGAAGCCGCCGACAACTCTGGTGGCGGTTCAGCTAAGGGACTGGCCAAGACCGGTGTGAACACCGCAGTGCTAGGAGGCGCAGCACTAGCGCTACTAGCCGCAGGTAGTGCAGCCGCCGTTGCATCTAAGCGACGCGAAAACTAACCCCGCGCCCTCTATTAACAGTCAAGGCCCACGCCGCAAGGCGCGGGCCTTAACTGTGCGCGCACACCCCACGTAACAGGTGAAGTCCCAAGCATGGACTACACCAAACACCGGTTACGAACAGGAGAAACAGTGTATAGATTCAAACCACTCATACACGCTGCGGCTGCGGCCTTCGCGGTCGTTGCCCTGCTAGCGACAAACGCAGAACTAGCAGCTAACGAGCCGAGCGCAACGACAATGCCAACGCAGCCAGCAGAGTCGGAAACCACCACGGCCCACCCTGCAACACCTACTACGACCCGTGGCACCACGAATAGCTCCACGTCCCAGCCGCCTGCCCAAACAGGGGCAATACCGGCAGTGCTAGGAGCCGGAGTAGCGGCACTAATCGCAGGTAGGCGCCTCCAAGAAGACATCGCAACCTACTAACAGTTAAGGCCCGCACCAAACGGTGTGGGCCTTAACTGTGCGCGCACAGTCCACGCAATAAGTGAAGTCCCAAGCATGGACTGCAACAAACACCGGTTACGAACAGGAAAGACAGTGTCTAGACTCAAAACACTCATAAAAACTACGGCAATGACGTTCACGGCCGCAGCCGTGTTAGCTACAAGTGCTGGACTTGCAGCTAACGCCCAACCGCCCATGTTAAAAGGTGATCCGCTGCAAGAAGTTGGGCAAGGCTACCACCTACAAATCGATGACGATCTGGTGTGGTTTGGAGGACTAAAAAACCCAGACGGTTATGACCCCCTCATCTGGTCCACCATCTTCACCAATAAGATCCCTTACAACGCGCAAGGCTACTTTCTTAACGAGGTCAATGTTGATAATCACCAAGACCCGCAGCTCAGCGTGACGGCTACGCAGATGGGGTGGATTCTAGCAACCTACGAATCTGTTAATACCGCCCAGTCTCGCGCCGCCATATCACTACTTAACCGGCTCAACTTTGACGCTTCGGCATACGCGCTCGACCCTCGCCATGACCCGAACTCAGAATTGCTCCGACCCGCGCGCGAACGCGCTGCCAAAGCAACTGCGGCGATGCAACAAGAACACCCCGACGTGGTGGAACTGGCCAAAAAATACGCTAACCAAGCAGTAAACGCATCGCCCGAAAAGTTCGACTCGCCAACCGTCCAAGGCGCAGGAACACCCGAGGGAACTATTAACCTGCACTTTATTAATGCTTTGAGCAAGCCCAGCCAAGGACTTAAAGCCACGGCCACACTAGATGGCCCGGCCGTATTCAAAGACAGTGGCACTAAAACATGGCAAGGCGAAAGCACAAGCGAAGGCTTCCAAATACCTTGGCAAGCTACCGGAGTTGGCAGAGTCAAAGCCGAAATTGAAATCATGACCGGCTATTACTCTCTCGTTATCCAAATCGATGAGGACGGGCTAACCTCGGTGCGCACTGGCCCTGGCAAAAACGCAGGTGAGGCCATCCAAAAACAGGAAATAGAGTTCGACACTACCCAGCCGGAGCCCACCCCACCCGAAACCGAGCCGACCACGGAAGCGACTACCGAAGCTACAACCGAGGCAACTACTGAGGCGACTACCGAAGCTACAACGGAAGTAACGACAGAAGCCACAACTGAGACAACCACAGAAGCGACTACAGAGGCGACGACAGAAACTACAACCGAGGCGACCAGCGAGGCAACTACCGAAGCGACTACTAAGGCCACAACGGAAGCCACGACCCAGCAGACTACTGAGTCCACAACCGAGGCAACTACTGAGGTGACAACGGTTGATAGTGAGCCTTCAACTGAGGCGACCAGCGAGGCTACGACCATGCCGAGCCCAGCGACAGAACCAACGCGCCCGGCGGAGTCACAAACCGCGACGGCCAGGCCGTCCACAACACCCGCTACAACCCGTGGCACTACGAATAGCGCCACGTCCCAGCCACTTGCCCAAACAGGTGCAAACACGGCAATGCTAGGAGGCGCGGCAGCACTACTAGCCGCAGGAGGCACCATCGCCCTTGCAACTAAGCGACGCGAGAACTAACCCCCGCGCCCTCTATTAACAGTTAAGGCCCACGCCAGAAGGTGTGGGCCTTAACTGTGCGCGCACACCCTACGTAGTAGGTATGAGCGAGAACATTACTATTTACACCACGCCGCATTGTCCAGGTTGCGCGCTAACCCAACGCAAGCTGGACAAGGCAGGAATCACCTATAACGCTATCGACTTGAGTAAGCGGCCCGACCTGGTAGAGCAGTTCAAAAATGAAGGCTTACTATCAGCCCCGATCATAGAAACCCAAAAGGGCCGCTCATCCGGGTTTAACCCCGAGCGCATCCGCGAAATCATTGCCCTGGCAGACCCTTACACCAAACCAAACCAGACGCGGCAAGCCAATAGTGCTGGTAGCGCCAGCGTTGCCAGCAACCCCAGCCACACCAGGAACCCCAATCATTCTGCAAGCGCGCAGCA
>NZ_KV811479.1:0-203 GCF_001813085.1 Actinomyces sp. HMSC065F11
TTCCTTAGGTTTTTTGGATTGTTTTTGCAAGAACAAGGCGTTGTTTAAGGGATGAGGCAAGATTTACTCCGGGCTGGCTGTACTGGTTTTGTGTGGTTTGGTTTGGGGGCATGCTGTCGGGTTTATGGCTAACACTGTTGGTCTGGCTCTTCCACTAGCTGCTCATGTTGTGTGTGGTGGTTTGGTGGTTGTGGTTGGGTTGT
>NZ_KV811480.1:0-219 GCF_001813085.1 Actinomyces sp. HMSC065F11
TATCAAGGGGAATGAAGACTGATTCCCAACAAAACGGAGACTTACAGGCACGGCCAGACAAGTTTATCAAGGGGAATGAAGACTGATTCCCAACAAAAGGCGCTTCTCCGTGGCAGTCAGGTCAAGTTTATCAAGGGGAATGAAGACTGATTCCCAACGGTGATCTCTTCGGTTTCACCAGGATGCCAAGTTTATCAAGGGGAATGAAGACTGATTCCC
>NZ_KV811481.1:0-278 GCF_001813085.1 Actinomyces sp. HMSC065F11
TTCGAGCCTGGCTATGAGGATGGTTCGGGTAAGCCTGGCGAGGACGTCAAGGTTGAGAAGCCTGAGTTCAAGGACAAGGACGGCAACCCAACCGAGGCTCCTGAAGGCACGACCTTCAAGCCTGGTGATGATGCTCCTGAGGGTGTGACGGTCAACGAGGATGGTTCCATCACCGTTACCATCCCTGAGGATGCTGAGCCTGGTACCAAGATCGAGGTTCCTGTTGTTGTGACCTACCCAGACGGTTCCACCGACGAGGTGACTGTCACGGTTACGGT
>NZ_KV811482.1:0-113799 GCF_001813085.1 Actinomyces sp. HMSC065F11
CCCTACTATTAAACTGTCTAACTTTCAGGGGACAGTTCACCTAGGTGGGGCCGCCCTTTTGCGTTGCTCCCACGCGATAGCAGAGGTGCGTTTGATGGACACACCGGCAATTCGCCGCGATAAAACCGGCAGTTTGAACCAAGATAGAAACGATGCGAGAAAACACAGGGGATCGAAGCGAGCGCGAGCGCGCACACCGGCCGAGCAAGAAAGAACGGGAAGCTAGCGAGCGTAAGTTAGCTCGCAAGGCACATGCCGATCAGGTTCGCGAGCGGGTTTTAGAGCAGCGCCGTCGCGACCTCGAGGTCGGTGTGTCAAACCCGCGGCGAGACGCCGAGGAGCTACGGCGCGCCATTGCGCAGGCTCGCAGTCGCCAGAACCAACGCGCCGCAGATCCGCGCACGCCACATGAACTTCCAACCGAGCGTCTCACCGACGTGGAGCGCGCACTTATCGAGCAAGATCTTCTAGACGAGCTGGAAGAGGCTGCCTCGCAAGTCGAAATCGAAGAAGATGTGGACGGGCAGGCTGAAGAAGAGCCAGCGCAGTCCTTGAAAGCGGCAGAGGGCGAGCCAGCTGAACAACCCGATGCTGTTCCAACGGTGGCGCGAATGCCCGTGGAGCGCAAGGTCATTGTGGTGCGCCCGCCCGCAGGTTGGCCGCAGCTACTGCTCGCAGCCCTCGAAACCGCGTTCTTCTCGTGGGCACTAATCGCCGCAGTCGCATTGGTTAGCTTCCTGGCCAACGCGTCGAATCCGTGGATGATGGAGGCCGATTGGAACTCCGCAATCTCGGTGGGTAGCGACTTTTGGGCCATGTCCTACGGTGCCAGTGTGAAGATCGCTGGCGCAAGCTACAAGATGATTCCGCTGGGGCTAACAATCATGCACGTGGCGCTGGCCAGAGCCGGACTGGCGCGGGCAAACGTGGCAAGCTGGCGTGGTTCAGCTCTGTTCATACCGGTTTACCTCGGGGTCGTGCTTTTGCTGGCAGTGTTCAACAAAACGAGTGCGTCGCTACCCCAGCTGGTCCTCGGGAGCCTCTTCGTGTCAGCCCTGGCGTGGGCGTGGTCGCTGAAGTCGCATGATTTAGATTTGGAATCTAAGCCCGGCGTGGGCCCGTACCTACGTGCCATCAAAGATGCAGTAGTTGGTTTTGCCGCACTCTTCGCGGTTGGAATGGTGACCGGCCTCGTGGGGATTGTTGCCGGCTGGAGCCGGATAAGAGGCATAGCGGATCTGCTTAACGCCTCCGTTTTTGACTCCGTGATCATTTGGATCACTCAGGCCCTGTACCTTCCTAATGTGGCCGGTTGGGCAGCGTCGTGGCTAATGGGGCCGGGTTTTTACACGGCTTCGGACGCTATAGTCACACCCTCTCGCGCAGATGTAGCCGCGATTCCCGCGATCCCAATCCTGGGTGCTATTCCGCAGACCGAGGTAGGAATTTGGGTTGTGTTAATTCCTATCGCGCTCGGTGTTTTGCTTGGTATGGCCGCAGTGAAGTGGAGGCGGGAAGAGAATCTGGCCGACCACCTGGTACATGCCTCAATGTATGTACTAACCTTTCTGGTGCTGGTGGCGGCGTGGATGTGGCTTTCGATGGGAACCCTCGGTGTTGCGCGAATGGGGCTTTTGGGGCCGCGCTTGGTTTACGCTGTGGCGTTGGCGGCGCTCGAAGTTGGTGTGAGCGCTGCGGTCGTGTACGCACTCGCGCACCCGTTCTTCCTCGATAAGTATGCGCAGGCAGGAGCGGCCGCGTCTCGAGTCACGCGCTCGACCTCCAAGAAGATTAGCCGGAATAAGACCATCGACGATCAGGTCGCTCCGCCGGATCTTGCGCAGGAAGATAGCGCGGATCAGGAGGAGCCTGACCCGGATGCAGATCAAGACGCAGATCAAGAAGTTTCCCCCGACCATAACGAGACAAATTGAGACCAAGGTTGACGAAACCGGGTGAGGATTTGAAACTAGTTATCGGATTATCGCCCTCAAGGAGCAGCAGTGACGACTTCCGCAGAATCTCCCATCAAAGTGTCCGCCGCAGACAGGAACGTGGCGCAGGCGGGCATCGCGGCCTCGACCCTCAAAGTGTCGCCGCACGCCCCGGCTACATCAGCGCAGGAAAAAGGGGAGCGCGTTCCCGCAGCAGGCACGCAGTACTCGCCGTCGCAGTCATCAGCCGGCGTGAAAGCTGCGCGTTTGGTAGTCCTCATTTCTGGTTCTGGCACAAATCTGCAAGCACTTATCGACGCGTGTGAAGACCCCGGATACGGGTGCGAGGTCGTTGCCGTAGGCTCGGATCGTCCGGGAGTTAAAGGTTTGGAACGCGCTGAAAAAGCAGGAATTCCCACTTTCGTGGAGCGTGTTGGTGACTATGCGAGCCGCGAAGAATGGGACGGCGCGATGACCGAGGTTGTGGCGGGCTTTGACCCTGACCTGGTGATTTCTGCTGGTTTCTTGAAGCTACTTGGCCCCGAATTTCTGAATACTTTCGATGGTCGCGTGGTGAACACGCACAACTCGCTACTTCCATCTTTTGCGGGTATTCGAGGTCCGGCAGATGCCCTCGCTTACGGCGTTAAATATACGGGCGCAACCCTGTTTTTTGTGGATCCCGGAATGGACACGGGCCGCGTGATTGCCCAATGCGTTGTTCCCGTTGAGGCAGGTGACACGCTGGCCGAGCTACTAGAGCGCATTCAGGTGGCTGAGCGCCGCCAGTTGGTTGAGATCGTGGGCAAAATGATGCGGGAAGGCTGGACCACGACGGGCCGCTGGGTGGAGGTAGGCTAACGCCTCACTTTTTGGACATTCCTTAACCTGCAAGAGCAGGTTCATTACACTGAGGGTGGCCGTGACTGGCGCAGGTGGATCACCACCGGGGAGCGGTCTAGCAGTGCCTTCGACGCCGCCCGCCTGGGTGTGGGGCAGGATTGGATAGGAATGATGTCTGCAATTAAACGTGCCCTGGTTTCTGTTTTTGATAAGTCCAACGTGGTGGAGCTGGCAAAGGCTCTGGCAGAAAATGGCGTGGAGGTTGTTTCTACGGGTTCGACTGCCCGTTTGATCGAAGAGGCTGGAGTTGCGGTTACCCCCGTTGAGAATGTCACCGGTTTTCCAGAATGCTTGGGCGGCCGCGTTAAGACTCTGCATCCGCGGATTCATGCGGGTATTTTGGCCGATCGGACAAAACCGGAACACGTCGATGAGTTGTCTGAGCTTGGCGTTGACCCGTTTGACCTCGTGGTTGTGAACCTGTACCCGTTTGCACAAACGATCGCGTCGGGCGCAACGTTTGAAGAGGCTATCGAGCAGATCGATATCGGCGGCCCCACGATGGTGCGCGCGGCGGCGAAGAATAACGCTTCCGTTGCGGTGGTGATTGATCCGTCTCGCTATGGCGAGGTTATCGATGCGGTTAAAGTTGGTGGTTTCACGGATGAGCAGCGTCGCCGCTTGGCAGCGCAAGCGTTTGCCCACACCGCAACTTATGACGCGGCGGTTGCCACCTGGTTTGCGCAACAGATCGACCAGGACGAGGTGGAACAGGGTAGTGAGGAGCCGCTTCCCGGCTTCTTAGCGGGCACATGGGAGCGTTTGGATACGCTTCGTTACGGTGAGAACCCGCATCAGCGCGGCGCTGTGTATGTGAATGCGGGTGCTGGTTTTGCAGGTCGCACGGAAACTGGCGGCCTGGCTCGCGCAAAGCAGTTGCACGGCAAGGCTATGTCTTACAACAACTACACCGACGCGGACGCGGCCTTGCGCGCGGCATATGATCACGATGAGCCGTGTGTTGCAATCATCAAACATGCCAATCCGTGCGGTATTGCGGTTGGCGAGGACGTTGCGCAGGCTCACCGCAAGGCGCACGAGTGCGATCCGGTGTCTGCGTTTGGCGGCGTGATAGCGGTGAACCGTCCGGTGTCGGTAGAGATGGCCAAGCAGGTTGCCCCGATTTTCACCGAGGTGGTAGTGGCTCCCTCATTCGAGGACGGCGCTCTCGAGGTCCTTTCTAAGAAGAAGAACATTCGGCTGCTAACGGTTGAGGCGCCTTCGCGTGGAACCGTTGAGTTCAAGCAGATCACAGGAGGCCTCGTGGCCCAAGATCGTGACGACGTGAATGCCACCGGCGATGACCCGGCAAACTGGCAACTGGTGTCGGGGGCTCCTGCCGATGAGGCGACGCTTGCGGATTTGAAATTCGCGTGGAAAACGGTTCGGGCGGTACGCTCAAACGCGATTTTGCTGGTAAAGGACCAGGCGTCGGTGGGTGTTGGTATGGGGCAGGTTAACCGCGTGGATTCGTGTGGCCTGGCCGTGGAGCGGGCAAATACCCTCGGAGGTCGTGAGACCGGTGATGCTGCGAAGGTGGAGGCCGGAGTTGGGGGCGCTTCAAATGCGGACCTCAAGGTGGAGCAGGCTCCGCGTCGAAGCGAGGGGGCGGTAGCCGCCTCGGACGCTTTCTTCCCGTTCGCTGACGGCCTGCAGCTTTTGATCGACGCAGGTGTGAAAGCGGTGGTTCAGCCGGGTGGCTCGATTCGCGATGAGGAAGTGATTGAGGCAGCTCAGGAAGCCGGCATCACCATGTATTTCACGGGTAATCGCCACTTCTCGCACTAGAATCAAGCGACAAGCCAAACGGTGAATGTAGACGCGCCCTCCAGCCGATAGGATGGAGGGCGTGTCGAGTAAAAAAGCAGTGATTGCAGCCGGAATCATTTTTGTGACGGCCTGTATTGCGGGTCTTACGGCGGTTGCGCTGTGGGTAAGTGTGCGGGCGGCGCTGTGGGGCCTGGTTGCGTTTTTTGTTGCGCTGCTTCTCATCCGTATTCTGGCGCGCGGTCACACGTGGCTACGCGCGCGTTCCACCCTGTTTGACGCCCTGTTTTTGATCGCGATTATCGCGGGGCTTGCGCTAACAATATCGGCGGCAACAACGCCTTCCCCGGTTTAGACAATCTTTGCGCGTTGCGCCCCTGTTGCTTGCACAAATACTTCTCGAGAGTCACATTTCCTGAACACTTGGCAAAGTGCGTGCCAAACAGTCGATAATAGGAGTGGTCTTGTTCCTAGTTTGGAGGTCTAGATGACACCGTCTCCTGATTTGAAGAAACGCGTTGGCGTGCTTACATCGGGAGGTGACGCTCAGGGAATGAATGCGGCTGTGCGCGCGGTGGTGCGCACCAGCCTCGAGATGGGCGCCACGCCGTACGCAATTTTGGAGGGCTGGCAGGGCGCCGTTGAGGGCGGCGAGCGGATCAAAGAAATGGCGTGGTCCGACGTGTCCTCAATTTTGAACGAGGGCGGAACCGTGATCGGCACGGCCCGAAGCCCGGAGTTCTACGAGTACGAGGGCAGGCGCTGCGCGTGCAAGAATCTGCTCGAGAGGGGCATTGACCGCCTGGTTGTGATTGGCGGCGACGGGTCTTTGACCGGCACTAACGAGTTCCGCAAGGAATGGCCCGGCCATGTCCAGGGACTGTTGGAAGCTGGTGAGATCACACCAGAGGTGGCCAGCGCTCACCCTGCGCTCATGATTGTGGGCATTGTCGGTTCGATCGACAACGACATGGTGGGCACCGATATGACGATCGGTACGGACTCTGCGCTAAACCGCATTGTGGAGGCGATTGACGACATCTCGTCAACGGCCGCATCCCACCAGCGCATGTTCGTCATCGAGGTGATGGGGCGCCACTGCGGTTATCTGCCGCTCATGTCGGCGGTTGCGGGTGGTGCGGACTACGTGTTCACGCCCGAGAATCCGCCCACGCCCGGCTGGGAAGAGGACATGTCTGAAAAGCTCCGTCTGGGCCGCGAGGCGGGCAGGCGTGAGTCCATCGTGATTGTTGCCGAGGGGGCAAAAGACTCGGAAGGTAACCGGATCACATCGGCGCAGGTTGCCGAGGCCATTGAGGCTCGCCTGGGAGAAAAACCGCGCATCACGATCCTCGGGCATGTTCAGCGCGGTGGTACGCCCTCGGCATACGACAGGTGGATGCCGACCCTCATGGGATACGGGGCGGCGCAAGAGATTTTGAAGGCCACCGCAGATACCCCGGCGAATGTTATCGGCGTACGCAAGAACCGGTTGACTCGCATTCCGTTAGTTGAATCGGTAGAGGCCACCCGCAACGTTGCCGAACTTGTGGCAAACAAAGAGTTCGATAAGGCCATCGAGTCGCGGGGCGCCTCTTTTGTGAAGATGACGCGCATTAATCAGATTCTGTCCGAGCCGCCGGGCAATACCGCGATTCCTGAGGGAGCAAAGCGGGTGGCTGTTATGCACATGGGCGGGTTGGCTCCGGGCATGAACACCGCTGCGCGCGCCGCTGTGCGCATTGGCCTGGATAAGGGTATGCAGATTCTGGGCGTGCAGGGCTCCATGGCCGGCCTGATGAATGGCAATGTGCGGGAGCTGACCTGGTCCGATGTTGAAGGTTGGGCGTTCAAGGGTGGGGCCGAGCTTGGTACTCGCCGCACCATGCCGACCGTTGACCAGTACTATGCGATCGGGCGAGCCATCGAAGAACATAAGATCGATGCGCTGCTTCTGATTGGCGGAATGAACGCCTACCTGTCGATTTACGACATGTTCCAAGAGCGCGGCCGCTACCCGGCGTTCAACATCCCCATGGTGCTAGTGCCAGCCACAATCGATAACAACCTGCCCGGCGCGGAGCTCAGTATCGGCGCGGACACGGCGGTTAACAACGCGGTTTGGGCACTGGATCGAATCAAAGAGTCTGCTGCTGCCTCGCGCCGCTGCTTCGTTGCGGAAACAATGGGGCGCAAGTGCGGTTATCTGGCGCTCATGGCTGCCATCGCCAGCGGCGCCGAAAAAGTGTATCTGAATGAAGAACCCACTACGCTCGCGGATATTTCAAAGGACGTTGCCTATCTGAAGCAGTCGTTCCGCGCGGGTCGGCGCCTGTTCCTCGTAGTACGAAACGAGGAAGCTCATCCCGAATATAACCGCGAATTCCTCGCGCGGGTTTTCGAATCTGAGGGGGAGGGCCTGTACGACGTGCGTCATTCGGCGCTTGGCCACCTACAGCAGGGTGGTGCGCCGTCACCGTTCGACCGGCTGCTCGCAACCCGTCTCGTATACGAGGCGATCGAGGTGCTTGATGAAATTTTTGCGCGCGGCGGTGATGACGCGTGCTACATCGGCGAGGCCGGCGGCAAAATGCAAGCATTCCCCGTGCGCCGCATGATGGATCATCTGGACACCAAGAACCGACGTCCCTTTGAACAGTGGTGGCTATCAATCGCGACTGTAATACCGGTGGTGTCGATGCCGCGCGGGGACGTGATCCCCGTGGAAATACCAATCGAAGACGCCGACCACGTCGTGACATACTAGATTCCAAAAGCGTTTATACCCGAAGAAGGAATGACGATGACAACCCCAGTGAACCCTACGTCCACAAAAGCATGGAGTAAGCTTTCTACTCTTGCAAAGGATTTTGCCCCGGACCTGAGAGGCTGGTTTGCAAAAGATCCTGGCCGCGTGGATCGATTCACGTTCGACGCCGCTGATCTGCGCGTTGACATGTCAAAGAACCTCGTGACCGACGAGGTTGTTGAGGCGCTGTTGGATCTTGCCGAGCAGACGAATCTGCAAGAGCGCATGGAGGCCATGTTTAGCGGGCAGCGCATTAACGTTACGGAGAACCGTTCTGTACTGCACACCGCGTTGCGCTTGCCAAAGGACGCTTCGCTTGAGGTTGATGGACAAAACGTTGTGCAGGACGTGCACGAGGTGCTAGATCGCGTGTATGCCTTCGCGAACAAGGTACGTTCTGGAGAGTGGGTTGGCGTAACCGGAAAGCCGATTGAAACGGTTGTGAACATCGGTATTGGCGGTTCGGACCTCGGCCCCGTCATGGCCTACGAGGCGCTGAAGCCGTATGCGAAGGAAGGCCTCACGGCTCGCTATATTTCGAATATTGACCCAACGGATGCGGGTGAGAAGACGAAGGATCTGGATCCGGAAACTACGCTCGTTATCGTCGCTTCAAAGACGTTCACCACGCTGGAGACACTCACGAACGCGCGGGTTGTTCGCGAGTGGCTACTAAACGGCCTCGAAAAGTCGGGCGCGCTTGCCGGTAAGTCGAAGGCCGAGGCTGTGCGTAAGCACTTCATCGCTGTGTCCACGGCTTTGGATAAGGTTGAAGAGTTTGGTATTGACCCGCAAAATGCTTTCGGTTTTTGGGACTGGGTTGGTGGCCGCTACTCCGTTGATTCTGCGGTGGGTACTTCCTTGGCGATTGTGCTCGGCCCGGAGGCTTTCGAGGAGTTCCTGACTGGCTTCCACGACATGGATGAGCATTTCCGCACCGAAGAATGGGGAGCCAATGTCCCTGTCCTAATGGCTTTGCTGAACGTGTGGTACACGAACTTCCTTGGCGCCCACACGCACGCTGTGCTTCCGTACTCGCAGTACCTGCACCGTTTCCCCGCGTACTTGCAGCAGCTCACGATGGAGTCTAACGGTAAGAGCGTCACCTGGGAGGGGAAGCCCGTTAACTACCAGACGGGAGAGGTGTTCTGGGGCGAACCCGGTACCAACGGACAGCACGCGTTCTACCAGCTGATTCACCAGGGTACGCGCCTTGTGCCAGCTGATTTCATCGCGTTTGCGAACCCGGCATGGCCGTTGCGAGACGAGGACGCCGACATGCATGACCTGTTCCTTGGCAACTTCTTTGCCCAGACCAAGGCGTTGGCATTTGGCAAGACGGCGGACGAGGTTCGCGCCCAGGGCACGCCCGAACACATCGTTCCGGCCCGCGTGTTTGAGGGTAACAAGCCGACGACCTCGATTATGGCGCCGGTGCTCACCCCATCCGTTCTGGGCCAGCTGATTGCACTGTATGAGCACATCACGTTTGTGCAGGGCATCATTTGGGGCATCGACTCGTTTGACCAGTGGGGTGTTGAGCTTGGCAAGGAGCTTGCACGCGAGCTTACTCCAGCCGTTGCGGGAGACCGCGAAGTGCTTGACGCGCAGGATCCGTCCACGAGGTCGCTAATCAGCTACTACCTGGAGCATCGCGACGAGTAGCCGGTAAATTGCGCTAACGCCCTCGCATTGCGCGCCCAAAGGTGCACCGAAAGTGGGGGCGTTAGCTAACTCTTGAGCGGTGTGCGCGCTACGATAGAAGAGGTGGGTCATTTGACCCTAGCTGTCTAAAACGTAAGGAGATTTCCACTATGACAGAAGCTCGCATCGTAACCGTTACTGGCGCAGCCGGAAACATTGGCTACGCACTGCTGTTCCGCATCGCTTCGGGCGCTGTTTTTGGCAAGGATGTTCCTGTAAAGCTGAACCTTCTTGAGATCACGCCGGCGCTGAAGGCCGCTGAAGGCACCGCGATGGAGCTTGATGACGCCGCATTCCCGCTCCTCGAAGGCGTTGACATCTTCGATGATGCGAACAAGGCGTTTGCTGGCACGAACGCGGCATTCCTGGTTGGTGCTCGCCCCCGTACGAAGGGCATGGAGCGCGCCGACCTGCTCGAGGCAAACGGTGGTATCTTCGGCCCGCAGGGTAAGGCAATCAACGACAACGCGGCTGACGATGTTCGCGTGCTCGTGGTTGGCAACCCGGCTAACACCAACGCTCTGATTGCTTCGGCAGCGGCTCCGGACGTACCGACTTCGCGTTTCACCGCGATGATGCGCTTGGATCACAACCGCGCAATGTCGCAGCTCTCTCACAAGCTGCAGGTACCTTCGCGCCTCATCAAGGACATGGTTGTCTGGGGTAACCACTCGGCAGACCAGTTCCCGGATGTTACCTACGCTCGCGTTGATGGCAAGTCCGCTAAGGATTTGGTTGACGAGGCATGGCTGGACGAATACTTCGTTCCCACCGTCGCAAAGCGCGGCGCGGCCATCATTGAGGCACGTGGCGCTTCCTCGGCTGCATCGGCTGCCTCCGCAGCGATCGACCACATGCACGACTGGGTAAACGGCACGCCAGAAGGCGACTGGGTAACCTCCGGCTCCGTATCTGACGGATCCTACGGCGTACCCGAAGGCCTCATTTACGGCTTCCCGGTAACCTCCACCGGTGGCGAGTGGGAGATCGTTCAGGGCCTCGAGCTTGACGATCGCCAGAAGGCCGGCATTGCACGCAACGTTAAGGCTCTTGAAGAAGAGCGTGACGCCGTGCGCGCCCTCGGCTTCGTAAAGTAAACAGATTACGCTAAAGGCGGCTCGCAGCTAGGCGCTTTTGTCTGGCCTGCGAGTCGCCTTTGGTATGCAAAGTTATTAACCCTTTTGGCTTTGGTTTAAAGTGGGACGCATGGCTGAAGAAAACGTAAGTGACACCAAACTTATCCTCACTATCTCGTGCCCGGACGGGCCGGGCATCGTGCACGCGGTTTCTAACATTATCGTGGAGAACCAGGGCAACATCATCCAGTCGCAACAGTTTGGCGACCCGGACACAGGCCTGTTCTTCATGCGAGTAGAACTCGAATGTCCCGCCGGGCGTGCGCCCATCGAGGTGGGGATGGAAGAGTTCGCTAAGCGATTTGACGCAGTCTGGAATCTTGACCTGTACGGCCGTCCTCTGCGCACGATCATCATGGTGTCTAAAGAAGGGCACTGTCTAACTGATTTACTCTACCGCCAGCGATACGCTGATCTTCCGATTGACGTCGTGGCGATTGTTGGCAATCACCCGGACCTTGCACCCGTTGCGCAGTTCTACGGCATTCCGTTCCTGTGCATTCCGGTTACGAAGGATACAAAGGCTGCTGCAGAGGATGAGCTTTTGAACCTCGTCCGCGCCGAAAACATTGAACTGGTTGTGCTGGCTCGCTACATGCAGATTCTGTCAGACAGCCTATGCGATGAGCTTGCCGGCAATGTCATCAACATTCATCACTCGTTCTTGCCATCTTTCAAGGGGGCGAGGCCGTATGCGCAAGCCCACGATCGCGGCGTGAAACTGATTGGCGCAACTGCGCATTACGTGACTGCCGACCTTGACGAAGGCCCGATCATCGAGCAGGACGTCACTCGCGTGACCCACCGCGATTCAACCCGCGACCTCGTTGCTGAAGGGCAAGATGTGGAGCGCCGCGTCCTCGCGCAGGCAGTGAGGTGGCACTCCGAACACCGGGTGCTACTGAACGGCACTCGCACGGTTGTGTTCAACTAAAATTTGGCCAGCGTAGGTGAGGGAGTAGACGCGGCCACAACCGGCAACATCCTGGGTCCCGGGCTATTATTGGGTGGATGAACGATAGCTGGCGGGTATTCGTCAGGGACATCAAGCGCATTTTTGCTGTCCCGCGCTCCCTCATAATCGTGATTGGCATCCTCGTGATGCCAGCTCTCTATTCGTGGCTAAATATTCTGGCGTTTTGGAACCCCTATGTGGCTACGGAGAACTTACCGATTGCGGTAGTGAATAATGACGTGGGAACCAGTTCTGATCTCACCGGGAAGATCAATGTTGGTGATCTGATCGTTGAAGAGCTTTCGAAAAATGATCAGCTAGGTTGGCAGTTTCTCGAAGAAGCCGTAGCTACAGACCGTATTAGAGCTGGCGACGTATACGCCACGTTCATTATCCCGGCCAGCTTTAGCGACGACCTCGTCGATATTTTCTCCGGTGAACGCAACCAACCCACAATCGAGTATTTGGTCAATGAGAAGAAGGGCGCGATAGCGCCGAAAATCACTGACGTGGGTGCCAACGAACTCGATATTCAAATAACTTCCACTTTCCGCGAGCAGGTGGGGCAGGCGATCGTGCAAGGACTGCGCGATGGAAGCCTGAAAATTTCTACAAATATCAATAGTGCAGAAAGTAGCGCGCTTGGCGCTTTAGGAGGCGTGGAGAAAGACCTTGAGGAGGCGAAGGTAACCCTCGATGCGGCTGGCGCATCCCTAACCGAATCGCTACAGAACATGGGGAGCGTGCGCGGTGCACTTGCGGCTGCAGATCCGGCTCTTGCTGACATATCAGGCGCGCTGACTGATTCGCAGACGATTTTGGGAACCGTCGTATCGGATGCGCAGAGTTTTGCCGTGTCTGCAGGTAAAGCCAGCGCGAGTGCCCAGCAGGCGTTAAATCAGTCTTCGGCATCTGCTACGGCTGCGGTGTCTAATGCCACGGCTCGGCTAAATGAGATACAGCCTCAGCTTCAAGGCGGCATTGACCGTGCAAATACTTCGCTTGACGCTGTTCGTGAGCGCGTGGCGATTCTTGAGCAAATCCCGGCCACGCAAGACGCGGCGCAGGAGCTTAATGCGCGTCTTGATGATGCCCAAGACCTGCTGAATAAGGTAAATCAATCCGGTAAGGGCGCTACGGCGGCTGCCAAGGATCTTGACCAGCTGGTTCAATCTTTCAATGACGCACTTTCGGCTACGCAGGGCATTACTAACAAAACGCAAGAACTCGCCGGTCAAGCAGTTAGTGAACTGACCGCGCAGGTAACCGATCTCTCTGCACGCCTGGGTGGAATCGACTCGGCTATCACCACCACGCGGGCATCGCTTACCCAGGTGCTCTCCCTCGTTGACGGGGTAGAAGAACAGATTGGTGCCACCCAAGAAGTACTGACGCAGGCCAAGGGGAATTTGGATGGCCTTGCGGGCTCTGTTCGAGTGGCCCAAACCGATGTGGCAACACTTGCCACTGCCATACAATCGGGCACACTTGAGACGGTGATTGGCCTGGATGCGCGAAATATCGGGCGCTACCTGGCTTCCCCCGTGGAGTTTGACCAGCAGGCCGTGTTTGAAGTCAACTCCTACGGCTCGGGCATGGCCGCGATGTTCATCAATCTCTCGATGTGGATCGGGGGCCTCATCCTCGTAATCATCTTCCGGGTGGAAGTCGATAAGGAAGGCTTCGGCTGGCTCCCTTTGCGCTCGGCGTACATGGGGCGCTTCATGCTTTCAGGAGCATTGTCGATGGGGCAGGGGCTGATAGTGAGCGTCGGTAGCCTCATGATCGGCGTGCAGACGGCCAACGTGGCGGCTTTTATCGCAACTGCCACGCTGATTGGGCCCATATACTTCGCCATTATCTATGCGCTTGCCGCGGCGCTCAGCCATGTGGGACGTGCCCTCGCAATTCTATTGGTGGTTTTGCAGATTCCGGGAGCTTCAGGCATTTATCCCATTGAGCTTATGCCCGGCTTCTTCCGCGCGCTGTATCCTTTGTTGCCATTTTCTTACGGCATCGACGCCATGCGAGAAACCATTGGCGGGTTTTACGCCGGACACTACTGGCGCCTCATGGCAATCCTGCTGCTCATGAGCACTTCAGCGTTACTACTCGGCTTCTTGGGCCGGCGTCACCTGGGCTATTTCACGCAGTTGTTCTACAACGATCTGGCTCGCACCGAACTGGTAGTTAACGAGGACGTGCAGCTACAAGGTTCGGTATACCGGCTCAGTAACATTATTGCGTTGCTCTCAAACCGCAAGGAATTTGCCAACCGGATCGCTTACCGTCAAGAACGTTTCAACTCGCATTATCGCCTGTTAATCAACGGTCTAACCATAGTAGGCATCTTAGGATTCGTAGCGTTGAGCCTGGTTTCGAGCCTGACCGCTGCAAGCAAATCAGCTTTGCTTGGCCTCGTCGCCGTTTGGGGCCTGGTAATCATAGGCGCGCTTGTTGCCACCGAGGGGCTAAGGAGCTCCCTCCAGCGTGCAAATGACCTATCGCACCTGAGTGAAGATGAACTGTTTGACAGTCTAGCGCGCCCCCGTAGTGAGGCGGAGCGGGAGTATGCCGAAGGTGAGGCGCGGTGATGAAACAGATCTTCTTTATTGCGCGTGATGACCTGCGCCAGATCAACTCTTCGGTGATGGCGAAGATCTTCGTAGTGATCCTCATCAGCGTTCCCCTGTTCTTCACGTGGTTTAACGTGCTTGCAACGTGGGACCCATTCTCTAACTCTGATCGCCTTCAAATCGCTGTGGCCAGCACGGATAAGGGATACAACAGCGAAGTGCTGCGAATGAACGTGAACGTGGGCGACATCGTGATGAAAGAGCTCGCCACTAACGATCAGCTTGACTGGATATTAACCAGTGAGGACAGGGCGCTTGAGGGCACGAGGTCGGGTGAATACTACGCGGCAATTGTGCTACCTGATGACTTCTCCACCTCGATGTTTACGTTCTACGCGGGCGGGGCAAAGCCTGCCAACATCACGCTGTACACCAACGAGAAGAAGAATCCACTTTCCGCGAACCTAACCACGCAAGGGGCGCAGGGGGTAACCGCGCAGATCAACACCACGTTTTCGCAAGCCCTAGCCGAAGTGGCAGTGGGTATGGCCGAGGACGTTTCTGCGTATCTGGATGATGCGCAAACGCAGGCCACATTGGATCGGTTAGGTAATCGCCTGGAGTCGCTGGCCGCGCAGTTAAATGCGGGCGCTGACACAGTAGATTCCCTTTCTGCGCTGATTGGCTCTACGATCCCGCTGGCTACTGGAACTCGCGATTTAGCTGCGGGCATCCAGGAATCGTTCGATGAGGCCACCGGTACTTCTTTCGATTCAAGCAGTGGGATGGCCGATCCTTTCGCTGGGCTTTCCGCCGGGTTAAGTGAATCGCTGAACCAGGCATCCTCCAACATTGAAAAAGTTGAATCTCGTCTGGATACTTTGCTGAACTCGGCTGACGAGACCGCGCAGAGTAGCGCGGATGCGGTTGATCAGCTACGTGCCATGCTCGATAAGCAGATAGACGGGTTCAAGCAGACGAGGGACAAGCTCGCCCAAGTTTTAGGACCGGACGGGGACGACCTTCTGGCTGATCTTGATACGGCGATTGCGCGGCAACAAAGCCTTTCAGACCGCTTAGGTCAGATATCAAAGGATCTGCGTGCAGGTAGGTCTAGCGATTCGGATTCTAAAGAGGCTGCGCGTAAGGCTATTGAAGAAGCCGCCGGTGCAATCAGCGCGGCTCACGATAGCTTTTCAAAGAACCTGCAGCCACAAATCGACAGCTTGCGATCCAGCCTCGAATCAGCTGGAGAGAACGCGGCGGTTTTCCGCTCCTACATGCAGGCAGTGCAGTCCGACCTATCAGAGAGTGCGGGTGGCCTCATCGCGGGAATGGATCGCGCGGCGCAATCGCTTTCAAAAACGGCGCAGAGTATGCGCGAGAGTGTTAAACGCCTGAACGAGGCTAACGAGCAGGTTCGTGAGGCCAGCTCCGGTGCAGATACGAGCCAAATCGCCAAAGCGCTTGGCGCCGACCCGCAGGGTTTTGCCCGCCTATTGTCATCGCCCGTAGCCGTGGATCGCACGCCTGTATTCCCAGTGGCGTCTTTCGGAGTGGGTATGGCGCCTCTATTCACTGTGATTGCGCTGTGGGTGGGCGCGCTACTGGCTGGTGTTTTCTTGCGTACGGACGTATCTAAGAACGTGGGCAAACGCTACTTGGAAAGCGTGGAAAGCAGTGATGCTGACGATTCAGATGATGACGCAGAGGCAAAGGAAGAACTAGAAGATTCTGGTGAACTCGAGGAGCCCGAAAACGCCGAGGAGGTTCGCGACGACGAATCGGTCGATGATAATGAAGCGGCTGATCGAACCCAGGCTAGCGATAGCTCAGACGACAAGGCAAGGAAGACGGTGAAGCACGCACGCAAGCCGGCATTTACGGGAGCGCAAGAATACTTGGGACGCTACGTCATGTTCTGGCTGATCGGCATGGCGCAATCAACATTGCTGATGGGCGGTCTGATCGTGATCGTTGAGATTGAACCGGCGCACCCCTTCCTGCTGATGCTTGCCGGATGGGTAATCTCTACCGTTTTTACAAATATCGTGTACACGCTGGTGATATCACTGTCCAATGCGGGCAAGGCGATAGCGGTAGTGCTACTTGTGCTCCAGATTTCTGCTGCCGGAGGAGCATACCCACTTGAACTGTTACCCCAGTGGTTCCAAAACATTAGCCCGTGGCTTCCCGCAACTTACGCGATCAACCTCATGCGTTCAGCAGTGGCCGGCATTTACGCGGGCGACTTCGTACAAAACCTCGCCATGATCCTGCTGTTCATCATTCCCAACCTGCTCATTGGCCTCGTGTTCCGTCATGCGATTGCCGGCAATATCGAGAAGATGACTAAAGAGGTTGAAAAAACCAAGGTGATGTAGGGGGCGCCCTCCTCGCGCTCGCGGAAGTAATCGTGAGTGTTAGCCATTTCCTCGAGCCTAAAAACTAGCTGTTTGCAAAAGTGTTCGAAAAGAGGACGGGCACCCCGCCCGCGCGCGTTTTGCGCTATGTTTGAAACGATGACGCGACTGGCGCAGGTGGACCACCACCGGGGAGCGTCTTTGGGATTCAACGGCCGCCCGCCTGGGTCAAGGATCATCAAAACACTTGGTGTTTGGAAGACAAACCTAAATAGGAGAACTCATGGCAACATCTCAACTCTTGCAGTCCCTAGCGCAGGTGGATCCACAGATCCAAAAGGTTCTTGATGATGAACTGGGGCGCCAGCGTGAAACCCTAGAAATGATCGCGTCTGAGAATTTTGTGCCCAAGGCAGTTTTGGAAGCGCAGGGTTCCGTCCTTACCAACAAGTATGCGGAAGGTTATCCTGGCCGCCGCTACTACGGGGGGTGCGAATTTGTAGACGTCGCAGAAAACCTCGCGATTGAACGTGCGAAAGAGGTTTTTGGTGCTGCTTACGTGAACGTGCAGCCTCACGCGGGCTCGCAGGCAAACGCGGCGGTTCTAGCCGCAATCGCCCAGCCTGGCGATCGTATTCTTGGCCTCTCACTGGATCACGGTGGCCACCTGACTCACGGCATGAGAATCAACTTCTCGGGCCGCCTGTATGAACCGCACTTCTACCACGTGAACCAAGAGACCATGCGCATTGAGATGGATGAGGTCCGCGAGATTGCCCTCGAGGTTAAGCCCAAGGTCATCATCGCCGGCTGGTCCGCGTACCCGCGCGTCCTCGACTTTGCGAAGTTCCGCGAGATTGCCGATGAGGTCGGAGCATACCTGTGGGTAGACATGGCGCACTTCGCCGGCCTGGTTGCCGCCGGCCTGCACCCGAACCCCGTTCCATTTGCGGACGTCGTATCCACCACGGTGCACAAGACCATTGGTGGTCCGCGCTCCGGCATGATCATGTCTCGCGATGAGGAGCTCGGCAAGAAGATTAACTCCGCGGTATTCCCCGGGCAGCAGGGCGGCCCGCTCATGCATGTGGTTGCTGCCAAGGCTGTTGCTATGAAGATCGCGCAGAGCGAAGAATTTAAGGAGCGCCAGCAGCGCACACTCGAGGGGGCTAAGATCCTCGCTGATCGACTGCTCCAAGACGATGTGAAGAACGCTGGCATCTCGCTAGTTACCGGCGGTACCGACGTGCACCTCGTTCTCGTTGATATGCGCGATTCGAATCTCGACGGTCAGCAGGGCGAAGATCTGCTCCACGCGGTTGGTATCACCGTGAACCGCAATGCTGTGCCGTTTGACCCGCGCCCTCCGCGAGTCACGTCCGGTCTGCGAATCGGCACTCCCGCGCTTGCTACCCGCGGTTTTGGCGCCAAGGAGTTCGAGGAGGTTGCGGACATCATCGCCACCACCCTCGTGCAGGGCGCATCGGGCGGTGACGTAAACGTTGAGGGCCTACACGCCCGAGTGAGGGCCCTAACTGATGCATTCCCGCTCTACGAAGGCCTTGACAAGTGAGGGCGCCCTGGGACGGCCAAGCCAAGGTCCTAGACGGAAAAGCTACGGCAGCGCAGATCAAAACTGAACTGCGCGAGCGCGTGGAGGCTTTGCGTACTCGCGGCGTTGTGCCCGGGCTTGGCACGATCCTGGTGGGCGATGACCCGGCCTCACAAACCTACGTTGCGGGAAAGCATCGCGATTGCCAAGAGGTGGGGATCGAATCTATCCGCGTGGATTTGCCCGGTGATTCTACTGAGGCCGACATTCTGGCCGCGGTAGAGCGCCTCAATGCTGACGATTCGTGCACGGGCTACATCGTGCAGCTTCCGCTGCCCAAGGGTGTGGATACCAACCGGATTTTGGAGGCCATTGACCCGGCGAAAGACGCAGACGGCCTACACCCCATGAACCTGGGACGTCTGGTGCTTCGTGTATCGGAAGAAATCGATTCGCCCTTGCCGTGCACGCCGCGGGCAGTCATCGAACTCGTTGAACGCGCCGGTATAGATCTGGCAGGTAAAGACGTGGTTGTAGTGGGGCGCGGCGTAACCGTGGGTCGCTCCATCGGCCTGCTACTTACCCGCAAGTACGTGAACGCAACCGTCACGCTCTGCCACACGGGCACGCAGGATCTTGCCGGCAAGGTCCGCCGAGCTGACGTGGTGGTTGCCGCCACCGGTGCCGCGGGAATTATTACCCCGGACATGGTGAAGCCGGGCGCCGTGGTTCTTGACGTAGGGGTTTCCCGCGTTGAAGTCGATGGCAAAGCGCGCCTGGCCGGTGACGTTGCAGATGGTGTTGATGAGGTTGCCTCGGCCCTGTCTCCCAACCCTGGAGGAGTGGGGCCGATGACTCGCGCCCTCCTGCTCGCCAACGTAGTTGAAGCCGCTGAAAGGCTTTAGCGGATAATCGCGGAGGCGGCAGCGCCCTCGAAAAGCTAAACAAAAAGTCGCCCCACTTGGGGCGACTTTTTCATGCGCAGTTCAGGCGCTTAGCTGTAAATGATGCGCAGGGGAGCGTGATCGGAGTACCGGGAGGCGTAATCGACCGCACGGTCCACGTGCACGCTTTGAGCGCGCTGAGCCATCGCGGGGCTGGCCAGGTGGTAGTCGATGCGCCAACCCGCGTCATTGTCGAACGCCTTGCCCCTGTATGACCACCAAGTGTATGGGCCCTGCACGGGGCCGGTTAGCTGACGGGCAACGTCAACCCAACCCGATTCAATCCAGCGGTCCACGTACGCGATTTCGGAGTCGAGCACGCCGGCTGTCTTATTGTGGTTGCCTTTCCAGTTCTTGATGTCGAGTTCGGTGTGAACGATGTTTAGGTCGCCCGTGATAATCACGTTCGGAAGCTCGCGCAGTTCGCTCATACGGCTGGTAACGAGATCGAGGTGAGCATACTTCTGATCCATCTTTTCCGTACCTACTTCGCCCGAATGCAAGTAGGCGGAGACAATACGTACAGTTTGCTCTCCGTCCTGTACGTCCACTTCGAGCCAACGGCCTGTATCTACAGCCTCTGCCTCACTATGTTGCGGGTGGGCGCCAAAACGGACGGTTTCGGGCAGGAGCTTTACGTGGGAGTCACGGCGAACCCCGATGGTTACACCGGCGCGCCCCTTAATCTCGCATTCGAAGTTGAGTAGCTCCCAATCTTCCAGCAGGTCAGTGGTGATTGCGGTTGCCGCGCGCACCTCCTGCAACGCGATCACATCGGGCTTAGTGTCCGCCAGGGAGTCTTTCATACCGCGTTTAACTGCGGCGCGAATCCCATTAACGTTGATCGAAGCTAGCGAGAAGGTCATTGTCCTACTTTCAAAATCTCAGCGCGTACGCTTTATTCAAAGTCCTGTTTAGCACGTGCGGTAGCAGGTCTTACTTTTCGCCCACTTGCTGGCGCTGACCCATAGCCAAAAGCTCGTCGCGATGCTTTTGTGCCTTGGCCTCAGCGCTCGCAATACGAACGCGCAACCACTTGGCGCGCGGCGAATGCCAGACCTCGTCCTCCAGAACGGTTTCGTAAGATTCCGGATCTTCACGCGGGTCAAACGCAATGTCACCCGTGAGGGGGTTGTGCGGCCAATCGAGGGTGTCCGGCTCTGTCATGGTGACGTAGTTAGGTGTGCTATCACCGTGTACGTACTTTTGATCCTGCGGGAACTCCGCGTAGAACGGGTTGGCCATCCACGCGGCAACCATAAGAAGCAGGCGCACGATGAGGTTAACCCACAACATGAGAGTGGCCAGGGCTGCCGAGGCGGCAAGCAAAGGGTTGTCAGCTACGGAACCAACCGCGCTGGTGCCCAGATACCGCAAAATCGCCGAGCCAACACCCGCCACAGCCGCGCCAATCCAGAGATCACGGCTGGGAACGCGAACGCCTGCAGTGACGCGCACCAGAGCAATCACCAAAAGAGTGTCCACCACAAAAGCGGCAAGCAGAGTAGCGATGTTCAAAAGAATGCGCCCAGCTACCCCCTCGATATTCAACAGGTCAATAAACCAGGAGCCGACCGTGTTCATCATGATTCCAAGAGCGGCAGTAGCAAGCACGCCAATGCCCAGGACTGCGAATCCAAACAAGTCGCGGATCTTGATCGCTACCGCACTATTTGGCAGGCGCACGATTCCGAACATCGACCACAGTGACATTTTTAGCGCGTCCATGGTTTTCGATGCTGAAAATACCAACACTAGTAGACCCACGATGCCGGTGACGGACCAAACGTTTGTTTGAATCAGCGAATCTGGGTCGATCATGCCGGTGCCATCGCCGGTGTCGATAAGGCCAGGCATGGCCGACTCGAGAGCGTGCAACACGGCCTCGCGAAGCTGATCGTTGCCGCCCAGGAAGTACATGAAAATCGTCCACCCAACGGTTAGTGCCGCCGCAATGGAAAACAGCGAAGTGTAAGAGACACCGCCGGCCAATAGATTTCCGCGCTTTAGCGTGTAGCGGCGCATGCCCCGCCCAACGCGAGAATGGTTGTACCAATCCATGACCCCCATTACCTTGGCCACTATCCCGTCGGCCTCTTTGACCTCTTGCAAAGTGGGGCCGTACAGGTTTGGAGCATCGGGAGCTCTTGGTGCCAAAACTTCTACTGGCTGATCGAGCACGGATTTCGCCATATTTCGTCTGTCCTATCCAGCGCGGAATCGTCTACAGCTCGAAACTACCCGAAAATCTGCGCCGCGGCTTTCCCAAACCCACTTGCAGTCGTGGTTATGTGCCCAATTGCTCACGAGGCGGGTTCGTAGCGCGTGAATCTAGCCGGCAGTAAAACTAAACAATGCCTGGGAATGGTACACGCCATCGGCGCCCACACGGTCCAACCTGAAGCCGCTTGCAACCCACTCCGCCTCGAAATCCTCGGCGAGTTTCTCGGCTACATCCAACGTTTCCTCGTGCTCAACGTGGGCGAGCGTCACGTGCGGGTGGAAGGGGAAACGTGCGGGTGGAAGATCGATTGCCTCGCGAATCTCGTCCTCGAGGGCGGCCAGAGCCTCGCCACCAGCAGCGATATTAATGAAAGACACTGGCGATACCGGGCGGAACGACCCCGCTCCCCGCAGACAAATCCGAAAAGGTGCACGTTTTGCCGCAACCTCTCCCAGCTGATGCATGATGCGCTCGCGGTCGGCCCGCTTCACGGGAGTAGGCGGCACAAGAGTGATGTGCGGCGCGGTACTGTTTGCGGTATCTAAGTTGAGGCGGGTGCGAAGTGCGTCAATGTCGCCTGCAAGTGGCTCGGGAACTGCTACGAGTATGCCGATGAGTTCCTCGTCGGTCCCGCAGGAGGGAAGGTACATACTTATTCCTTGCCACGCATAGTCGCCTGTTTACGGATTATTACTATCACAAGCGGCGGGAGGTATTCATTTTTGCGGGGGCGGAAGAAGTAGTTGAACAGCTAGTTTGCGCGAAAATGTGCCGATGCAAAGGCCTTGATAGGTAAATGGAAGGAAAAAGACAGCTCAAGGAACAGCGTCAGAAAAGCTTCTTGAGGGGTAGGCTTTAGGAGGTTAATAAATACGAAAACACTGTTGGGAGTGCTGATGACTGCTCGCGTTCGTAAAACTGCTACGAAGCTGGCTGATGGTCGCGACTTTTTCTACTTCGATGATTCGGAACCTTACGTCAGCGGTGAGAAGACTCGCCGTTTGGATGATCCAAGGCCCCTGCAAGATAGGTTCGCGCCAGTCAAGGATGAGGATGGCAATGAAAAACCGGTAACCGGGCCAACGATGCGCTTGGATCCGCTAACAGGTGAATGGGTGGTTATCGCAACGCACCGCATGAACCGCACGTTCCTGCCTCCAGCAGATGCGAACCCGCTCGCCCCGGCACGTCCGGGTGCCGCCTATCAGGACGGTGAGATCCCCGATACCGACTACGACGTCGTAGTGTTTGAGAATCGTTTCCCCTCGCTCATGCAGATTCCGGGCGAAACCATGGAGGTTAGTGACCTGGATGGAGAGAGCATTTGGAAGGTGGCTCCGGCCGCTGGTCGGTGTGAGGTCATCTGTTTTGGCCCTGACCTGAATCGCAATCTTGTGGACATGGGGCCAACCCGCATGCGCACAGTCATCGAGGCTTGGGCAGACCGCACGCAGGAGCTCGAAAAGATAGATGGCATTAAGCAGGTGTTCTGCTTTGAGAACCACGGTGAAGCAATCGGCGTGACCTTGCATCATCCGCACGGGCAAATCTACGCCTACCCTTACATCACGCCTCGCACGGCAACTATGATCCGTCAGGCCAAGCAGTACCGCGAGAACACGGGCAAAGATCTGCTCAGCGACGTCCTCGCCGCCGAGTTGCGAAGCGGCCGCAGGATTGTTGATGAAACTGAACATTGGGTGCTGTATGTACCCGCAGCGTCGCGTTGGCCGGTTGAAATGCAGCTGATGCCCAAGCGTGACGTGAAGGCGCTGTATGAGCTGACCGACGAAGAGCGTGAGGAACTTGCCCACCTTTACATTCGTATGCTGAAGGCGGGGAACAAGTTCTTTGAGGTCGAGGAAGATGGCCAGAAGGCCTACCTGGAGATTCCCTACGTGATGTCTTGGCACCAGGCTCCCGTGGGGGAGGAGCGCGAACTTATGCGCTTGCACATGCAGTTGCATTCGATTCAGCGCGCTCCTGGCAAGTTGAAGTATCTGGGCGGTTCCGAATCGGGGATGGGCGCGTGGATTTCTGACACCACGCCAGAAAAAATTGCAGATCGTCTACGGGAGGTCTACGAAAAATGAGCAACATCGTGTTGGAGTCATGGACTCTTGAAGAGGGAACGCGCAAAGTCACCGAGCTTTTCGAGCACGCCTACGGTTACAGTCCGGAGGCCCTCCACTCGGCGCCTGGGCGCGTGAATGTGATCGGCGAGCACACCGATTACAACGGTGGTTTCGCACTTCCTATGGCGCTTCCGCATCGGACCTATGCCGCGGTAAGTCAGCGTGATGACCGGATTGTTCGCCTCGTATCCGCACAGGAGGAGGGCGTGCGAGAGGTAAACCTTGACGAGGTCGATACGCACGATTCGAAGAATCCTGTTGAGGGCTGGCCGGCCTACGTGGTGGGAGTTGCCTGGGCTCTTGAACAGCAGGGGAGGGGTAAGATGCCCGGTCTCGATCTCGCAATCGATTCTTGCGTGCCGTTTGGTGCCGGCCTTTCATCTTCTGCCGCGCTTGAATGCGCGGTTGCCGTTGCCTGGGATGCGCTCATGGCACAGACTGAAGACTGGGTTTCGATGATGACCACTAAGAAGGGTCGTAAGGAACTGGTTGAGGCTTGCATTAGCGCTGAAAACGAGATTGCTGGCGCTCCAACCGGCGGAATGGATCAGGCTGCGTCGATGCGGTGCCGCGCCGGCGCTGTGATTCTGCTTGATTCGAAAGATGCCTCGATTAGGCACATTCCATTTGACCTCGAATCCGTTGGTCTGGAGATGCTGGTCATTGACACGCGGGCGCCGCATCGCCTGGCGGATGGTCAGTATGCCAACCGTCGTGCCACGTGCGAGGCAGCGGCGCAGAAGCTCGGCGTGGACTACCTCGCTAGCTTGGCCCGCGACGCGGATCTGTCTGTCCTCAGTGAAGAGGAGCAAAAGCGCGCCCGCCACGTGATCACTGAAACGGCACGCACTCTGGACTTCGTTGAGCTCCTCGAGGACGGAGCGTTGATTGATGAGCGGTTGGACCAGATCGGTTCGCTCATGACGGCATCGCACGAATCGCTTCGCGATGACTACGAGGTCACGGTTCCTGAACTGGACATCGCGGTAGAAACCGCGTTGGAGAACGGGGCTGTGGGGGCTCGCATGACAGGTGGCGGATTTGGCGGATCAGCGATTGCGCTGGTTCGAAAGCACCAGGCCGGCGCGGTCATGGATGCCATCACCAAACGGTTCGCGGAGGAAGGCTTTAATCAGCCGCACTTCCTGCATGCAAAGCCATCGGCGCCAGCCAACTAGGTCAACGCGGTCTATTGGTGTGTTCGTTTTGTTCTGCCCCCTCGTGAAATTCCCGCACCGCGTGAGTTGGTAGAGTGGGGGCGTGCAAGAAACAGCGAATCAGTGGCTTATTGTTGGTTTGGGTAATCCGGGTCCAAAATACGAAAACAATCTGCACAACGCGGGTCGCATTGTGCTCCATGCGGTAGCTGACAATGCCGGCGCAACGTTCAGTAAGCACCGCGCTGGCGCGTATGTAGCAAATGCGCGTATTGGGATGCTTTCGGGAGGCAGGCCCGGGCCGGCCGCGATTCTTGCATACCCCGACTCGTACATGAATCTATCGGGCAACGCGGTATCGAAACTCATGCAGTTTTATGGGATAAAGCCGGACCACCTGCTGGTTGTGCACGACGAGCTTGACATCGAACCGCACGTTCTTCGCCTTAAACGAGGTGGTGGCGAGGGCGGACACAACGGGCTCCGCTCAATCTCGCAGCTGATTGGCACGAAGGATTACAACCGGTTGCGCTTTGGCGTGGGCCGCCCGCCTGGGCGAATGGACGCGGCAGCGTTCGTGCTTTCGGATTTCCCTAAGAAAGACCTGGATGAATGGGCGGTAACTGTCCGCTTGGCTGCGGATGCGATCGAGGATGTGGTTACCCTCGGTTTTGAACAGGCGCAACAAAAACTGCATACGGCCTAGTCCGGTTTCATGCAAGGAGCTGTTTTGAAAAAACTTCGCGGTCTACTTAGCGCTCTTGATGGTGACGAGGCGCTTGCCGCTGCCGCCCTTGCCCTGAACGAAGGGGGCAACCCCACGGTCATTGCCGCAGCTGGAGTGCGGGCTCCTCTGCTTGCTAAAGCGGCACTGCAGGAGGGGGCAAGGCCGCTGGTTGTGGTAACAGCTACCGGCCGGGACGCGGAAGAACTGGCCACCCACCTGCGCGGATATATCGACGGAGTGGAGGTGTTGCCCAGCTGGGAAACCCTACCGCACGAGAGGCTCAGCCCGCAGCGGGACACGATGGCCCGCAGGGTTGCGGTCATGCGGCGCTTGGCGCACCCCGAGGGCGAAGTTGGCTCGCGAACCGGCGCCATCAGAGTGCTGCTTGTGCCGCTACGCGCATTCTTGCAACCGGTGATCTCCGGTCTTGGGGACCTGGAGCCCGTGCGGCTTAGAGTGGGCGACACCGTTGATTTTGAAAGCCTGGCTAACCGCCTCATGAATCTGGGTTACGAGCGCACGGAAGTGGTGCAAAAGCGCGGCGAAATGGCCGTTCGCGGCGGGATTCTCGATGTATTTGCGCCCATTGATCCGTATCCGACTCGTATCGAAATGTTTGGCGATGAGGTTGACGACGTCCGCTACTTCTCAATTGCAGATCAGCGCGCGGTTGGCGCAGCTAAAGAGGGTCTGTGGGCGCCGGCTGCTCGTGAACTTTTGCTAACCGACGATGTGCGCGAACGCGCGCGCGAGGCCGTCGCGAAGCTACCGGGCGCGGGCCAGATGCTGGAGCTTATCAGCGAAGGCATCAACGTGGAAGGCATGGAGTCGCTCAGCCCCATCCTCGTAGGCGGCATGGAAACCGTGCTGGATCTCGTTGGCGCCGATTCGCAGGTGGTTATCATCGAGCCGCAACGCGTTGAATCGCGCACCGAAGACCTCGTTGCCACTACGCAAGAGTTCTTGGAGGCCGCCTGGACAGGCGCCGCGGCCGGTGGTGAGATTCCGCTTCAGGCCGGCAACGCGTCGTTCAAAACATTGACGCAAATGCGCTCGCTTGCGCGCAAACGCGGCTTTGGGTGGGCAGAGATTTCCACTCTTGCTCCAATGGAATTGGCCGACGCGCTTACCGACGCGCCGTCGGCGCACGCTTCGATTGTCGTGACGCCGAGCCTCATGCAGGTGGGCGCTCGTGACGTAAAGCCGTATCGCGGCAAGATTGACCAGGCCGCCTCTGACCTTGGGAAACTTCAAAAAGACAGCTGGAAACTGGTTGTAACCACGGATGGGCCGGGCCCGGCTAAACGTATTACAGCGGTGCTAAACGAAGCATTTGTGCCCGCAAAAATAGTCGAGGCGGTGTCCGAGGGGCTAGAGCCAGGCGTAATCGAAGTGCTGGCCGCCGGCTCAGGGCCGGGATTTGTAGCTGAGGAACTGAAGGTTGCGGTTGTTACCGAGACTGATCTGACGGGCAAGGCGGGCTCATCGACCGCGGAAATGCGAAAAATGCCGGCGCGCAGGCGCAAAGGTATTGATCCGCTGACGCTAGAAAAGGGCGACCTCATCGTCCATGAGCAGCATGGCATTGGCAAGTTCATTGAGATGGTTTCGCGCACCATTGGACGCGGCGAAGAGGCTGTGACGCGCGACTACTTGCTAATCGAGTACGCGCCCACCCGGCGCGGTCAGCCTGGGGACCGCCTCTACGTTCCAACCGATCAGCTGGATCAGGTTTCTAAGTATTCGGGTTCGGATCAGCCAAAGCTATCCAAGATGGGCGGGGCTGAATGGGCGAAGACCAAGGCCAAGGCGCGTAAAGCTGTTAAGGAGATCGCGGGAGAGCTGGTTCGTCTTTACGCCGCACGTAAGTCCGCGAAGGGCTACGCGTTCTCCCCCGATACGCCGTGGCAGCGCGAACTTGAGGACGCGTTCCCGTACGTGGAGACGCCGGACCAGCTGACCGTGATCGACGAGGTCAAAGCAGACATGGAAAAGCCGATCCCTATGGATCGCCTGCTTGGCGGCGATGTGGGCTACGGCAAGACTGAAATCGCGGTTAGAGCCGCGTTCAAGGCAGTGCAAGACGGCAAGCAAGTGGCTGTCCTCGTGCCCACCACCCTCTTGGTTCAGCAGCATCTGGAGACATTCCAGCAACGTTATGCGGGCTTCCCCGTAGATGTTGCGGCCCTATCTCGTTTCACTAGCGCGGCCGAGGGGGAGCGCATTCGCGAAGGTCTGCGCACCGGCCAGATCGACGTTGTGATTGGAACTCATTCCCTGCTTACAGGTTCGGTCCGCTTCAAGGACCTCGGCCTCGTTGTCATTGACGAGGAGCAGCGTTTTGGGGTTGAGCACAAGGAAACTCTGAAGCAGATGCGCACCGACGTGGACGTTTTGTCGATGTCAGCCACGCCTATTCCTCGTACTCTCGAAATGGCAATCACAGGCATCCGCGAAATGTCGCTCCTGGCCACCCCGCCAGAGGAGCGCCACCCAATCCTTACGTTTGTGGGGGCATATTCAGACCAGCAGGTTAGTGCCGCAATCAAACGTGAGCTTCTGCGTGATGGTCAGGTGTTCTACGTGCATAACTGCGTGGAAGATATCGGCAAGATCGCTGATCACATTCAAGAGCTCGTGCCCGAGGCGCGGGTTCGTATTGCGCATGGAAAGCTCGCTGAAGCTCAGTTAGAGCAGGTAATCGTGGACTTTTGGAATCGCGAGTTCGACGTCCTCGTATGCACCACGATTATTGAAACCGGTTTGGATATTTCTAACGCCAACACGCTCATCGTGGATCGTGCGGACGCAATGGGACTGTCGCAGCTTCACCAGCTACGAGGCCGTGTGGGACGCGGACGCGATAGGGGATACGCGTACTTCTTGTACCCGGCAGACAAGGTTCTGACCGAGACCGCACATGAGCGACTTTCAACGATTGCGGCTAATACCGATCTGGGCGCGGGCATCGCGGTGGCGCAAAAGGACTTGGAGATTCGCGGTGCCGGCAACCTGCTGGGTGGTGAACAGTCCGGACACATTGCGGGCGTGGGTTTCGATCTTTACGTGCGTATGGTTGCTGACGCCGTGGCAACCTATCGCGATGGGCAGCCTCCGAAACGTGAAGAGATGCGCGTCGAAATCCCCGTCGACGCGCACATCCCGCCGGGCTACATTGAGGGTGAGCAGCTTCGCCTCGAAACGTACGCAAAAATTGCGGCGTTGGGTTCACCCGAGGAGGCCCATGACCTGCGCGAAGAGCTTGTGGACCGCTACGGGAAGATTCCCGAACAGGTGCTACTGTTGTTCGCTATCTCTGGATTGCGCGAGTATGCACGCGACCTCGGTATTAAAGAGATCGTGGCGCAGGGGCGTTACATTCGATTTTCCCCCGTGGAGTTGCGTGATTCTCAAGCTCTGCGGCTAAAGCGACTGTATCCGGGCTCAATAATTAAAGGGGCTGTTCGCCAGATCCTGGTGCCCGCCCCAAAGTCCAAAAAACTTGATGGCCCGGCCATTGTGGACCAGGAACTACTTGATTGGACGCAAAACTTTTTGCAGGCAATCGTTGACTATTCACCTGACTCTAAAGGTCAACCCAGGTAGGGGCAAGAAAATGTTAAGGGAAACAGCGTAGAATCTGTACCAGATGGTTGAAAACGAAAGGACGCGTAACCGTGACACTTAAGTCAACATGGAAACGCATTGTAGTTGGCGCCGGCACAGTTTTGGCAACAGTTGCTCTCGCAGCCTGTTCCGCCCAGCCGGGTGTGGCGCTGAATATCGACGGAACCACCTATACGGAAGACGAAGTGAGCGAGGCTGCCCAACAGCTTTCGCAAATCAGCGGCCAGCAGTTCCCAACTGCAGGCGTGGTTTATGTGTTGGCGCAAGGGGAGGCAGTTCGCGAGGTTGCAAACCAGCATGGCGTTGAGTTCTCAGATGAAGATGCCCGTAATGCGCTGGCCTCGGTGCAGTCTCCCGGCGAGCCGGCTAATGCGGCTGCCGTTGGCGTTGTACGCATAAACCAGCTTTTGGTGCTCCTGCAGGGCAAAGTGGATCAGCAGGTGTTGGCGCAGGAAGTGGCTGAGGTGCAGAAGGGCAAGGACATTGAGCTCAACCCGAGGTACGGGGCATTAGATGAGAACAACGCTGTGTACGCGCCGAACCTGCAGGGCGTTGTACTCCCGCCACAACAGTAAGTTTTAAGAAGCATCGGCAGGGCCCTCACAGGACTTACACCCCGCTGATCTTCAACCTAGACCTAAGGGGAATGCAGATGGTCTGCAAAACCCTAATGAGGGAACGATAACTCGTTAAAAATAGTCCGCGACATTACCGGATCTATAGAAGGAGAAAAACATGGCACACATTGAGGCCATTGGTGCTCGCGAGATTCTTGACTCTCGTGGCAACCCGACTGTTGAAGTTGAAGTTCTGCTTGACGACGGCACCGTTTCGCGTGCAGCCGTTCCGTCGGGTGCTTCTACCGGCGCATTTGAGGCCGTTGAGCGTCGCGATGGTGACGACAACCGCTACATGGGCAAGGGTGTCGAGGATGCAGTTGAGGCAGTAACTGACGTTATTGCTCCAGAGCTGATCGATGAAGACGCCACTGAGCAGCGCCTGATCGATGAGATCATGATTGATCTCGACGGTACGGACAACAAGGGCAAGCTTGGTGCTAACGCCATTCTTGGTGTTTCGCTGGCCGTTGCTAAGGCTGCTGCAGAGTCGGCTGGCCTGCCGCTGTACCGCTACGTTGGTGGCCCGAACGCGCACGTCCTGCCCGTTCCGATGATGAACATCCTCAACGGTGGTTCGCACGCTGACACGAACGTTGACATTCAGGAGTTCATGATTGCTCCGATTGGTGCAGGTTCGTTCCGCGAAGCCCTCCAGTGGGGTGCTGAGGTTTACCACACGCTCAAGGGCGTCATTAAGGACCGCGGTCTTTCCACCGGTCTTGGTGACGAGGGCGGTTTCGCGCCGTCGCTTGAGTCGAACGCTGCAGCACTTGACCTCATTATTGAGGCAATCGAGAAGTCCGGCTACAAGCCGGGCAAGGACGTCGCCCTTGCTCTTGACGTCGCTTCTACCGAGTTCTTCAAGGATGGCAAGTACATGCTTGAGGGAGAGGGTCGCGACACCGAGTTCATGGTGAAGTACTACGAGAAGCTACTTGCACAGTACCCGCTAGTTTCGATTGAGGATCCGCTGTCTGAGGACGAGTGGGATTCTTGGATCAAGATGACCAGCGAGCTGGGCAACAAGGTTCAGCTGGTTGGCGATGACCTATTCGTAACCAACCCGGCTCGTCTTGCACGCGGTATCAAGGAGCATGCGGGTAACGCTCTGCTCGTGAAGGTAAACCAGATTGGTACCCTCACCGAGACGCTTGACGCTGTTGAGGCTGCACACCGTGCGGGCTTCAAGTCGATGACCTCGCACCGCTCCGGTGAGACCGAGGACACCACGATTGCTGACCTCGCTGTTGCAACGAACTCCGGTCAGATCAAGACCGGTGCTCCGGCTCGTTCTGAGCGCGTTGCTAAGTACAACCAGCTTCTGCGTATTGAGGAAGAGCTTGCTGACGCAGCGGTGTACGCTGGCCGTAGCGCTTTCCCACGCGCGAACTTCTAACTCTTTGTAGCAAGTGGTTTAACCGCTAGCTGACAGAGCATCGAGACGGGGTCTTCGGGCCCCGTCTCTTTTGTTTTACCCGCCGCCGGCGCGGTTTAGGCAACTTCGCTTAAGTTTTGTAAAACTAGAGGCATGAGTGAACGTAGGGTTAGCGGAGTTCGTCGTCCAACGATGCCTAAAGGCATGGGAAGCGGCGCGAAGAAAACTACCTCGCAATCCAAGCCCACCGGTATCGCGAGGAAGGGCGCACGGCTACACTCGTCAGCGGGAAGTAGCAGGCCGCGTTCGCGGGCAAGAAAGACCAGCGTCACCAAAACGGCAGAGGCTCCCGCCGCGGAGCGAAAGGTGTCGCTCAAAGCGTTCGCCTTGACTCTGACCCTAGTGGTCGCTCTTTTGGGCGTAACACAACCACTGCACCAGTGGTGGGCCCAGCAGCGTGAGTATCGTTCCGTTCTAATCCAAATCGAGCAGGCGAAGCAGACTAACGCCGAGCTGCAAGATCAGCTGGACCGGTGGGGCGACAAGTCTTACGTAGCCTCACAGGCGCGGGCGCGGCTACAGTATGTCCAGCCCGGCGAGACGCAGTATCAGGTGCTTGATGCACCCGGCATCGCGGATGGGATGGCAGATACCAAACCTGTTGAGGATCAGGGGCCGCCTCGGCCTTGGTACCTGGTGGTGGCTGATACTGCGGATGCTGCCGATGATGTGAATCAGCCGGTTCGCCTTGACCCGTCGGTGCACGTAAAGAAAAACGAGGAGTAGGCGTTGGATAAGACGCAAGATGTTGATCTGAAGATTCTTGAGCTTCAGTTGGGGCGCGAGCCGCGCGGTGTTTTAGGGATTGCGGCTAGGTGTGTTTGTGGCGCTCCATTGGTGGTAGCAACTGCGCCTCGCTTGGAAAATGGCAGCCCGTTCCCAACCATGTTCTACTTGACCCATCCCGCGGCCGTTAAGGGGTGTTCCGTCCTCGAGTCCAATCAGTGGATGGAGTTTTTGAATGAGCGTCTTGGTGATGATGAGCAGTTACGTAGTGAATACGCCGCTGCCCACCTCGCTTATATTGAGGCGCGTGACGCTGTGGAGAAAGTTGATGAGATCAGCGGTTTCTCGGCTGGAGGAATGCCGCAGCGCGTGAAGTGTTTGCATGCCCTGCTTGGCCACGCGCTTGCCGCTGGCCCGGGTGTAAATCCGATTGGAGATTGGACGCTGGCCAAGCTAGAAGAGATGGGGCTGTGGGACCAGAAGAAGTGTTCCTGTCTGCCGGGCCAAACTCCCGCTGATTTTGAAGGAGCGGACGCGTGAGTGAAAACTTCCCGTGGCTTTTGGGCCGCGAGGGCGGCAAGGTGGCAGCCATTGATTGTGGTACTAACTCCATCAGGCTTCTGATTGGCCACATGGAGTCCGGTTCGTTTGTTGACGACATGCGCACAATGGAAATCGTGCGGCTTGGAGAGGGCGTGGATCGTACCGGCTACCTCTCTGAGGCGGCGATTACGCGCACAGCTAACCAGGCGAAGGAATACGCGCAGATCTGCCGTGAAGCTGGCGTGAATAGACTGCGATTTGTGGCCACGTCTGCGAGTCGCGATGCGCACAATCGTGACGACTTCCGCGCAGCTATTAAAGACGCAGTGGGGATTGAGCCAGAAATTGTGGAGGGCAACGAGGAAGCTGGGCTCTCGTTCACCGGTGCGGTCTCGAGCTTGCACGAAGCTGAAAACCCCGTGATGGTGATTGATATCGGGGGAGGATCCACCGAGTTCGTGACGGGTTCTGCCGAAGCTGGCGTGCTCGGCGCGATCTCCATGAACATGGGATCGGTTCGTGTCACTGAGAAGTTCCCCGAAATAGCAGCCCCAAACCCGGATACGAGCCGGGCCGTAGCGTGGATTGACAGCTTGATTGACAAGGCTGCAGCGGCCGTGCCGTTCACTCAGGTGAACTCGCTAGTTGGCGTTGCCGGCACGGTTACCACCATTACCTGCCACGCCCTGGGGCTTAAAAAATGGGATCCAGAGGCCGTGCACGCGTCGCGCTTTAGTCTTCAGCAGATGGTGGATTCCTGCGACTACATGAGCAATGCCAGCGTGGATGAGCTTGCGCGACTGCCCTACATGCCGGCTGGACGCGAAGACGTCATTAGTGGCGGCGCGCTCATTTGGCGGCAAATAGTTTGCCGCGCAGCATCGGATAATCCGAAACTACGCGGCAACTGGGTTTCTGAGCACGACATCCTCGATGGAATCGCGCTGTCGATTATCTAGTTGATCCTCTAAGCAGATTACGAGGAGAGCGCGCGCAAGCGGTTTGCGGCCGCGCCGCGTGCATGCAGGTGAGCACGGTAGTGCACCGCGTAACCACCCGCGATGGCCGCAATCGCAGTACCCATCATGACGCCCATCTTGGCGTGCGGAATGTGAACCGAATCGGCGGGGAATGCGAGCCCCGCGATCAGTAGTGCCACGGTGAAGCCAATGCCGGCAAGCATTGCAATGGCCGCAATGTCGGGCATATCGACACCGGCACCCAGGCGCAGACGCGTGAACTTGGTTAGTAGCCAAACGGAACCCGCGATTCCCAGCAGCTTCCCGATTGGCAGGCCGAGGGAGACGCCAATCGCTACCGGGTCGGCAAGCGTCTCTACAATGCCGCCAGATTCCGAAACGTTCACGCCAGCTGCGAAGAATGCGAAGAAGGGAACGACCAGACCTGCTGAAATCGGATTGATCTTTTCTGCCAGGTGGTGGGACCACTGTGGCTCACCGTGCCTACGGACTGCGGGCACCAGCAAGCCCATCGCTACGCCCGCGATCGTGGCGTGCACACCGGATGCGTGCATGAAGCCCCACGCCACTGTTGCTACCGGTATCAGGAGCCACCAGTGCATGTGGCGGCGCTGGACCAAGAACCCGAATAGGGCAATGAGTGCCAAAGAAATGCCGAGGGCAATGAGATTCAGATCAGTGGAGTAAACCACAGCAATGATGATGATTGCGAGGAGGTCGTCAACCACAGCCAGGGTGAGTAGGAAGGTGCGTGCCGCAGGGGGCATGCCTTTGCCAAACACTCCGAGGAGCGCCACTGCGAACGCAATATCGGTGGCCGCGGGGATTGCCCACCCCGAGAACGCCTCGGAACCTGCAAAAATCTGCACCAGCAGGTACACCACGGCAGGGCCTACCATGCCAAAAACTGCGGCAAGCATGGGCAGAGCTGCTTCGCGAATGTCGCGAAGTGCACCGGTTACGAACTCGGTTTTCAACTCAAGACCAACCACGAAAAAGAAGATGGTCAAAACGCCATCTGCGGCCCAAGCGGAGATCGGCAAGTGCAGGTGCCAAGCCTGCGGGCCAAATGTGAAGTTAGCCATGGCCTCGTATATGAAGCCGATCGGTGAGTTTGCCCAAGCAAGCGCAAGTAGTGCCGCAACCACTAGGAGCATGCCCGCTTTCGTCTCGTCCGATACGAAGCGAACAAATGACTTGGGCAGATCTTTGACGCTCTTTAACGCGTGTGGTCTAGCGGCGTTGCGTTCTCGTTCAATTCGCCTAATTTGCGACGAAGAGAGGGCGAAGGGGCGTTGCATTCCCACATTTCCCGGCAGGTTGTGTGTTGACCTGCGCTTAATACTTGGGTCAGGGTTCACGCCGGGTCTTCTACGGCCGTCAGACCACATACGGATTACCTTTCTTTCAGATATTCGGTGCCTCGCGCGAGACACACCTTATCCTCGACTCTAATAAATCTGCCCGCCCCATGAGTGGACAAGATTAAAATGTGGGCGAAACCGTGCGATTTGTAACAGTTTGTACCTGCTTCGTGTTGTTTATTGGAAATGGGGCCGGCAGGCGCGTTTGGTGTAACCAGGCATTTTGCCCGTAGAATGGGCGCGAGCCCCCATAGCCCAATTGGTAGAGGCAGTCGACTTAAAATCGACCGAGTGCCGGTTCGAGCCCGGCTGGGGGTACCAAGTTGGCAGTTAAATGTTTCGGCCACGTGCAAAGTCCGTTATATTCATAGCAATTCACGAGACAGCTATATTTAGGAGCGGATGCATATGAGCGGTAATCCCGTGATGGTAGAGCTCGATAGGGAGATTTCTAAAACTCCCGCTGGATATCCAACGATGCCGGGCTACGAGCCGGGCCGCCCTGGTATGCAAGATGCGGGGTCGAGCCGATTTGATCCGCACGCTACAGCGCATCGCCCGCAGGAAACCGCTCCGGGTACCGCGCCCATGGATCAGTTTGAGGACGCCTACAGGGCTCCGGCCGCGGACGCGGTTAATACCGGGCGCATGACCTATGACGACGTGATTGTGAAGACGGGCTCGATGTTTGCCCTCGTGCTTCTAGGCGCGGTTGTGGCTTGGTTCGGGATTCGCATGTCGCCTTCCCTTGCCGTCCCGCTCGTGTTTGGCGGCATGATCGCCAGCCTCATCCTGGCAATGGTGAACATCTTCTCGAAGACGATTCGCCCCGGTCTGATTGCGGCTTACGCGGTTGCAGAGGGCCTCATGCTGGGCGCGTTTTCGCTACTGTTTGAGTTCCTGTATCCGGGTATCGTTTTGCAGGCAGTTATTGCAACGTTCGTGGTGATCGGGGTGGCTCTCGCGCTGTTCGCGTCCGGCAAGGTGCGTTACACCTCGCGCACAAACCGTTTTGTGTTGATTGGCCTTCTCTCGGTGCTGGGATACAACCTGGTGAACATGGTTTTGGTCTGGACGGGGGCTATAACCACGCCGTTTGGCCTGGGATCCATCACGGTGCTAGGAATCCCCCTCGGGGTGATTGTAGGCGGTCTCGCGATCGTGATTGGCACATACAGCCTTATTGGAGATTTTGATGTGGCAAAGCGTGGCGTCGAGGCCGGCGTACCCGCCGTTTTCGCCTGGCGTGTGGCTTTTGGAATCACCGTGACGGCCGTGTGGATTTATGTTGAGGTGCTGCGTCTGCTGGCAATATTGCGCTCTGCTGCAGGAGATTAAGTAGACTGACGCCATGAGTGAATTTTTGAAAGTATCCGATAACTTCTTGCGCAAGCCCACTATTGCGTTCCTTACCGAGGAGCCTCCCGCGGGTCTGCATGTTGAAGTGATTCGCGAGGGGGCGGGGGCTCCCATCACACCTGGTAACCAGATCGATGCGCACTACCTCGGTCAGGTTTGGAACGGCAACATGTTCGACAACTCCTATGATCGCGGCGAGCCGCTGTCTTTCACCGTTGGTATCGGCATGGTCATTCGCGGTTGGGATGAGGGCCTGATCGGTATTCGTGAAGGCTCGCGTGTTGTGCTGTCGATTCCGTCTGAACTTGGTTACGGCGATGCGGGTGTTCCGCAAGCCGGCATTGGCGGTGGAGACACGCTCGTGTTCGTGACTGACGTCGTTCGAGTCAGCTAGTTAAACCAATAGGTGAAGCGGCGGCCTTCAGTCCATTTTGGGCGAGGGCCGCCGCTTTGTTTTGCCCGCGTGGCTGGTTACGCGACGCGTCTTAAACGATGCCGATGGGGCAACTCATTCCGTTTGGTCCGTGGTTGCAGTACCCGTTTGGAATGTGGTGCAGGTAGGCCTGGTGGTAGCGTTCGGCAAGGTAGAACGTGCCGGCCTCGCCCTCACTAACAATCTCCGTGGTGATCTGCCCTTTGCCGTGCTCGCCTAGAACGTTTTGGAACGCGTCGCGGGTTGCTAGAGCAGCCTCGCGTTGGCTCTCATTCGTGTAGTAAATCGCGGAGCGGTACTGCGTGCCACGATCATTGCCCTGCCGATTGAGTGTAGTTGGGTCGTGGTTCTCCCAAAACACCTTCAGGATCTGTTCGGTGCTGATCTTGCGCGGGTCGTAAACCACACGGACGATCTCGGCGTGTCCAGTCTGTCCCGTGCACACTTCGTCATACGTGGGGTTTTCTGTGGTGCCACCCATGTAGCCAGCAGCTGTTGCAATTACTCCAGGCAGGCGCCACATGATGCGCTCCGCGCCCCAGAAGCATCCCATGCCTACATAGAGCACTTCATGTGGTTCATCCCAGGGGCCCTCTATGGGAGTGTTTAAAACGGGATGATTTCCGAGGTGGGAGGCAACCGGTGTGGTCCTGCCCGCGATAGTTCCGCTATGGGTAGCCATGTGAATACCTTTCTTCTGGTCACAACTTACATGTCTGCGGTAAATGCCGCGACCGCTTGTGCTTGAAAACAGCGGAAGCGGTATACTTCCTTGACGGCAAAATAAAGACTTTGGAGGTCACATGGCCAAGCGTCGTGCCACGCGAGTGAGCGATCTTTTTGATCGTTTTTCTGAACCCCTGTTGAGGGCTCGCGAGTCGATCCAACCCGAACCTGTACGAGTGGAGAGGATTGAGCCTGCTCCGCATTCGGATAGGCGAGTGCAAGATCATGTGAGCTGGCCGCTACAGGTTGCGGCCGCATGGTCTTGGCGGATGGTAATCGTTGTTTTTGCTCTGGGACTTGTCGCATATGGATTGTCGTACGTGACGGTCATTGCGATTCCGGTGGCGTTGGCACTATTGCTCGCCGTCTTGCTTGATCCGATTAATAGACTGCTTCACCGCAAGCTCGGTATGCCAAAGGCTGCTAGTGCCACGCTCAGTCTATTGATTGGTATTGGGGTTGTGGCGGGCCTGATCTCTTTGTCTTCCTCGCAAATTATTGCGCAGTTTGGCGATCTGGTTTCGCGCGCAACAGACGGCTTTTCAAGGCTAACTGAATGGCTTAGGACGGGGCCGCTTCCCATTGAGAGTGAAGCGGTTGATAAGTACTTAAATTCGCTTAATGACGAGATCATAAATGCGGTTCAAGACAACTCTCAACGTCTTGCTTCGGGGGCATTATCCATCACGGCCACGGTCGGTAATGTGTTCACCGGTGCCCTGATCGCGCTGTTCGTCCTGTTCTTCCTGTTGAAGGATGGACGCAAGATTTGGATCTGGTTCTTGCGTTGCATGCCAGAGCCTGCGCGCGTGCCGCTTCACGAAGCTGCGGTTCGTGGCTGGACCACGCTCGGTGCGTACGCGAAGGCGCAGATTCTCGTGGCCGCTATTGATGCTACGGGTATTGGTTTGGGCGCTTTCTTCCTGGGTGTTCCCCTGGCTATCCCGCTGGCTGTTCTGGTCTTCCTAGGCTCGTTCATTCCGATCGTGGGTGCATTCCTCACCGGCACCATTGCCGTGTTGGTCGCCTTGGTTGATCAGGGTCTCATGACCGCCGTGTTCATGCTGGTGGTCATCTTGGTGGTTCAGCAGCTGGAGGGAAACGTGTTGCAACCGTGGCTCATGTCGAACGCGGTTTCGCTTCACCCGGTTGCGGTGCTACTCGCGGTGGCGGCGGGTTCGTTCCTGTTTGGCATTGCGGGCGCGCTATTTGCCGTCCCGGTTTTGGCCTTCCTCAACACTTCGATTCTGTACCTGTATGGTTACGACAAGTTCCCGAATCTTGCCACAGACAATGACCGTGCGGGCGGGCCTCCCGGAAGTTTAGAAGAACAGCTTTTGACCTCCTACGATCCCAATATGCGTCGCATCGATCCGGAAGCCGAACCGGCAGAAACGGCCGACGAGGAAGAGGCGGATAACTCGAAGGTTAGCGAGCAAGTATCAGATTCTGTGAAGGCAGTGCTACAAGACTCCCCGGCCAAAAATGGTGAGGAATCCGCCGAGTAGTCCTCCTATCTTTAGAGAGGTGCTATCAGGTAGGTGAGCGCCGTCTTACCTAGTATCGCCAGGTCAAAATGCGATCTAGAGCGGACTAGCAGATAAAAATATTGGCGGTTCTAGGAATATTTCCTAGAACCGCCAATATTTATGTGTGCGTTATGTGCGCATTAGCCCTTGTACGGAACGGCGTCGATGATCTTCACCGCGATTTCCTTTCCGTTGGGCGCGTAGTAAGAGACGGTGTCGCCCTTCTTAGCACCCATGATGGCTTCGCCAAGAGGAGCATCAGGGGAGTAAACCTCGATCCCTAGTCCCGTGCCCGTCATACGCGAGCCGAGTAGAAACTCCGTGCGCTCGCCCAGGATTTCCGCGGTCACCATCATGCCGAGCTCAACGACGCCGTCATCAGCCGGCGTCTCTCCAACCTCGGCCTCTTTAAGAAGATTCTCAAGCTGCTGGATGCGCGTCTCGTTCATCGACTGCTCGTCGCGAGCAGCGTGGTAGCCGCCGTTCTCCTTAAGGTCGCCTTCCTGCCGTGCCTCGTCAATCTTTCGCGCAATCTCAGCGCGCAACTCCGTGGAACGGTGCGTGAGCTCTTCCTTGAGCCGGTCGTATGCTTCCTGCGTCAACCAAGTCTTTTCGGCCATTGGGCCCTCCCTACAAAACGAACGACGCCGCGACCCGGAAGTTGAAGTTCCAAGTCGCAGGCGCGAGACGTGATCACTCTAGCAAGTAAACCTGTGTTTAGGTAGCTGACAGCACCGCGATAAACGCGGCAACGCAATGAGTTGCCCATCCTGCAACCGTGAACGAGTGAAATATCTCGTGAAAGCCAAAAACGCGTGCGCTTGGCCCGGGCCATTTGAATCCATACACGAGGGCGCCGATTGTGTAGCAGATGCCACCGGCAACCAGTAGCCAAACAACCGCCGGACCACCCGCTTGCCATAGGTCTGGCAGGTACCAAAGCGCCACCCAGCCGAGCAGTACGTAGATCGGGGTTGTGAACCATCGCGGAGCGCTTGGCCAAAATACTGATGTGCCAATGCCTAGTGCGGCTCCGATCCAAACTATTAGCAGCACCTTGGTTGCTTGTGCCGGGCTTAGCAATGCCACACAGATTGGCGTGTAGGTTCCGGCGATGAGCAGAAAGATATTCGAATGGTCAAACCGGCGCAGAAGAGCATTGGCTTTGGGGCCCCAGTTTCCGCGGTGATACAGCGCGGACATTCCAAATAGGAGCAGGCTAGACACGAGGTATGCCACCGATGCCCACCTCGTGCCCGCGGTGGGGGCGAGGATTAGCAAGACGAGGGCGGCGGCGAACGCCAGTGGTGCCGCGACAAGGTGTATCCAACCGCGCATCAGCGGCTTGATGGAGGGGGGTGTGAGTGACCGCGACGAGTTCACATCTGGATCCGATAAGACGGTGTCACTAAGGGGGTGAGGCTGCATTTCTGCTCCATAACTTACGGTGTAGTAACTTAAGGTTACGCGAGAGTAAGTTAGTGGTCAAGGAGGCATTATCTTCAATCCCGATCAAACCTCATCTACTATCGAGGTAAGGCAAGCGTAAAATCATTTTTTGAAGGAGTGAGGGATGGAAAACCGTTTGTTATACAGCCTGTACGAAAAACGGCTGGTATCCGAACTCACTCCCGAGCGCTTGCCAAAGCATGTGGGCGTCATCCTCGACGGGAATCGCAGATGGGCGCGGGAAGGTGGCAATGCAACCGCCTACGGGCATCGCAAAGGTGCTGACAAGATCACCGAGTTCTTGGAGTGGGCCGATGAGCTTGGTATCAAGATCGTTACGCTCTGGATGCTTTCAACCGATAACTTAGATAGAGATGAAGCCGAACTTCGCCCGCTCCTCAAAATCATTGCGGAGGCCGCTAGGCGTCTGGCAGATGATGGGCGATGGAACCTGAAATATGTTGGCGACCTCTCGCTCTTGCCCGATGATATTCGAGACGAACTTGAAGACTGCCTAACCTGTGCAAAAGGCCGAGAACCGGGGTCTTTAGATGTGAATATTGCCGTCGGTTATGGCGGCAGGCACGAGATTACCGACGCTGTTCGCGCGCTGCTTCGCGCATACTCGCAAAAGGGTTTGAGTATTGACGAGGTGGCGGATGTCCTAACCGTGGATGACATTACCGACCACCTATATACCGCCGGTGTTCCAGACCCGGACCTCGTGATCAGAACGTCTGGGGAGCAACGGCTCTCGGGATTCCTGCTCTGGCAGTCAGTGCACTCGGAGTTCTATTTCACCGAGGCATACTGGCCTGACTTTAGGCGAGTTGATTTCTTGCGCGCACTCCGCGACTTCGGGCAGCGCGAACGCCGTCTGGGTAAGTAAAATCACTTTGCTGGCTACCTGTATTTTTTGTTGCGTTTGTGCAGAAAATACGAGCTTGGGTGGTTAAGTGAGCAAGTTTACATGTATGTCCGACCAATCAGTGATCACGTTAGGTATCGTTGTTGGTGAAGAGAAAAGTCAAATAATCGAAATCGGAGTGTTTAATGTCATTTGTCTCCGTCGACGAGCACGCTGGCCGTGAAAAAGTCGATTTTGCTGAGTGGGAAGGTTTCAACACCGGAAACTGGGACCGGGAAATCGATGTCCGAGACTTCATTCAACGCAACTACACCCCCTACCTGGGTGAAGCGGACTTCCTAGCTGGCCCAACGGAAAAAACTTTGCGTCTATGGCAGACGCTTGAGGAGAAGTACCTCTCGGAAGAGCGCAAGCGCCGCGTTTACGATGTTGATCTTGAAACTCCTGCGGACGTTGACGCTTTCGGTGCTGGTTACATCAGCGAGGATGACGATGTAGTGGTTGGCCTCCAGACCGATGTTCCGCTGAAGCGCGCGATGATGCCTGCCGGTGGGTGGCGCATGGTTGAAACCGCCATCAGGGAAGCCGGTAAAGAGCCGAATGAAGAAGTTAAGAAGATCTTCACTAAGTACCGCAAGACGCATAACGATGCGGTATTCGACATCTACACTCCACGCATCCGCGCGGCTCGCTCCTCGCATATCATCACGGGGTTGCCCGATGCATACGGTCGCGGCCGCATCATCGGTGATTACCGTCGCGTAGCGCTTTACGGCGTTGATTACCTGATCGCCCAGAAACAGGCTGACAAAGACCGCTGTGCGGACCAGCCTTTCTCGGAAGGCTGGGCTCGTGATCGCGAAGAAATTTCCGAGCAGATCAAAGCTTTGAACAAGCTGAAGAGCATGGCTTCGAAGTACGGATTCGACATTTCGCGTCCGGCCTCAACGGCTAAAGAAGCCGTGCAGTGGACCTACTTCGGCTACCTCGGATCGGTTAAGTCGCAGGATGGTGCCGCAATGTCGTTCGGTCGCCTGTCCGGCTTCTTCGACGCTTACTTTGAGCGCGATTTCGCTCGCGGCATCCTCACTGAGGAAGAAGCGCAAGAGATCATTGACGCGCTTGTTATCAAACTTCGCATTGTCCGCTTCCTGCGTACCGAAGCTTACGATCAGATCTTCTCTGGTGACCCGTACTGGGCAACCTGGTCCGACGGTGGTTTTGGCGAGGACGGACGCACGCTCGTAACGAAGACCTCGTTCCGCTTGCTCCAGACCCTGGTGAACCTCGGCCCGGCTCCCGAGCCGAACATCACGATCTTCTGGTCCCCCGAGCTTCCCGAGGGGTACAAGAAGTTCTGTGCGAAGGTCTCGATCGAGACATCCTCGATCCAGTACGAGTCGGATCACCAGATCCGCGACCGCTGGGGCGATGACGCAGCTATTGCATGCTGTGTATCCCCGATGAAGGTCGGCAAGCAGATGCAGTTCTTTGGCGCTCGCGTGAATTCCGCTAAGGCCCTCCTGTACGCCATTAACGGAGGCCGCGACGAGGTGTCCGGCAAGCTGGTTGTGCCTGACCATACTCCGGTTGAGGGCGATGGTCCGCTGGATTTTGATGAGGTATGGAAAAAGTACGAGCAAATGCTCGATTGGGTGGTCGGCACCTACGTTGAGGCGTTGAACATCATCCACTACTGTCACGACCGTTACGCCTACGAGTCCATGGAAATGGCGCTACACGACTCGCAGATCACCCGCACGATGGGTTGCGGTATCGCGGGCCTGTCGATCGTTGCGGACTCACTTTCTGCAATCAAGTACGCGAAGGTCACGCCCGTGCGTGATGAAACTGGCCTCGTAGTTGATTACGTAACCGAGGGTGAGTTTCCGCGTTACGGCAATGACGATGACCGTGCTGATGACATTGCGGCGACGATTGTTCACACCGTGATGGAGAAGATCAAGGCCATCCCGATGTACCGCAATGCAATCCCGACCCAGTCGGTGCTGACGATCACCTCAAACGTGGTTTACGGTAAGGCCACGGGCTCGTTCCCGTCGGGCCACCAGGCTGGCACGCCGTTCGCGCCGGGTGCAAACCCAGAAAATGGTGCGGACACGCACGGAATGCTTGCTTCCATGCTTTCCGTTGGCAAGCTCGACTACTCCGACGCGTTGGACGGTATTTCGCTTACCAACACGATCATTCCTTCGTCTTTGGGACGAAACCTGGAAGAACAGATTGAGAACCTCGTCGGTATCATGGATGCCGGCTTTATCAAGAAGGACTAACAAAATGACTGTAAAGAGCTTTGATGAACGCCTCGCATCGATGAAGGCAAACCGGGAAGCGACCGGCGGCGTTGAGGGCCTGTACCACGCCAACATTAACGTGTTGAACCGTGAGACCCTTGAGGATGCAATGGAGAACCCAGAGAAGTACCCGCAGCTTACCGTGCGCGTGTCGGGCTACGCGGTTAACTTCGTGCGTCTTACGCGCGAACAGCAGCTTGACGTGCTCTCTCGTACCTTCCACGCGGGTATGTAAGCAGATTGAGTGACGTAACTTCGGGGCGGGCTTCGCTTGCTGGATCTTCCGGTTACTCGGAAGGTTCAACGGGGGAATACCGCCCCGATCCTTTAGAATATGAGGTTCCCCGAGCGCAAGGTGCGGGGCTGAACGGTATTGCTGTTGCCCCGCACATGGAACGATCTGAACATTTCCAGGCAGTTCGTGAAGGCAAGCTGGGGTCGGTGCACTCGTGGGAGCTTGTGACCGCAATGGACGGGCCGGGAACACGGGCAACCGTGTTCTTCTCCGGCTGTCCTCTGCGTTGCGTGTACTGCCACAACCCAGACACGCTGTATATGCGCAAGGGAACGCCAGTTCTGCTTGATGACCTCATGGATCGTTTGCGTCGGTACAAGACGATCTTCAAGGTGACTGGCGGGGGCGTAACCTTTTCCGGTGGCGAGCCGCTCATGCAACCCGCGTTCCTTGCCAACCTGCTTCGCGCGTGCAAGGAGGAGGGGATTCACACCACGATCGACACGTCGGGGAATCTGGGCGTGAACTGCTCGGATAGCATGCTTGCCGATATTGATCTAGTGCTTTTGGATGTTAAGGCCGGGGACCAAGAAACGTACTTCAAAACCACCAAAGCGCAACTGGAGCCAACCATCGCGTTCGGCAATAGGCTTGCGGAGATTGGCAAAAGGGTGTGGGTTCGTTTTGTGCTAGTTCCAGGGCTTACGGATAAAAAAGAGAACATCGAGGCAGTGGCTGACATCGTGGCAGGCTGGCCCAATGTTGAACGTGTTGAGGTACTACCGTTCCACCAGATGGCGCGAGACAAGTGGGACGCGCTTGGCATGGAATACGAGTTGGAAGACGTAGAGCCTCCAACGCCAGAAGAAACCGAAGCTGCGCGAGAAGTATTTCGTTCCCGCGGGATCGAAACCCACTAGTTCAGTCAGTAACGGTCTTAAGCTCGTTGCATTTGAGCAGATACACCCATATGGAAACGGCGGTTCAAATCTGAACCGCCGTTTTGTGTTGCCCTATCTACTTGGTGGATTAGATGAGTTCTTTCTTCCACGGCGGGTTTGCGCCGGCACGTGACACCGTGATCGCAGATATCGACCCTGCTCGGCCAAGCATGCGAATAACGCATTCGCGATCAATGTGAGCAAGTGCGTAACGATTGTTTGCTCCCAGCAGGTTTTCGCTCCAGAGCGCATCGATGAGTCCGCCCATGAACGAGTCTCCTGCTCCAACCGTGTCCACTACCTTCACATCGGCTGCGGGAAGGTGTACAGCTTCGTCGCCGAAGTATGCGCTTACGCCCTCGCCACCTCTGGTTACAACTACCAGGGCGGGCCCCAGCTCTAACCATTCGCGGGCCACCTGGTCTATGTCGGAGTTTCCAGTTAGCCACTCAGCGTCTTCGTCGGACATTTTTACTACGTCAGCGAGGCGGACGCATTCCTTGATGCGTTCGTATGCCTTAGCGGGATCTCCCATGATGGTAGGCCGCGCGTTGGGATCGTAGGTTACGGTGGCTACTTCGCGCGCTCCTTCCAAAAGCCGCACGACATCGCTACCGCCCGGTTCCAGGGTTGCGGCAATAGAGCCGGAGTGTACAACCACGGTATCGTCACCGATCTCGCACTTGGGTAGCTTCCACTCGATGTCGAACGTGTAGGTTGCGGCGCCTGTTTCGTCGAGCCTGGCTAGAGCGGTAGAGGTCTTTTCGGCACGCATCGACTCTTCTGAGACGACCACGTTGGACTCTTCCAGGTGCTTGCGCACGAGCTGGCCGCGCGCATCTGAGCCCAGCCACGTGAGTAGGCGAGCATTGCGGTCAAGCCGGCCGAGTGTAAGAGCAACGTTTGCGGGAGACCCGCCAGGAATTTCTTTTGACTCACCGCGCTGGGGAACAACAATGTCCACCAGGGCTTCGCCGATTATCAGTGCGTTTGGATTAATCATTGGACTTCCATACTCTCGAGATTTTGATCTCAGTGTATATGTTCACCCTGGGCGCGGTTTGGCCCTTTCAATCTCTGAACGTATGCCGATCGCAGATGAGGGAACCGTTGGGTACTGCCCGGTATCCGGAGGTTTTGAGCTCTTACTGAGATGAGCCTTCGCTACTCTGCCGTAGTTTCATGAGCGGGGGACGAGTCGGCGCGGGCTTGTTCAATGCGCTGTTCTGCAGCGCTCAAAACAGCATGACAGCGTGCGGCAAGAGCTTCACCGCGCTCCCAAAGAGTAAGCGTCTCCTCCAGCGGAGTTTTCCCGCTTTCAAGCATCTTCACAATCTGTACCAGCTCATCGCGGGCCTGCTCGTATGAAAGCTGACCGGGGTCAATCAACTTTTCCTTATCCATTTTCTCTCTCCTCTTTTGTAAAGTATCTAGTTCGTTGTGGGGGAATCTGATTTTGCAGACTGGTCCGCTTCATCCACCCCATGCGCGGGCTGGGTTCCAAACACGGTTGCGATCATGGAGCCACGGGCAAGCATAATTTCCAAAATGTCACCCTTCTTCACACTCGCAGAGTCTTTAACAAGGCCAACGCCGGGAGCTTTAACAATCGAGTAACCACGCTCCAAAGTGGCCTGCGGCGAGAGCGCCCGCAAGGTCGCGGCTGCCTCAACAAGGCCAGCGCGCTCGCGGTCGATGCGCGCACTCACAAAGTGGCGCATGTTCGTAACCGCCTGAGTTAGCCCAGTCTTGTAGATCTGTAGAGAGCCGGTTGGCTCTTTCAACACGGGCCTGTCTTTTAACAGGTTGAGGTACTCGCTCTCGCGCTTGATCTGCATCTGCGCGCGTGAGCGAATGCTTTCCAACGCGCGCGCGAGATTTGCGTGTTCTTCTTTCAGATCGGGCACGACTTTACGCGCGGCGTCGGTTGGAGTAGATGCGCGCACGTCTGCGACGAGATCCAGTAGGGGAGCGTCACCCTCGTGCCCGATTGCCGAAACTACGGGCTTGTTAGCTTTGAATGCGGCTCGGATGATGCGCTCATCGGAAAAGGGAAGCAGGTCTTCAACAGATCCACCTCCGCGCGCAACGATGATGACGTCCACGGTTTCAATCGCATCGAGCTCTGCGATGGCTGCACTAACTTCGGGAGGACAGTTGGGGCCTTGTACGAGTACTTCGCGGATTTCGAAGCGTGCGCCGGGCCAACGCGCCATAGCGTTCACAAGCACGTCGTCTTTAGCTTTCGCGTTTCGCCCGCAAATGAGGCCGATGGTGCGAGGAAGAAAAGGTAGAAGCTTCTTGTGTTCGGCGTTGAACAGGCCCTCGGCTTGCAGTTTCTGGCGCAGTTGCTCGATCTGTGCCAGTAGGTCGCCAACTCCAACCGGGTGAATTTCGCTAGCTTGCAGGTTGAGCCGCCCAGAGCGTTCCCAGAACGTGGGTTTTACGTATGCAACTACGCGTGTACCCGCTTGGACAGCTCCGCCCGTTCTTTGAAGGACTCCGCCAAAAACCGTTACATCCATTGAGACGTCCTCATCTACGTCTCTGATGGTTAGGAATGACATGCGGGTGGAGGGGCGCTCGTTGAGTTGAACGATTTGGCCTTCAACCCACAGGGCGGACATGCGGTCAATGTACTGCTTCATGTTCTTAGAGAGCAGGGCAAGAGGCCACGGGTTTTCCCGAGTGGTTTCGCGCGCTACTTTTGCAAGCGCTGGTTTGTCCGCGCCGCGACTCGGCGTGGTCCTAACTTCCATGCTTCCCCCTGTGAGCGCCCACCAGCGCCATGTCGTGTTGTTGCCTTCTAGTTTACGAAACACGTGGGACATAAATTGTTTCAGTTTGTTACGGGCGGCAAGTTCGCCAGTTTGCGGCTATCTTAGAGGCGTGAGTGACGTATTCGGTAAAAGAATTTTGTTGGCCTCCCCGCGCGGATACTGCGCGGGCGTGGACCGTGCGGTAGATGCGGTGGAGAAGGCTTTGGACTTGTACGGTCCGCCGATCTACGTGCGTAAAGAAATTGTGCATAACCGCTACGTGGTAGAGACCCTGTCTCGTCGCGGCGCGATTTTTGTGGAAGAAACACATGAGGTGCCCGAGGGGGCGCGCGTGGTGTTTTCCGCGCACGGCGTGTCCCCGCAGGTGCATGAAGAGGCAGCGCAGCGCAGGCTTTCCACGATTGATGCGACGTGTCCGCTGGTCACGAAGGTGCATAAGGAGGCTGTGCGCTTCGCGAAGCAGGATTACGACATCATTCTTGTTGGCCACGAGGGGCACGAGGAAGTTGAGGGCACGTACGGTGAGGCTCCGGATCACATTCAGATTGTGGGCACGCCGGATGAAGTGGATAACGTGACGGTGCGTGACCCGAACAAGGTGGTGTGGCTGTCTCAAACCACGCTTTCGGTCGATGAGACGATGGAGACGGTGCGCAGGCTGCGCGAGCGCTTCCCGGTTTTGATGGACCCGCCGTCGGATGACATTTGTTATGCAACGCAGAACCGGCAAGAGGTTGTAAAGACTATCGCGCCACAGGCTGATTTGATGATTGTGGTGGGCTCGGCAAATTCTTCGAATTCGGTGCGTTTGGTTGAGGTGGCACTGGATGCGGGAGCGAAGTCGGCCTACCGGATCGATGAGGCCGCCGAACTGGATCTGGCGTGGCTGGAAGGCGTTGAAACGGTTGGTATTACATCGGGTGCTTCGGTGCCGGACATTTTGGTACGCGAAGTGATTGAGCGGTTACAGTCACTTGGGTTTGGCGAGGCTGAGGAAGTCCGTACGCGCACGGAGACGATCACCTTCGCACTTCCGCGCAACCTGCGGCAGGCGCTTAAACGCGAGGGTGCTGACGCGGAGGATGCAACGGGTAGGCGCACGCCGGGCCCGGACCACACCTGCTGACGCGGCTACCCGCCGTTATTCTTGGGATGAGGACAGGCTTCTCGCGGCCTTGTCTATGGGGCGAGGAGCAGGCTTGATGGAGCGCTCTAGGCTGGCGATGTTGATTGCTGTTACTCCCAATCGGCTCTCGAACGATCCAATGGTCCGGTTGTAGTTCTCAACTGCGGATTGAAGGGAACTGCCCAGTTTCCCGAGGTGTTCACCAAGCACATTTATGCGTTCGGTGAGGGTGCGTCCAAGCTCAAGGATGTCGCGCGCATCCTGCTCTAGGGAATCTTTTGCCCACGAGTATCCAACCACTCGCAGTAGCGTGTGGAGGGCGGAGGGGCCAGCGACAATGATGCCTTTGTGAAGGGCGTCGTCAAAAAGGGCAGGGTCAGCTTCGAGTGATGCAGAGATGAGCGCTTCAGAGGGCATGTATAGGACCACTAGGTCCAAAGAGCCAGCAATGACCTCGCTGTAGCGCCGGTTTGCCAGCTGGTTCACGTGGGAGCGCACCGCGCTGGCATGTGCTCTTAAAGCGCTCGAATCTTCCTCGTCAATGGCTTTCAGGTAGGCGTCCAGGGGAACTTTCGCGTCGATTACGAGAGCACCCTCGCCCGGCAGGTTCACTACGACGTCTGGCCGCGCCGGGCCAACCTGCATTTGCTCGAGGAAGTCAATGCGGTTAGTCAGGCCCGACATTTCAAGCACGCGGCGCAAGGAGAGCTCACCCCAAGATCCGCGAGTGGGAGAGGACCTTAGCGCTGTATCGAGCTTTTGTGTGGCGGCAAGAACCTCGCGCCCGGTTTTCTGGCTGAGACCAAGTTCGGAGATGACCCAGTCGAGTTGATGCTTTTGCGCCGCATCCATTTGCCCAACTCGCGCATCAATGGCATGTAGTGCCTGATTTAGCGGTGCTAGCTCTTTAGAAATCTGGTAAGCCAAAGCGTCACGCGCTACGCCCTCGTTCTCGGGGGTGCTCGGGCGCGGCTGGGCGTACCGGCCCGCAAAGTATCCGCTAACGAGTCCGACTACCAGCAGTATTAAAGAAATGATCCAGCCAATTGTTGTCATGGTTCTATTAGACCGGATGGGGCGGACAAAATTTTGGACGTCCTGCCTCGCAATTTTTTAATCAACGCCCGTGGCCTAAACTATAGGCGTGGCTTTGACTATTGGTATTGCAGGACTTCCAAACGTTGGGAAGTCGACGTTGTTCAACGCGCTCACTCGCGCAACCGTTCTAGCAGCGAACTACCCATTCGCAACGATTGAGCCGAATATTGGTGTGGTTCCACTCCCGGATGAACGGTTGAAAGAGCTTGCCGGCATTTTCGGGTCCGAAAAGATCATTAATGCGACTGTGTCTTTCGTTGATATTGCGGGGATTGTGCGGGGTGCTTCCGAAGGTGAGGGCTTGGGCAACCAGTTCCTCGCTAATATTCGTGAGGCCGACGCGATCTGTCAGGTAACGCGCGCGTTTGCCGATCCTGATGTTGTCCACGTAGACGGTAAAGTGTCGCCCAAGGACGATATCGAGACGGTCTCAACTGAGCTCATGCTTGCCGACATGCAAACCCTTGAACGTCAGCTACCGAAGCTTGAAAAAGAAGTGCGGGGCAAGCGCATTGAGCCGGAGTACTTGTCTACCGCGCAGGCGTGTCTCGAAATGCTGGAGCGAGGCACACTCATCTCCGCAGGTATGAAGGCTGCTGGCCTTGACCCGGCCATCGTTAAGTCGTTCCAGCTGATGACTGCGAAGCCTTTTATCTATGTATTTAACATGGACAGCGAGGGCCTTGAGGACGAGGCGAAAATGGCGGAGTTGCGCGAACTTGTTGCTCCGGCGGAGGCCGTGTTCTTGGATGCCCAGTTTGAGTCGGAGCTGGTGGAGCTTGACGAGGACGAGGCTCGCGAGATGCTTGGCGAGGTTGGTCAGGAAGAATCTGGCTTGGATAAGCTTGCGCGGGTTGGTTTTGACACGCTTGGTTTGCAAACCTATTTGACAGCTGGCCCGAAGGAAGCTCGGGCGTGGACGATCCGCAAAGGCTGGACGGCGCCCCAGGCTGCTGGCGTGATTCACACGGACTTTGAGCGCGGCTTTATTAAGGCCGAGGTCGTCTCGTTCGCGGACCTAGTGAAGGCCGGCTCGATCGCGGAGGCCCGCGCTGAAGGCCTGCTACGCTTGGAAGGCAAAGACTACGTGATGCAAGACGGCGACGTGGTTGAATTTAAGTACAACGTGTAGCTAAGGGCCTTATTAATAGCGTTTGACAACACGCGCTCCTATTTGCCGTCGTATCTCACGAGACGCTGACGTGGATGGCCGCACCATCGACCTGCAGCCTCAGGACTGTGAAGTCATTGCAAAGCAGCGTGGCTTGCACGTTGGACATAGGACATAACGACGTCGATCAGTCCATTTCCGCGTCAAAGAAGAATGTGGCTCGCCCCAACTACGACGCCATGGTGGCATCCCTCGAACGCGGCGAAATCGACGCGATCATCTGCTGGGACCTCGCTGGACAGTCCGATCGGTCGGACAGAATTACTCCCGCACCCCAGCGTAATCAGGGGTGCACCTTAAAAACATTCGGAGGTGGGGGTAACTCCCCCTCGTTGCCCAGAGACAAAATACGCCAGTGGCGTCTGTATGACGCCCCGAAGGTAGGACAAATTCCAATCCAGAGAGGTCTTGCACTGTTGCGGTGCGGTTGTCTTCTTTCTCACCGTATTGCACCCTGTGAGATTAATTGGATACGATAGAACCATGTTGATTTCAGGTTCCGTTTTCATGCGGCCGCTCACCAACCGCTAAGGCGGTTTTCTCCCTCCCGCGGGTCAAAAACCGCTCCGGTCCTTTAGCCGGGCGGCCATTTGCCATGCCCGGCTCCGTTTCAACTCCACGGAGCACACCTGATGTCTACATACGGATACGGCCGTCACGAACATGGCCAAAATTTTCTCACAGACCAAAAGATCATCAACACCATCGTCGATCTTGTAAAACAAACCACCGGCCCCATCATCGAGATCGGGCCGGGAAGCGGTGCCCTCACTCACCCGATATCCCGCTTGGGGAGGGCAATAACGGCAGTTGAGGTAGACGCAAAACTAGCTGCCAAACTCACAAAAAAGACCGCCTCGGCGTCGGTCGAAGTGGTCCATGATGATTTCCTTAACTTCCCGTTACCCGCCACTCCCTGCGTCATTGTGGGAAACATTCCCTTTCACCTCACCACTGCCATTCTTCGAAAGTTGTTGCATGCGCCGGCATGGACTGACGCTGTACTCCTCATGCAGTGGGAAGTCGCTCGCCGCCGGGCCGGGGTAGGCGCAAGCACGATGATGACGGCTCAGTGGTCCCCATGGTTCACGTTTCACCTTGGTTCCCGAGTACCAAGGTCTGCTTTCCGTCCACAGCCTAACGTTGACGGGGGGATCTTAGTGATCCGCCGGGTGGGTGACCCGAAGATCCCGATAGAGCAACGCAAAGCCTTTCAGGCTATGGTGCACACCGTTTTCACCGCCCGGGGACGCGGGATAGGGGAAATTCTCCGAAGGGCAGGGTTGTTTTCATCACGTTCAGATACACAATCATGGTTGCGCTCGCGAGGAATCGACCCCGCAACCCTACCCCCCAGATTGCGCACCAGCGACTGGATCGATCTCTTTCAGGTGACTGGTTCCTCTCCATCGCACCATCGGCCAATTTCACAATCGGGAAGTAGTCAACGCCCTCCTCAACGCAAAAAACGAGGCCGGCGGCGTTAATCTCCCCGCCACCCAAACCGAAATCCACCAGTAGTAGTGGACGACCAGTGCTGGTCTACCGTGAGCCGGGTTATGACAGTGACGTGTTCTCGTCGGGCACAGTCATAGTTCCCGGCGTTGCCGGCGACAGGGTTCTATACCCAGCAGCGGGGCCGATCAAAATTACCCGCACGGGGAACGACCCTGCTGGTGGTTTCGATTTTGATGGAAGCGAGGAGATTAGCCCCTCGACAACTCCCCGTAGCTGGCGAACAGTAGCTCCTGGCGCTGGCGCTCGTTGGTGAGTTTGCGTGCCACACCGAAAGCTTTATTTACTTCTCGGTCCATTTCGTCGTGAGCCTTGAGCAGAGTTTGGTCCATCGCTAACGGGTTGTAGTGCTCCGCGAGTGACCCCTCGGGGTGCCGCTCGCGGGCCCGCAGTACCAACTGTCCAGCGTCGATGATTCGCTGCTGCGCTTTCTCATCTAGTTCACACGGAGCTGGTCCGAAGGAGTAGCTCCCGGTGTACTCCGAAGAACGGAAAAATGAATAGTGGGGATACATCGACTTCCATTTTCCATTCTCCCGGCTCAGAGTATTGAGGGGGCTGGGACCGGGTCCGTAAACCCTTTGTGTTTTCCACGCACAGCGGTTTATAGCGACGATCCCTATAGGTTTTCCGCAGAACCTATATGTATTTCTGTGCACCCCCATGTTGTCCGTTTTAGCGGTATTTCGTTGCTACTTCCGCACTTGCGAATAAAATGGTTATTTATCGCCGACACTCCGTCGAGTTCAAGTTCAACGTGTAGTGCTTAACCTCTGCGATGAACTCTTTGATCCCGGGACGTGATGAGGACTGGGGCTATTGTGCTCCCCCGAACGCTACGGCCCGGGGGCACGAGGCTGTGTCGCAGGTGCAGGCGAGAGGACCACTAGCGAAACACAGACCGCTGAGTCGACGCAGTCACGGTAAAGACGGAGCCGTCTAGGCGGTGCTCGAGGTTGCGCGAGATACGGTGACGCTGGGCGTCGGTAAGCGATGCGCATTCGGCGACATCGATGGAAAGCTGGACTTTGCCGTCCGTCGTGTTGACGCCCTGGCCGCCTGGAGTCGACGATTTCGCGAAACGCTCCGCGAGATCGGCGGCGATGACCGCACCGTCGGGGATCCCCGGGCCGGGCGCTATGGTCAGGTCGTTCATGCCGCCCAGCCTAGGTGCCCACAACCCTTTCTCGTCTCGGCGGAAGCGGAGACCGCGTCGCGACGGCCGGGATCCAGCCTCAGTATTATCCTCGTCACCGGTTGATTCGAACGCTTTTTGCTCCTCCTTCTCCCGTCGGGCTTCGATTTCAGCGGCCTCCGTAGGTGGCAGTGATCGCTGGATCCGCTCGAACTACCGGTTCCGATCAGCGGTCGAAGGATTTTCGCAGCAGCCGGACCTGCGGCGCCGGTGCCGCCGCCGTAGCCTGACGAGCATCCCCGCCATGACGGCCATCACGACGGCGGTCCCGGCACCGATGATCCAGGGATTACCGAGGAGCCCACCGACGCCTGCGAGTGCTCCGCCCGCCGCGATGAACGGCAGGCCGCAGCAGAGCAGCGACGGAAGCGCGCAGCATGCCAGCAAGAGCAGCCCGGTCACTGCAGCGACGACGGGACCGGCGCGCCATTCGTCGCGGTCCTGATCGGCGCTCATCGTCTGCTTCAGGATGAGATCTCCCCGATTGCCTGCGTTGCCGTTCATGCGCAGCACGACAGCAGCGACGGGTCGGTGGTGAAGGCCTTCGCGGCGATCCGGATGCCCTCGGCCATGGTCAGGTAGGGGGCCCAGGCGTTGGCGACCTCGGCGACGGTCCTGCCGAGCACGTGGACGCCTGCGGCGGCGAGCTCCCCGGCGTCCTTGGCGACGGCGGTCAGGCCGAGGATCTCGTTCGTCTCGGCGTTCACGACGATCTTGATGAACCCGCGGGTGTCGCGGTTCACCAAGGCGCGGGGCACATACTCCAGGGGCAGGACGCGGCAGTCGCAGCGGATCCCCGCGGCGAGGACGTCCTTCTCGGTCATCCCGACCGCGCCGATCGCGGGCCCGGTGAACGTCACCCGCGGCAGGCGGGCGTAGTCGACGGACCGGTCGGCGTCGGCGAACGCGTTCTCGGCGACGAGGGTGCCGTGGTGGGCGGCGACGTAGACGAACTCGGGGTGCCCGGTCACGTCGCCCGCGGCCCAGACCCGCGGGTTCGAGGACTGTAGCCGGTCGGAGACGACCACCTCGCCGGAGTCTCCGGTATTCACCCCGACCGCATCGAGGTTCAGGCCATCGGTGACGGGACGGCGTCCGAGGGCGACCAGGACCTGGTCGGCGCGGAACTCCTGCGAGCCGCCGGACAAGGCGGCGGTCACGACGGCCTCGCCTCCCGTGCCGCGGGAGACCCGGGTGGGCACTGCGCGGCTGACGACGCGGATGCCCCCGTCGGCGAACACCTCCTGGAGCGCCTTCGACACCTCCGGCTCCTCCTTCGAGGCGAGCCGGGACCGCACGAGCAGCGTGACCTGCGAGCCGAGGCGGGCGAACAGCTGCGCCTGCTCCAGGGCGACGTAGCCGCCGCCGAGCACCAGCAGCGACTCGGGAACTTCCGTCAGCTCCATCGCCGTGGTCGAGGTCAGGTATCCGGTCTCCTTCAGGCCGTCGATCGGCGGTGCCCACGGGCGAGAACCAGTCGCGACCAGGTAGTGGTGGGCCTCGATGGTCTCGACGCTTCCGTCGGATCCGGCAACATCGAGAACCGGCGCATCAGGGGTGCCCACGAACGAGGCGTCGCCGCGGAGGACCTGCCAGCCGTAGGAGTCGGCGACGTCGGCGTATTTCTCGCCGCGCAGCGACTCCACCAACGCTTGCTTCCCAGCGATCAGCGCGGGCATGTCGACGGGATCCGCCGTCGTCGCGATCCCGGGGAACCGGGTTGCGGCGTCGACCGCGACGTGCCGCGCGCCGGCCGCGGCAATGAGCGCCTTCGACGGGACGCAGCCCGTGTTCACGCAGGTGCCGCCGAGCGTCCCGCGCTCGATCATCACCACCGACTTCCCGAGCGTGCTGGCGCGGATCGCAGCGGCGAACGCGCCGCCTCCCGATCCGATGATGGCGAGATCGTACTTCGTAGGCATCGCTACTCCTGTCAACTCTTGGCTTTCTGCTCTGTCTCAGCCATACTGGACCTTCCAGTGCAGGGGAAGGTCAAGCGCGGCCACGGAGGGAGACAGCAATGTGGATCGGAGAACTCGCCGAGAGGGCGGGCACTACCGCGAAGACCCTTCGCTTCTACGAGGAACAGGGCCTTCTGCCCCCGACCGAGCGCACGCCGTCCGGATACCGCGACTACGCGCCCGAGACGGTCGCTCGGATCGACTTCATCCACCGCGGCCAGGCCGCGGGTCTCACTCTCGCCCAGATCCGCCAGATCCTCGACATCCGCGACGGCGGCCATGCGCCCTGCGAGCACGTGCGCGACCTGCTTGACGTGCGCCTCGCTGAGATCGAGCAGCAGATCGCGCAGCTCTCCGTGCTGCGCGACACTATCGCGGACCTTAGCCAGGACGCCGCGCACCCGGATCCTGAAACGTGCAGCACCGATCAAGTGTGTAGGTACTTGTAGACGGCAGAAGTCAATGACTCAAACGCTACAACCCCGATATGCGCTAGCGCATGTCGATGCCGCCGGTGCCCACTTCGATGATTTTGGTGGTGGCCGCGATAGCACACAGCAGCGGCATCGGGGCGGAGGCCTGCAGCGCGAAGTGGTGGACTCGGAAGGACGCGTTGTTCACGCCGATTTCGTCCGCAGCCTGGGTGATCTCCAGACGAGTCTTGGCGATCTTTTCCGCAGATGGCCCGCACTAGCTGTCGAAGGCGTAATGCCCGAAGCTTAAGAAGCCGAACGCTTTCATTGGATAACACTCCTTTTGATGGTGTTAACGAGAGGGGGTAACTTTGCAACGACATACCGTGGAGTTCAAGTTCAACGTTTAGGACTCAATCCGGTTTTCGCTTAGGGCGGCTTCGGGCTTCCGAGGCCGCCTTTTGTGTCCTGCGCTCGCTCAAGGTCTGCATCCGGAACGCGAAGACAGTATCGTTGTGAACCGTTAATAAACTCGTCGGATCCCACATAATTACGGATCCAAGACGAGGCTAGCGATGAAATGCCGTTAAGGTGCTCTTTCTCCGGCACCGTGAGTAGGAGATTCCCCCCCCATACGTAGCCTGAGAGCCTTTTATTATTTTGGTAGCTCTGAGCTCAACGGGCGCGATCGAGGCCCAACGTATACACACGGTGCATCTAATAAGTATCCATTTATTTGGGATACGTTTGTGCGAATATCCTCATGGAAATATATGGGCGCATTGGAGATGGGACGCAGGCTTACAACCACAACCGTGACGCCGGCGTTGAACTTGGCATTATTCCCCCATTTAAATGAGGTATAGGCGTACCCGATCTCTACGTCTTGTTCGTGAAGCAGGGGGGGACAGAAGACCGACGTGTTCGCCCTGGGTAATGGAGTTGGTAGAAACAAAGGCCAGCTCGGCACGGGTGCCGGAGATGTAGCGGCGCCCTTGATAAACCAGAGAGAAATGTAGTCGAGCTTCTTCGGGTACTTGGAGCTACCGAAAACCACCGGGTAATCCGCCTTCTGCTCTGTGGTCTGCATGCTCGATCCCACATATGGTGGGTTGCTGATCAGGTAGATCTCGTCTTCGCCGTTGTTCGGGCAGGCCTCGTCCCAGTCTAGGCGCGTGGCGTTACCAGCGTGGATCTAACCTGTTTCTTTCAAGGGGATGAGGGGGATGGAGATGCCGAACTGCTTCTTGAACTCGCGGTTCATTTGGAGTATCCCTTGAGAACTTGTTCTCAAAGATCCTATTTTCAACATGCCGGCCTTGCGCAATTAAAGTGGTAGCGCGTATGCTCATACTGGTCATTAGGTTAGGCTAACAAAAGCTGGAGGGCGAATGATGGCGTTTTCGCCTAGCAGTGCATCGGGCGCGCGAATATCGAAGATTTTAGCGATTTTCCTCTTTGTGGGAGTGTTCTTCGCTCTTTCTTCGTCTCTTACGGCGAATGCACAAGAAGAAGAGGATTGGCAGCCGGTAGTAACAAAAATGGAAGAGTACCTGGAGGGTATTCCTGCCGAGTATGCTTCGGGAGATTCTAAGGCAGTTCAACACTCCATCAGAAAAGCTTACTATGATATTTACCAGGTTTCCGGCCTTGAAGATCAAATTCGCCACAGGCTCGGGCGGGATAGGCAAGAAGACTTTGTTGCAGTTTTGCTAAACGTGCGCACGCTTTCCAATGAGGGGGCACCTCAAGACGAGGTCGAACAAGCGGTAAAAACTGCCATTGACCATCTAAATAAAGACGTTGCCGAACTTGCCACCACTAAGACTATTTCAGATCAGTGGACTAGGGTAGCCCAAGCAATCGTGGAAAATATTGACACCTCTGTTAAAGAGTACGGCGCGGGTGATGTGGATAAGGGCTACAAGCACGCTACCGCTGCCTACTTACAACACTATGAAGCCGAGGGGCTAGAGAAGGCAACAATCTCCTACATAGGGCAGGGGCGAGTTTCTGAAGTTGAAAACGGATTCCGAGATCTGCGTCAGGGAATTCGTGGCGGATTGGCACACGATGAAGTTGTCAAGATAGCTGAAAACTTAAAGTCAATGGTGAATGAGGACGCCACTGAGCTGGACAAGCTGGCTGGTTCCAATGAGGGACTTGGGTGGAAGGGATTCTTTGCCTCGTTCCTAATTCTGCTGCGTGAGGGTGCTGAAGCCCTCCTGGTTGTGGCTGCTGTTATTACCTATGCTATGAAGGCAAAGCGTAAGGATCAGGTAGCTGGAATCATAGTCGGCGTGGTCGCAGCCATCGTTTTGTCGGTAATGATCGCTATAGTGCTGGCTCGCCTCACATCAAACGTTTCAGGGTTGGCACAAGAGTTGATCGAGGGCTTTACCGGTATTGCTGCGGTGCTGATGCTCATATACGTTTCCAACTGGATCTTCTCCAAGTCTCATGGGGCCAAATGGAATGAGTACATGCAATCTGTTGCCGGATCTAAGACTCAGTCGGGTGGCGTATTCGGACTAGCCTTGGTTGCGTTCCTGGCGGTATTGCGTGAGGGCGCGGAAACCATATTGTTCTTCTCTCCTATACTCACCGCGGCGCGTTCCGGTTCGGATTACGCATTCATTTGGCTTGGGGTGGGAGTTGCACTAGTCATTTTGATAATCCTATTCCTACTGGTGTGGGTATTTGGAGTTCGTCTACCAATCAGGAAGTTCTTCCGGTGGACTTCGGTTCTGTTGGGCATGTTGGCAGTTACCATTGCGGGTGGCGCTGCTAAAGAGTTCCAGGATGCAACTTGGCTGCATACAACTGATGTTCCGGGCGTACCGGAAATAGCTGTGCTTGGTCTTTACCCAACGGTTCAGACTTTGGTGGCACAGGCAATTGTGGTTGTAATTCTCATAATTTTGGCTGTTGTGCAATATCGCATCAGCAAAAACACAAAACGGGAGAGCTGTGCTAGCGCAGCAAATAACGAACAAAGATCGGTGAAAGATACAACTTCTGTTTAGTCAGTAACGTTACATCAGTTCTAACATCTCCAATTTTGGCCGGGAAATCCCGAAACACGAAAGGAAAAATAAATGAAGATCAAGAAAGCAATGGTTGCTCTTGGAGCGGCATTCGCGCTTACCTTGAGTCTTGCTGGTTGCTCGAATGATTCTGGTGACAAGCCCAAGGATGAAAAGGGTACTTCTGTGCAGACTACCGCCGACGAAAAGACGAGCTCTGCTGAAAAAGGGCAGGCAGTAGGAATTAACGAAATTCCGGTTGGCGATTCAGGCCCGCAGACCAGTGGTCCGTTAACTGTTGATTTGGTTTACTTCCAGGCAATCGACATGGAGCAAGGCTCGGTGCTAGTACCGCCGGCTTCCGAATCTGACATGCACTTCGAAGTTGACGTTGCTACCAATGAGAAGGCTGCTGAAATCGGTTATGAAGCCGATCAGTTCATGCCTTACTTGGAGATAAACGTGAAAATTTATGATCAGGCCACGGGTGGCTTGGTCAAGGATTTAGGGACGATGATGCCCATGGTGGCTTCTGACGGCCCGCACTACGGAAATAACATCAAGCTGGAACCGGGCGAGTACCGTGTTGAAGTTGAGATTCCTTCACCTGCTGACAAGTTCATGCTGCACACTGGAAAAGATACCTCCGCTGTTGACGGGCGTTTCTGGACCGAGCCACTGAAGTTCACTTTCGAAAACTGGAAGTGGGACGGCCAGCTGCTTTAAGCTAACCGCGTGTGAGAGCTCGGGGCATTGCCGCCGAGCTCTCACACTTATGTACAGTTTCATGATCGGTTATTTTAACTAAATAATCTAGTAGCTATTTTTAACTTTTTGCAGGGATTTACATGTTGGAATTGTTCATTGTTTCAATTCAAACGGCGCTTCCTTTGTGTCTAGCGGTGAGTATTTTGGTAGCCAGCCGAGCTCATGCACCTATGGAGCGACAAACGGTTGCCAAACTAACTTTTGCTTCAACCGCTATTGGCCTTTTGGGCGCGGGTGTTTTCACATGGTTGCGGTTGAACACCCCGCACGTTGATATTCCTGTTTTTACCGCCTGGGCGGGAATCGCGCTGTTTATTACCATGTTCGCGTTTTTGGTAATGCTTTGGTTGTTTGGCGATAGGGATTTGCATGATATAAACCAGGGAATGCGCCACCGGGGGCTGACCGTAACCGCGATATTGGCTATATGTACCTCTGCTCTTTACTATGCGGTTCCATATTTTTATTCCACCGATTCGATTGTGCACACGGGTGGATCAGTTTTTGAAACCGCCTCCCTTTTACGTTTGGCCGGGTTTTCTTTAGGAACAATTTTGGCGGTGGTTGCCTGTTGGGGATATGTCCAATGTGCGAAAAAAGTTCCTTGGTGGGTGCGCACCCTAGTCACTTCGGTAGTTTTCATGGCGATGATACTGCCCCGCATGATTTTGCTGTATCAACAGTTCGCTACGAGGCGGATAGTGCCGTCTTTCCCCGGCCTATTTGACATAGTTTTGTGGATTCAACGCAATGAGGCGATGACTCAGCTGATACTAGTGTTTCTAATTGCTTTCCCTGGTTTTATAGCGCTGTGGACGCAGGTTAAAAAACCTCCACATAATCCTGCAGAGCGCCGTTTACAAAAAGCAGACACCATAAGCCGCCGTCAATTTTTTGGTTTATCTTCGGTCCTTGCAATTGCGTTTGCCTGGTCGTTGACGGATGGAAAGAGACGCTCAGAGTATGTTCCTGAACTAACAGATTTGGAAGCCACGACCTTGGAAGGCGATTTTGTATACGTGGATCGTCTGCTGGTTTCTGATGGTCACCTACATCGTTTTGGGTACAAAACAGCAAACGGAGTGGAAGTTAGATTTTTGGTGGTGCGTAAAAATGAGGTCGCTTTTGGCGTAGGTTTAGATGCCTGTGAAATTTGCGGAGATTCGGGATATTACGAAGATAAGGGAAAAATAATTTGTTCTAAGTGTGACGTGATGATGAACGTGCAAACCATTGGATTCCCCGGCGGTTGCAACCCGATCCCAATCAAATATGAGGTGGAAGATACTCGCTTAAAGTTTTTCGCTGAAGAGTTAGAAAGCCACGAGAAGGTGTTTAGCTGATATGTTTTTCTGGATTATGATAGCCCGCGCGTTGCGTAGGCAGGCAGTTAAACGCCTGATGATAGCTGTGACAGTAATGTTGGGTGCTTCCCTTACAACATCGATGCTGGCGGTGATGTTTGATGTTGGAGATAAAGTGCAAGAAGAACTCAGCTCTTATGGTTCTAATTTGCAGGTTCTTCCCCAAGGTAGGGCAATGGCCGCGGATTTGTACAATATTGACTCTTCCGAGCAGGGCGGCGGCGCGCTGCGGGAAGATGAATTACCGAATATGAAAACCATATTTTGGACGTACAATATTGAAAACTTCACTCCCTATTTGGAAACAAAGCTTGAAGTAGACGGTAAAGAAGAGCAGGTGCGGGGTACCTGGTTTGATAAAGAACTCGCCATTCCAACCGGAGAAAAGGTTATGACGGGTATGGACGGCATGCGGGAATGGTGGAAATGGGAGGGAACTTGGGGAAAGACGCCTAAAGAGGTAATAGTGGGTTCCCGTATTGCCACAAAGAATGATTGGAAAGTTGACGATACTTTACAAATTCGTGATAAAAACGGTGATGTTGTCGATGTGGTTATTTCCGGAATTTTTACGGGCGGAGATGCAGAAGATTCGCAAATATATGCAGATCTTGATCTGGTTCAACAGCTTACCGGGCGGGATAATGAGGTTGATCGGGTAGAGGTACGCGCAATTACTACGCCGGATAATGATCTGTCTCGTAAAGCTGCTGAAGATCCTACATTGCTCACTTTGGACGAGTGGGAAACATGGTATTGCACGGCCTATGTTTCCTCTATTGCCTATCAGATAGAGGAAGTTATGACCAACGCAGTGGCTAAGCCCGTACGTCAAGTTGCAGATACTGAGGGGGAGATCCTTAATAAAACTGAGCTTATCATGGCTTTTGTTGCCCTATTTGCAGTGATTGGATCGTCTTTAGGGATTGCGAATTTGGTGTTCGCTTCGGTTATGGAGCGTTCACGTGAAATTGGTTTAATGAAGGCTATAGGTGCACGAAACCGAGAAATTATTCGACTCATGTTGGCAGAGGTTCTTATCGTTGGGTTGTTTGGCGGAGTTGTTGGATTTGCTTTAGGTTTCGGATTGGCTCAACTAATCGGACACATTGTTTTTGGATCCGCTATAGCTATGCGGCCAATTGTGGCCCCTCTAATGGCGTTAATTGTGTTTGTAACCGTACTTTTGGGATCTTTGCCTGCCATCCGTTCACTGGTACGTGTGCAGCCGGCCCAAGTGTTGCACGGGAGGTAACCGTGAAGAATAAGCATACTGCGATGTATTTGCGCATGATCTGGAAGGCGTTTTTAAATCGGATTACCCGTGTTTTCATTGCCTCCCTGTCAATAGCGGTGGGGGGTACAACTTTGGCCGCATTGGGTTTGGTGGCCTTCACTGTTCCGGCCCAAATGAGTAAGGAGTTGCGTGCGTTTGGTGCCAATATGGTTGTATTGCCTGATTCTTCAGAAAACCTTACGGATGGCACATTGCAGGAAACTGATTCCATAGTTGGCAACAGCGTACTTAAACGCGCCGGATACCAGTATGGAAACCTACTATACAATCAGCAGCCATTGCAGGTAATGGCAACGGATTTGGACGCTGTGCAAGGTGTCCGCCCATATTGGAACTTAGATGGGAAAATGCCTGCTAATGATGATGAATTCTTGGTGGGCGCAGATGTGGCTACGCGTTATCGTTTCTCAATTGGGGATGAGGTTGGTCTGATGCAACCCACGTCTGAAAATGCGGTCTCTAAACAGATGAAGGTTTCTGGAATTATTCACACCGGAGGGCCGGAAGACGAGCAGATAGTAATGAGCACTAAAACACTAAGTGAATTTTTAGGAGATCGTGGTTATGACATCATCGAGTACTCAATAGATGCAGACTCTAAAGTAATTGCGCAATACGCCAAACAAATAAACACTAAAGTAAAAAATGCTGACGCTCAAGTAGTGCGCCGTATTTCAGAGGCGGAAACCGGAATCGCCACCACTTTGCGTACCTTAATTTGGATAGTTTCGGCAATAATATCGCTGCTCACCTTGATAGCGGTTTCCACAACTCTTAATTCGATAATTTCGGAACGCTCCAAGGAAATCGGATTGAAGAAGGCTCTTGGTGCACTGCCCGGTGATGTTATGCGCGAATTCGTAGGAGAATCGCTTATGCTGGGAGTATTCGGGGGGACGTTAGGTGCAGCTACAGGGGTGTGGATCGCAGCGGAAATATCACGCCGTGTGTTTGCCATAAACCTGAATATAAATTGGTGGGTCGTGCCAATAACACTCATATTTTCAATAGTCATAGCGATGCTGGGCTGTTTGATGCCAGCACGCAGAATCACCAAAATAGATCCTTCACAAGTTCTAGGGGGAGAATAATGCCCGCAGATTCTATATATTCAGTACGCTCGGCTAGTCGGCACTACGGCGATCTTGCGGCACTCGACAACGTGAGCTTGGAAATTCCGCGTGGTCAATGGCTTTCCATAGTGGGCCCATCTGGTTCGGGGAAATCGACCCTGATGAATATTTTGGGTTGTTTGGATTCCCCCACTTCGGGTGAGGTTCTTTTAGAAGGCGACCGCCTAGATAAAATGGGCGAGGTGGAGCTGGCAGATGTGCGCCGTCATAAAATCGGCCTAGTGTTCCAACAGTTCCATCTTGTTAAACACCTAACCGCTGTGGAAAACGTGATGTTGGCGCAGTACTATCATTCGGTTCCTGATGAGCAGGAAGCGCTTGAAGCACTGGAACAGGTGGGGATGAAAGACAGAGCTACGCATCTACCTCATGAGCTTTCTGGAGGGGAGCAACAGCGTGTTTGTGTGGCCAGAGCTTTGATAAATCGTCCGGCCGTGATACTCGCTGATGAACCCACCGGAAATTTAGATGAGACTAATGAAAAAATAGTTATAGATTTCTTTCATCGCCTGCATGAAGAGGGAACAACTTTGGTAGTGGTAACGCATGATGCCGAAGTGGCTGCACAAGGGCAGCGACAAATAATTTTAGAGCACGGGCGAATTGCCCAAGAGGTTACCGATCTGGCCGATTCTCCTATAAAAGAATTACGTTTCGGTGAAACTTATTAACAGGAGCCGAATAATCACAAAATGCCAAATATTTAAAAGTTAGAAAACTTGGAGGGCCTTATGGGAAGTTCCCGATTGTTAGCTATAGCAGCGATTGTGGGAGTTGCAGTACTTGGCGGATGCTCGGCCGATGTGCCGGCTGCAAACACTTTGCCAGATGGGGAATATGAAGGAGTTTCACAAAAAGAAGCTGATGGTTCTTACGGCACAGTGAATTTCACAATTAGTGGAGGAAAAGTCACTAAGGCAAACTTTTTAGTAAAGGATGCTGATGGTACGCCCCATGATGAAGATTATGGTTTGGGAACCGATGGCAAAGCACATGATCCGATTTTTTATCAAAGAGCGCAAGACGCGATAAAGCACGAAAATAGCTATGTGCAAAAGTTCCAGGAGACGTCGGATCAAAATCAGGTTGAGCGCATCGCTGGTGGATCTCTTTCACACAGATTATTCATGCAGGCGGTTGAAGACGCCGTGCTTAACGCTGGCGCCGAAAAGTAAGACCCGGTAATCTGAGTGATCGGGCATGGTTCATGTAGCTTTCCCGCTATGGGTACGTTGGTGTGCGCCACTTGGGAACCGGCGGGGAATGTTGAAGAAATTCAGCGTCTTATTCGTCAACGAGTTAGGGAACTAGAAAATAGGCTTAGCATATTTAAGCAAACTTCGCAGGTGGTCGCACTTAGCCGTATTTTAAATGCTGGTTCGGAAGATATTTTGAAAAAATTCAGAAGCTCCCTCTTTCATTCTTCCAACGTTTACAGCTTGGCAGAGAGCGCGGAAGTTGGTTTGGAAAATCATGATGCTGGAGCTGAATTACTTTTCCGATTGGAAGATATATTGCAAGCAAATCGGTTTTCTTCCGATCTGGCACGAGTCATGGAAGCATCCGTAAAATTCGCGAATTTGACTCAAGGCGCATTTTACCCGTTTTTGGGCCGTCAAATGCATGTTTGGAAAAAATTGGTGGCTGAAAGGGCGAATAGAGAATTTGAGCTTAGTGATTCCATAATTGATTTTGGAGGTATCGCCAAGGGGTATGCGGCAGATCAGGTGCGTGATTTGGTAGTTTCTAAGGGGGGGAAAAACGTGGTGGTGTCATTTGGTTCCTCCTCTATTTCGATTGCGGGTGACCCAGTATGCGTTGGCCTGCAAAGCCCTTGGGAGGGATTAGAAGAGTTTGGGCACTTGTTGCTTACTCATCCGGCGCTTTCTGTTAGTGCTGATACAGCTACGCGAATAGGTTCGGGTAAGCGCGTTAGCCATGTTTTAGATCCAAGTACTGGAAAACCGGCATCTACGGACCTTGTTGCCGTTTTAGTTTGTACGGCTGATGGTATGGAGTGTGAGGCTTGGGCAACCGCGTTCTTAGTGTTGGGTTTGGAAAGAGCTATGGATTTGGATGCGACTCAACAGCACATAGACACGGTTTTTTTCACGGCAGATGGTCGGGTGCTAGCTAGTCCTAATTTGCAGATTACTGCTCATCCGGGAGTGCAGCAGTGGCTGGAAGCACAGCGAGTTAGGACTCAATAAAAAGCTTTTAGTTTTGGGTGTAATGCTGATTTAAAACACTGTTAAATACAGCGGTATTAGATAGGCTGGCATATTCCGAATTTGCATCGCACAAGAAGATTGAAGTCTGAGCTGTCGTCGATCCTGATTCCCTCAACTCTCGCGCTTTGTCGAGCTTGCGAATAATTTGTTCGGGCGCGTGTTTACTGGACTTTTTCACCATTGCTCCATTCTCCCCACCTAGTGGCGGGGTATCAATGGACCACACTCAAGTCACCTGGACCTAAAAACTTAGGACACTCCAGGGTGCGCCAGATTAAAAGCACCCGCAAGCCGATCGTGAAAACCCTTTTGCATAAACTTGACGACCAGGCATCCCTAAAATCATCCTACAATACGAGCAGTGTTGGTGAGCAAAGCGCGAGGTAAGTAACCAGCATGGGATTTTAATCCTCAAATGGTTAAGTGGTCTTTACAGTATCGTGTGTGAAGTGAAAAGCGTAGCTTGCTGGGGGCGAGCTGGTGTGTGATGTGTTTGTTTGCAGGGGAAAGCTATTTTTATGATCATTTAGATTCGCACCAAACACCTTAAAGACATTGGTAAGGCTTACCTAACAGGTTATTATAGCCTTGGCTCGCGACGGGTGAAGCCTTAGACTCGCACAATGCGTTCTAATCGACACTGAAGTAGAAGTAAGAGACACATGAAAAACAAATATATAGCTGGAATCCCAGCAGTTCTTTTTGGAACGATGATAGCGATAGCGCCTATGACAATCGCTCAGCCTTGTCCAATTCATGGTGACCATCCGATGATGGCTTGTCACTGGAGTGCTAAAGCCTCGCTCGGTATTGGCGCCATGATAGCCGTACTGGGTCTTATTAACTTCTTAGTAAAGGCTCCAACACGCATTGGCCTAAATATCTCAGTAGCAGCCACTGCGGTATTGGAAATATTAGTGGTTACGTTGCTCATAGGCGTATGTGATATGCCAACCATGCATTGCAGGCAGGTAATGTTGCCAACTCTCGTAATAGTGAGCGTTTTGGCGTTGCTGTGTGCGCTTGTGGCTATATGGTTTGACTGCCGTAGTGAAAAGATCGCGAAATAAAAGTGCGTAAACACTGTAAATAGGCACTCAAGAAGGGTTGTTCCATGGCAGGAAAAAGTTCGTCGGTAGGTGTCGGGCTACGAAAGCTTCCACAGGAAAATCTTAAATATTACTCGGGACGCACGTTAGGTCTTTCAATCACAGTAATTGTTTTAAGTGTTATTTTTTTCTCCGGTACCTTCATGTCATTAGCTCTTAGCCGAGGGTTTTCTGCTATGGAGGAACGCATGGGGGCTGATCTGATTGTGTTTCCAAACGAACACCAGCAGGCAGCCGAAAGCTTTCTACTTGGTAAGTCCAAAGAAAAATTTTATTTTAACGATGACTCTATATTGGAAGAGGTACGTAAGGTAGAGGGAGTTAAAGCTGCAACCCCTGAAACCTACTTGACCTCACTTGATGCTGGCTGTTGCGCGGTGGATGTACAGATCATTGGATTCAACCCAAAAACCGACTTTGTAGTGCAACCGTGGATAGCCAGTGAGTATGCTGGTGAGCTTAAAGATGACGAAGTTATAGTAGGCGCTGACGTGTTTGCTGACCCAAATGGGCAGGTGCGTCTTTTTAATGAGTTTTGGCATGTTGCTGCTAAGTTAGCGCGCACAGGAACTTCGTATGACACCGTTGTGTTCGTAAATCAAAACACAGTGGAGAAAATGTTTAAATATTCTTCGCAAGTGGAGTATATTCACAACCCTCCAAACGGTAGAGCAATTTCGTCTATCTTGGTAAAAGTTGATCCGAACTATCCGGCAGAAGCCGTAGGGGATGCTTTGGCCAATAAAATGCAACATGTGGGTGTAGTTTCCTCTGCGGGAATGGCATCGCAGGTAAAGGCTAATGCAATAACTATAATCGGTTACATTTGGTTGATAGTTGCAATGTTTTGGTTGGTTGGCCTGATAGTTTTGGTAGCAGTTGTGGCCACATCCGTAGGTGAACGTAAAAAGGAATTGGCATCATTACGAATAATGGGAGCGACTCGTAAGAACCTCATGTTTATGCTAGGGAAAGAGTGCTTTTTCATCGGCTTGGGTGGTGGATTGATTGGTGGCGTATTAGGGGAGGTAATAATGTATCCCTTTGCCAATCTTATACGTGCCAAGTTGGAGCTTCCCTATGTTGATATAAGTTTTGCAACAGCGTCTGTAATAGTTGCTTGCTGTGTAATCGGAGCCCTCCTCATTTCTATACTCGCAGCGATAATAGCTGCTGGTAAAACCTTGAAAAATGAGACTTATTTGACTTTGCGTGCGGCAAGGTAAAGGGAGGGAAAATGGCGAATTCTGTCGTTGTGCAAGCCAGTGGATTAACCCGCGAGTTTTACCGGCGTGGAAGCTATTTTAACGCTGTGGAAGAGGCAAATTTACAGGTTAGTAGCGGGCAGATGGTAATGATTCAGGGCAGATCCGGCAACGGGAAGAGCACCTTGCTTAATATGCTTGCTGGATTGTTGCAACCAACTAGAGGGCAGGTTCGCATATGCGGCCAGCTTTTAGGCGACTTGGATGATTCTGAGCTTTCGACTTTGCGTGGCAGCAGAATTGGATATGCTACGCAACAGGAAACTCTTATCGCTAGTCTTAACGTTCGTGAAAATATTTTGTTACCGGCGTTGATCGCTAAAGAACGGGGTATAGAAAAACCTTACGACGTCAATGCGCGGGCTGAATCACTAATGAAAGCTTTGCAAATTGAGGGCCTAAGCGAGGTTTACCCGCGGGAACTATCTGGGGGTGAGACGCGCCGTGTAATAATTGCGCGCACATTGATAAACATACCTGAGGTGGTCATAGCAGACGAGCCCACGGGAGATCTAGATGAGGAGTCTACCGGATTGGTAATGAATTTGTTGCGATCAGCTACTGATGACGGTGCCGCGGTGATAGTGGTTACACACGATTCGGACACATCTAGCTTTGCCGATCAGATATACACGATAACCAAAGGCGTGCTGAAATAGAATCCAAATCCGACGCGTCTAGTGTTCCCTGAATTGCACTGCACGTATCCGACACTTTCGACTGGAATAATTGCACCTTGCCTTCGGTGTCGGTGAATATAAGTGGAGTTTTGTTTTCGCATCCCTTGATAACTTGGGTTATTACGGCATTTTCATCAGCATCTATATCTAACGTTATTTCGCGTTGAATTTTATTTAGGGTGCTGGCTAGCGCTATAGGGTGCGGATTTCGATAACCTTATTCGCGTGAGTACTGAAGCGCAGGAATGGAATGCACGTTACGCCTCGGAAGAGCGCCTGTGGAGCGGTAAAGTCAACGCTCTCCTACGCAGAGAAATTGAAGACATGAAGCCAGGTACCGTCCTCGATGTTGGGGCGGGCGAGGGGGCAGACGCGATCTGGCTGGCCCAGCAAGGCTGGCAGGTGAGTGCCGTAGACATTTCACAGATTGCTATAGACCGAGCCGAGACTGCGGCTCACAAGGCCTCAGTGAATGTGCGCTGGATTGTCGCTGACGTTCGCGAAGTTAGTGGGGAATATGACCTAGTCAGTGCCTTCTACCCCGTGATTCAGAAGAGCTCCGACTTCTTCGATCATGTTTGTGCGCTCGTGAAACCAGGCGGAACCCTCCTGTTTGTGCACCACATGCCTGACCCGGATAAGCCACGCGGACACGGCCCGGACTTTTCGAAGGTTATGAGCGCGCGCGAAGTCCTCGAAAATCTGTCGCCAAAGTGGACGATCGAGAAATACGAAGTCATTGAACGAGGCGCAAACTCAAAGCACCCCTATGACGAACTGGTACGCGCCCGAAAACTCGTGTAACCAAGAAAAGCGGCCAGTAGACAGTAAGCACCGACAACGGTGCAAATCAAGGGGAATCTGGCGGGTTATTATTCGCATTTCGCCGAGCCCTAATCTTGTCCGCCTTCGCCAGAGTCCTATCCTCGCGGTACGTGCGCAACCGTTCACCAGTCTTTTGTATCTGCTCCACACCTCTCTGGCGGCTTTGGTTGACTGCTTGTACAGAGTCGCCTACAAAACCCGATACAGACTCTTTCCACCCCCGTATTTGAAGTTCGCTTTTTTCTTCAAAGCTGAGATTAACGTGAAGGGCAAAACGCTGAATTGAGCTTTCTGCCCTGTTAGCTGCTTCGATTATCTTTCTAGCTCGTTGGTAATGCGTGGCCCAAACACTGTTCCCCAAGTTCGCAGTGGCACGAATAGAATCGTTCATTCTCAGTAACCGACAGGCTACAGATTCGATTCTTTCCTGACGTGTTCTTTGGATTGAAGCGTGGTAGCCGTCGAAGTGGTCGGGTTCCAATTCTTGTGCGTGTGCGATCTCCAAGACATAAAACCGGTCATGTAGCCAAATACTCCAGCCAAGATTACCGAGCCAGAATGAAAGGTTCTCATCTAGGCTCTGGAAGGATTCGGCTGTTTTCTTCGAGTTACCTTGGCTTGCCGCCAGTTGTTCCACCAAACTCGATATCTGCTCAAGCGCGGTAGTTTCCATGGTGTGGAGGGAGGCGCCTAGGTGACTGATCGTTAACCATTTGGTTGCTGAAACACTGTTATTTGTTCGGTAGTAATCTTCAACTTCTTTGAGAGCATTCGAGATGCCTTCGAGTTCTCCCAAAGACTCCACTTTGCTCTGTCGCAGAAGCGCGTCGAGCTTTGCGTCGATGGTCTCGAGATAATCCTTGATTTCAGCTATCGCTGCTTCGATAGCTGCTTGTGCGATTAGGCTAGCTCCCGCAGTCGCGAATGCCGGGGCCAAGGTGCCAGTACTCCGTATCTCAATTTGTCGAAAAAACTGACCCGGGTTTCCGACAAGATTGAAATCACCGCGCCGAAACGCTCCTCTCACGGGCCCTTTGGTGACGCGTTGCCTCATAAGCTTCGCTGACTCCGGGCTGAGTTTCACGTAGCGGCTTGAGCGCACTTGAAATTCGCTGAATGTGGAGAAAACATTCTGAGCGCGAAATAGGACTTGGGGAGAAACCTTTGAAACGGAAAACCCATCACAGTTATCGAACTCTTCTAAATCCTCATCCTGACTGAAGATAATGAGGCCTTCGCCATCAGAGAAGAATTCGATTTGTGATCCGGAACTCGTCATAGCCAAGACTCTACCGAAAAGCTATGCCTTAAAGAGAGATATTTGGGTCGAGAAAGCTGGAACGTGCATTAACTTTCACACCCCGGTCGTGAGATGTGAAATGAGCATGGTTGTGTTGGGAGTGCTACTGTCGCCTGGACTCGTGATGCCACTTCGAGAGAGTTAGTTTAAATTTGAACAGAACCGCATTCGTTTTGAGAGGAACAGGAATGTCTAAGCCCGTATTGCAGGTTGTTGTTTCAAGTGTTCGCCCCAGTCGAGTGAGCCCAATCGTGGCCGAATGGTTTGCGGAGGAGGCGCGTAAACACGGCGCATTTGAGGTTGAGGTTACCGACCTGGCAGAGCTGAACCTGCCTCTAATGGACGAGCCGAATCACCCCATAATGCAGGCCTACCAGCACGAACACACTAAGCGTTGGGCAAAGATCGTGGAACGCTCGGATGCATTCGTTTTTGTTCTTCCGGAGTACGATCACGGCTACCCGGCGCCGCTTAAGAACGCGATTGACTATCTATTTAAAGAGTGGGCGTACAAGCCGGTCAGCTTTGTTTCATACGGCGGTATCTCCGCTGGCCTCCGTGCTGTGCAGCAGTTGAAGCCAGTGCTTTCGGCACTGAAAATGGTACCAATCACCGAGCAGGTTATGATCCCGATGATTGGCGCACATATTGTGGACGGCAAGTTTGCGCCAAATGAGATTATCGCCGGATCTGTGGCGCCCGCTCTGGATGAGCTGGCCAAGATGGAACGCGCACTCGCCTCGCTACGCTAAAACCTGATACGGCCCATCCATTTCGTGTCCGAGGACGAAGCGAGCAAACAGTCCAGGTAAAGTTTGTTGCCGGCACCAAAAGGTGCCGGCAACAACTGTATGAGCTTGCCTAGCCTCGGCCTCGAACACACATCACGTTAATCTCGGGCATGGGCGCTAGCGGGCTAGACGAGGTCTGCGAAGAACTTATCCCACGGAATATCTAGGGGAGCGTCCTCGGCAACCACGGAGTAGAGGAAGCGGCACAGCGGGTATTCCTCCTCGCGAACCACGCCGCGCTCGGTCAGCTTGCGCAAAGCCGCGCCAACAACGTTGATCGCGGCAACGCCCTCGAGCGTGACACCCTTCATCAGCTCGTCGCGCACGCGAGAGAACGGGATGCCCTCACCAACGTAGCCGCCCGCCTTCACGTTGCGGCCACCCATGGAGGTCACGAACATGTCGCCAACGCCGCCTAGACCGTCAGCCGTTTCCGGCTTGCCGCCCATGAACTTAACGAACGAGCGCAGCTCCTTCTGGCCCTGAGCAAAGAGAGCAGCCCCCATGTTGTACATGACGTAACGGTCATTTTCCTTGCCCTGGCTGCGAAGCAGGCCGTCTGCGAAGCCAGCAGCAAAAGCGTAAATGTTCTTCGTCGCGGCGCCAGTCTCGTGGCCAACGAAGTCAGTGGACGTCCATACGTGGTAGTAGTCCGTGCGGTAAAGGCCAGCCAAGTACTCCAAAGCTTCCTTGTCTTCGCCGGTGAACACAACCGCGGTGTCGTGGTGAACCGCAACCTCACCTGCAATGGAGGGGCCAACAACGGCGTTCCACGTGATCGAGTCGGCGAGCTTAGGATCGAAATAGGAGCGATAAACATCGGGCAGTAGCTTCAGGTTGCCATCCTCATCCGCGCGCATACCCTTAGTTACGCACAGGAAGTGCTGACCGGGCTGCATCATGGCGGCCAACTGCTCGCCCGCCCACTCAACGCCAAACGAGTTCACACCACCCATCACGACGTCCGCGTCCTTGATGACCTCCGTAGCCTCTTCAAGCTGGTGGGCCTGAACCGACTCGGGGACCTTCAAATCAAGGTTGGGGTGCACACCCGTGGTCTGGATCGATTCAATAATCTCGCGGTCCAAGAAGGTGCCAACCAGGTGCACCTCGTTGCCGTTCTCTGCCGAAGGGAACGCAAGTGCCGTCCCCATAATTCCCGAACCAAATACGACTATTTTTGCCATCACTTCTCCTAGTCTTCAACATTCTTCATATCGGTCATAAGCTCCGCAAGGAGTGGGTAAATACGGCTATGTAGCCGCATCCAAGTAACATATTTTTCGTGAGCCTGCGGATTCGGTTCCGTCCTCTCACCCAAATGAGCCATCGCTCGCGCAGCCGATTCAACATCGGGATACGCGCCAACGCCAGCCATTGCAATCATGGCAGCTCCGTGTGCGGACAGCTCATCAACCTCAGACATTACGATTGGAAGGCCCGTAGCGTCTGCAAAAATCTGCCTAATAAAGGGGGACCTGGCCGACCCTCCTGTGGCACGAAGTTCAACCAGCTTTCGGCCCGTCACTTCCTGCACGCGATTCAGATTCTCTGCCAGTAGCATCGCAGTGCCCTCAACAATAGATCTGAAAACGTGGGCACGCGTATGCCCCGTGGTGAATCCCACCATTGCTCCAGTCGCAAACGGATCCCAATCTGGTGATTGGCCTGCATTCCAATGCGGTAGCGTCAACAAGGCGTCAGAACCAGGGGCAATACGGCTCGCCTCTGCCTCCAAAGCTGGGTCCAAGCCTCCCTCTAGAGCAGGATCGCCAAGATTCTTCCTAAACCAGTTGTAAAGCACCGAACCAGAGTTCTGAACGATCTCCAGTACGTAAGTGCCCGGAATACCGCCGATCAGTGTGCGGTAAGCGCGATCGAACTGATACTCGTTCGAATGCGTTCCCGACACAACCGAGGTGCCGATATTCACGTAATCTACATCCGGGTCAATCGCGGCCGTGCCAAGACCAGCGGCCTGACCATCACCAACGCCCGCAACCAGTACAACCTCCGGACTCAATCTCCATTCGTTAGCGAGGCTCGGTAGCAGCGTGCCAATAACATCACCCGCCCTGGTGAACTCCACCATCTGATCTGGGCGTAGCCCCGCGATCTCAAGTAGCTCTTCAGAGAATGTTCGCGCCGCAATATCAAACAGGTTAAGAGTGTCAATCGAGCCTTCTGCAGAAACCCACTTTCCGGTAAGCGCGTGGGACAAGTATGCGTGCACATCAACCAGTTTGAAGGCCTGACTTAGAGCTTCTGGTTCGTGCTTCTTAAGCCAAGCCAGCTTATACAGTGCGGGTGTAGTATCAGCCGGCTTGCCGGACAACTCGTGGATGTGGTCAGATCCGAACTCCTTGATCTGTTCACCCGCTCGCGAATCGAGCCACAAGATTGCCGGGCGGATCGGGTTGCCATCCTCGTCGATAAGCGCAAACGATTCGCGCTGGTGCGTAATCCCAATAGCGGCAATACGCGCCCTGTCGCTCTCGCTCAGGCTACTGACCGCCTCCGTGATTGCCTGATGCGTGGAACCCCACCACTCGCGCGGGTCATGCTCGTAGTGATTCATCTGCGGGGAAAGGAGCTCAATTTCCGCTCGTCCCATCGATATAACGTTTCCCGACGTGTCGATCACAACTGCCTTCGTGGCGGTAGTTGAAGAATCAATAGCGATTACTAATGGGTTGTTCATCTGCTTATGTCCAATCTCTACGCCGTCGTATGTCTCGACCGCAGTGATTTAATCAGTAGCTAAACGCTTATAAGTGGTAGATATTTCCTTGAACTGCTTCACATGATGTCGATTAATCTGTTCATCACTAGATTAACATTGCGAATGTTATTCATAACGTCTGACGAGAGGTTTAGGACGGCGTATTCCGAGTGGTGGCCCAACCAAACCATGTTCAAAAATGCAAGGAATAGAGATGTTTAAAGAGGTCGTGCCTCGCGTGCTTTCGGACGCCGCAGACCTTGTTGAAATCGTCCACGAACTGCGTCAAGTGCTAAACGTCAAAGGGAAGTGAACGGCGCGGAAATAAATGTCAAGAACGCCACATCCGAAGTGTTCCGAGCATTACGCAGATTCCACACAATGGGGAACTAAATGAGATAACTGTCTTAAAATTCGGCACCCAGACGGGATAATTATGAACCGTAGTGGTTGCAAAAACGTCTGCGCAGAATACTAGGAGGTAGGCCTTAAAAACCGGCCGGAAGGTCGATAAACCTCGATAAAATGCCTTTCTGGTTTCTCATTTGCCACGAAATTCACTAAAGTCAATACACAGTTTTGACAATAATTCTGAAACCATCAGGAAATTTTGCGAGCTAAGAGGAATACCAAACGCCTTATGCGACAAACATGACCTGAAGAAAGTCAGAGCCTATGTTCTACTACCTGGCACGCAGGCTTGCCAACTATGCTCTCCTGCTGTTCATTGCCGTGTCACTGGCGTACATCATCGCCTCCAACACGCTAGACCCGAAGGCCGCTTACGACCTCACGGACCCCACGCGTGACTGGGACGCGCTTGAGCGAATGTTCATTGCATACAACATCTCAGACACTGTGCCCGTGTGGGATAGGTACACCATATGGCTTGGCCGCGTGTTCACCGACTGGGACTGGGGCATGACGCCAACGGGCGCCTCCGTGAACTCCATCATCGGCATTCGTATCTGGGTTTCTGTCAGGCTTATTATCATCGGCTCGATTATCGGCATGGTCGGTGGCGTGGCTGTGGGTGCGTGGACTGCAACTAAGCAGTACTCCAAGACCGACCGCATCGTTTCGATCCTCGCCCTCATCATCATCTCTACGCCGGTTATTGTTCTTGCTAACCTCTTGCAGATCGGAGCGACCCAGTTCAACGTCGCAACCGGTACGCAGTTTTTTGAGTTCACAGGCGAGACCGGAACAGTAGGTAACTACTTCGGCGCGGCCCTTGTGGACAGGATGCAACACCTACTGTTGCCTACGATTTCCATGTCACTAACCGGCATTGCCTCCTACTCGCGTTACCAGCGCAACTTGATGCTTGACACGCTCGGAGCTGACTACGTGCGGACCGCGCGCGCAAAGGGTCTCATCAAGTCGAAGGCTGTCACCCGCCACGCACTGCGTACTTCGCTAGTCCCGATGGCAACGTTCTTCGCTTTTGCAGTAGCCACCCTGTTCCTCGGCGCAACCGTTACCGAGCAGGTGTTCGGCTGGCACGGCATGGGCATCTTCGGCGTCTCATCTATTCGCGGTCAAGACATCAACGGCACCACTGCAGTAGTTGCCTTCTCAGGCGTCTGTACGCTAGCCGGTGCGCTTTTGTCTGACCTCCTCATCGTCGTTGTCGACCCGCGTGTAAGGGTGAGCTAAACATGTCGAACCAATCTCAACCGCAAGAGCGCGACGTCCGCAACGCTGAAACTGCGCGCGGCGAAACCGCCCTGACCGCAGGTTCGGACCTCACAAAAGAGACCGCGCCCAACGGGGCGGACGGCAAGAACGAAAAAGGCAAATCCAAGCGTCTCTCTCGCGCGACCCTAATTCGTCGGCGCTTCATGCGCTCAACCACCTCCAAGATCGGTGTTATCGGCTTCGCGCTGGTTGTTCTCATCGCGATCTTTGGCCCCATGGTGGTTCCGTGGGACTACCAGCAGGTCACTAGCTCCTTCCTGAAACCTCCAAACGCTGAACACTGGTTTGGCACCACCCAGGGTGGGCGCGATGTCCTCGCACTAACTTTGGAGGGGCTGCGCAAGTCACTAATCATTGGCGTTTCGGTATCAGCAATCCAGGTAACTGTTGCTGCAATCGTTGGCGCTTCCGCAGCCTATTTCGGTGGTTTCTTTGAAAAAGCTGCGCTGTGGGTTATCGACCTTTTACTCGTAATCCCGTCCTTCCTCATCATCGCTGTTATCTCGCAGAAGACCGGTGGGCAGAACTCCTCGACGTTCCTGTTTATCCTTCTGCTGGCAGGATTCGGCTGGATGCTGACCGCTCGTGTTGTTCGCTCGATGACGCTTTCGGTTAAGAACCTTGAGTACGTAACGGCGGCGCGCTACATGTCGGTACCGGCACGCGTCATCATTACCAAGCACATTATTCCGAACGTGGCGTCCTACCTGATCATCGATGCGGCGCTCGGTTTCGTTGCAGCGGTCATGTCAGAAACGGTGCTTTCATACTTTGGCTTCGGCGTGCAACCGCCGGAGACCTCGCTCGGCGTTCTCATTGCGGAAGGGCAGGGCATGGCAACTACCTCGCCGTGGATCTTTATGGCTCCGGCTGCCATCCTGACCCTGACCCTCATTTTCGTAAACTTCATCGGCGACGGACTACGCGACGCAATCGACCCGTCCTCAAAGTCTGGAGGTCAAGCATGAGCAGTAAAAACCGCAAGCTAGACAACACGCCGGTACCGCAGCGCCAAGAAGGCGTTCCGGTTCTTGACATCCAGGATCTAAACGTCAGTTTCCCCTCCGAAGATGGCGTTGTGCACGCTGTTCGCGGCGTCAACCTGAAAGTTCACCCCGGCGAGGTGCTGGGCATTGTTGGCGAATCCGGCTCGGGTAAATCCGTTACCTCGCTGGCTGTCATGGGCCTGCTTGACGAATCCGCCAAGATTGAAGGCTCTGTTAAGCTGCATGGAACCGAGATCCTCGGCAAATCTGATGCATGGATGTCAAAGATCCGCGGCAAAAAAGTCGCGATGGTGTTTCAAGACCCGCTATCTGCGCTAACCCCTGTTTACACGATCGGGGATCAGATCGTGGAAGCCTTGACCATTCACCAGAAGATGGGCAAGACTGCGGCGCGAGAGCGCGCAATTGAGCTACTCGAACTCGTTGGTATTCCAAACCCCGAGGTCCGATTTAAGGCGTTCCCGCACGAATTCTCCGGTGGTATGCGCCAGCGCGTGATGATCGCGATTGCGATCGCCAACGACCCGGATCTGATCATCGCGGACGAGCCAACCACCGCACTGGACGTAACCATTCAAGCGCAGATTCTTGACCTGCTAAAGAAGGCACAACGCGAAACTAACGCAGCTGTCCTCATGATTACCCACGACCTTGGTGTCGTTGCGGGTATGGCTGATCGCGTTGCCGTTATGTATGCGGGACGTTGCGTTGAATACGGCTCGGTTGATGACATTTACTATCACTCGACGATGCCGTACACGGTTGGACTCCTCGGTTCTCTGCCGCGTCCAGATCAGGACTCTTCGGAGCCCCTCGCATCTGTTGAAGGTAACCCTCCTTCGATGCTGCAAGAACCCACGGGCTGTCCGTTTGCGCCTCGTTGCCCGATCTCCACGGACGCGTGCCTTAACGGCGAGCCGGAACTTCGCGTCTCACCCAATAACAATCCGAACGACGGCGTCGATCACACCGTTGCTTGTGTGCGTGCTGAAGACATCGTTGAAAACAACTGGGATCACGCGGGCATTTACCCGATACCGGAAGCATTCAGTTCTCCGATTGCCGATGAAGACCGCATGAAGCGTGACGAAGTCATGCGTGTGACCGACCTCAAGAAATACTTCCCGCTAATGAAGGGCGCAGTATTCAAGCGACAGGTGGGTACGGTTCACGCGGTTGATGAGATTTCGTTGGACATTCGCGAGGGTGAAACTCTGGCCCTCGTAGGCGAATCCGGCTCCGGTAAAACCACGACCCTCCTGGAAGTTCTAAACCTGCAAAAGCCGCAGGGTGGCACCATCGTTGTGTTCGGTAAGGATGCTTCCACCATGTCTGGCCGCGAGCGCCGCAAGGTGCGCGAAGACCTACAGGTTGTATTCCAAGACCCGATGGCTTCGCTTGACCCGCGCATGCCGATTTCCGACATCATCGCGGAGCCGTTGAAGTACAACAACTATCCAAAGGACAAGATCGACGAGCGGGTTGAGGAACTCATGACACTCGTTGGCCTTGAGCCTGCGCACCTTAACCGCTACCCGCGTCACTTCTCCGGTGGCCAGCGTCAAAGGATTGGTATCGCGCGTGCACTCGCTTTGCGTCCGCGCTTACTCGTGCTTGACGAGCCGGTTTCGGCTCTCGACGTGTCGATTCAAGCTGGTGTCATTAACCTACTTGAGGAGTTGCGCGCCAAGCTCGGCCTCTCATACCTATTTGTTGCCCACGACCTCTCCGTTGTGCGCCACATCGCGGACCGTGTGGCCGTCATGTACCTGGGTAAGATCGTTGAAATTGGAGCGGTTAAAGAGGTTTTCGACAGGCCGCGTCACCCGTACACGCAAGCCCTGCTTTCGGCTATCCCAATTCCGGATCCACGCAAGGAACGTTCCCGTGAACGCATCCTGCTTGAAGGTGACCTTCCTTCGCCCGCAAACCCGCCTTCGGGTTGCCGCTTCAGGACGCGTTGCCCGAAGTTCCTCACTCTAGGCGAAGCAGAACAGCAACGGTGTGTCAACGAACATCCTGAGCTCAAGGGTGACGGCGACGTCGACTCGATGAACGCCTGCCACTACCCCGAAGAGGCCCACATGTTCTAGCCGGGTGGAGTAACGCCTTGTGCGCACGCTCTACCACTGACCAACTTCAAAGCCGGCGGTTTGCAACCAAAAATGGATGCAGGCCGCCGGTTTTTGTAAACCGATATCTAGGATCAAAATGGCGAAAGGTTGTTGACCGCATTGCGGTCAAGGGCGGAAGTTAGAAAGGTGAGCAGACATCGACAAGCGAGATCACGCGCCGCAGACATATACGAAAATCTTGGCGAATGCTCGTTTTCTCATTATTTGGGACTTTTGTTGCGATTAGAACAAGGAGGGACCGAAAGGCGGCTCTCAACTATCAAGAAGCCGGTGCGCTAAAGTAGCCTATCCATCGTGGCCGGGTACGCCCGGCAAGAGATGTCAACATTATGGAGGTACAACAGTGAAGCGTTCACTACGTTCATTCGCTGCAGTAGCTGCCGCCGCAACCCTCGTACTCGCAGGGTGTGCAGGTGGCGGAGAATCGGGATCCGGCGGCGACGCAAATCTGCCGGCGCTCTCCGATATCAACGCACAAGCCCGCGACAAGGTGCAAGAAGGCGGCGAACTACGTTTCGCAATCGGCCAGTTCCCTGAGCAGTGGAACATCCTGCATGCTGCCGGAAACCAGGTGGACAACAACGAGATTGCCGGCTGGGTAATGCCTAGCAACTGGATTTACGCAGAGGACTCCACCTTCGAGCCGAACAAGAACTACGTTCTCGATTACGAGGTAGTGGACGGACCTCCGCAGGTAGTAACCCTTACTCTGAACCCGGATGCACACTGGGGCAACGGCGAGCCGATCACGTGGGAAGACTACGAGGCAACCTGGAAGGCCGCTAACGGCTCCAACCCTGACTACCAGGTAGCTACCACCGACGGTTTCCGCGAGGTTGCAAAGGTCGAGAAGGGCAAGGACGAGTTCCAGGTCGTAATCACGTACAACACGACCTACGCTGACTGGTCTGCAACCTGGTCCGGCGTTGAGCCGAAGGCTGCCATTTCTACACCTGAAGACTTCGACAACGCGCGTAAGGATAACCCAAACAACGACTTCACCGCAGGTCCGTTCAAGTTCGGTGAGGTAGACCGTTCGCAGCGCGTCGTCACCCTCGTTCCGTCCGACACCTGGTGGGGCGATGCTCCGAAGCTCGACAAGGTAAGCTTCCGCGAGCTCGACCCGTCGACCTCGACCCGTTCCTTCGCTAATAAGGAGATCGACGTCGTATCCGGTCTTATCAACGCCGACCAGTACCAGACTGCTGCCGGCCGTGCAGATGCGGAAATCCGTGAAGCAGGTGGCAAGCAGTGGCGTCACTTCACGTTCAACACGAACTCTGGCCTCTTGCAGGACAAGGGCATTCGCCAGGCAATCGTTAAGGGCCTGAACCGTGAAGCTATCGCAGCATCTGACCTTGCTGGTCTGCCCGTTGAGCCGGCAGAGCTCATGATGGGTAACCACTTCTTCATGCCTGGCCAGGAAGGTTACGCCGACAACTCCGAAGACTTCAAGTTCGATCCCGAGGCTGCAGGCAAGCAGCTTGACGAGCTCGGCTGGAAGCTTGATGACGGCGCAGAATTCCGTACCAAGGACGGCCAGACCCTCGAAATCGAGTACCAGCTACTCCAGGGCATCCCAACCTCTGAAAACGAAGGTAAGCTCCTTCAGTCTGACATGGCCAACATTGGCGTAAAGGTCAATATGGTTAACAAGTCGCCGGATGACTTCCCCGGATTCCTGCTTGATGGCACCTTCGGTATCACCTCGTTCGCATGGCAGGGTACCCCGTACCCGATGGCTAACGTAGGCCAGATCTACGGTTGCGATTCCGACTCGAACTTCTCGGGCCTATGCGACGATGAGATCAGCGAGCTGATCAAGAAGATCGACGTCGAGATGGACCACAACAAGCGCGTTGAGTACACGAACGAAGTTGACGCTGCCATCTGGGACCGTGTCATGACTGTTCCGCTGTACCGCCGCGTCGAGTACGTTGCAGTTCCGAAGACCCTCGCCAACTACGGCGCCTTCGGCTTCTCTTCCGGCAAGGTTGAGGACATCGGCTACGTCTCGGAGTAACACTTGGTGAAACGAGCCTAGCTGAATAGCTAACGTAGCAGGATCGCCCCGCACAATGTGCGGGGCGATCCTTCATGTATCGGCAAACCTGCGCGGGGGATAAAAACTAACTGAGTCAGAGGCGCGGAATGAATGTGGCCAGAAGCAACACGAGTGCAGCCAGCAGGGGAGCGGTGTTGAGCTTGCGCTCTACCTTCGTAGTGGCATTCGTCATCCCCGCCTCGAGGTGGCGTTCATAGTAGGTGCGCAGCAACTCGGCTGTTTGAGATGAATCCAAGTCAAGAAGTTGGCTCGGCACCTCCTCGTCAATGTGCGGAAGTTGCAGGGGGCCGTACTGCGCTTTCATGTTTCGAACGCCGGTACGAGGACGAGCAGCGGCTGCGCGAATATCTATGTCGCGTGTCTCTAGGATGAGGCCCAGGTTCAGGCGCGCGCCCGTGTAGCGCTCCCACGGCACGGTCCACGAGAAAATCATGTTACGCACCGTTATTTTGTCTGGCGCGATAGTAAGGCGCGGCATCCACCACAGCATGAAAATCGCCCAAAATACCAGCCAAACATACGGCAGGGCTGCAACAGCTACGGAAACGCCATCACGCGTAATAGTCACAATTGAAACGGCCAGCGCCAGCACGGCAAAAAAATATGTTCCGTAGCGTGCAGGAGCAGAGGCGATCTTAATCGTTGGATGCATGCCTCCATTTTAGATGGCAACGCATTATCGGGTAGTGGCGCATTTCGCAGAAACCTAAGTGCGTGATCGAAAGCTCCGGGGCATAAGGTAGTAGGGCGCATGTTTTAGCGAAACCACGCTGGCGCGCACGCTTAGAAGAGGAGACCTGGAGGCAAAATGACTATTCGCGAAGATATTCGTAACGTCGCGATCGTTGCCCACGTGGATCACGGTAAGACGACTCTCGTGGATGCAATGCTATGGCAGTCCGGAGCCTTCTCTGACCACGACACCGTGGAGTCGCGTGGTGAGCGCGTCATGGATTCTGGTGATCTAGAGCGGGAAAAGGGCATTACGATCCTCGCGAAGAACACGGCCGTTCACTATCGGGGTCCTTCTGCACAGAAGCTAGGCTTACCTGAAGGCATCACGATTAACGTGATTGATACGCCTGGACACGCAGATTTTGGAGGCGAGGTCGAGCGTGCTCTCTCCATGGTTGATGGCGTGCTCCTCCTGGTGGATGCGGCTGAGGGCCCGCTACCGCAAACGCGTTTTGTGCTCCGCAAGGCGCTGGAGTCGCAGCTACCGGTTGTTGTGGTGGTGAACAAGGTTGATCGCCCGGATCAGCGTATTGAGGAGGTCGTGGAAGAGACCATGGACCTGCTCCTATCCATCGCGGAAGATCTGCAGAATGAGGGGCGCGAGGTTGACGTGGACGGCCTGCTTGAAGTGCCCGTCCTGTACGCGTCGGCAAAGCTTGGTAAGTCCTCACTTGAACAGCCCGCTGTTGGGGAGGTTCCCACGTCGGGCCTGGAGCCACTGTTTGAAACGCTGCTCCACCGTATTCCCGGTCCCTCCTATGACGAAGACGCGCCCCTGCAGGCGCACGTCACGAACCTTGACGCATCCCCGTTCCTTGGCAGGATCGCCTTGCTGCGCATTCACAACGGTGAACTCCACAAGGGACAGAACGTGGGCTGGGCGCATGCCGATGGTTCCCTCACCTCCGTGAAGATTACCGAGCTGCTCCGCACCGAAGGCCTGGATCGTGTGCCAGCCCAAACCGCGAAAGCCGGCGACATCGTGGCGGTTGCGGGTATTCCAGATATTACGATTGGTGAAAGCCTCGTTGATTTAGAAGATCCGCGTCCGCTACCTCTGATTACGGTTGATGAGCCCGCGATCTCTATGACCATTGGAACAAACACGTCGCCGATGGCTGGCCGCGAGAAGAACACTAAGGTTACCGCGCGCCAGGTGAAGGACCGCCTTGACCGTGAGCTGGTCGGCAACGTTTCTCTGCGCGTCCTACCCACCGAGAGGCCGGACGCGTGGGAGGTGCAGGGCCGCGGTGAACTGGCCCTCGCAATCCTTGTTGAACAAATGCGCCGCGAGGGCTTTGAACTGACGGTTGGCAAGCCCCAGGTTGTTACCCGCGTTATCGATGGCGTCAAGTGCGAACCTATGGAGCACATGACGATTGACGTGCCTGAAGAATACATGGGCGAGGTAACGCAGCTTCTGGCCGCTCGCAAGGGCCGCATGGAAAGCATCGCTAACCACGGTTCGGGCTGGGTGCGCCTAGAGTTCCTAGTCCCCGCTCGCGGCCTGATCGGCTTCCGCACGCGCTTCCTTACCGAAACGCGTGGCACTGGCATCGCTTCTTCCTACGCGGCGGGCTACGAACCGTGGCAGGGCACCATCATTTCGCGCAACACTGGCTCACTCGTAGCGGATCGCGCCGGACAGGCAACGCCTTACGCGATGATCAATCTGCAAGAGCGCGGCACGTTCCTTGTGCAGCCTGGCAGCCAGGTTTACGAGGGGCAGGTTGTGGGTGAAAACTCGCGCAATGAGGACATGGATGTGAACCTCACGCGTGAAAAGAAGCAGACGAACATGCGCGCAGCATCGGCAGACTCCTACGAAGGATTGAATACGCCGCGCACGCTCACGCTTGAAGAGTCGCTAGAATTCGCGGCTGAGGACGAGTGCGTTGAGGTTACACCCAACGCTGTTCGCATCCGCAAGAACGTGCTTTCCACTCAGGATCGTTTCAAGATAGCTGCGCGCGCACGCCGCGAATCAAAGTAGTTCGATACCCGAGGCCGCGCGGGCGCGCACTGGTATTAATGCCGCCATGCTGGCTAAAACCGGAGCGGGCCTTTTGCCTGGGCGAACTGAAATCATCTAGTTGCCGAACGGTGATTCTGGCACTCGCTTGCCGGTAACCATGACGCTAGCTGGAACGGTAACGAGCCCTTTGCGTGTGTTTACCGTGACGTGGGTTGGCGCCACCTCCGTCAGGTGGCCGAGGGCGTCATACAACCCATCAGGTTTGCGGTAGCGGACAACAACGCGCTGGCCCACCTGCCACTGCATCCACGGCAGGCTTGGGGGAGCCTCGTTCGGGTCGGGTGTCGAAAAACTGCTCATGGTGAGATAATAAACCCCATATGAGGCACGAAAAGTAGCCGGGGTTTTCAGCCCGCGAATTTTCGACGCAAAATGACTTAAGGAGACCGTTTTGACCTACGTTATCGCGCAACCTTGTGTAGACGTTAAAGACCGCGCATGCGTTGATGAATGCCCAGTTGATTGCATTTATGAAGGCGCGCGTAGCCTATATATCCATCCGGATGAGTGTGTAGACTGCGGTGCTTGCGAGCCCGTTTGTCCGGTTGAGGCGATCTTCTACGAAGATGACCTTCCTGAAGAATGGTCCGAATACTACCAGGCAAACGTGCACTTCTTCGACAAGCTTGGCTCACCAGGTGGCGCTGCCCGCACGGGCGCTGTGGATTACGACCACGAGGTCATTGCGAAGCTACCTCCCCAAAATCAGGATTAGCCAGATTTTTGTAATGGGGCTCGGCGTTTGTCGGGCCCTTGTTGCATATCTTTATTGAGGGGAAAGCTCGGCTGAAACTCGTGCACTTGAACTTTGCGACGCATGCAAGACGCAGAGGGTTTCGCATATGTCGAGGCGGGTGCAAAAGGTCGCTAGAGTGCAACCAGGTATAGCGGGGGAGAAGAGGGGCAAGCTATGACAAGCTCATTACCGCGCGGCGTTGATCTGCCGCAGTTTCCGTGGGACACGCTAACTGAAGCGAAGAAGGTAGCTAGCGCGCACCCGGGCGGAATCGTGGACCTGTCCATCGGCACGCCCGTAGATGAGACCCCGCAAATAATCCAAGATGCCTTGAAAGAGGCAGCAAATGCGCCGGGATATTCCACGGTGGTTGGAACGGAGGAGGTCCTCGAAGCCACCAAGGTTTGGGCCAGGGCACGCGGAATATCCGCATTGGACGAGGGTGCCACTTCGATCCCCACGATCGGCTCTAAAGAAATGGTTGCGTGGCTTCCCCTCATGCTGGGGGTGAGGCCAGGAGACCGCGTTCTAATCCCGCGGTGTGCCTACCCGACCTACGACATCGGGGTGCGCCTGGCTGGCGCCGAGCCCATTGCGGTGGATGAGGATCCCGCGCAGTGGCCAGACGCTCAGATGGTTTGGCTCAACTCGCCGGGAAACCCAAACGGTCATGTGCTCGACGTGGAGCAACTGCGCAAAATCGTCTGGTGGGCAAGGAAGCGCGGCGCGGTTGTGGCGTCGGATGAGTGCTACGCCGCCCTCGTTTGGGATGAATCCTTGCTTGACGGGGGAGTTCCTTCGTTGCTGTCCGACGCGGTGTGCGAGGGCGATGTGAGCGGTCTGTTGGTGCTGTATTCGCTTTCCAAACAGTCCAACATGGCCGGGTATCGCGGGGGCATCATGATGGGTGACCCGAAACTGGTTGAGGCGGCGGTGGCCGTACGCAAGCACGCGGGAATGATGGTGTCTTCACCCGTGATGCACGCAATGAGCGTGGCGCTACTCGATAGCGCGTCGGCATTCGCTAACCCCCGCGAAGGACTCGAACACGTCCCCGATAATGCAGAAGCGGACATGCGCGATCAGATTTCACACGTGTCTATTCAACGGGGTATCTACGCTAGGCGCCGGGCTAAACTCGAAGCCGCGTTTGCAAGCGTCGGCCTCGAAAATGACCCCCAATCGCGTGCGGGCCTATACCTGTGGCTGCGTGATAAGCGGGGCGAGGTGGATGGGCGCGCTCTTGTGGAACGACTTGCCCAGCTCGGAATCCTTGTGGCCCCGGGAGAATTCTATGGGGAAGGTAACGAAGGATTCATAAGAGTTTCTCTATCGGGTAAGGATGAACGAATCCGCGCTGCTGTCGAGCGTTTGTCACAGGTAAAAACCTTATTCGCCGCGAAATAATCTCGATGTTGAGATAATCTGATTTTGACGGCTTCGTCAAAGGAGCGAAGCTCAAGGTTTTCCGCAAGCTCAGGAGGAAGGCGGAGATGGCAACTGAAAAGGGCAAGACCCCAAAGGCAGAAGTAGCCGAGAAGGTGGACGAGACCAAGAAAGCGAACGGGCTACTCACGGTTGATGAGCACAAAGTTGAGCTTCCGCGAGTAGTGGCCACCGCCGGCTCGGACGGTCTAGGCATCAACAAGGTTCTTGCAACCGCCGGCGTAACCACTTACGACCCCGGCTTTACCAATACGGCATCCGCCTCGTCCTCGATTACCTACATCGATGGTGGTGCAGGCATCCTTCGCTACCGGGGATACCCGATTGAGCAACTCGCAAAGAGCTCCAGCTTCCTCGAAGTCGCATACCTGCTCATCTACGGCGAGCTTCCCGATGCGGTAACCCTCGAAGCGTTCATCCGTCGCGTACAGCGTCACCGTCTGTTGCACGAGGACTTCCAGGCTTTCTTTGGTGCTTTCCCCAGCAACGGCCACCCCATGGCCATCCTGCAGGCTGGCGTTGCCGGCCTCGCAACGTACTACCAGCACACGCTGGATCCGGACGATGACGAGGCGATGGATAAGGCATCCGTGCTGCTACTAGCAAAGGTGCCAACCATGATTGCGACCATCGCGAAGCGCGCTGCCGGCCTGCCGCCGCTCTACCCGGACGCACAGCGTTCCTACACCGAAGATTTCATTCGCATGACGTTTGGCCTGCCGTACCAGTCGTATGACATTGACCCGGCCATCGTTCGAGCTCTCGACATGCTTCTGATTCTGCATGCTGACCACGAGCAAAACTGCTCCACCTCGACCGTACGCATGGTTGGATCCGCGAAGGCGAACATGTACGCATCCGTGGCTGCGGGTGTTGGCGCTCTTTCCGGTCCGCTTCACGGTGGTGCTAACGAGGCCGTGTTGCGCATGCTCGCGGAGATTCGCGACTCGGACATGACGGTGAAGGACTTCGTAGCGAAGGCCAAGGACAAGTCTTCGAGCGTCCGCCTCATGGGCTTTGGTCACCGCGTGTACAAGAACTATGACCCGCGCGCCGCCATCGTCAAGGGCGCGGCCCACGATGTTTTGGAGCGCCTGGGTAAGCAGGACGAGCTTTTGGACATCGCGTTGGAGCTTGAAGAAATGGCTCTAAACGACGACTACTTCGTTGAGCGCAAGCTCTACCCGAACGTCGACTTCTACACGGGGCTCATCTACTCGGCTTTGGGCTTCCCAACCAAGATGTTCACCCCGCTGTTCGCCATGGGCCGCCTGCCCGGCTGGATTGCTCAGTACAGGGAGATGGCTCGCGACCCGGAGGGCCGCATTGGCCGGCCGCGTCAGGTTTACGTTGGTGAAACCGAGCGCGAATACATTCCGCTCCGCAACCGCCTTCGCAAGAGCAACTAAAGCTCACTCACGAAGCTACTAAGCAGGAGGTGGGTTGGACCGGTTCTCGGTCCAACCCACCCCCTATCTGCGTATTGCGGTAGCCGCCCTACCTGTTCCACAGGCTAGGCCAAAAAACGCCGAGCTCTTTCGTTATTCGGCGCAGCAGGGGAAGTGAGATTCCAACCACCGAGTGGGGATCGCCAGTCACTCCCTCAATGAACGGGCCACCGAGGCTATCAATAGTGAATGCTCCGGCAACCTCCAAAGGTTCTCCCGTGGCCACGTAAGCGCGGATCTCATCTTCATCAAGCTCGCCGAAATGAACCGTAGTAGCACACGAGTCATAGCGAGTCTCCAGAACCGTTAATCCGGTTGGGCTACCGTTCGAGCTTCCTCGCGAGACGGCCGAATCATGATCTATGTGTAGTGCCGTGATCGCGTGACCAGTATGCAACACCACGTCATTGCGTGAAAGCTCGCGAATGCGACGCGCCGCCACCTCAGGGGAATGAGGCTTGCCAACCAGCGCACCGTTTACCTCCAGCATTGAATCGCAGCCAACCACGATTGCCGAGGACGGGGCGGGCATTCCTTGCTGGCGTGCGAACTCGAAGATCTCAGTTGCGCTAAGTGCCTGAGCTACTGACCCGGCCTTCGCCTTCGCTAGGGCCATGACCTTTTGCGCCGCCTGATTAGCGGACCCCGAGTTCTCAAACTGGGCGAGGACGGCGTCTTCATCCGCATTCGACACGCGGATAAGTGGCTCGATGCCCGCCGCGCGAAGCGTTTTGGCCCGCGCGGGTGATGCCGAAGCCAGCACCAGGACAGTGCTGGCCTCCCCGTGATTGCCAAGAGAACGGGCTGGGGATTCACTCACCGCTCATCACGTCCTCAAGCACGGCGAGTGGAAGGCCGCCAAGTGCAAGCGCAGTGTCGTGGAACTCGCGCAAACGCGTGTGACTGGACCTGCTCTGAGCCGCTTGTGCAGTCGGCGCGGACAACCACTTGCTACGCAGATCCTGCCAGACCCGCTGGCCCACCTTGTAAGAAGATGCTTGCCCTGCCCAACCCAGGTAGCGGGTGGTCTCGAACTCTAGGAACTTCGGATCCATAGCCACATTCAAGCTCATAAATGCCCACAGGTCGTTGCGATCCCACACGCCTTTTGCTGTGTCAGGTTTACCGAGGTCTAAGTACGGGGAGGAGTTCAAGGCATCCTCGTATGCGGCGTTGCAAATGCCAATAGAAGACAGGTAAGCGTTTGAAGGCCTTTCAAGACCCAGGTGAACGCCAATATCCACGAGGACTCGTGCGGCGCGTAGTCTTTGCGCATCCAGCATGCCGAGCCGCTCAGCAGGGTGCTTTAAGAATCCGAGCTCATCCATGAACTGTTCGGCATACAGGGCCCACCCCTCACCGTGACCGGAGAACCAGCACAACTGGCGGCGCCACGTGTTAAGCGTGTCTTTCAAAGACACTGCCCGGCCAAGCTGCATGTGATGGCCCGGCATGCCCTCATGGTAGACGGTTGTCTTCTCCTGCCAAGTGTGGAACACCTCCACGCCCGGCGGCACAGCCCACCACATCGTTCCCGGCCGGGAAAAATCATCCGTTGGCTGAGTATAGAAAATGCCTCCGTCGCCGGCTGGTGAAATCTTCGCCGCCAACTGGCGCATCTGGTCCGTCACCGTGAAATGACGACCCGACAAGTACTCCACCGCCTCGTCCGAGGTCTCCTGCATCCAACGCTGGAGCCCGTCCACTCCGTGAACCTGGTGAGCCGGATCGTTATTCAACTTCTCAAACGCTTCACTTACCGTCACCGAAGGTCCGTAAAGCTCCTCGACGATTGCCTTTTGCTGGGCGTGAATATCGCGCAGTTCCTCCAGTGCCCACTCATACGTTTCTTCTGGATCAATCTTTTTGCCCAAGAAGTGAGCAGACTTCAGGATGTACTCTTCTCGTCCAACCGCATCGCGATTAGTTGCAACCGGAGCTACCTTTTGTTTAAGCCAAGTATTGAAATCACGCGTTGCAGCCTGTGCGCTCCGTGCGGCTTCCTCCAGTCTCTTGTGCAGCCCCGTATCGCTGGCCACGCTCGAAGCATTGAACTCCTTCAATAACCTGCCATAGGGATCCTGCGCGCCGCCTTGGGCCGCCAGGTCGCCAAGCACGAACTCAACCTGCGCTCTCGTGGGGACACGCCCGGCCTCAATCGCCCATTCAAGACCACGCTTATAAGAGCTGAACGCCTGGGGAACCTCCTGCACGCGCCGAACCAAGTCATCCCAGTGCTCCGCGGTCTCCATTGGCATCAATGTAAACGGGTCGCGGATTGCCTGCACCGGCGAATCGATATTGTTCAGCTCGCCAACTGCTAAACCGGCTTCGAACAACTCCAGCTGGTTACCCAAATCCCACGCCAAAGCCTTGCGAGTAACCGAATCAACCTCGTCCTCATCCTGCACGCTGGCAACATTTTCAAGCGTGTGCCTATAAAGCTGTGCAAGCTCCGCGGCGCCCTCGGGAGAAAAATCCGAGATTGTCCTGTCCGCGAAAGGCGCACCCATGCCAATCGCTACTTCCGGAACCAAACCAATAAGACTTGCTACAAAATCATCCGTTACGCGATCCAACGCAGAAGGTATACGCATCATCATCCTTTCTATGCTTGCCTCTCAACTCTAAAACACGGAGTAGGGCAAACAATACAGAACAAAACAACCCTCTGGCTCGGCTAGAAGCACCGGCGCCCGAATAATCTGCCCAAAATCTAAAAACACCCGCGGGAAGCCCATGAACACGCGCAAAACTTGCGATCCTAACACGATTTTTAACGTGCGTAAAAATACGGCTAAAAAATGTGGGAAATTACCCCAAAACGCTCAAAACTCGCTGTTTCAAGCTGACAACACGCCCTTAAAGCCTTAGTGTGTGGGTGTTAGAGCGAAACTCGCTCGTAACTGTTCATATTGGTTTTCTACCGGAAGGTTCCAACATGTCCGTAAACCGCACTCAGCTTGTCGCTAAGATCGCCGAGAAGGCTAACCTCACCAAGGTTCAGTCTGACGCTGCCCTAGCCGCATTCCAGGAAGTCCTGATTGAGTCCCTGTCCGCTGGCGAGCCCGTCAAGGTAACCGGCCTCTTCTCCGTCGAGCGTGTTGAGCGCGCTGCCCGCACCGGTCGCAACCCGCAGACCGGCGAGCAGATCCAGATTCCTGCTGGCTTCGGCGTGAAGATCTCCGCTGGCTCCACCCTCAAGAAGGCTGTCCAGAAGTAAGCATCGCATGAAGCGAACCAAACAAAGTGGCGGGGATAACCTCGCCACTTTTCTTCTTCCTAATCAATCTACCCAAGTGAGGGTGCATATAATCTAATGCGTAGCTTGGCTACGCTAACCAATCTAGTTAAGGAAAACGAATGAAGATCGCAATTCTTCCAAACAACGAAGCTATTGGTAAAGTCGGCGCCGATATTCTCGAATCGGCACTCAAAGACAAGCCTGATTCAGTAATTGGTTTGGCCACGGGTTCTAGCCCTTTGCCTCTGTACAAGGAACTCATCGCACGCCACCAGGCAGGCAAGATCAGCTTCGCTCAGTGCCGCGCTTTCACTCTTGACGAGTACATCGGCCTCGAAGCTGGACACCCGGAAAGCTACGTGAACTTCATTCACCGCGAATTTACCGACCAGGTTGATTTCGCTGAGGGAGCGGTAAACACTCCGAACGCGCTTGCCGCGGACCTCAACGCCGCTGCCGCCGAATATGACGCTTCCATTCGCGAAGCTGGGGGAGTTGACTTCCAGGTTCTCGGCATCGGTTCAGACGGTCACATTGCGTTCAACGAGCCGGGAGATTCCCTCGCATCGCGCACCCACGTTGTGTACCTTCACGACCAGACGCGCCGCGACAATGCCCGTTTCTTTGATGGAGACATTGACCAGGTGCCTACCAGCGCCATGACGCAGGGCCTTGGCACCATCCTCGAAGCGCGCAAGATCATCCTGTTTGCTCAGGGTAAGGGTAAGGCGCGTGCAATCCGCGAAATGGTTGAGGGCGGTATTTCGTCGCGCTGGCCGGCGTCCGTGCTCCAGCTCCACCCCTTCGTCTACGTGCTTGTAGATGAGGAAGCGGCTTCCGAGCTTGAACTTGCCTCCAACTACCGTGAAGACTGGGATAACTACTACTCAGCTAACTTCTAAGCTAACTAGAGGGGCGTGCAGGCGAACTTTTCAAGTTCTGCCCTGCACGCCCTTTTATGTGCTCTAAGCCAGGCGGGGGTTCGAGGCGCGCGAGCGGGGCCTCTAGAACCACGTGCGTGAGGGGAAGTGCCGGTTCTGGCGCCTGTTTTGGGTGTTTTGGGTCGGAATACTGTTTCGGGTGGCGTCTAAAACCACGTCCGTGAGGGGAAGTGCCGGTTCTGGGGCCTGTTTTTGCCACTTTGGGTCGGAATACCGTTTCGGGTGGCTCCTGGAATCACGTGCGTGAGGGGAAGTGCCGATTTGGTTGCTGGTTTTTGCCGCTTTGGGTCGGAATACCGTTACGGCAGTTTGGGTCTGAATCGTTGTGTTGGCGGGCGGCGGTGGATCAGGGGCTGGAAACTACCTAAACTAGAGGTATGTTCAGCCTCAACTTGGATGCGCCAGACCAGCCGCAGGCGCCAAGCGCGCCCTCGCGCTCAACCAGCACTTCGGTGCTGGAGCGAACCGAAACTAAAGAGCAACGCTCTCCAGGTGATGGTGACCGATTTGCTCACTACGTGCGTCGCGACCGCGTAACCAAGTCTTTGATCACCGGGCAACCCGTGATCGCGCTGTGCGGCAAAGTGTGGATCCCCATGTCGGACCCATCCAAGTTCCCAGTCTGTCCGCGTTGCAAAGCCCTGCGCGACGAAATGGGGGCACACGGACCCAACTGGCCCTACTCCGACGGTAACGAGTAACCAAGCCGATCAATCTCTGATAGAGAAACAAGCCTGAAAAGGAAACCGCCCAAGGGGGCGGTTTCCTTCATAAACGAGTGGTGGCGGCCAAACGCGGCCGCCACCAAACTTCCATGCGGGAGTGCCCCTTCTGAGGGGCTATCCCTCCAAACGCTGGGCTAGTCGTCGAGTTTGACCATCCTGGTGGGGATAGCCGGTTCGCCAGCCGACAGGCGCCACGCGGCGTACGGCAACTCGTTGCGCGACTGGCGGTGGCGTTCCGCGGCCGCCTCCAGCGCGCCAGGCCCCCATAGCTCCGAACGGATCTGTCCGCCCGTAACCAGCGGAATCTGCAGCGGACGAGCCCCCTCCGCCTCCAAAATCTTGTGTGCCTCCTGCACGGTTCCACCGGCAACGATTAGCTCTTCGGAGGCGTATCCCTCCTCATCCCTAATGCGGCCCGCGATCTTGCGACCACCAACTGTGGACTTTGACGCGGACTTCTTCCCCACCTTCACCATGTTGCCGGCGCCATCTTCGCGCGCAACAAGTTTGTAGACGAGGGCGGCGGTGGGAACACCTGAACCCGTCACCATCTTTGTGCCTACACCGTACGAATCCACGGGAGCGGCACCGAGGGCGGCAATCGCGTACTCATCGAGGTCGTTTGTCACCGTGATCTTAGTGGACTTCGCATCCAGCGAATCGAGCAGTCCGCGAACCTTAAATGCCAGGGCCACAAGATCGCCCGAATCCAAGCGGACTGCGCCAAGCTCGCCGCCCATCTCACGAGCGAGCTTCACACCCCGCTCCACCGCCTCAAAAATGTCGTAAGTGTCCACGAGGAGCGTGGTCGAAGGGCCAAGGCTTTGAATTTGGAAGCGGAACGCATCTTCCTCGCAGTCGTGCAAAAGCGTGAACGAGTGTGCGGACGTGCCAACGGTAGGGATTCCGTAGCGGATGCCGGCCTCCAGATCTGAAGTACCCACAAACCCTGCAATAACAGCGGCGCGGGCGGCTGAAACAGCGGCGCGCTCATGCGTCCTGCGTGCCCCGAAGTCCACGCACGGGCGGCCATGTGCTGCGATCGTCATACGCGAGGCGGCAGAGGCAACCGCACAGTCATGGTTCAAGATTGACAGAGCAAGCGTTTCCAAAAGCACGGCCTCGGCAAACGTACCCTCAACGGTCAGCAGGGGAGAACCCTCAAAGTAAACTTCGCCCTCGGCATACCCAAAAATGTCGCCCGAAAAGCGGAAATCCTTCAAATAGTCCAACGCCACATCAGACACGATCTTGTTCTTATGCAAGTAATCGATCTGATGGGTAGAGAAAGTGAAGCGCTCCAGCGCCTCCAATATTCGGCCTGTACCCGCAACCACGCCAAACCTGCGCGTTGCGGGCAAACGCCGCCCAAAAAGTTCAAAAACGGACTTACGCTCCGCTGTTCCCGCTTTCAAAGCGGCGTCCAGCATAGTGAGCTCGTACATGTCGGTTAACAGTGCTGTAGATGTAGAAGCAGGCATAAGTCGAGTTTATCCCCAAACCGGCACTTTGCACGCCTCAATCTCTTAGGCTGAAAACATGAGTGCAACTCCCACAACCACCACCCGCGTCAGGGCTGATGCCGCCACTACGCGCGAAAACCACGCGCAGTGGTGCACCGTGGTGTGGGATGACCCCATCAATACGCAAGCGTACGTCGTTGGCGTATTTCGGCGCCATTTTGGCTATACCGAAAGTCGCGCCCGTGCCCTCATGCTTCAAGTTCACCAAACCGGTAAAGCGATCGTTTCAACCGGCCTTCGCGAACGCATGGAAGCCGACGTTTACGCAATGCATTCCTACGGCCTTAAAGCCACTATTGAGCCTGCGACTAATGCTACTTAGCGAATTCAGATCCACGCCCGGCGGCTACGAAACAACGATTGACGAGGACGTAGCTGTCTTAATGCAGACCCTGCTTGGCGAGACGATCCTCATCCTCGACGCGCCCACCCAAGAACCTTTGTTATCCGCTCTTCTATCAGAGGATGAGCGTGATGAGCCCGATGATCCGACGCTGAAGATCCTCCTGCCCTCGATGAGTAGCGATCCCGGAGAAGCGAGCAACCTGCGTGCCCTCACCGAGGATGCTCTGCGCACGCTCAAGACGGAACGTCTGCAGATAATCGGCCGAAAACTCGCCGAGTTAGCCGCCAGCGAATCGCGCACGTTCACCATCGAGCGTGAGGACGTGTGGCAGTGGCTGTCCGGCCTCAATGATCTTCGACTAGTTCTCGCTGGTCGCCTCGAGGTGAATTCTCCTGATGACACACAATACTGGTACGAGCGCGCCGCCGCACTCCTCGCTCACGATTCTGCTAAGCCGCGCAAGATTAGTGCTGAAGAGCTTGTGGGCCTCGTGTTTGTACTAGTGTCTTGGTGGCAAGATTCACTACTTCAGGCCGTCCAAGAGGGAGATTCTGCTAGTAACCTCTAAACTATGGATTCCGCTCCAATCGGCATACTTGACTCCGGCGTAGGAGGCCTAACTGTTGCCCGCGCGGTAATGGATAAACTGCCGGGTGAACAGATCCTTTACGTTGGTGACACAGCGCATTCGCCGTACGGTACAAAACCCATTGCCTACGTGCGCGAACTCGCGCTGGACGTCATGGACCGTTTAGCCGAGCGCGGCGTGAAAATGCTTGTAATTGCGTGCAATACGGCATCGGCTGCCGTGCTTCGGGACGCGCGTGAAAGGTATGAAGTTGACGCCGGCATCGCCGTGGTTGAAGTTATCCAACCGGCCGCCCGCCGAGCGGCCCGCACAACCCGAACTGGCCGTATTGGAATCATTGGTACCGAAGCCACAGTCACATCCGGTGCCTATCTGGATGCGCTCGCGGCTGTTCCCGGCCTCGAAATAGTGCAACAAGCAGCCCCTAAGTTTGTTGAATTCGCTGAAGCTGGCATCACTACCGGCGATGAAGTTCTGGAAGTTGCGCGCGAATACTTAGAGCCAATTAAAGAGGCCGACGTTGACACCCTGGTGCTCGGGTGCACGCACTACCCGCTACTGACAGGTGCTATCTCCTATGTGATGGGGGAGGACGTGCAGCTCGTGTCTTCGTCAGAGTCCGCGGCTCGCGACGTTTACCGCCGTCTCGTTGAAGAGGATAAGCTACGCGATCCGGACCTAGGTGAGCCCGTCCCGGAGTTTTATGTGACCGGAGATGAGCGCAAGTTTGCCCCTCTGGCTAAGCGTTTTCTCGGCCCGCAGGTGGGAGATATTTCGCGCATGGAGGTGCACTCGTGAGGCTAACCGTAGTTGGATGCACCGGCTCCATGTCGGGGCCGTACTCTGCGGCGTCCTCATACTTGGTACAAGCTCGAGGAGCAGACCCCGACACTGGTCAAGTGCGCACGTGGAACGTAATGATGGACCTTGGGCCCGGCTCGTTTGGTGCGCTGTGGCGCTACATTGACGCGCGGAAGCTAGACGCCGTCCTGTTTTCACATCTGCACGCCGACCACATGGGAGACGTGATTTCGCTACAGGTGCACAGGCGTTGGTATCCCACCGGGCCGCTACCGCCCCTGTTACTTGCCGGGCCGGAGGGGATGATGGATCGGGTGCGCGGCATTGACGGGTACGCGCCTGACGAGACCTATGAGAAAGAGTTCGTGCCGGTGCAACTGGCCGACCGAGAACCGCTTCGAGTAGGCCCTCTCACCATCACGCCGTACGCGGCTAACCACACTGTTCCCGCGTTTGGATTCCGCGTGGAAGGCCCCTCCGAGGGCGATCCTTCGAGCCGCGTGGAGCTCGCCTACACCGGAGACACAGACACCTGCGACAGCATTCAAGAAATGGCGAACGGGGTCAGCCTACTTCTGTCTGAGGCTGGCTTCACCCGTGCCGACGCCGCCCGAGGCATCCACCTAACGGGCGGGAGAGCCGCGAAAATCGCGCGCGAGGCAGGCGTGGAGTCGCTCGTCCTCACCCACATTCAACCCTGGACCGACCCGAAGATCGTCATCGCGGAGGCACGTGAGGAGTGGGACGGCGCGATCTCCACCGCATACGCGGGAGCGACCTACTCGCTGTAAGGATCTGCCGCACGGCGGGCAGGGCCCAATGAAGCTAAGCACACCTGGGGCGGAGTAACGGCGCTGAAGCGCAGAAATCCCTGTTTTAGTTAGCTTTTGAGGGCCTCAACGATTCGCGGTGCAAGGGCCGTGAACGCCTTAGCCCGATGCGAAATCTTATTTTTTTGTTCCGGGGCAAGCTGCGCATTTGTCTGGCTCATGCCCTCCGGTACGAAGATCGGATCGTAGCCAAAACCATTGTGGCCACGCGGCTCGTCAAGGAGCGTGCCGCGCATAACCCCAACCTCAACCGTTTCACTTCCACCCGGCATTACTAGCGCGGCAGCACACACAAACTGGGCGCCTCGATGCTCGGCATGAACGTCGTGTAACTGCCCCAATAAGAGGTTCAGATTCCCCGCGTCATCGCCGTGGTGGCCCGCCCAACGAGCGGAGAAAATCCCCGGTGCACCGCCTAAAATATCCACGGCCAGGCCTGAATCATCAGCAACCGTAGGCAGACCCGTTGCCGCAGCCAGCGCCCTCGCCTTAATGAGAGCATTGCCCTCGAACGAGGTCGCGTCTTCAACTGGCTCCGGCACATCAAAATCGCGAGTAGTGGCAATCTGATCCGCCGTGAGCGCAGGCATCAGGGGAGTGAGGATTGCGAGTAGCTCATCCACCTTATGCCTGTTCCCAGTAGCCAAAACCAGCTTGAAATCCGGCATTGTCTTGCCTCCTGCAAATTTGTTTCCAGCTTCTAACGATCTTCGGCAGGGCGCTTATTTTCCTTTTTGGGCGCCTGCAACTTCGCGTTGAACCGTTACAGTTCCTCAGCTAACGCAGCCAACTGGATATCACGCAGCTGCTCACAGCCAACCTGGGCCAAACCAAGTAGCTGGTCAAGCTCACCTCGGTCAAACGGGGCGTGCTCAGCCGTGCCCTGCACCTCAATGAACTTACCCGACCCGGTCATCACCACATTCATATCCGTATCAGCGCGCACGTCCTCCTCGTACGGCAAATCCAACATTGGCACGCCATCGATAATGCCTACTGAAATAGCCGAAACCGAATCCGACAACACCTTACGATTTGCCTTATCAGGCGCGATCAAACCCTTCTTTTGTCCCCAGCTAATCGCGTCGGAAAGCGCCACAAAAGCACCCGTAATTGACGCGGTACGAGTGCCCCCATCGGCCTGCAAAACATCGCAGTCAAGAACAATCGTGTTCTCACCCAAAGCCGCCGTGTTCACAACCGCGCGCATACTGCGGCCAATAAGACGGGAAATCTCGTGCGTACGGCCCCCAATCTTGCCGCGCACAGACTCACGCTGCGAACGCGACGAGGTTGCACGCGGGAGCATCGCATACTCGGCGGTTACCCAGCCCTCGCCACTACCCGTGCGCCAGCGCGGCACGCCCTCAGTCAAAGACGCCACACAAAGCACGCGAGTATTACCAAACTCGATCAGGCAAGAACCCTCCGCATTATCAATCCAGCCGCGCTGAACCTTAACTGGACGAAGCTCGTCAAGAGCGCGCCCATCATGCCTAACCATTGAAACATTCTTCGAATCACTCATACTTCAACCGTACCGCGTAATAGCGTGGAAACATGAACATGCCACTACCGCTCTCACAAGGCAACTGGGACCCCTGCACCTATGCGCGCCCATTCATTGACCCGCGAGCAGTCGCCAAACGCGAAATCCCCGCCAAAACAATGTACGACACCATTGCGCAACACTGCGGCGACCTCCAAGTTGAAACCACCTTTGCCTACCTGATCAGTGAACGAGGCCGGTTCATCCCCAACTCTCAAGGCGGAGCAAGGCACGGCCTCGACGGCGTGGATCCGCACCAGATCAAACGAGTTTTCTTTCTGGGAGCGCAGGGCCGCGCGGCCCTCCTCGGTATTCAACTACACCCCACCGACAGTGACGGATATGCCGACCTGCGTCAAAATACCCACCTTGACCCAACGGATGTGCAACTGCTGGCAACCTGCTCCGGGCTGGCAAACTGGCACGACAATGGCGCTTTTTGTGCGCGCTGCGGCGAGCGCACAATCTACGCAGCCGCAGGGTGGGAGCGCAAATGTCTGGGCTGTGCGCGCATCGAATACCCGCGCACCGACCCGTCAATAATCGTTGCGATTCATGATCAAAACGATCGCATTCTGGTAGCGCACAACACGAGGTGGCGGCCAACATACGCCTCCCTAGTTGCCGGATTCATGGAAATGGGCGAAGCACCCGAACAGACCGTCGCGCGAGAAACACTAGAAGAAGTTGGACTACGCGTAGACCGGATCGAGTACGTCGCATCCCAAGCATGGCCCTTCCCCCGGTCCCTCATGCTCGGCTACCGTGCGCGGGTTGTGGACGGAGCCGGGCTGGAACCGACTGTGGACGGAGTCGAGATCGACTGGGCCCGCTGGTACACGCGCGAAGAATACGGTGCCGCCCTCAAAAACGGGCAGATCGAAGCACCCGGCCCCATCTCCATCGCCCGCGCCATCATCCGCCACTGGTACGGACAGCCCCTGCCCGGCGACGAGTAACCCTGTTACGGGGCGCGCCGCTTTGGCGAGCAGGCGCAACCCAAGCCTGACAGCGGCTTTGGTTTCCTCTGCCCCGAGTAGCCACCCCCTGCGCAACCCAGGGCAACAAGGAACACCTTGACCATCGTGTGGTCACTCGCTCAAACCGTCATCCACCGGCCTGAAAACCGGGAAAACCACGCGAATTAGGTAAGTTTTGCAATCCACAACCAACGCGCCCACAATTTGATGTCCGTCCCCTAACGCATAATGGTTAAGGACAGGAGGTAAAGCAGATTGGGACAAAATCCAGACGCCCTACTTGAAGCACTTGACCCGGAGCAACGCCAAGTGGCCATGCAAGTTACCGGGCCGCTATCCGTGCTGGCCGGCGCCGGAACCGGTAAAACCCGTGCCATCACCTACAGGCTTGCATACGGCAGTGCTATAGGCGCGTTTGATCCGGCATCCGTCCTCGCTGTCACCTTCACCCAACGCGCAGCCGCCGAGATGCGCACGCGGCTACGAGACCTGGGCGTGCCCGGCGCACAAGCCAGAACTTTCCACTCTGCCGCACTACGCCAACTTCGCTACTTCTGGCCCCGAGCCATTGGCGGGCCCATGCGGCCCATCATGGACTACAAAGCACCCATCGTCGCCAACGCCGCCAGACGCCTGGGGCTGTCCATAGACAAGACCGCAATTCGCGACATGTCCGCAGAGATTGAATGGGCAAAAGTCTCCATGATCGGGCCCGACGCGTACGTTGACGCCGCCACAACGCAGCTACGCGAAGCGCCCGCCGACCTCGACCTCGAAACCATGGCAAACCTGCTGGCCGCATACGAAGATTCCAAAGACGAGCGGGGCGTCATCGACTTCGAAGACGTCCTCCTTCTGCTAACAGGCCTTCTTCAGGAACGCGACGATATCGCGCGAGCCGTGCGATCCCAATACCGCAACTTCGTTGTCGATGAATTCCAAGACGTCTCAGCTCTTCAATTCGCACTCCTCCAAGAATGGCTTGGCGGCCGGCACGATGTTTGCGTAGTAGGAGACGTAGCCCAAACAATTTACTCCTTCGCCGGAGCAGACCCGGCCTACCTCGTAAATTTCGAAAAATACCATCCTGGAGCGCGGCGCGTGCAACTCAACCGAGACTACCGCTCCACGCCGCAAATCGTTTCCATTGCTAACAAAGTCCTCGAAGGAGCCGCGAATACCCGACGTAGAGATACCGCTGCGGGCAAAGGCATGCCCGAAGGCGCCGTTCGACTCAAATCGCAGCGCCCCTCAGGGCCGGCCGTGTCTTTCGTCTCCTACGCCGACGACCAATCCGAAGCAGCCGGTATCGCCGCCCACATCAAATCCCTAACAGAAGACGGCGTACCACTTCAAGACATAGCGATCCTTTACCGCACTAATGCGCAATCCGAAGCCTTCGAACAAGCGCTCGCGGACGCCGGCATAGGTTTCATCATTCGCGGGGGAGAGAAGTTCTTTGAACGCGAAGAAATTCGACGCGCGATGGTGATCCTGCGTCAGCTGGTACGCATTAACCTGCCCGGTGCTGCCACGAATTCTGGAGGAGGGAACGAGGCAGGAAATCTAGACGCACCCGGTAAACCAGAACAGGTGGACGCTAGCGGGCTGGGTCTTGAAGAGAACACCGTCGAAGCAGTCAAGAATGTTGCTTCCGGGCTGGGCTGGACGGTGAAACCTCCATCAGGACAAGGCGCGGTACGAGAAAAATGGGAGAGTCTCGACGCCCTCGTGAACCTTGCCATTGAGCGAGAAGATTTGCCGCTTGCCGAGTTTGTGCAAGAGCTCAATGAAAGAGCCGAAGCTCAGCTGGCCCCCACCATTTCTGGCGTCACCCTCTCATCACTACATGCCGCGAAAGGCCTGGAATGGGAAGCCGTCTTCCTCGCGGGTACATCCGAGGGTTTACTTCCCATCTCGCTTGCAAAAACACCGGAGGCGATTGAGGAGGAGCGGCGTTTGCTCTATGTGGGAGTGACCAGAGCAAAAACGCACCTCGTGGTTTCCTACGCCAAATCGCGCGGAGCAGGCAGAAATAAGACGCGTGAGAACTCGAGATTCCTCGACTCGATTTGGCCCGTTGAAGAGTACAAACCCATCAAGCCTAAACGTGTCGCTCCCAAGTTGAAAGACGAGCTTGCCGACGCTCCCGAAGATGTAAAGCGTCTATTCGAAGAACTCAGACAATGGCGCTTGCAACTATCGCGGGAGATCTCTAAACCGGCGTACACCATATTCACCGACCGCACGCTTATGACCATAGCCGACGCGAAACCCGAAACGCTGATTCAACTGCGGACAATCCCCGGTATTGGAGCCACTAAGAGCGAAAAGTACGGCGCCAATGTTCTGAAGATTATTCGGGACTTCGCGGGGGAATGAAACGCGGGTGAGGGCCGCTTTGTTTATGCGTCCGGGGAAGCGCCGCTTTGTTGCTGCAGCCTCGGCGCTCGCCAGGAGGCGGGGGCGAAAACCTGCTTTGCGCTCCCACTGCAGCACTAGCGTGTTTCCTCCATTTCGCTGACTTATCCTTTTATTCGTGATCCGATTGCTTCCGCACCGGAACCTTCACACTGGCAGGTAGGCCAGTGCATGAGCATTCGCGGTGGATCGGCCAGCTGAATCTATCCACAACAAAATTCTCGTCAATGAACCGCACCTCACCCGGCGGTAAACCGTAACCGTCAATCTCGTTCGCCACCAGGCGCGCCGTCATCATTGCCGAGGCTGCTATCAAGTCAGGGGAGAGGCTCGGAAATGGTTGATGGCGACACTGAACCTGCAACGCGGGCCACTCCTCATCGACGTCGCGTAAGTTGCGGTCCACGCACTCCAGACACGGGGATCCGCCCGTGCGGACAAATGGGCCAACCTGGACATTATCCTCGTTAAAAATTACTGATAGTAACGGGATACCCGAATCCTGCCACTCACGGATCAGCGAGTATGACGATGCCCTCGCGAACAACGCAATAATGAGATGTGGTTCAGATGCCAACGGCTTGCCCAGACCGACACTCCGATTTAACGTTGTGCGCGAAGAATTACCCATGTCATCGCCCAAATACCGCAGGTCAAGTCGTTTGATCGACGCGCCGCGAAGCGACTCCACGAGGGCTGACAAATAGGTCCTCATCTTGAGGAACTGTGTGGGATCGCCACAACTGTGCGCCACTATGTCAACGCGGATCTGCTCGCGTTTGCCGAGGGCATTGGTGGTGCCATCTCTTCGCATTAGTCGCTTACTGTCACTGGTTGACTGCACCTCTGCGGCAAGCTGGGTTAGATGGCGCTGTTTTAGTAGATCTTCAAGCTTTTGGACGCGAGCTTCAGAAATGTTGCGCTTCTTCGCGCGTGCATGTGTGGCTGTGTTGGACGAGTGGAACTTCAAACTCTGTAAGTAGGACTGCTCTACGGGTTCAAGACCGGTGAGCACTGTGCTCGCTGGCCCCATGCCAACTTGTACGTCTCCGTTCGCGCGAACAAAAACGGCTGTTCCTTCACGAAGCTGCATTGCTCCTCCTTGGATCCGCGTGGGGATCTACTTGTGGCAACCGGGCAGCAGGTTGACCGGGCTTATGTCTTTCTATAGGGTTCACGATTCCAGAATGTGATGGCAGGGTCCAGGGGTGAGCCGCCGCTGTGGAAAACCTGCTCTTTCATCGATTCAGACCCAAAGCGGCCAAAACGGGGTGCTGTTTGTACAGTTCCCCTCACAGATGTAGCTGCAGCCACCGCCTCGTGCGTGATTCAGACCCAAAATGGCCGAAAGCAGTCTCCAATTTGCCGCTTTCCCTCATGGATGCGGTGAGGAGGTTTCGACTCTTGATGGTATTCAGACCCAAAGCGGCCAAAACGGGGTGCCATTTGGACAGTTCCCCTCACGGACGTGGTTGCAGTTGAGCCGCGTTGCGGTATTCAGAGGTGAACTGGCGGTTAAAGAGCCCAAAGATTGTAGCGCGTCCCTATAACTGTTGGTGAATCTGTCTTAGCTTTGCCGCCTATCTCGCTTACGGCGCAATTGTTGCTTTCCGAGTTCTGCATCCATTGTTGAAGCTCGACACGAGCAATATTCAGGTGATTATCCTCGGGGCGGTTGTCGGAGCTATGTGCGTCGGGCTGATCGAGGTTTCCTGGAGGGTTCTTGACAGATCCAGAGATCGCCATCCGGTTTAGTAAATTTTCTCTCCTATCCATAGGCGCCGATAATTCATAGGGCATTCACAGTTTTTAATTTTCCGGGCTACTATTGAATGTTGATTACGGAGATCATCCGTTAAATAGACGTTTTTGTAGGAGGCATCATGGATGAGTTCTTTTGGGGCGTTGAGAGCCCTGGCATGATCGACTGGTCGGCTATGCCGACATACAACACGATTATGGCGGTGGCAGCAGGTGCTGCGCTGATCGCTTTGGCGATGATGCTGGGGGACTTGAGGAAGTCGCTGGAGGGCAAGCCGTTTAAGGCTGATGGCTACTCGATGGCATTCGGTGCTCTTGGGCTGATTCTGGTGACTACCGGTTTCCACATGACCACTACTTGGCCACTAGCCGCTGGAGGCTTCGCGTACGACAACATCATCTTCGGTGAGACCTGCCTCGGTTTCGGTGCGTTGCTGATCTTCGCATGTTTTTACCTTTGGAAGCGTCGTAATGACCTTATGGAGTCTCAGGACGCTTACTCAGATCTGCTAAGTACTGCTAAACCACTTTCCATCTTCGCGGGTGGTTTGGGCTTGGGGCTTTGGGGTATTTCCCTGGCCGGCGTCATGTACAAGCTGTTCACTGCGCCGCCTCAGGAACCAATCTCCGGTTTCTTCGCTACCTGGCCTTGGTTTGAAGCAATCTTCATGTCGGTCTTCTTCTTCGTCATCGGCCTGGCTTGCGTGCTGTTCCCGTTTGGCGTTTTCCGGGCTTCGAATGAGGCCAACAGCGAAGCTAAGGGCGGCGGCCTGATGGCTCTCGTGATGCGTTTGTGGATGATTTGCGGCATTCTGATCGGCCTGTTTGGCTGTTTGAACTTCTACACGCACATCGGACTCATCGTAAACACGATGTAGCATTTCATAACTTCAAAAATGTGGGAGCCTTAGCTCCCACATTTTCTATGTCAGGACGGATAGGAGAGTTCCCGTCGAGATGCCCAGGCCGGTGAAAAGGCGGATGACGAGGGCGCCGAAGCTTCGCGCATCAACGTCCTCTAAGAGAACATAACTAACCCCGGAGGTCAGGTATGCCTGGTATTGCCTTCGCTACCGATCCTCGTCATCGCGAGAGGTAGCATCATCACCGGAGTCGTCGGCGGACCCATCCCGGCTATGATCCGAATCCGACCCTTCAGCACCAGACACTGACCCTCTATCCTGAGAGCCTGATCCGTTGGCATCAGAATCTGACGCATCGGAAACGGCATCGGGAGAGCCGACGCGCTTTGCATCGCCCTCCGAATCTTGGCCCGGCTCAAGTCCTTCAGCCCAGCCCAGGGTGCCCTCCAACAACTGTTCCAGAGCTGCGTCAATGTCTGCATCGGCGTCGGCCTTTTGCTTACGCGCAAGAAGGAAAGCCTCTGGGTTGGCAAGCTCCGTAGCCGTTGGAGCAAAGTCGGGGTGATTCCAAAGCGCATCGCGCTCACTGCGGCCTCGTTCGCTTGAAACAATCTGCCAAAGCTGCGCGGCATTACGCGCCTGACGAGGACGCAACTTAAGGCCGATCAGTTTTTCAAGCATCTGCTCCGCGGCACCGCCCGAAATGCGCCGGCGACGCATCAACTCGCGCAACTGCTCAATGTGTGGCAGGTACGGGCGACCAGCTTCGAGAGTGATCACCTCAACCCAACCTTCTACGAGCGCAAGTTGGGTTTCTAAATCCTCAAGCGCCTTCTCCTGCGAGGGAGTGGGCTCCCCGTTGAACGCCCCAGCCGTCATCGCATCCTGGAGTGCCGCCATGTCTGTCGGGTCAATCGAAGTGGCAGCCTCGTAAATCGCATCCGTATCAATACGGATCTCGGCCGCGTAGTTCTGCACGGACTGCAAGATTTCTGACCGCAACCAGGACACGGAATGGAACAGTCTGGCGTGCGCGACCTCTCGTAATGCGAGGAACTGGTAAACCTCATCCGTTGGGATATCCAGACCATCCACGAAGGAGTTCACATTAGGAACAACGAGGGCAGTGCTACCCCCATCGGTTAACGGAATGCCTACATCGGTTGAGCCAAACGCTTCATGAGAGAGACCACCGAGGGCCTCGCCGATCTGGCCGGCAAAAACCGCTGCGGAGAGACGCTCCATCATGGGTTGCGCCTGGGTGAACATGGCAGACAACCCCTCCGGCAATTCGCCGATTCCCTGATTCGTCATCTGATCCATCTGCTGCTTCAAAGCATCCGAGAGGGCGCGCGCCGCATTCGCCGCAACCGGCTCGACCATCTGCTTCCACGTGTCAAGGGTGTTGTCCACCCAGTCAGAGCGGCGCCATGCGTGGCGTTCACCTTGCGGAGGAGTTAAATCCGTAACCGCATCCAGCCACAAATCGCCAACCTGTAGTGCTTGGCGGATACGCTGGCCCTCCGCTGCAGAAATCTGCAAGTCGCCGTCCCCCCATGCGCGGTGGCGGGCGATCTCATGGGCCATCTTCCAGTTGATTGGACCGCTACTTGAACTCATCATGTAGTTCAGTTGCCCAAGCATCGAGCGCATCTCTTCGGGAGTGCCGGGGAACTTCATGCCGGCGCCCATCGACGCGGGGTCAACGCCGCTAGAGCGCATCGCCTTTATCATCTCGTCAGCAGCTTCACTGCCGAGCATGCTTCGTAGCATGTCCTCCCACGGCGACCTCTTGCTGTGATCGTTCGAGTCAAACATGTCCGGGTTGTTTTCACTCATGTCCTACAAATTACCGCCTCTTTTGAAATGTCGCGCTGAGAGAGCGTGGGATGAGGGTGTTTTTGGCTGGTATTTAGCGGTTTAGCCCGTAGCGAACTGATTCTATACGTGAAGGGAAGTGGTGGAGAAGAAGGGGTGTAACTGCCGGGGAGTGAACCATGGCATTCACGTGCGTGAGGGGAAGTGGGCTGTAGTGCGCGAGATTACTAAAGATATGAGATGGCATTCACGTGCGTGAGCGGAAGTGGCTGGTTTCGTGCTTAGACCCGCCACTTCCGGTCTGAATGCCGAAGGAGCGCTTGGTTGGAATCAGCTGCGTGAGTGGAAGTGGTCAATCAAACTCCCTTTTCGACCACTTTGTATCTGAATACGCATTGGTGAGTAGAGACTTAACTGCATCCGTGAGGGGAAGTGACGGTTTTGGGGGCTGAACCTGCCAGCTCCCCTCACGCACATAATGACCCCGCGCCTCTTTACACTTGGAAAAGGTCGAGTCATTCGCGCAAAATGGTTTCGGCGGTCCACACAGTGCTAGACCGGTTGGAGGAACACATGGCTATCGAGTATTACAACGCTCCCTCGGAAATGAACGAGGGCGGCGAGAATCGGCCTGCTCATGCGCGTTCCCTCCGTAGAAAAATCGGACGGTGGGGTGCGCTAATAGGCGCGTTAGTTCTGGTCGGGGTCATTGCATTAGCGGTTCCGATGCCGTATGTGATTACGTCTCCGGGGCCGACGTACGACGTCCTCGGTTCTATGAATGGTGATCCTGTAATCGAAATTGCCGCCCCCGACGTTGCGAAGCAGTCCGAGGGGCAGCTACGCATGGTCACTGTGTCGAGTTTAGGCGGTCCGGATGCACACGTGTCCCTCGTGGATTTTCTACTGGCGAAGCTAGATCCGTCGAGCAATGTAAGGCCGGTGGAGGAGGTCTATCCGCGTGACCTTACCCGCGAAGAATTGGATGAGCTCAGTAAAATCCAGATGACCTCCTCGCAGTCGACCGCCGCCTCAGTGGCGCTGGAGGAGCTCGGCTACGACGTGGACGTGACCATGACGGTTGCGGGCGCAACATCGGGATCGCACGCTGAGGGTGTGGTCGAGGAGGGCGATGTGCTCCAAGCGATCATCACTCCGGATGGGGAGAGGCATGCGGTTGACCGACCGTCGGTTCCGTTCGCGCTTCCAAAGACTCTCCCGCCAGAAACACCCGTGAAACTGGAAATCTTGCGTAACGGTGAGAAGAAAACCCTTGCTATGCGCACCTATCTGCCTGAGGAGGCGGGGCCGGACTTTATGGGTTCTCGGTTCGGTATCTACCTGAGCGCGGACGTGAAACTACCTGTCGACGTAACAATTCACCTGGAGAACGTCGGCGGCCCATCGGCCGGTTTGATGTTCGCACTCGGAATCATAGATAAGTTCACCGGCGGCGATTCGACCGGCGGTGCGATTATCGCGGGCACCGGCGCGATCGGATATGACGGTGAGGTGCAGCCAATCGGCGGCATTGTGCAGAAAATGTACGGTTCAAAGCGCGATGGTGCCCAATGGTTCCTTGCCCCGAAGTCGAATTGCGACGAGGTGGTGGGAAACATCCCCGATGGCCTAGAGGTCTGGCCGGTTTCGACGCTTGCGGAAGCACGCGAGGCGGTGCAGGCCATCTCGAAGGGAGCCACTATCGATCACCCGGTGTGCGAGGCCAAATGATCCTTCGCCGGGCATGAAGGCGCTTCGGGTCCTCTCCCACTGGCCCAGGGTTCCTGCGGCGTACACCATTCCGACCCAAACTGGCGTGTGCCCGGCTTCGATTAGGCTCTTCCCCTCACAGACGTGGCAAGGCGATTACTTATCTACAAGTATTCAGACCCAAACTGGCAAAAACCGAGCGCTGATTAGGCGCTTCCCCTCACGGATGTGGTTGAAGCCGTATCGTTTTGCGGTATTCCGAGGGGAACTGGCAGATTCAGCGTGCAAAACCGCCACTTCCCCTCACAGAGGTAGCTAGGTCTCCGCTTGCCGACGAGCATTCAGACCTGAAGCGGCGATTCTCACGTCGCTTCAGGTCAGTTTCCCTCACGCACCTTCACTAGCGCGAGGAGTGTAGAACAACTAGCGCGAGAAGTGTGAAGCCGCCGCAAGAGCGGGAGGTTAGCAGCCGCAGCCGCCGCCCCCACAGCCAGCGTCGCTGCCTTGTCCGCTCCCGGATCCGCAGCCTCCTCCGGACCCGCAGCCGCAGCCGCTACCGCATCCTCCGGACCGGCGCTCTTCGGCGGGCATGAACGTGGTGAACAAGGCTTCAACCAGGCCAGGAACGAGGTTGGTGCCTTCGGCGACCTCATCATCGTTATCATGCGAGCGGGCTCGCACAGCACACCAGGACTCGCCGGTACGGAGAACGCCCGCAACAATGCGGACCTCGTCCCGGTCAGGGTGATTAGCGAAGAACTCGACGGCCTCTACCGGATCGGCGGGCGCCTGCTCCTGCACGGCGGGCGGAACCATCACTCGTTCGGTGGCAACTGCTGCGCCCGCAACCGACTCGGGCCAGCCCAGTTGCGCGAGGGTTTCCTCCAGATCTTCGCCAGGCAAATCCTCCTGAATGACTGCAGTGAGGGCGGTCTCGGTGCCGTCCCAGCTGGCCTCGAGGTGTGCGCGCATGTCCGCGGGGAGTTCCTCCAAAGCCAACAACTCTCCCGTGGGTACCAGTGCGTAAACAGTGGAGGCGTGATCCCAACCCAAGGCCGAGGCCGCTCGCTCAATCTCGTGCACAGCGTGCGTGAGGCCAAGCTGGGCACTGGTTACGCCATTTGACTTGGGGGAGGCTGGTGCAGCCTCGTCCTCGTTAAACATTGTTCACTTCCTTTGTCCGTAGCTCGCCCTACACTTGAACCAGAACGTTCAGCCCCGATCGGTAGCGCGTAAGGCAGGTATGTTAAGCACCATTATTCCCGTGTGCCTTATGCCTCGCCAATCGGTAGACTGGACGGACGATGTAAGCAAACTCGCTAGTTTTCGAGAGGAAAAACGTGAGCGGTTTTCCATTCCAGGGCTTTCCTGAGCAGCCTCGGCCGCAAAAGCCCAGTCATCCTAAGAAAGGGATGACGCCTTTCCGGATCACCATCTTGGTGCTTGTGATTCTTGGGGCGTTCATCTACGTTGCGTCCGATTTGTGGACGCAGGTCCTTTGGTTCAACCAGTTGGAAGCCCAACGAGTGCTGTGGACCAAGTGGCTGTCGATTCTAGCGATTGTCGCTGTGGCAACGGTTGTGAACGCTACTATTGTTGGCCTGAACATGAACTGGGCGCACAAGAAACGTCCGCGTTCAATGCTTGGAGGCCGTAGCGAAAGCCTAATGCAGTATCAGGAGAAAATGACGTCGCTGCGACGCGTCATTTTCTGGGGAGTTCCGCTGGTAATCGGTCTATTTACTGGCCTCGGGCTTGCCGCAGATTGGCGGCAGATCATCATGTGGATGAACCGAACTCCGTTCGGAGTTACGGATCCGCAGTTCAACACCGACGTTTCGTTCTACGTGTTCACGTTGCCGCTCTTGAAGATGATCCTCTCGCTTTTCACAACGGTGTTTGTCGTGAGCCTTCTCGCTTCCATCGTGGTGCACTACCTTTACGGTGCTATTCAGGTGGCTCCTCGTTTTCGGGTTACGAGGCCGGCTCGGCGTCAGGTTGGAATCCTTGCGGCAATCCTGTCGCTAGTGGTTGGCCTGCGCTATTGGATTGCCCCTTACCGGGCGCTGGTTGAGACCACCGGATCACCTTCGGATGGCGCCCTGTACACGCAGGTTAATGCTTACATTCCGGCGCAGCTGATACTCGCGGTTATCTCGGTGCTTGTAGCGATACTCTTCGTGGTTGCGGCCTTCCGCGGCACATGGCACCTGCCCGTGGCGGGTGTTGCTGTTACGGTGGTTTCCGCCCTTGTTCTGGGAATGGCATACCCTGCGCTGATCCAACAGTTCAAGGTGCGTCCAAACGAGCGCGCCCTGCAGTCGCCCTACATTCAGCGCAACATTGACGCGACGCTTGCGGCATATGACCTCGAGGATGTTGAAGTTCAGACCTACGCGGCGAGGACTGATACCGCCACTGGCCAGCTCCGTGACGATGCGGCGTCAACGCAGCAGATCCGTCTTATTGACCCGGACATAATTTCACCGACTGTTCGACAGCTAAAGCAGTCGCGCTCGTACTATACGTTCGAGGATCAGCTGAACGTTGATCGTTACGAGATTGACGGTCAGAAGAGGGACACGGTTATCGCGGTTCGCGAGATCGACCTCGAGGGCCTCGACAACAACGAACAGAACTGGGTTAACAGGCACACCATTTTCACGCACGGATACGGCGTGGTGGCCGCTTACGGCAACAGGGTTGACTCGAAGGGTGAGCCGCAGTGGTGGGAGGACGGTATTCCTTCCACCGGCGACGTTGGAGAGTATGAGCAGAGGGTGTATTTCTCGCCGAACTCGCCCGAATACTCGATTGTTGGCGCTCCTGAAGGATCCGACCCGCTCGAGTTGGACTATCCCGATGAGCAGTCCGGCGGCCAGGTTCCAACCACGTTCGATGGTGATGGTGGCCCGTCCATTGGTAACTTCTTCAACAAACTCCTATTTGCAATCAAGTTCCAGTCGACGAACATCTTCTTCGCGTCTCAGATTAACTCTGAATCGCAGATTCTGTACGACCGTGACCCGGCACTACGAGTTTCGAAGGTTGCACCCTACCTCACGCTTGACCGTAGGCCCTACCCGGCAGTGGTAGACGTGGATGGTGACCCGTCCACGCCTAAACGCCTCGTGTGGATCGTGGATGCTTACACCACGTCGAACCACTATCCGTATGCGCAGCACGTGAATGTTTCCGCAGCAACTGCGGATGCCTCCACGCAGGATTCAGCGCTGTACGCCGCGCAGCCGAACATCAACTACATGCGTAACTCGGTGAAGGCAGTGGTTGATGCCTACGATGGTTCAGTTTCTCTCTACCAGTGGGATGAGGAGGATCCGATCCTTAAGTCCTGGATGAAGACCTTCCCCGGTCAGGTGAAGCCGCTCGCGGACATTTCGGGTGACCTGATGGCGCACCTTCGCTACCCGCAGGACCTGTTCAAGGTTCAGAGGTCGTTGCTTGCCGCATATCACGTGACCGAGGCCGGCGATTTCTACACGGGCGGTGACCGTTGGAGGCTGTCCGAAAACCCCACGTCAGTGCGAAACGTTGATGGCTCTACGCCAGTTCAGCCTCCGTACTACTTGACGATGCAGATGCCGGGCCAAGAAAGCGCAGAGTTCTCACTGACCTCGGTATTCGTGCCGGGCGGACGTGCGGATCGAGAACCGATGGCAGGCTTCCTCGCTGTTGACTCTGAGACGGGGTCTGAGGCAGGTAAGGTGCGTGAGGGGTATGGTCAGTTGCGTCTGCTCGCGCTTCCATCCTCGACCACGGTGCCGGGGCCGGGCCAGGTGCAGAACAACTTCAACGCGAACGCGGAGATTGCGCGAGAGCTGAACCTGATGGACCAAGAAGGGTCCGAGGTAATCCTCGGAAATCTGCTGACTCTGCCTGTTGGTGGCGGCCTGCTATACGTGCAGCCGGTCTACCTACAGGGTACGGGTTCAACCAAGTACCCGGTTCTGCGTAAGGTCATGACCGCGTTTGGTGATTCCGTTGGCTTTAGTGAGACGCTTGAGGGCGCCCTCGATATGACATTCAAGGGTGACTCGGCGGCGGAGCTAGCTGAAGGCACGGGAAGTACGGACGGATCCGGATCGGGAGACGGTGAGGATTTGGACCTGTCGACCCAGCAGAAGCTGACCAGCGCCTTGCAAGGTGCACGTGATGCCATCATTGCGGGTGAGGACGCGATGAAGGCTGGCGATTGGGCCGAGTACGGTAAGCAGCAACAACGCTTGCAGAACTACTTGACTCAAGCACTGCGTTTGCAGAACGAGCTGGACACGCAAACTCAGCTCAGCCCTGAGGAACTCACTGTTGACGCGCCTGAACCGACGGCCGCGCCCACTGAGCCGGAGGGCACAGCCGCTAAGTAGTAGGGCAAACCTGGGGCCTCCCGTCTGCCGCTGACAAGCTGGTAGGCGGGAGGCCTTGCTTTACCCCGGGGTGGGCGCCGCGGCGTTGCCTCCGGCGATGAGGGCTCATGGGCCTGGCTTCGGCCCGCGCTTTTGGTGGGCCCGGCCTCTGCATAAGGCTCGAATTCTCGGTTGGCAGCTCTAAACCACGTGCCCGACGGGAAATGCCTATTTTGGTGGTAATTCTGGCCGGTTGGGTCGGAATGCGGTCACAAACGGATTGCCTTGCCGCGCTGCGTGAGAGAAAGCGCCTGATTTCTCCCTCGTTCTCGCCGTTTTGGGTCTGAAAGCTAGTGGAGCGCTCGAGCGCCTAACGGTTTCGAGAGGGGAAGTGCCTCCATGATCAGGATTTTGTGTCACTTTGGGTCTCGCACGCGATCGGGACGCGCATGACATACGGTTGTAGCGGGTAGCCAGGAAGGGAGGCCGTTTTGAACCTAATCGTCGAGGTAGCAGATATAACTTTGTTCGAAGTCGATGTGATTGTGAATGCGGCAAATTCCTCGCTGCTGGGAGGAGGCGGGGTTGATGGCGCAATTCATCGGGCAGCCGGTCCGGGTTTGCTTAAAGAATGCCGCAAGATACGGGACACGGAGTTGCCGGACGGGCTACCAACTGGGCAGGCCGTAGCTACAAAGGCTTATGAACTGCAGGCACTTTGGGTCATCCACACGGTTGGTCCGAATCGGCATGCAGGCGAGGGAGATCCGCATCTGCTCGAGTCGGCATTCCGGAGCTCTTTGGAGTTAGCTACACAGTTGGGTGCCCGATCGGTGGCTTTCCCAGCTATTTCTGCTGGCGCCTACGGTTGGGGAATGGACGAGGTCGCGCGGGTCGCGGCTTCAGCTGTTATGGCCTGGAACAGTGCAGAGAATGGTGCTTGCAGGGCTTTACAAACGATTATTTTTGCGGTTACGAATGAGAATGCTCGCGCGATATTTGAATCGGCGCTAACGCTAGCCGCGGGCTCGTTCGAAGTTGATTAAGGAGGACGCTGATGGCGTGGGTGATTCTAGTGGTTTCTGCGATGTTTGAGGCCATGTGGGCAAGTGCATTGGACCGTATGGCGGGTGGTGCTCTTACGTTGCTAAATGTGCTGAGTTTTGTGGTCGGTTCGATAATCTCTGTGGGTGGCCTGTATTTGGCGCTACGTGACTTGCCGGTTGGAACGTCCTACGCGATTTGGGTTGGGATTGGTGCGGCAACAACGGTGTTGTGGGCAGCGTTCGCTGGGGTTGAGACACTAACAGCTTTGAAGTTGGTCTTCATTGGCATGATCGTTGCTGGCGTTGCCGGCCTAAAAGTTGTGTCATAGCGTGGGGGAGCACACGCACGAGTCTTGAAATAGGCTTCCCACACGTGGGGTGGTGCTTCGTTTCAATGTTCAGATGAGGCGTCTCGTTAATGCTCCGGGAAAGTATCTGGATCTAAGCTTGCCGAGGCGAGTGGACAGGCTCCCAGATTTGAACTCTCCCCAGGTGAACCGTTCGAGGTGTGGGAGTTTGCTGCGAATAGTCTCTTCTCGTTGACGCTCGTCATGTAGGACAGTCTCGGGACTGACCAGGCTGCCGTCGTATTTGATCATGCCGTCAAATTCGAGCGCTAGCCCCTTCGATGGGTAGGCGAAGTCCGCGAAGTAGCGGCGTCTGCCTTCTCCGATTTCGAATTGCTCGGTGGCGGGAGGAAATCCAAAACGGTGAAGTTCGAGTCTTAGTAGCGATTCGCCGATGCTTTCCGACCAGGGGGAGACGAGACGCAGATTGCGGCGTGCGCGTCGTTTGCCACGGTGATCTTTTCGGCTTGCCAGGATTGTTTCGAACCTTAGAAGGATGGTCCTAAAGGCTGTTTCGACGGCTGCCCGGTCACGTTTGTGTTCACGGACGCGTTGTTGGATGAACCAGTCGACTATGGGCACACAATGGCGTGCGGGGTGGCGCGCCAGTAGCTCCACACAGAGGTAGTCCCACCTCAGCGTTTTCATGCCATCGATTGTTGTGTAGGCGGACGCGGGAAGGGTTCTGGAGCTTCGTTTGACCACTGCCTCGTGGATTCGAGGCAGAGTGTGGCTGTGCGTTGGTGCGGATGCCTCTAGGCTTGTTCCGGGCGATCCCGAGGGTGCTTGTGCGGGCAAAAGACCGAGGGCGTTGCCGAACCACTGGT
>NZ_KV811482.1:113899-153462 GCF_001813085.1 Actinomyces sp. HMSC065F11
AGTGGCCTCGCCTACGAAACGTAGTTTGCATTTGGAGTGGTGGCGGGAATGCTTTACTCCTGTGATGAGCTCGATTTCCCAAGTTTTGTGTGGGATCGGTGCGCCGTGGATGAGGGCAGCAATGATTCCGTCTAGGGCCGTGCCTTCGGCGGACATGTCAAGTACGCGGCGGGCGCGCTCCTTTTGGACGGCTTCCCAGATTTCCCAGGGTGCACCGGGTTGGATTTGCGCCCAAAGGCCGTAGGCGAGTCTGACGCGGCTACTGTTTTTGCGCCTCGTGATAGTGCGACCTGATTGCGCCCATGTTGCGATGTCGTGAATATTTCCCATGCGTGAAAGGGCATCATGATTGTGATTTTCAAGGGGTGCTATCCGACGAGGGGTGTGGATTCTATTATGAGAGCCCGGCTTGGGGAAACTGGTAGGGCATGGAGAACATGTGAGCAGGGTGCGGGCCCGCGATGGAGCTGCGGTCGGAGGCAGACTATGCGGGGCTGGACCGTATTCAGACGGGAAGTGCCAGGAATCCGAGGCGATCAAGACGGTTTAGGTCGGAATCGCTACGAATCCGCCTCTGCATGATTGCGATTCCGACGGGAAGTGGCATGTAAGGAGGCTTTTGTGGCACTTCTGGTCTGAATCGTGATTTGTCCTGTAACGCAAAGCAGGGGTCTAGTTTGCGAGAGGACGCCCCCACCCGTCAACTTTCCATTTCGGGTCTGAACCGAACAGGTACATGATTCCCTCAACAATTCCCCACATGGCAACGATGGGAGCGAGGCCCAGCGCAGATAGCAAGGTAATCAGCAGCTGGATAACCGCTAGTTTGTATTTACCTAGGTAAAAGTTCTGGGTTCCAAACGCTCCCAACAAAATGGCCAGCACGCCGGCTACGACCCTGTCTTTTTGTGGTTTGTCAGCGGCATCTCGGTGCTTGTTGCGGCCGGCATTTAGGGTCTGAAAAGTGTTTCTTATCTTCGTAACCGCAGAGTTTTTCGAGGTCGCCGCCATTTCACTTGTTGTATCTGGTGAAGGTTCAGGTCGCTTGACCGTGTTTTTCTTTGAACCACCCGGCGGCAGAGGTGCCCGGTATGAACTGCGTTCTGCGCGCGAGTGGCCGGCATTGGCATTACCACTCACTCGGGGCTTGCGCGGTGCCCGTGGGGAAGTGGCGGAGGCGTGCTCGATGCGTGCAGCATCTCTTTGGAAATCGTTGTCTTGAAACTGAGGGAGGTTGTGTTCGCAGGCATTTTGGGTCTCAGACTCGTTGTGCGTGTCGCCCTCCTCGGTGTTCCAATACTTTTCAGGTTGAGGAAATGCGCTCATCGGGGCACCTCCTCTCCAAGCGGTGTTTGGCTCTCTCTCACGATTCAGATCCATAGTGCCAGAAGTTCTCTTAAATCTTTTCAAGGCGTGCCTTCGACACGCAGATTGTTATCTTTTTAAAATCGGCACGACGTCGAGCTGGAGAAACGCTCATTTCTAATCCGAGTTATTCACAGAATTTTGAGACGGTCTAGGAATTGGCGCGGTTATGTCGTACTTTCCTTGTACAGGTTTCACATTCGAGGAGTTCAGTGCGATGCGCCATCCCAAAACCATGACAGCTTTGGCCATGCTAAGTTTGTTTAGCGCGGGCATCGCAGGGTGTTCTTCACCGGGGACGAGTGGAGCCGAGGAGGCCCAAACTTCTCTTGCTTCCCAAGCTGCAACTGAAGCGCCAAATACGGCCCCGACAATCCCACCGGCAGACGTGCTCTACCCGCACCCCAAACCAGAAATGCCGGCCGAGGCACACGAGCACTCCGTCCTAGGAGCGCAGGCGTTTTCTGTGTATGTCCTGGAAATGTTTGGATACACAGGCGCTACTCAGGATATTGACGCATTTGCAGCCTTATGTATTGAAGACTCTGCATCATGCAACAGTTTCCTAGATCGCATGAGGAAAGTAACGGAAGAAGGTTCGTACTATGAAGGCTATGAACTTCAGGTCACCAGGGTGAACGGAAGCTTAGACGGAGGAAGTCGCCCTGAGGCAGAGTATGGTACTCAGCTAGCAGCTTTTGTTCCGAAACACGTCCTTCATGAGGGGCTGACGGGTGAGATTGTCACGTACGAGGACGCAGACATCATAGGTGCTGTAGAAGTCGTTTGGCTCGATGGGTGGAAAGTCGTGGAGCTTCAAATGAAGGATGCAGATGATGATTAAGTCAACGGTAAGGGTGCTCTTAGGTTTCAGCTTGGTTATGGTGCTCGGGGCGAACAATGTGTCGTATGCGCAAACCAACGGAAGAGACCCCCTGACTGGAGCTACCGAGCCGGAAAATGCTCTTCCCGCGTTGTCATCGCCAATTTTCCCGCATGTCGGCATCTATGATTTGGGTTTGCTCCCTGATGGTTCTAAGGGCGTGCGGTTTGATTCGGCTGGCAAGGCGGGCTGGGACACGCTCGAGGTGTGCAGTTTGCGCCGGTTCTCTAATGGCAGTCATGCGCATCAGCTGTGTTTTGATCCGGTTACTGGCCGGGTTCAGACTCCAACCGGTGGTAGCACCTCCGATGGTGAGGTTGAGTATCGTCCGGTAGATCTGTCACAGATAGTTGCTAAAGCGGTCGATGACGCGAACCTGGCAGGCATGCGCGTGAACATTCAACCCAACAAGGGTTGGGTTTTTGCCACGGTGCCAACAATTGTCTACATGACTGGGGAGAAACCGACTAACTCGGTAAACGTCGACGGGTTTGACGTTACTGTAACTTGGAGCGTTCGAGAGCACCAGATCCAGTTCAACGAACCCGGTGGAGGCGCCTCTGAACTAGTTGTTTCCACCGATGGCGCGCCTTATCCGAACGAGTCGATCACCTGGACCTACCGCAACGAAGGCCGGACTAACGTGTCCGTGACAACCGTGTGGGACGCGAAAGTTAATGTAGCTGGTTCCAGTTTCGACATGCCGAAGCAGCGTACCACCACGTCCACTAGCAGCGAGTTCGAGGTGCGCAAGCCCATCATCTCGCTGACAAAACCTAGCTATTAGCCGCCAGGTGCTCGGATGATAATCCGAGCGTCCAGCAGGAGCCTAGATGACCTCATTCATTCTCAATAGGGCGAGGTGCGTGCATGCCCGTTTAAGCAGATCACAAGCAAAACTGTGACGTGGCGCGAGGGGGCCAGCTTCATCCTCAAAAATTAATCGACGTAAACCCAAGGCGAGCCGTGCTCTGTGCGGATGAATCGAGAGCGTTCTTCCTGTACGCCCGGGCCTTGCGGGGTGAGGTAGTGGGCGCGGAAGTGGACCATGCCCATGGAGTCAGGTTGCTGCCCCTTCACGGTTTTGATGATCTCGAGGCCTGTCCACGTGATGGCGTCGTCGAAGGTGAGGGAGCTCGGTCTGGTTTTCGCATGCCAGGTACGGAGCAGGAAGTCGCGGTCTTTACGTGCAAAAGCACAATACCGGGCGCGCATAAGGAGTTCGGCCGTGGGCGGGTTGCCTCCCCGATGGAACGGGCCACAGCACTGTTCGTAGGGTTTTGCGGAACCACAAGGGCACATGGTTTCTCTCTCTGCCGGTATTCAGACCTAAAGTGACTCTACCGAAATCTTTCCGACCTAGAGGCCTCTACCGCGTGGTGGCAGCCTGCTTATTATTCAGTCGAGCAGTATCTGCCCAATGGCTCGTCGCAGGGAATCGATTCAGACCCAAAGTGGCTAAAACAGGCATCTAAACTGGCAGTTTCCCTCACGATTGTGGCTGGAGCATCGGCCTCGCGCGCGATTCAGACAGGAACTGTCAAAAAATCGGCAGAAACAGGAGCTTTCCCTCACGGACGTGGTTGCGAGCCATGTCAAGATGACAAGTTGAGGTGCCTTGTGTCGTAGGGTAGGTTCGGTCTCGCAACGGAGCGGTCGCTCAGGACGCATGCTAACAGGGGCGCGGATGTCGCTAAGGTGCTGTCGTTAGAGAAGAGCGAGCAGCCGGGAGGCAGGTCTAATTTGCCGGCTCCCTCTGGAGGCAGGGCCGTATAACGTCAGTTACCGCAAGGATTGCTGTCAGGTTTGATGCTGGCGCACCCTTCGCTTTGCGCGTCCTGGATCGCGCTGTCTGGATCCCAGCCGTTTGACGCAAGATACTGGATCTCCGTGTAGTTAGTGCACTGCTTCCCAACTACGATGATGTCGTTGCAAGAGGATTTTTGTTCCGCTTCTTCTCGGCGTTTCTTGGCTTCCTCTTCCTTCTTCATCTCCTCTTTTTTCTTGTCCAGCTCGTCGCTGTATTTGTCGATGGAGCCTTTGAGGGCAGTGGAGTAGTGTTCCGCGTTAGATTTTATTTCGCTTATTCGGTCGAGTGTCGCGTTGGCCGCGCGCAAATCGTCAAGACTTTTCAGCTCGCTGGGCACCTCGGGTATTTCGGGCGGCGAGTCGACCAGTCGTTGGGCACCCATCAGTAGATTTAGTGATCCTTCGACCTTCCCGTACCCTTCGGAGGTGTTTGCTTTCGCTAAGCTCGCTTTCGCGCTAGCTAGAGCCTCCGTAATCGCGGTTCGGTATTCGCCGTTCTTCTCACTGATAAGAGGCGCAGCGTAATTTAGTACGCCTTCGGTGAGTTTTTGGACCGATTCGGTGAGGATTTTTGTGTGCTCCTTGGCTTCGCGAGTAGCTCTAGTTATGGCCTTCGCGTCGGCAGCGGAGGAACAAGTCGCGATGGCTTTGGGGGCTTCGCTCAGTGCTTCTCGTGTGGCTTTGATGAGGGGAGTGGCTTCGTCGCTGGTGGAGTACCCAAAGGAGTTTTCGTCGTTGAAGAAGTTGAGTAACTCCCGCGCTTTCACGGCTTCTGTTTCGTACTGCTTTACAACGGCTGCGTGGTCTTCGGTGGCTTCGGCGCAACTGTTTTGCGATTTTGTCAGGTAGTGATATGCCATGAAGCCGAGGCCAAATACTAGCGCCGCGACGAGTAGCGCTGAAACTAAAATCTTTCCCGTTTTCATGGTCTTGGCTCCTGGCCGCCACCTTTCTGTGAGCGTTCTTAGCACAAGGATAAACAGTTTTTATCGGGAGCGGTACATCTTCAGATTCCTCGCGAGGTTGGTGTGCTGAAGAAAAAGCGCTGAGATTTCCTCTAATTCGTGCGTGGCGGACGGGGCGAAGTAGAGAAGATGAAAGGAGGCGTGGTTGGGCGCCGAGGGGAAGTAGCGGTGTGGTAGTTGTGCGTGAGGGGAAGGAGCAGTGCTGTGATGGTGCGTGAGGGAAAGTGGTCATCTGGGAGGGGTTTCTGCCGCTTTGGGTCTGAACGCTGGCCCAACCTGCCAGGTGTATGACCGTGCGTGAGGGGAAGTGCCTGTTTGGGCTATCAGTTTCGCCGCTTTGGGTCTGAATCGCGCTGGAGGAGGCAGCTACAACCTCGACCGTGAGGGGAACTGTCGTTTTAGGAGCTGTTTTAGCCACTTTGGGTCTGAATCGTTGAAGGTGGCGGGATGAGCTTTGGCCTGGATGCTGTTTCATCGGCCGACGTGTTCACCCTCAATTTGGTGGCTAGCGTCGTGCTGTTGCAGAGCAACAAAAAATCTCGCCACATTTTGGTGTGGCGAGATTTGAATGGTAGCGGGGGCAGGATTTGAACCTACGACCTCCGGGTTATGAGCCCGGCGAGCTACCGAACTGCTCCACCCCGCGTCGGTATTTCAACTTTATGAAACCGGTGGCTGGAATTCAAACGCTTAACGGGTGCTGTTCGTCACCACTTGCTAATCGGAGCTCGGAAAAGAAGTTACCAACGAACAGAAATGCGCATTTGTGATATCGCGAGGGCCTCATAAATAAGCAGATGAAGCTCAAATTTGAGCCTACACGCGAGGGGGAGGAGGGCTGGCGTCGGGCACCTTCAACGAGAGGCCCGATGAACGTCGATTGTAGGAGTACAAGTTGGGACCGTTCGGACGAGGTGCACGATGGGCGGCGCGACCGTGAACGCAAGGCGACTGCCTCCGGAATGCGCGGCTCAGTAGCAGGGGAGCGGTATGCAGAGCGCCTGCCCGGCAACTGCATGCTGCCACGTTGCGCGCGAGGAAGTGGCCGGGAGTATGGTGAAGGCCATGGGAATGGCGTGGGCGCTTTTGGCGATTGTGGGCGCGACATTGGTGGCGTCGGGCGTTCAGAGCATTGCTGGCATGGGCTTTGGGCTGGTGGCAGTCCCGGTGTTTATTACCTTGTTTGGCCCCGCGGAAGGGGTGCTGTGGGGTAATGTTATTGGCTCGGTGACGGCAGGAACGTTGCTCCTCGAGAAGCGTAAGGACGTGGACTGGGCGATAGCGATTCGTTTCACCGTGGCGGCGGTGCCGGTGATTTTCGCGACGGTGCTACTAACCCGCAACTTGGATGCGTCCATGATGGACATTGTGGTGGGGCTGATAATGCTGACTCTCGTTGCGTTCACCCTTTTTGCGCGAAATATGCCTCGGGCGCAGGGACGTCTCCCCATGTATTTCACCGGCGGAATGGGTGGATTCTTGTCGGCGTCGGTGGGGCAGGCGGGGCCGGTCCTTACGGCTTATGCGCGGGCGGCGCAGTGGCCGCAACGCAGTTTCGCTGCGACGTTGCAGGTGTATTTCTTGGCGATGAACGCGGTGAATATTCCACTGAAACTGGCAGTTGGGTATGGTCCGCGCGACGGGCGCCTGGCAGTTGCGACCCTCGTGGCGGGTCTTGTCGGGACGGGGCTTGGCACCGTCGCGGCGCGTAAAGTCTCGTCGCACATCACTAAGCAGCAGGCGCGCAATTTTGCGATGATCGTCGCGTGCGTCGGGGCCACTTTGGTGTTTGCGCGCGGACTCGTTAGCGTCCTCGGCTAGGGGCCTGAACGGGTAGTTCCCGTCGCACAGCGCCTAACCGCAGTCGCCGGGGCGTTCTTGATGGCGAGGGATAGCTGCCTCCTCCTGAATGAAAATCTCGTTGAGCGAGGAACGCTCGCGGGGCGAAACCCCCTGGGGTATCGTGTGGTGGGTGAGGGAGGAACGTGCACCATGGAGAACTCGACGGTAAAGGTGCTTTCGCAACCAATGCCGCAGGGGCTCGGCGCCGACTACGTTGGTGCGACCGGAGCGAGGAGGGCGGAGCGGCGCAAGCGCCTACTGATCGCGGCAGCGTGGGCGGTAGGGGTTTTGCTTTTCCTGGGACTGCCAACGGACCTGATCTCAAACCCGATTTTTGGGCGCGAGGTGCCTATTCGCTGGTGGGAGTACCCGGTTGTGGGTGCAACGACGGCACTCACGTTCGCGTGGTTTGCCGTGCAGGCCCCGCCGATGGAGTTCCAAAAGAACGGGCGCCTGCTGGGTGGGGTGATGCTCACTTTGTTTGCGGTTGCGTGCCCGGTGTGTAACAAGATTATTTTGTTGTTGCTCGGCACGGCTGGGGCCCTCGGGTTTTGGGCCCCATTGCAACCTTTCATTGCGATCTTCTCGCTGGCCGCGTTGACGCTTGCGCTCTACCTGCGTCTACGATCTGCTCGCCGTTGAGCCTCCTTGCCCGAATTTTCACGGCATTGCGTTTGCGGCGGCCTTGACGGGTAATAATGGAGGCTGGCGTTGTAAACGGAAAGCGGGGGTGTCCCATGACTATCGCGATGATCTGGGCGCAGGACAAGAATGGCGTCCTCGGCAATGGGAACGAAATGCTCTGGCATGTGCCGGAGGATTTCAAGCATTTCAAGGCGGCAACGCTCGGGCACCCGGTGATTATGGGGCGAGGATCCTGGGAGGCGCTTGGTGGAAAGCCTCTGCCGGGCCGCTTGAACGTGGTGATTACGGGGCAGAAGGATTACGTGGCCGAGGGGGCCAAGGTCGCTCATTCGCTCCAGCAGGCGGTCGCGGTGGCGCAAACTTCCGCGGAACTCGTATGGATCGTTGGGGGCGCGCGGGTTTACGCTGACGCGATGGGTATCGCTGACGAGCTTGTGGTGACGGACCTGGATCTTGAGGTTGCCGTTGCTCCCGATCTGGTTTACGCGCCGACTATTGATGCTGAATCTTGGTGGGCCGATCCGGCGCGGTCGGACGCGCAGTGGCGGCCGCGGTCTGGTGATGCGAGATGGAAAGTGACGACGTATCTGCGACGTCGGTGATTTAGTGGGCCGCCGTTCGGGGTTGCTTGCCTCTGTGTAGTGGCGCGTCCGGCGGCGTCACTTACGTGGGCGGCGCGATATCGATTGAGACCCAAAGTGTCGGTTTGGTTGGCAAAATGGTCGTTTCCCCTCACGAATGCGGCTTGAGGTGGATACTTCTGTAACGATTCAGACCCAAAGCGCCGATTTGGGAACTGTTTTTGCCGCTTGCCCTCACGCTCGTGTTCAAGGCTGCGAGCCCACTCGCATCCGTGAGGGAATCTGCCTCTCTACGAGGGCTTCGCTGCCAGTTTGGGTCTGAAGCCGTGTATATGCCGGACGTGTGAAAGGGTGCGGGAGGGGAACTGCCTGTTTTGGGTGGAACTGCCTGTTTTGGGTGTAGGTTTCGCTTGTTTGGGTCTGAATGCTGTCTGAAGGGGTGTGCTGTCTGAAGGTGCGTGAGGGGAAGCGCCCGGTTTGGGATTGTTTCTTGTCAGTTCAGGTCTGAATACCGGTTGAGGAGGCCCCTGGCTGCAGTGACTGTGAGGGGAACTGCTGGATTTGGGTGCAAAAAGGGCAGTATGGGTCTCGCAACCGATAAAGCGGCACGTTAGGTCTGAATCGTTGTGGGCGAGGGCGCCTGAGTGCAGGCCATCGCAGCGGAAACAGGTATGGGTTCGAGTCGGGCCTGCGGCTCTAGGAGCGCCCGGGAATCGAGTGTCTTAAAGGTCGGGTATTTCCGCGGCTGCCTCGGCGGCGGCTGGGTCGAAGCTGAAGAGTGTGGGCTGCGGGTCGGCGAGGGCAACGCTGATGGTGCGCTTGAATCGCTCGTTCATCTCAGGCAACGCGTCGACGGGGAACCAGCGCACTTCGGAATTCTCGCCGTCAATTGGTCTTGGCGTGCCGCTGATGTAGCGCATGTGCAAAGAGATGTCGAGGTAGGAGCTCACATCCCCATTCAGGTAAGTGGTCGGCCCAACTGTGCCGATGGCGAGGATACGGGTTGGCTCGCACATGATGCCGGCCTCTTCGATGGCCTCACGGATGGCGGCGTTGGCGGGCTCCTCGTTGGGGTCGATGATACCTGTGACGGGAGTCCAGTGGCCGTTGTCTGAGCGCTTCACCAGCAGCACTGCGGTGCCCTCATCGTTCGTGATAACCGCGGTGACGCCCGACAGCCATAGCGGTGCATGTCCAACGTGCTCGCGCAAGTCTGCAACAAATTTTGGTATAGCCATGCATTCAGTCTATGCCTTGGATATGCGAGGACGGGTTGGCAGTTCTCCTCGCGGACAGGTTACGCCAGCTCGCAGTCGCATCCTCGCCTCGGAATCTTCCGGCTCGTCGAGGCTCTTCGGAAGCCTGCAACGCTTGAGGCGGTGTGTTGTTGGTGATGTTCGCGGCTTTTCGCGAGCGCGGTTTTGGGGCCGCACGCCGGCTTCGTATGCTGAATGTATGACTGATGTTAAGCGTATGTTGCGGGCGATTGTTGCGATTGTTTTCTTCACTTACATTGGTCAGTTTTTATTGAATGCGGCGATTGCTCCATTGTCGAGGGCGCTCGGCCTCGCGGAGTGGCACATGGGTGCTGCGCTCTCGTTGGCCGCGATTATGGTGACTTTGTTGAGCCAGCCGTGGGGGAGGGCTTCGCTATCGTGGGGGCGCCGGCCGGTGCTTTTGTCGGCGCTGGTTTTGGCTCTCTGCGCGGGGTTGTTGTTCTCTTTGACGGTTTGGCTCCGCACAGCGGCGCTGATTCCGGCGGGTTTGGCGGCATCGGGAATTATTTTGGCGAGGGGTGGTTTCTTCGGTGCGGCGGTGGCGGCTGTCCCTCCAACCGGGCAGGCGTTAATCGCGGAGATCACCCCCGACGAGGCCTCTCGCGTGCGCGGAATGGCGGCATTCGGGTCGGCTTTTAACGTGGCCGCGATGGTGGGTGCGCTCCTGTCGGGCCTACTGGCCGCATGGTGGTTGATGGCGCCGGTGTACGCAACGCCGGTGAGTGTGGGTATTGCCCTTGTTATCGCGCTTGTCACGCTACCGAAGTCGACAAAGCGCGGGGGAAGGGTGAAGCCTCCAAAAATGTCCGCATTAGACCGGCGTGTGCGGCCGTATTTAGCAGCGGGTTTTGGTCTCTTCTTCGCGATGGGGATCGTGCAGATTTGCATCGGGTTTGTGGTGCAGGACCGTTTTGGTATTGCTCCGGAGAGAGCGGTGCTTCCCACGGGACTTGCGATGCTTGGTCAGGCGGCTGGTGCGATTTTCTCGCAGCTGGTTTTGGTGCCTCGGTTGGTGTGGCCGCCGCGCAGGTTGCTGCGCGTGGGTTTGATGGTGGTTGTCTTGGCCGTGGCTGGAATTGCGCTGTCGTCTTTGCTGTGGGTCACGATATTGTGCGTTGCGCTCATTGGCATTGGGTCTGGGCTTGCGGGGCCGGGCTATAACGCGGGAGCGTCGCTGAAGGTTGGTCCGGATGAGCAGGGATCTGTTGCCGGTCTTCTGTCCGCTACGGGTGGTTTGACCTGGGTTTTTGCGCCGATTACGGGCACGGCTTTGTACGGTGTGTCGCCGCTGGCGGCGTTGTTGTTGGCAGTTGGGGCGGTTTCGGCTTCGGCGGGGGTGGCGTGGTTGCACCCGGAGTTCAGGTCAAATCGTTGGGGTGAGCGTCTGCGTTATCGATTCAAGAGGAGGAAGCGGCCAGGCCGCGACTAGGCACGCAGCTGGTCCGTTCCTCCCTCGTTTAGAAGCGCTGTTTCGAGGTGCTGCCCGGTTTTATGGGCCAACGCCAGCGTGCCCACTTTGCGTCCGTGAGGGGAACTGCCTGTTTTGGGTGTCGGTTTTGCCAGCTTGGGTCTGAATACCGTTTGGGGGGGTGTACCTCTGGGGTGTGCAGGTCCGCCAACACATCTGCTTGATAAGCGTAATGAGAAGCGTTATCATGTAAACCATGCTTAAACGACACCTCACCTCCGCCCTCGTTGCCTCGGTGTTCGCCGCCGCGGCAGTCTTCGCCGGCGTTCCAGATGCCCAAGCAGCCCAGCCTCGTGTAGTGCAGCCGGGCGCGCAGCCCCAAGTTGCGCAGGTTCAGCCCGGCCAACCTGAGGCTGCGCAACTCCCGGGCGCAAACGCCGCGACACAACCGCGCGCGGCGCAAGCTGGGTCCCGTATGCAAATCAAGCATGTGCAACCCGCCTCCTCGGATATGGAATCGAGGGTTGTGCTAGACCGTGGGCATGTGGACGCGTTCGCGGTGGATTTCGATGGTGAGGAAGTTTCGCTCGCGGTGAAGGAGGACGTGACAGGGTCGCATGTGCGCCACGCGTCGGAGGAGGTGCTACTTCACGTGAAACAAGAAGCCTTCACGGATGTCACGGCCAAGATCGCGGGCATTGAGCGCTCCGGCTACGCGCTGCCACAAACCCAGTCGCAGAGCCTGTTGTGGCCGGGATGGGATTCGATGTCGGTAGCGGATAGGGTGCCAGGCGCCGCGGTGACGATCACGATTGATAAGCTCACCGGCCCGGGTGAGGTGTTCTTGTGGCAAGACACTTTCTCTGGCAAGCCGCAGGCTGTCACGGCCGGGGGACCGCGTTTGCGTGCGGGCGCGGTGATCTCTCAGGAGACGCCCGCTCATGTGCACGCGAATTGGCTGTTCACGAAGCCGGGCGCATACCAGATGACCGCGCGCGCCTCGATAACTGCTGAGGGGCGTACCGTCACATCGAAGTCGGCGACGCTCACCTGGATCGTCGGAGACCTTAAAGCTGGCATTTCCAGCCTGAATACCGAATCGCCCGATACCTCGAGCGCACCTGGTGCCGAGGTGTCCAACGGATCTAGCGGTTCCGAGGAACAGCAGGAGCCCGGAAAGTCAGGGGGAAACCACCGCGAGGGCGGCTCGCATGAGAGTGGCACCCAGCAGGGCGGCAAACCCGGGAAAGAGGGCGAAGCTGGGCCCGCAAAAACCACGGATGAGCAACCGCGGGGAGGCATGCCAGCGGCGCCATCCACAGCCGGTAGCCAAGCGAATCCGACGCAGCCGGCGCCTGCAGCAGAACAGTGCATCCCCACAGAGGTGACGGTTCCAGCGGCAGGCTCGGCCTCGGGAAGTCACACGATCCCGGCTAACACCCACGTGCACCCAAACTGGGTGTTCGCGAAGGAGGGTACCTACCGGGTTTCGCTCACGCAGACGGCAACCATGAAATCGGGAAAGAAGCTCAGTGCTACGGGCACCCTCACCTTCAATATTGGGGGTAGTGGAAATGCGACGTCAGGTCACTTTGATGTTGGATCGGTAGTCGAGTCGGGCCAACTCAAGATGCTGGTGAAGGATGACCGTTCGCAGCCGGCAACTTGGAGGAACCCGACCGAACTCGTATTTGGACTGTCCGATGCGGCTAAGGTCGCGGCGCCGGCGGGTATTGAGTTTGTGGCACCTCAAGGTGCACCCGTTTGGATTATTAGTTCCACGCAAATGCAGGGCGTGCCGTGGGTGGGCGCAAACACGCAGCATCCGTCGCTATCGCAAGCTACTACCGGCCCGGTTACTTGGACAGTGAATAGTGTGCAGGGGCCCGGAGCGATGGCAGTTTTTGAGTCCGGATCGTTCGGCCAGATTGTTGGTAAACGCTGGTTTGGTGCGTCCGGTAACGGCACCGCAAAGGTGTTCGTGGGGAAAACCGCTTCGGGAGCAGACTGCGAACTAAGCCCTGAACAGATAGCTGAAATCGAGGCTGCGGGCGGTGTTGTAGGAGGTCGTCTCGCTACGACGGGCTCTGAACCAATCCTGCTCTGGCTTGGCGCGGCTTTCAGCATGATTGTTGCGGGTGCTCTTCTCATAAGGGTCGCGAGGCCGTCCTCGCCTTCAGTTTCGTGAGTAGTAAGCCACTAGTTGTAGCAACGGTTGCGGCGCTTCTACTTGGAGGATGCGCGCCTGCGAATGCGTCGAAGGATGACCGGATTGAGGTGGTTGCATCGACGCCTATCATCGCGGACCTGGTGCGCAACGTGGCTGGGCAGGACGCGTCGGTCACCAGCCTCGTGCCGACTGGAGCGGACCCTCATTCCTACGAGCCGCCGCTACGTGCAGTGCGTGACGTGGCATGGGCGGACCTTGCGTTTGAGAACGGGCTTCTGCTGGAATCTGGGGCTATCCGTCACACGATGAGGGCAAACTTGCGCGAGGGCGTGCCTTTGATCAGTTTGGGAGATAAGGCTCCCGCGTACGGAGGGCGCCACATTCGCCTGGTGGAGGATTTTGCTCTGTCTACGGTGTGGCTCGGGTTCAGATCAGACCGGCTACCGGGTCCTTGGCAGATCCGTGCCACCTCGATGGAGGGCCCGGGCAGGCTGGCGGCTTTTACCACCGGAACGTTTGGCGAGGGGCGCCCGTACATCACGTCGGCTGACGGATTTGGCTCGGCTGATGCTGTGGCATTGCCTCCTGACGCGCACACCCACATGTCGTGGGCATTTAGCGAGGCTGGAACTTACACTCTGAACCTCGTGCAAGAGCCTCACTCGGGAAATCAGGAGTCTCTTGCGGGGCAGCAGGGTGCTTCGAAGGGCAAGGGGGTGCCGGACCCAAATGGCTCCGAGACCCAAACTGACGAGTATGAGCCGCGCTCTGTCTCCCAGACCCCAAGTACCAATAGCTCAAATGCCACCTCCGAGACCCAAACTGCCGAAGAACAGCAGGCTGCCACTTCGAAGGCCCCAAGTGCCGCGCCGAAAGACGAGGTCGCGATCCGTTTCGCAGTAGGCGTAGAGCCTGACACTGGCCTCGTGCATTTGGACGCGGGACACGTGGATATTACGGCGACGCCTCAGGGAATCCGCCTGCTCGCGGACGAGGACGGCAAGTCTGTTTATTACGACCCGCAGGATGTGCAGATCGTGGTGCCAAACCGGACGCTAGCCAAAGTGCCGCAAGGAAACTGGGCGTTTTTGGGAAAGCCAGGCGAGGACACGTGGATTTTGGCGCAGGCGGTTCTAGGTGAGCACATTCACGGCGAGATCGATCCGCACCTGTGGCATGACGTGAACAACGCGATCGCGTACGTGGATGTCATTGCCGAGGAACTTGCAAAGGCTGACCCGGAGCACGCACAGGCCTATGCGACTCGCGCAAAAAAGTTCAAGGCGGAGCTTCGTCAGCTTGACCAGTGGACCGCCGCGGTGCTGGCTTCCATCCCCGCGCAAAACCGCAAGCTCGTTACCGCGCATGACGCCTTCGGGTATTTGGCCTCACGGTACGGCCTCGAAGTTGCCGGCTTCGTTGCCCCAAACCCATCGATAGAGCCCAGTTCGCGCGACATGGCGATTCTGTCCCGCCAGCTTAGAGACTTGCACGTGCCGGCGGTTTTTGAGAATCCTGCGTCGGCGGCGCATCAGGCGGAGTTAGAAAGCGCGGCCGAAAGCGCTGGAGTGCGTCTGTGCTCTATCTACGCGGACAGCTTGACACAGCAAACACCAACGTACGTAAGCCTCGTCGAAGCGAACGTTACCTCTTTGAAGTCTTGTCTGGATCCCACGTCACAGGGGGCGTGGCCGCGCGCCTCACAACCAGTTTTGAAAGGAATCTGATGAAAACTGCAATCTCAAGTCTTGTTGGGGTTACCTTGCTAGCGGCGTCCGCGATGCCCTCCCTTCCCGAACTAGTTCCCGCGTTGTTGAATACAACCGCCTTCGCATCTTCCGCGCCCGTGGCTGGGGCTGGCCTGCCCGTGATGCCGGCCGATTCAGATATTGACCCGGCGCTTACACAGACTGTGACAGGCAACGAGAAGGTTGCCCCAAAGGGCGAGCGGGTTGAGATTTCGGCCGGACACGTGGACATGGGGGCGACGCTTTCGGATTCGTTTGAGCTGATGGCGCGCGACGATACGACCCCGGAGCCAGTTTGGCGCCACCTCGATGACGTTGTTTTTGTGATTGGCGAGGAGGGAAAGCTGACGGTTCCCGATGACCCCGCGTATGCGTTTACTAAAGCCGAGGGGCAGGCTTGGGTAATCCCGCAACACGAGATTGACGGAGTGCCGTGGCTTGGCTGGAATACGCAGCATCCGCAGCTGGTTGAGAAGGCTCCGGGCGGTGTGGACCTGATTTTCGAGGGACACGAGGGGCCGGGTGTCCTAACTACTTTCGTTGAAGCTGGGAACTTCTCCGGTCCGCAGGTGATTTGGGATTCCACTAAGGAGCAGGGCCAGCTGATCCACGTTGAACCGTCCACGCACACGCACGTTTCGTGGGTTTTCACGCAGCCTGGCGAACATCTGGTTCGCGTAACTGCGCAGGCAACTATTGATGGCCAGCTCGTCTCGAACACTCAGACGTTGCGTTTCGCTGTTGGTCCAGATGCCAGCGTAGAGGCTGCGCATGAGCTCGCTTGGTCGTCGCACAATCCTGTAGGCGGTGCGGATCCTAAGAACGAAGGCGAGGCCGGCGATAGTGCGGCAGCCAGTAGTGCGCAGCAGTCGGGTAACGGCTTGGCGCTTTCGGTCGGAATCGGTGTAGCTATCGCCGTGCTTATCATCGCGGTGGCAGCTGTAGTTATGGGGCGCATGAGCCGTAGCCGTAAGAAGGAGGCCCTGTCTTGACGCCTCTTAAGCCTGTAGCAACGAGAGTCAGGCCCGTGGTACTTTCCGTCTCGGACGTCAATGTGAGCTTCGGCAATCAGCAAGTGCTACAAGACATCTCATTCAGCATCAACCGCGGAGAACTTGTTGGGCTACTTGGGCCCAACGGGGCGGGTAAGACCACTTTGATCCGCACCATTCTTGGCCTTCTTCGTCCAGACAGCGGCACTATCGCCACGGCCGGGCCCCACACCCTTGTTGTCGAACCCTCTAAGCCCGCGTCAAAAACCTCTGCGTTTGCCGAAGTCTCATTCAAGAGGGGAGGCCGCGCAATCGGCTATGTTCCGCAGAAGCAGGAGGCGAGGTGGGAGTATCCAATCACGGTTGAAGAAGTTGTAGTTTCGTCACTCAAACCTCGATTATTGGCCGGAGCAAAGCACTGGCGCGCAGCTTACGAGGCCCTGGATGCGGTGGGTATGAAGGAGTTTCGCTCCCGTCCGATTTCGGCACTTTCTGGTGGGCAACGCCAGCGTGTCCTCATTGCCCGTGCGCTGGCTCCGAAACCGTCAATTCTGCTCTTGGATGAGCCGTTCACCGGCCTCGATGAGCCTAACCAAGAGGCGCTTGCGAAGATGGCGATGGAACTTACTAACAAGGGAATCTCAATTCTCATGTCTACTCACGACCTCGTGCAGGCTGCGGGAATGTGTGACCGTTTCATCCTGTTGAACCGCACGGTGCGTGCAACAGGCCCGTTGCAAAACGTAGCTGCGCCTGAACTTTGGGCATCCACCTACGAGGTGTCCGAGAACGCGGCGCTGGTGCGCGCCGTCCAATCGCTAACTGAGGTGGAGGTCGGAGCGTGAACCCGATTGAGTTTCTTGCCGACCTGGCCAACCCGCAACTTGCATTCTTGAGCCGCGCTCTCCTCATGGCGATTCTGTCGGCTGTACTGTGTGGAATTGTGGGCTCCCATATTGTGGTGCGTGGCCTGTCTTTCGTGGGTGACGCCCTCTCGCACGCGGTGTTCCCAGGCATTGCAGTTGCTTTCGCAACGGGCACGTCCACACTCCTTGGTGGCGCTATCGCCGGCGTGATCGTTGCGCTACTCATCGCCTTGTTTTCACGCCGAAAAACGGTGGGCGAAGACTCGATCATCGGCATCCTATTTGCTGCGGCATTTTCTGTCGGACTTGTGATTGTCTCCAGAATGCCCACGTACACCGGTTCGCTCGAGTCTCTCCTTTTCGGGTCTTTAACTGGAGTGACTGGGGCAGACCTCCTCACCGTCGCTATTAGCGGAGCCCTGGTCCTCACCGTCCTAGCGATCTTCCACCGCGGCATCGTGGCGGTTAGTTTCGACCGAGAATACGCACAAACACTCGGTTACCGCGCCGGTCTTATCGACGTTGTCCTCTACGTCGCCACAGCACTGGCCGTGGTAGTTTCCGTCTCAACTGTGGGTAACATCCTCGTTCTTGCGCTTCTTGTAGGTCCGCCAGCAACAGCTCGCCTCCTGACCCGCCGAATCAGTGCAATGATGGCGCTTTCAGCAATGCTCGGCACCCTTGCCGCGCTAGTTGGCCTGTGGGTGTCGTGGTCATGGTCGGTGCCAACCGGTGCGGCCCTGGTCTTAGCGATCACGGCAGAGTTCATCCTCGTGTGGATCTTCCAATCACTCCATGCAGTCCGAACCAGCCTCAAAACCATCCAAAAACGACTCACCAAATCAATCAATGCGAAGAAGAAATCCGAGGCCGTAGCTCGCTAGCAGGCCGCCGATCTTCTCCTTAGCAAAAACAACTGTAGAGATTCACCAAATGTATTTAGCAGCCTGTCCTAAGAGCCAAAACGACCTGGCAACCCGCCGAGGTTTAGAAAGGAAATCGAATATGCGACGACTCGTTAGCGCCGCGATTGCCGGCCTCGTCCTCGCGGCTGGAATAACTCAACCTGCAATGGCCGGGCCCGATACGGGCAAGACGATCATGTACAACGCGCACGTCGATTCGCCTAAGGTCTACTGGCAGGGCAACAACTTCACCCTGAATTCGGATGCGGGAGGCCAGTCCACCCCGATAGAGAATACGGTCAATTGGCTTGGTCGAGGCTACTCGATTACCGGTTCACAGCTCTACTCGATGGATGCTCCTGAAAACGGCGACCTGTCTTTTATCGGGGCCGAGCCAGGCGACATGCTCTATGCGGCCCCAGCGGTGAATGGTCGTAACAACGGGCCGATCTGGGCGGGGTTCGGCGCGGACACGAACATTCCGATCGAGAAGTTTCGTGACAACAAGTTTGACCTAGAAATTGTGGGCTTTAACGGGCCTGGTCGGATGGAAATGCTGACGTACTACGAGGGCTATCCTATTCGCCGCTTCCTGTCCTCCCATGACCCGCACCTGCGTCAAACGTGGGTAGATCCAGGAAACCACACGCACAATCAGACTCTATTCACAAAGCCGGGGCGTTACGAGGTTGTATTCCGGGCAACGGCTCGCGACCACCAAAACCGCGTGGTTGCTTCGGCTCCGCAAACGCTGGTGTGGCAGGTTGGTGGCCCCAATCCTGAGTCCGAGACCCTAACTGACGTCGTTGCCGCATACAACGCCTCGCCCGAAACGGGCACTGGCAAGTTCGCTCCAAAGTTCACCGTGGAGCCCAACCAGGATGTGAAAGCCGACGGGGACGAACGCCTCACATCGCTCACCTTCAGCACTGGCAACGCGGCCGATACCGGAACGGTTGTTTTCTACACTGACGGTTTTTACTTAGGTGAGGTGCCGCTCCAAGCGGGGGTTGCCCGTTGGGATGAGCTTCTCGGCTCGCAAGACCTCTCGCTACAGGCCGTATTCGTGCCGGCCAAGGGGGCGCCCTCGCCTCGTTGGATTACCGCGCCGATCGAGATTTCGCGCTCTAGCCGTAGCGGTTCCACCACAGAACTTGGCCAGTTCCCGCAGCAGATCGTGCGCGATCCCGCTCCCGCATTTTCAACGGCCGAATACGTGCCGTCCTCGCCCGTGGTGAACTTTGAGTTCAGCGCAAGTGAGGATAGCGCTGAGCTTTCAGTGCTTCCAGAAGACAAGAACCTCTGGTTCAAAGTTGTAGGCGGCGCCTACGAGCCGGGAAGCGCCTACCCGACTTGCGACATTGAGTTTGTGTCCACGCCTACGCACCGAAAGTGGAGTTCCGGAGACTGGTGGGATTGCGTTGGAGACAACATGGAGGTGCGGCTTAATCTGATCACTCCAACAACTGTTTCCCTCTCGGGCGGTAAGGCGGTATTCCCCTTGAATGAGACGCGACCGAAGCCGATAAAACTAGGGGAAACCCCGGGAGATTCACAGGAATCAGATCAGCCGGCACCGCCACCTTCAGATCCGACAGAAACTCCCGATCCTTCGAAGCCTTCCGATCAGCCTGATCCGAGTGAACCTACGGATCCCAATCCTCCCGTTGAGAATCCAGATAACCCCGGAGAGAATAGCTCGGGCAGCCTCGTAAATGATGCCGTCACTATTTCGCGCGGTCACGTGGATATAGGCCCGGCAGTTGTTGACGACAAGGTGAGTGTGGTGGTCAACGATGATTCGCGCGAGCACGCAAGAACTTCGGTCGCGCGTACCCCTGACTCCGTTACGCTCCAGCTTTTGAAGAATTCAAAAGTCAAGCGCTCACCGAAGGCATTCAGCGACCCGGTGTTTGACTTCATGGGGCCGCAGGGAACGGAGCTCTTTGTTTCTCCGATGCAGCAAAAGAATGGGATTGTGTGGCCGGGCTTCTCTTCTGAACACATTGACCGGGCGTCATTTCCAAACGGCGTCAAGTTCGAGATAGCTCAAAAAACAGCACCAGCTGGTGGCTCGTGGTGGCTGTTCACGCACGACTCTTTCAACGGCCTTGACCTGATCGCTTCCACGCAGAAGCCTGGCCAGATCGATGCGCCCGAACCTCTTCACAAGCACGTTTACTGGGCCTTCACCAAGCCAGGAATGTACGTGTTGACTGTTTCAGTGTCGGGGACTGACGCAGATGGCAACGAATTCCGCTCTTCGGCTGACATTCGCTTCAAAGTAGGCGACGAGGACGAAGCGGGTTCCCCAGGAAGCGAAGGAAACCCCGATGCGCCTGCGGTACCTGGCGATAGCGGCGCGGGAGATGGTAGCACCCAGCCGGGTGGCGCGGGCGAGGCTCCGGGCGGAACTCCAGGGAGCTCAAAGCCTCATGGTGCCATCGAGCCGGCTCGCCCAGGCAGTGAAGGAACAGCCTCAAACGGTGTGCTTCCTCCGCACAATCCTGCGCAGGGCGGTGCAAACGGCTTTGGGTCTGGCTCATATTCGTCTGCGACAGTATCTCGAGGTGGGGGAGCTGCCGTAGCTTCCTCGGGCCTGCAGGCGCTTTCGAGTTTGCCTGCGGCTGAGGGGCTCCAGTCAGATGCCGCCTCTAACGCTGAAACGACAGAAACTGCTGAAACTGCGGGTTCAGCATCGCCGCTGGATTCTGATGCGAGTGACGGATTGGCACAACCCATGTTCGGAGCGTCGCCGATTTCTACAGGTGACCAGGGTAGTCAGATCAGTATTCCTCTGATCATCATTGTGGCCTCCTCGATCGTAGCGCTGGCTGCAGCTGTCGTTTTGCTGAGGAGGAAGTTCGCAAAAGCCTAACCCCGCGGCCATCAAGTGCCTGTCGTCGGCCTAGACGGCGACAGGCGCTTTGATAGTGGGGTGGTGCCGGTAGTTCTCCACGGTGATGTCGTCGAAGGTGTAGCTAAAGAGGTCTTTGGCTTTGCGTAGCACGAGAGTTGGGAAAGGATATGCTTCTCGCTCAAGTTGGGTGCGCACTTGCTCAAAGTGATTGGTGTAAATATGGCAGTCGCCGCCCGTCCAAATGAGCTCGCCAACTTCCAGGTCGGCCTGCTGTGCGATCATGTGCGCAAGGAGCGCGTATGAGGCGATGTTGAAGGGAACACCGAGGAAAAGGTCGGCAGATCGCTGGTAGATCTGGAGCGACAGCTTGCCATCTGCCACGTAAAGCTGGAAGAAAGCGTGGCATGGTGCAAGCGCCATTTTGTCCAGTTCTGCCACATTCCACGCGGATACGATCATACGCCGCGAATCAGGGTCATTCTTAAGCGTTTCGAGCACGCCAGCCAACTGGTCGATGTGCTCTCCGTTTGGTGTGGGCCAGGATCGCCATTGGACGCCGTATACCGGTCCAAGCTCGCCATCCTCGTCCGCCCATTCATTCCAAATGCGGATTCCATTTTCTTGTAGCCAGCGCACGTTCGAATCGCCCTGTAAGAACCACAGCAGTTCCCCAACTACCGATTTTAGGTGCACGCGTTTGGTGGTGATTAGGGGGAACCCCTCTTGTAGATTGAAACGCAGTTGCCGGCCAAATACCGACACTGTGCCGGTTCCGGTCCGATCACCTTTGGGCGTGCCGTTACTCATGACATCTCGGAGTAGGTCTTCATACTGCGTGTTCATTGGTCCTCAATATTTCGATTTTGGAGGCGGTCGCGGTGGCTCACTTTCTCAGATTATCCACATTTGCGGGGATGATCTAAAAAATCGCTAGCTCGTCCACTGCCTGAACGCGGGCGCTTGGCGGGTCCTCGCCACCCGGAGGTAAATATCAACGTGCCCAGGGCGGCCGCAGGCTTTCACTGTTTCGTTTGAATCTCTTGCGGGTTCGCTTCGACATCGATGGTGACGGGGTAGCTGAAGGTTGCGGGAGGAGTACCCAGCGCATTGATGGCCCCGTCAATGACGTTGCCCGCCATGGATCGGCCAATCACCCAGCCGAGGCCCGCGCCTATCCCGTATGGCATGAGCCTTCCTAGCATCGCGGTCGTACCTTTGCGTGCGGCTCGTTTAGCGGCCATCTTCGCCAGTTTTCGATTGACTTGATTAATGGTTTGGCGCTGCACGTCGCTCGCGTAACCCTTGAGCGCGGTAAGCGTGGTGAAGCCAAACTGCGAGGTTGCGATTTGTTCACCTTGTTCGCCCATCAGTGCGGTCAAGACCAGGAGCCGGCGTTTGTCTTTGTCTTCCAAGGGAATGCCGTGAATGTGAGCGAGGGTGAGCACGTAGTAACCAGCTTCGGATACGAAACCGGTTAGTTGTGCGGAAGAAAGGCCAAGCGCGGCTGCGGTTCCAAGGCCTGGCACAGCTGCAGCCGCGCCTGCAGCTCCGGACGTAGAGGCTGCGAGTTTGCGGAACTGTTTGGTAACTATCTCCTGGATCTCTGCGGGTGTAGCTCCAGGATGTTTGGCGCGGAGCTGATTGACTTTGTTCTCAATCCGTGAGGTGGGCACGTCGATCATTGCGTCGATAACATCCTGGATGGAATTGGCTCCCCGCAGGTCTTTAACAAATCGCCGCGTGGTTGCAAGCCCGTCGGCCACGGCTCGAGTGCCGTTCTTTGCTTTCTTGACAATGCCCATGACGTTCCTCCTCGGTAGAACATCTCTCGTGTAGTTGGTGTTACTCGGCGCTCTCGCAGGTGATTACGGCGCTGTTTTCCGCTCCGTGCCGTAGCGTATTGCCGATGGTGCAACGCTTCTCAATGGCTCGGTGTACGCGGCTTTCCAGCTGCTCGCGCTCCTCATCGCTAAGTCCGCTCATGTCGGTCACGATCTCTACAACGAGCTTAGTGAAGCGGTTCTCCTCCTCATCGTAGTCGCTCTCAACCCCCACGGTGGCCTGGTAGTCGTCGCCGAGGGCGGCGGCGAATCGAGAGTCTGAACTCGTCGCATTACACCCAGCGAGGGCAAGGCGAAGCAAATCCCCAGGGGTGAATTCGTCCTCGCCATGTCCGATTGGCACGGTGAGGCCGCGCGAGTTCTTACCCAGGTACGAGCCTTTCCCAACCCGCTCTAGCCAGAGGTATTTTTCTTGATCACTCATGGTCATCCTCTTCTCATATGAATAAAAGTGTGGTTACAGTAACTGGTTGGTGCCGCGGGTCTTACCGGACTCACAACAACAGTGGTAGGCGTGCGGCGCGCATGCCGATCACACCAAGTATTGGCTGGCAATCTCTTGCTCGTGCTCGGCGATTTTAGAAACCTCCGCAACCGCCTTCTGCTCAAGCTTGCGTCCGATGATCGGCACGTTAACCTTCAGTTTTCCGTTGACATCACGCCTCACGGCCTCGTCTTCTTCAATGAAAGCACAGGTGGCGGACATTGAAACCGGCAGGCTGTTGGCATGCACTTGGATAACGCCCGTGTTGTCGGTTGTATTCCAAGTTTCGGTTATTGTGATTTCAATCCCTGAGGAGGGGATGAATCGTTGCGCAACCGGCGGCAGGTCGATGACGGCCGCATCAATGCGGGCCTTGGTGGTGACCCGGATTTCACTGATAAGCGCCTCGACGTGCACGGATTCCACTGAGGCTGGTGAGCCAGCGGCACGGGCCTTGAAGAATTCCTCGCTTTGGAAAAGTCGCTGCACGGCGGCGAGGTTGGCCGGGTAACAAACGGATGTATGAAAGTCCATGGCGTTCCTCCAAGGGTAGATTCGAACGCGATCTATATCCATTATCGTGGGGGTGGCTGCATTTCGCATGGGATGGATGAGTGGGAGGCCGAGTGAAGGTGCATTGGACCTCATTGTTTTAAAGTATGACTATGCATACGTTGACTGATCTTGCGCAGGCCGCTGCCCGTTCTAATCTCCACCATGAGGATTTGGATTGGCTTCACCTTATTCTTGCTGATTGGCAGGTGGTTTCGGACCTGGCTGGCGCAGATCTGGTGATGTGGGTGCGCACGCACGATGGACGTTTCCTTGCGATTGCCCATGCGCGCCCGGCCACAGCTTCAACGATCCACATGGATGACGTGGTTGACATGTATATCCAGCCGTCCAGGCAGACGCTCCTGGAAGAAGCGATGGAGACCCGCCAGATTGCATCGCCTCCTGGTGCGCGTTGGATGGGGACATATTCGATGAGTGAAGTTGCGATCCCGGTGGTCCGTAGTGGGCAGGCGATTGCAGTGATAACGCGAGAAACCAACCTGTCCTCACCCGGTTTTTTGGGAGGAGCGGAGACCTGGACGCCTCACGCCGCAGACATCTTGTGCAAGATGATTACGCGCGGCGAGTATCCGTATGACGCCACGCCAGTTTCGGTAACTCACGGCCAGCCGCGCGTAATGGATGGTGCGCTTCTTTTGGACTCCGAGGGCGTAGTACAAAAGGTAACGCCAAACGCGGTGTCTTGTTTGCGCAGGCTTGGTATTCGGCACAACCCTGTTGGTCGTTTGCTGATCGAAGATGTGACGGACGTGTTGAAGCAGGATCAGACTATTGAGGAGACGCTTGCGGTTGTTGTGACGGGGAAAGCGGCGTGGAGGGCAGAGGTGGAGTCTTCGCGCGCCACGGTCACAATGCGCGCGTTGCCGCTACTGGAAGGCGATAAGCGTGTGGGCGCGGTTTTGTTAACGCGTGACGTGTCGGAGATGAGACGACGCGAGCTTGAACTGATGACAAAAGATGCCACGATTCGCGAGATTCATCACCGCGTCAAAAACAACCTGCAGACGGTTTCTGCGCTGATCAGATTGCAGGCACGACGTTCTGATAGCGAGGAGGTGCGCGCGGCTCTTTCAGAGGCGGAACGGCGTGTGACCACCATCGCTACGGTTCACGCAGCGCTTTCGCAAAATGTTGACGAGACCGTTGATTTTGATGAGGTTGCTAAGAAGGTTCTGCACCTGGCGGTTGTACTGGCTAAGACTAACCAGCAGGTGAGTGTTGATGTGCGAGGTCACTTCGGCAAGGTGAATGCGGATGCGGCACAAGCCTTGGCAACGGTATTAACGGAGCTGGTGACAAACTCGGTTGAGCACGGCTATCGCGACTATGGCGGCCTGGTTAGTATTGAGGCCGAGCGCAATGGGCGCCGACTTGAGGTGACCGTGTCTGATGATGGGCTCGGTATTGAGCCGGATAAGGCCAAGTCGGGTCTGGGAACCCAGATTGTGTCAACGGTGGTTGCCGGCGAGCTTGCGGGCACTATCACTTGGGATAGGCGCAAGTACGGACCGGGCACAATCGTGCGAGTTAACGCAAACTTGGACAACTGATCACATCCCTGTTATGACAGGCAAGTCGGGGTCTGTATTGCAGTAATATAACGGTCGATTCAATCTCATTTGCTCCCCGTGTAAGTGCTGTAGTCTGACATCAGCTCTTTGATGGAGAGCATGTTTTCATACGCAGTACTTCAAAGGAGAAGTTATGAAGCGGATTGCAGCATTTGCTGGATTTGCGGCCATTAGCTTGATGCTGGCCGCATGTGGTGGCGGTGCACAACAAGGCTCTGGGACTGAAAGCACTGGTTCGGGTGAGGCTACGGCAGGCGGCGAGGTCTCTGTAGTTACTTGGTGGGAAGCCGGTTCTGAGAAGGACGGTCGTGACGCACTGGTTAAGGTGTTCGAAGAAGAGCATCCTGATTTCATGTTTAAGAACGCTGCGGTTGCAGGTGGTGGCGGCTCGCAGGCTAAACAGAAGCTTGCGGCTGACCTCGCGGCACAGAACCCGCCAGACACGTTCCAGGCTCACGCTGGCGCTGAGCTTACCGACTACATTGATGCCATGCAGATCGAGGATGTCTCAGCACTGTATGACGAGTTCAAGCTTCGAGATGCTTTCCCCGATACGCTGATTGATCGTCTAACCGTTGATGGCAAGATCTACTCCGTACCGTCAAATATCCACCGTGCCAATGTTGTGTGGGCAAACAAGGCAGTGCTTGAAGAAGCTGGTCTTGATCCGGCAAAGCCGGCAACTGACATTGAGGGATGGATTGCGGACATGGAGAAAGTGAAGGCTGCCGGCAAGATTCCAATTACGGTTGGTATGGCTTGGACCCAGCTTGAGCTTTTAGAGTCTGTTCTAATGGCTGATCTTGGAGCAGATGGCTACAACGGTTTGTTTGACGGCTCTACGGATTGGGCTTCTGCTGAGGTTACGAAGTCCCTTGAGCACTACTCTAAGATTATCGACTTGGCTGACAAGTCCTATTTGAATGAGGACTGGGAGCCGGCGATGAACCCGGTTATCGCAGGTGAGGCTGCTTACAACGTGATGGGTGACTGGGCTATCGCCGCATTCGAGGCTGCTGGTAAGAAGTACAACGAGGACTATGTCGCATTCCCAGTCCCGGGCTCTGATGGCATTTTTGACTTTCTCGCAGACTCATTCACGATGCCGGTAGGTGCGAAGAACGTTAACGGCGCTAAGGCTTGGCTACAGACCATTTCCGGCAAGCCTGGTCAGATTGCTTTCAACACGATTAAGGGCTCCATCCCTGCTCGTTCAGATCTGACCGATGATGAGATCAAGCAGTTCGGCCAGTACCAGCAGGATGCGATGAAGTCCTTCGCTGAAGACACGATTGTTTCCTCTATCGCACACGGTGCTGCGGTTCCGGTAGCAGTATCGAACGATATGAATGCTGCTTGTGCCAAGTTCGCGCAGGGCGCATCCGATGTTGCGGGTCTGCAGGCTGAGCTTGTCAAAGCAGCAACGTCGCTGTCTAAATAGTCCAATTAACGCAGTTGCGTAGAGCGGGTGGCGGCCTGTCCGTCACCCGCTCATCGGAGGAAAGCATGGCCTTTAAGAACAAACGCAGTGCAAAATCGTGGTGGCGTAAGTATGGTCCGCCGCTACTCTTGATTTCGCCGTCGATCATCCTGGTTGGAATTTTTGTATACGGTTTGATTGCTGCGAATACTGTCACGTCGATGCGCGACGCACACACTGTCGCGCAATATAACGGTGCTAGAGAAACCAGCTTTGTTGGTTTTGAAAACTATGCCTATCTGTTTGGTGATCCAGATTTTCAACACTCCTTGATTAATCTCCTGCTTTTCACGGCAGCATTTCTACTCGGTACCCTCATTCTGGGATTCCTCTGGGCATGGTTACTTGAGCGCCCCATCAAAGGTGAGGGAATTTTCCGCTCTATCTTCCTGTTCCCGATGGCTGTTTCGTTTATCGCCTCGGGTGTCGTGTGGAAGTGGCTTTTGAACCCGGGCGTGGGGGATCAAGCGAAGGGGTTGAATCGCCTGTTCCAGATGCTCGGACTGGGCTTCCTCGAGAACTCATGGACCTCTAACATCACGTTTGGTGTGTTGGCGGTTGCGCTTCCGGCTATTTGGCAACTGTCAGGTTACGTTATGGCTCTTTTCTTGGCTGGCTTCAGGGGGATTAGTGATGACCTGCGCGAAGCGGCCCGCGTGGATGGTGCTAGCGAGTGGCAACTGTACAAACACATCATCTTCCCGCAGCTGTCTGCCGTAGCCTTGTCAGCAGTTATCATCATTGGTCACATGGCGTTGAAGTCATTCGACCTGATCATGGCTGTTACGGATCAGCTCACATACTCCACTAAGGTTCCTGCAATCGACATGTATAACTACATGACTTCAGGTGATTACTCAAATGCTGCAGCGGTTGGAACGATTCTGCTGGTGATTGTGGCGATCTTGGTCGTGCCGTACCTGATCCACGACGCGAAGAAGAGGAAGTGACATGAGCACTCAAGTAAAGAATGCTTTGCCTACCGCGAACCCGCACGTGGTGAAGAAAGGAAGTCCGGGAACTACCGCGATTCGCTACGCGCTGTTGATTCTCTTCCTTGCGATGGTCCTGATCCCGGTGTACGTCCTCTTTGTCACCTCGTTTAAGGGGGCAGCGGAGGCAGATCCTTCGCGCACTTGGTATCTGCCTCAGGAGTGGGACGTTCAGAACTGGCAACGCGCGTGGGACGCATTGGCAGCTCCTCTTGGCCGCACGTTCCTGCTCGTGATCCCTTCGTCGATTATATCTGCGATTTTGGGATCAATGAACGGTTTCGTGCTTTCACGCTGGCGTTTCCCAGGTGCGAACGTGGTCTTCACGTTCCTCCTGTTTGGCATGTTCATCCCGTACCAGGCGGTGATGATCCCTCTAATGAAAATGGTCCTGACCATCGGTCTGCCTAACGGCATCCCAACGCTGATTTTGGCACACGTGGTTTATGGAATTCCAATCACGACTCTTATCTTCAGGAACTATTACGAGTCTGTGCCGGCGGAACTGATCGAAGCGTCGCGAGTGGACGGTGCGGGAATGTTGCGCACGTATTTCGCTGTGGTGCTTCCGATTTCGATTCCCAGCTTTGTGGTCGTGTTGATCTGGCAGTTCACATCCGCGTGGAATGACTTCCTATTTGCGTTGTTCTTGACGAACACGGACACGGGCCCGGTCACGCTTTCCCTGAATAACTTGGCTCATGGTTCGATCATGGCGGACTACGGTGCTTCCATGGCGGGTGCGCTGATCGCCTCGGCTCCCACGTTGATTGTTTATATTCTGCTCGGCAAGTATTTTGTCGGTGGTTTGATGTCCGGTTCGGTTAAGGGCTAGTTGGCCTAGTTTTTCAAACGCATATGGCGACTGGCATCAGTAGCGGCGGCTTTCTCCTATATAGCAGAAAGCCGCCGCTGGTTCATATTCCGTTGGTGTCTAGGCTTCTATCGCCTATTTGCCAGCGTCATCTTGAAGGTCGAGGGCTTGGAGACCGCCTGCAAGAAGCGCGTCGAAGAGGTTGGAATCGATAACTGGAATCCCCAGTTCTTCGGCTTTGGTTGCCTTGGATCCTGCGCCGGGCCCGGCAACTACGAGGCTAGTTTTTTTGGATACGGAGGAGGTGGCTTTGGCGCCTCGCGCGGTAACCGCTGCTTTGGCGCTTTCGCGGTCGTAGTTGGGAACGGTTCCAGACACGACGATCGTAAGCCCGGCTAGAGTTTGCGCAAGTTCTTCGGTTTGCTCAGCCTCCATGCGCACACCCGCGGCACCCCACTTTTGAACAAGGTCTTGATGGGCTTCGAGCGTAAACCAGTCGGATACGGCTCCTGCAATCTCTGGCCCAATGCCTTCAACTTGAGCGAGATCCTCAACCGGTGTGTTCGCGATTTCGTCCACCGAACTGAAGTGGTTTGCAAGAGCTTGAGCAGCTTGAGGGCCAACGTGTCTGATAGAGAACGCAACGAGTACCCTCCAAAGCGGTTCGTTTTTGGCGCGCTCGAGCTCACTGATGATCTTCTCGAAGGTTTTTGTGGGGCGCGGCTGGGTTCTCCAACCGCCGCCAGCAGTATCGCGAACGCCCGCAGTGTAGAAGTAGCGAACCTGTTGCCAGCCTTCTTTAACGCCAACTTCTTTCGCAATGTTTGTAGGGAACGCGCGCCTTCTCCATACGCACACATCTCGCACGCTATCGGCGTTGAGATCAAAGAGGTCAGCCGCTGTCCCAAGAGCCGGTTTCTGGGGTGTTGGCAAAAGGCTTTCCGCGGCGGTGATTTCGTCCGCATGCCCCAGCGTTTCAACCTGGGCCGCATCAAGCTCGAGAAGGGTTCCGTCCGCAAGTAATACTGCCTCTCCAGAGACAAGGGCTGCTGCCACCTCTTCTCGGTCCAACTCGGGCTGAGTGAGGGCAAGGGAGGCCTCTTCGCCGAGCCCCTCAATATCGAGGGCTTTGCGAGAGCCGATGTACGCTATCCGTTCCGTTAGCTGCGCCGGACATTTTTCGAAGTTGAGGCAACGCAGATCAATGTCTCCTTCTTTCGCAGGAGCTAATCGGGCCCCGCATGATGGGCAGTTGGAGGGCATGATGAACTCGCGTTCGGTTCCATCTCGCGCATCCTCAACGGGCGCAACGATTTCGGGAATGATGTCTCCTGCTTTGCGAAGCACAATGAGATCACCAATTAGTACGCCTTTGCGTTTAACTTCGGATGCGTTGTGCAATGTAGCGCGAGACACGTAAGAGCCGTCTACAAGAACTTTTTCCATGACTCCAAATGGGGTGACTCGCCCCGTTCGACCAACTTGGGTGCGGATATCAAGCAGGCGCGTATGCACCTCCTGGGGTGGGTACTTGTAGGCGGTTGCCCACCTGGGAGCACGTGATGTTGTGCCCAGCGCCTGTTGGCTCTGCCTCGAATCCACCTTGAGCACAACGCCATCTATGCCGTAGTCCAGGCTGCTACGTTTTTCCCCGTATTCGCGAATGAAAGAATCGACCTCGTCGTGGCTTCGCACCACCCGTGTATATGAGGAGGTGGGCAGTCCCCAGCCAGCGATGAGCTCATACCACTCGTGCTGGGACTGCGGGATGCGTTGCGCGCCCTCAAAAACGCCTATACCGTGACACACCATGGCTAGAGGCCTCTTCGCGGTTTCAGCAGCATCTTTTTGACGAAGCGATCCGGCGGCGGCATTGCGTGCATTAACAAACTGTTTAAGTCCGGCCTCGGCTCGCGCGCTGTTGTATTCCTCGAAGTCCTTGGTGGGGAAGAAAATTTCCCCGCGCACCTCCACCCGCTCGGGCACGTTTTCGCCACTGAGCTGGGCTGGCACTTTCTTAATGGTGAGGACGTTCGCGGTGACATCCTCACCAACGCTTCCGTTACCACGGGTTGCCGCGCGTTGTAGCTTGCCATTCACGTAGAGGATTGAAACGGCAAGGCCGTCTACTTTAACCTCTGCGGTCATTGGCATGGTTTGCACGCCCAGTGCATTCATACAACGGTCCATCCACGCGTGGGCTTCTTCTACAGAGAACACGTCATCCAAAGAGAGCATCGGTATCTCGTGAGTGACCTTGCTGAAAGCATCGGATGCAAAGCCGCCAACCGATTGGGTAGGAGAATCTTGAGTTTGAAGAGATGGATACTGCCGCTCAAGATCCTCCAGCTCGCGGTACAGCGCGTCGTATTCAGCGTCGGCGAGCGTGGGGGAGTCTTCCTGATAGTACGATCCACGCGCCTGCTCAATAATCTCTACGAGCTCACCCCACCGCTCGCGGGCACGCTCACTGGGCGTCCCGCCTTCACTTGTGGTTTTTGGGGTTTTCTGTGAGAACTCGCCGGATTCGTCGCGGCCGCTCAGTGGTTCCAACGTGCTTTCAGTCATGCCCTAATTCTTACCTCAAACCACGGACATAGAAACCGGTAACCACTCATCCCTTATTCACAGGCGAATGAAGTGAAGCAGTTTCCCCAGCTGTGAAAGACCTTCTGGCCTTGGCCGTTAGCGCAGGCTTGAGTGTAAGCGTGAATGATCTGCTCTCTTCCCCGCTTCATGTGCTTTGCATTGCCGGTCCTGACGCTGGTTTAGGGTTCCCCGTGACTTCCAAGCCGGTGATTATGGGCAGAAATGGGGATGTGCAGGTGAAAGACCCGTTAACTTCGCGCAGGCACTTGCAGGTGAAAGGCATTTACAGTCGTGGTGGGTTTGAGGTGGCGTTGCGAGATCTGGGTTCTGCGAACGGTTTTGCGGTCGGTAGAAAAGCCGCAATCTTGCCAGGGTTTGCGCGGTCGTGGGTCTTGTTGCGTTCAATGACGAGGACACTTCGCAGAGCTAGGATTAATGAAGCTTCGGCAAAGGTAGCCCCTGGTCGGATTTTTTGCGTGGGAGGAAACCTGTGGCAGGTTCGCTCGCGCCCTTCGACAATGAACTTGCAGAAGGCGCTCGAATGGGGCGGAGCGCGGCCAATGAATAAACGCGGGTTGCTCCTGCTACTACCAATGCTGTCGTTGATCTGGCTGATAGGTCGCCTGTTGGGATGGCAGGTAGCCGTCACTGTTGTTTTCTTGATGGCACTCGCAATCAGCTACGGTGTGCTGGCGTTGCGAAGCCGGCGCAAACCCGGGTGTCGTTGGGGTATTTTGTACGGTCTTTCAATGCCTGCGCGTGGGAAAGCCGGCGCGGCAACTTCATCCTCAGAAAAGGCGCCTTCTTGGCGTAACTCGAAGGAGGTGGAAATAGATCTTTCTGCAGCACCAACATGGACGCGGTGCAGTTTTCCCTTGCCAAAAAGGTCTGGGTACGTGCTGGGAAGGGTACGCTTCTCGCCGGGCTCGGTGGTTTCGGTTCGTGTAGGCGAGTCGCTCGCTTTGTCAGATGTGAAAGGTTGGGCTACGTGGGTGCTGTCTCAAGCACTCGTATACGCGCGTGAAAGTGGCATTGACGCCCGGGTCCTTAGGCAATCCCCAAACGTGTTGCGGGACGAGGAAGGGGCGGCACTGCTCACGGTTTTGAACGCCTCAAAACACGTGGCAGACCACCGCGTCGAATGCCCACCGGGTGTTCCGCTGCGTCCGGTGCTACCAGTTGGCGAGGGGGTATCTGAGGTGCAGATACCAACTCGCGTGCTCGTTGAAGATTTGCCAGTGCCGATGGCTGGGCCAGATCTGTCGGTTCCGATTGGAAACAGCGTGACTGGAATAGAGTTCTTGGACTTGGTGAAAGATGGTCCCCACGCCCTCGTAGCTGGAACAACAGGGTCGGGAAAATCAGAGGCGCTTCGCACGTGGATATTGCAAATGTGCCGGAAGAAGGATCCGTCGAAGTTACGGCTTGTATTGATCGACTACAAGGGAGGAGCGGCATTCCGTGATCTAGCGCAACTCCCTCACGCGCAGCAGCTTCTCACAGACCTGGCTCCAGATGACACGGAGAGGGCAATAGCTGGGTTAGGCGCGGAACTTCGGGAGCGAGAGGAAGCTCTTGCGGCGCGACACTTCGTAAGTGTTGACCAGTGGGAGCAACGAAGTCCGAATGATTGTCCGGCGCGTATTGTGTGCGTTATTGATGAGTTTCGCGCGATGATTAGGACGCATCCGGAGACGCTTGAGAGCCTGGTTGATTTGGCGGCTCGAGGGCGGTCTCTGGGCATGCATTTGATTGCGGCAACGCAAAGTCCGGGCGGTGTGGTTACTCCGTCGATGCGTGCAAATCTGACTCTTCGCGTCTGTTTGCGTACGGCAAGCGTGGCTGATTCCCTCGAGATGGTGGCAAGCGGCGCGGCTTCCGAACTTCCGCGAGTGCCGGGCCGTGCAGTAGTTGACGCTGGTTCCATGAAAGAGGTGCAGTGGGCTTACTTCTCGCATCTGGAATCAAACTTGGGGGCGCTTCAAGAAACCGTCAGCGAGGGCGAGGTGCCAGCGCTTTGGCGGCCCCCGCTTCCCGAGTTGGTTTCACCAGGTTTTAGTGCAGATTTGGCGCGCGAGGCCGATCCACCAGGTATCGGTGATGAAGGTGGTCCGATTATTGGGTGGCTGGATGACGTAGCGGGCAGGACGTATAGGCCGCTGCGGCTGGAGGAGGAGAAAGTCGCGGTCGTTGCGGACGAGGGGGAGCTGTTAGAAAAGATAGCAAGTGCGTGCGGGGCTCTATATATTCCGGCCAAGCAGAGGCAGGTGTTTGAAGCGCTCCATCAGATGGATTTCGCCGCGCGGAAGCGAGTTCCCGTGGTGGTTGAGGATTTAGGTGCGTTGCTGCGCGCCATTGACGGCTCGGGCTTTGCTCAAGGTCAAGAGTGGTTGCGTGAGTGGATGGGGCGTGCAGCAGGGGTTGTGGCGGGGGTTAGCGCTGACGATTATTCATTGGTGAGGACGTGGCGGCGAAGTCTCGTAAAGGTTACTGCACAGCAGGCTCGAGGTATGGGGCTGGTGCGGACTGGAGCCAAGGGGTTGATCGCTCACCCATGGGGCAGGTTTGAGGGCGCCGCGGTTAGCATTGTTGATTCTGAAGGCGCCGCCTTGCTGGAGGTGGTGCGGCCGGTCAGCCCGGCAGAAGGCCTATTGGCCCTAGTGCAGGAGGGCGTTCTCTCAACTGGAAGTGAGGCGCTCGTGGCATGCGGGGGAAACTTAAGTGAGCGTGTATGGCTGGTGGGTGAGTTTCCGTCTGATTTGAAAAGTCAGATTCTCGTAGATGCGGCGAGAAATGGCCGTGAGGTAGTGGAGGTGACCGAGACTGTCTTGCTTTCTGGTGGATACCAGCCGGCAAGGAGCGAGGTTTCGCTGGTGGGCAGCATTTCGCGACATGTTCTACGCGCAGTATCGGTACCTCTGTTCGTGAAGCTCGGCGCGGCGGAGGATGCTGTGTACTGGGCTGGTTGCTGTGAGGTGTGGTACAGAATCGGGGCGCTTGCGCGTTAACGTGACTATTTGCACACGGTTATAAAGTGTGAAACGTTTCCATAACCCTTGTGTAACTTTGCCCAGTGGGTGAGACTAAAGAGCGTCATTGGAATGTTGTTGTGTTCGCGGGTTTTGCCTGCGTTGTCGCTCTTTAGGAGTATTGATGGATTGGCGTAGTCGCGCGGCGTGTCTAAGTGTTGACCCGGAACTGTTCTTCCCGATCGGTAACACTGGTCCCGCAATTGCGCAGGCGGCAGAGGCAAAGCAAGTTTGTGCTACTTGCGAGGTACAGCAGGTGTGCTTGCAGTGGGCGCTGGAGAATAACCAGGATGCCGGTGTTTGGGGTGGCATGAGTGAGGATGAGCGCCGTACGTTGAAGCGTCGCCGCGCTCGTGTGCGCCGCGCTAGCTAGTAGTTTCAGCTTTTGAGGAAGGGGCCAACCAGTTGGTTGGGCCCTTCGTCTTTGTTTGGTCTTCCTCGTCTCTGGCTTGAGCTAGCTAGATTTGGGCAGATTCAGACAGGGCTACATGAGTACGCCCAGCGGCTTGAGGAGTTGTTCAACGCCCCGCGTGATCATGGATCGGGCGCGCCACTCTTCTTCGCGAAGTTGAGATGAGGTACTGAGGTCGTTTTCGAAGATTTTTTCCATTTCTGCCGCGTGTTCTTCGGACCAGGTTTGGACGTTGATTTCGTAGTTCCCAAACATTGAGAGCCGGTCGATGTTTGCGGTGCCAACCGTTGACCAGCGTCCGTCAACGGTTGCGGTTTTGGCGTGGATCATGGCGTGTTCGTACTGCCAGATTTCAATTCCGGCACTGATGAGGTCGTCGTAGTATGCGCGTGAGATCCAGTCTGCAACCACGTGGTTTGAGCGCTTGGGTACGAGTACTTTGACTTTGACTCCACGTTTTGCCGCGTCAACTAGGGAGGCAAAGATTTCGCGGTCAGGGATGAAATATGCGGATGTGATGAATGCGTGGTCGTTGGCGCGTTCGAGGGCATCGATGTAGAGGCCGCGGATAGGGAAGAGCATCTTGTTTGGCTGATTGAGAGCCGCGTAGATGGAGGAGTCCCATGCGCGTGCTCCTTGGTCGGGGAGTTTGGGCATGTGGTTCCATCGTTTTGCGTTCCAGTAGTCAACGAATGCCATTTCTAGTTCCCAAACGGCTGGCCCTTGGATGCGCACGTGGGTGTCTCGCCATTCTGTTTTGTAGAGCGTACCTATGTTGTAGCCGCCAACGAACCCGATTTTGCCGTCAGTGACGAGGACCTTTCGGTGGTCGCGTCCGGTTTTTCGCGGGTTGAGGGTGATTACACCGGAGCGGATGGCGGGCAGGATGATGACGTGGAGGTTGGGGTGTTTAGGGAAGCGCTTGAAGGCGGGGTTAACTACGAGGTTGCCGAAGCCGTCAAAGGCGCAGAAGACTTGTATGCCTCGGTGTGCGGCGCGGATGAGTGCTTGTTTGAAGCGCTGGCCGACCTTATCTGATTTCCAGATGAAGGTTTCGAAGTAGATGTAGTCGGTGGCGTTCTCGATGGCTTCGAGCATGTCGGAGTATAGGGAGCTGCCTTCCGTGTATGTGCGGATGGTGTTGTCGCCTAGGTTCGTGTCTAGCGGGGGGAGGGCGGGGAATCCACCGCCTCCGGGGGCGCGGCGTTTGCGAACTTCGTCAACGGCTGTGAGCGTGATGGCCGCCGCGATTTGTGCGCTTACGGTGGTTATGCCGGCAATTTTGGCGACTCGTAGTGCTTGGCTCGCATTGAATAGGTTCTTCCCGCGTTTCCTCATGTCCCTCACTCTAATGCAGGGCTGAGACTGGCGCGGCCTGCCACATCAGGTAACTGCTTATCTACGTGCCCGACCCGAACTGCCCTACCCGCGGCGCTCCCACCACGTGCACGACCCAAACTGCAGCCCAAATCAGGTGCCCAGTTCGCATCCGTGAGAGGAAGGGATAAAAAGTAGGGTTAGTTTTGCCGGTTTGGGTCTGAATACCGTATGAGGCTGCCACGCTGACCGCATCTGTGAGGGGAACTGCCGGGATGTGATGCCAAATCTGCCGCTTTGGGTCGGAATTGTGTTTTCCCCGCAATCTCACCATTTCTGCTCTGGTTGAGGATTTTTTTGGACAGATTTCGCGCCTGTGTTTTGGGGGGTTTTATACTGGGTGCATGTCGAATATTTCTAGGGAAGAAGTCGCCCGTATTGCAAAAGTGGCTCATATTGTGCTGACCGATGAGGAGACCGCCGGGTTCGCTCGTGATCTTGGTGCGTTGGAGGAGCGTTTGGAGCGCCTCGCATCGTGGGAGACGCAGGGTGTTGCGGAGACGGTTAATCCGATTCCTTTGGTGAACGTGTGGCGTGATGACGAGGTCGGCCAGACGTTGGATCGTGAAGAGGTTTTGGCGCAGGCGCCTGCGGCTGAGGATGGCATGTTCCAGGTTCCGCAGATTTTGGGTGAGGAGTAATTATGGCGAAGTCTGATTTGGTTTTCCGCTCGGCGCTTGAGCTCGCGCAGATGTTGCGTGAGGGCGAGGTTTCGTCGGTTGAGGTGACTCACGCGATGCTGGATCGTATCGCTGAGGTTGATCCGGTGGTGAATGCTTTCCTGTTTGTTGACGAGGAGGGTGCGCTTAAGACGGCTCGTGAGGTGGATGAGGCGCGCGCGGCTGGTGAGCAGTTGCATCCGCTGGCGGGTGTGCCGATTGCCCTAAAAGATAATGTTGTGACTCGGGGTGTGCCGACGACGGCTGCGTCGAGGATGCTCGAGGGCTGGGTCCCTCCGTATGATGCGACGATTGTCGAGAAGATTAAGGCCGCGAAGCTTCCTATCGTGGGTAAGACGAATATGGATGAGTTCGCGATGGGTAGCTCAACCGAGCATTCGGCTTTTGGGCCAACGCATAATCCGTGGGATTTGGAGCGCATTCCGGGTGGTTCCGGTGGCGGTTCGGCGGCTGCGGTGGCGGCGTTTATGGTGCCGCTTGCGATTGGTTCGGATACGGGTGGTTCGATCCGCCAGCCTGCTGCGATGACGGGGACGGTTGGTGTGAAGCCGACGTATGGTGCGGTGTCGCGTCAGGGCATTATTGCTCTCGGGTCTTCGCTGGATCAGGCGGGTCCGGTGGCGCGCACGGTGGCGGACGCCGCGGCGTTGCAGGATGTTATTGATGGTTTTGATGATCGCGATGCGGTGTCGTTGGATTATGCATGGCCGTCGATGGAAGAGGCCGCCCTGGAGCCTGCGAAGGCAGGGGATCGCCCGTTGGAAGGCGTGAAGCTTGGCGTGGTTAAGCAGCTGTCTGGTGATGCGTATGAGGACGACGTGGTGGCAAGCTTTGAGTCCACGCTCGAGTTCTTGAAGGGCAAGGGCGCGCAGGTTGTGGAGCTTGATCTGCCACTCCTTGGCATTGCTTTGGATGCGTACTACGTGATTATGCCGGCGGAGGCGTCGTCGAACCTCGCTAAGTTTGACGGCGTTCGTTACGGCTTGCGCGCCGAGCCAGAGCCTCCGGTTACATCGGAGCGTCTGATTGCGGCTAGCCGCGGTGAGGGCTTTGGCTCTGAGGTGAAGCGTCGCATCATTTTTGGTACGCGAATGCTGTCGAAGGGTTTCTTCGATAAGTATTTTGTGCAGGCGATGCGCGTGCGTACGCTCCTGCAGGAGGAGTTGGTGGAGGCGTTCGAGTCTGTTGACGTGATTGTGTCACCAACTTCGCCGACCACGGCATTTAAGCTTGGCGAGAAGATGGATGACCCGACGCTCATGTATTTGAGTGATATTACGACTACGCCTGCGAACTTGGGTGGTATGCCGGCGATGTCGGTTCCGTCTGGTGTTGCTCATGGTCTTCCGGTTGGTTTCCAGGTGACTGGCCCGGTACGTGGTGACGATGTGATGTACCGCGTGGCAGCTGTGGTTGAGTCGCAGGAGGATGTGGCACATAAGAACCCGATGATTGAGGGCGCGGACGGCGTAGCGCGCGAGGGAGAGGATCGTTAGGTCATGGATAAGTTGATGAAGTATAGCGAGGCTGTGGAGAAGTTTGACCCGGTTTTGGGTCTTGAGGTTCACGTCGAGCTGGGTACGAAGACGAAGATGTTTGACCAGTCGCCGAATGAGTTTGGTGGCGATCCGAACACGAATATTGCGCCGGCTTCGATTGGTTTGCCGGGCGCTTTGCCGACGATTAATAAGACTGCGATTGAGTGGGCTATCCGCCTGGGTCTTGCTTTGAATTGTGAGATTTCTGAGGTTAGCCGGTTCGCTCGTAAGCATTACTTCTACCCGGATTTGGCGAAGGCTTACCAGATTTCGCAGGCTGCGGTTGCGGTTGCGCATAACGGATGGGTGGATGTTGAGCTGGATGATGGCGATACGTTCCGAGTTGAGATTGAGCGTGCTCACGTGGAGGAGGACGCTGGTAAGAACACGCATATTGGTTCAGAGGATGGGCGTATTCAGGGTGCGGCGTATTCCCTGGTGGACTTTAATCGTTCGTCGGTGCCTCTGATCGAGATCGTGACGAAGCCGATCGAGGGGGCGGGTGCTCGGGCTCCGGAGATCGCGTCTAAGTATGTGCAGGCGTTGCGTGATATCGCGAGGGCACTCGGCGTTTCTGAGGCTCGTATGGAGCGCGGTAATTTGCGTGCGGATGTGAACGTGTCGCTTCGCGAGACCCCGGACTCGCCGCTTGGTACGCGCACTGAGACGAAGAATGTGAACACGTTCCGCGGTATTGAGAAGGCTGTGCGTTATGAGATCTCTCGCCAGGCGCAGGTTCTCGCTGATGGCGGCGAGGTAGTACAGCAGACGCGTCACTTCCATGCGGAGGATGGCACGACGTCGGCGGGCCGCGATAAGTCGGATGCGGAGGATTACCGTTACTTCCCGGATCCGGATTTGGGTCCGATTGTGGCTAGCCCGGAGTGGGTTGAGCGCTTGCGCGGTGAGCTTCCGGAGCTCCCGGCAGTGCGCCGTCGCAGGTTGCGTGACGAGTGGGGCTTCTCTGAGCTGGAGATGCGCGACGTGGTGAACGCCGGCGCTATCGATTTGATTGAGGATACGGTGTCGGCAGGCGCCTCCTCCGCTGCGGCTCGTAAGTGGTGGATGGGAGAGCTGTCCCGCGTTGCGCGCGAGGCGGAGGTTGAACTCGAGGAACTCGCGGTGACTCCGGCTCAGGTGGCCGAACTTCAGGCGTTGGTTGATGACGGCAAGATTAACGACAAGCTTGCCCGCCAGGTGCTTGAGGGCGTATTGGCTGGCGAGGGAGATCCCGCTGAGGTTGTGGATTCCCGCGGCTTGGCTGTGGTCTCTGACGATGGTCCTCTGATCGCGGCTGTGGAGGTCGCGATGGCTGATAACCCAGATGTCGTGGATAAGATCCGCGGCGGCAAGATGGCCGCTATCGGAGCATTGATGGGCCCGATTATGAAGGCCACGCGAGGCCAAGCCGATGCGAAGCGCGTTCGTGAACTGATCATGGAGCGTATTTAAAATTTGCGAGGAGGTCGCTAGCTTCTGCGTTAGCGGCTGACCGTAGGGGGGGGATTCCTGAACAGGAATCCCCCCCCCCGTTTGTCGGGGTACTGGCGAAATAGTTCTAGGTGCGCGAAGTCACGCGCTCGAAATTTGATTCTAGATGAGTGACGTGACTAATTTAGTTTCGGTCCTGATCGGAGCGATCCGATTGGATGAACTACGAGGTAGTACGGATCACAAAAAGTCAGTTGACAAGGGGTTCGAAACCTACTAGAGTAGATTCTCGGTTCCGCAACGAAGCAAGTAGTTGAAACGGAACCTTTTTCAACGCCTTTCGCGGTTTTCACGAAATGTTTGGGCTCGTGACTGAGACCAAATGGTGAGAAAAGCGATTGTGTGGGTGTTGTTTGTGAACTCGATAGTGTGT
>NZ_KV811483.1:0-2469 GCF_001813085.1 Actinomyces sp. HMSC065F11
CGAAGGCAACAGTGGTCTTACCAGCAAACAGGGCCGCGTCTACCTCAAAGGCGACTTCGACACTACCGTTAGCGGTTTCGGGTGTGAACTTCGTGGTAGAAGTGATTTCCTTGCCCGCACCGTCAAGCATGGGCTTGCCGGTTTCTTTATCCATGAGCGTGCCAACTACTTCGTATTCCTTACCGGGTTCAAGGTTGGTGTAGGTAACCACGTCTGTAAGCGTGCGGGTGCCGTATCCAGGGACCGGGCCGCGCTGCTTTTCGTACATGAGCGTGGTGTGAATACCAGGCTCAGCTACGACAGTGAACTGCTCGGTAACGTCCTCAACAGAAGTGGCTAGCGGGGCTACGCGGTCATCACCAGCGAAGGTAGAGATGAATACGTAGGTGCCAGCTACTAGCTTGCCGTCCGCACCAGTCTTAGCGATCCAGGAAGTATCACCAATGCTGGGGTAGAAGCCGTTCTTGGCTGGAATGGTGACGGTTTCACCGATCTTTTCAGCCTTGTCACGGTCCGCCTCGGTTACTTCAAGGCCAGCGGGGAAGAACAGCACCTCGTGAGAGATTTCTTTCTCGTCTGCCTTAAAGCCTGCTGCGCCTTCAAAGTTCGGGTGATCGGAAGGCATGCCGGTTACAAACACGTCATCTACCAGGTAAGTACCAGCCTTGGTGTCACGCACGCTCAGCTGGGAATCAATCTGGGCGGGGTGCCTTACCGACGTGGTTTCGTCGGCTAGACCGTAACCATCAACAAAGTCGGCCTTAATGTACTTAGACCAGTCAGCGTCTTGGTCATCGGCCTTTACTTCCCACACCCACGTGTAGAAGCCGTCCTTGGGAGCCGTGCCCGCGTTAGCGGTAATCACCGTTTCAGGCCCTTCTGCCTTGACGGTGACGGACTTGATTAGCTCTGCGCCTTCTGGCACGGTATCGCCTTGTTCGGCCGGAGCTAGTGCGGATACGTAGTAGACGCTTGCACGGTAGTTCACGGGCACGTCAGTGCCATCAATGTTGAGCCACTTGCCGTCCCCGTAGTTCGGGTCAGCGTTTGGAGTGAACGTGTCAGTTAGTTCAGCGCCACTGTCAATGACCTTAGCGGTATCCACATTGGACATGCCTTGTGGGCGGAAATCGAAGATGACATCCCAAGTCGGAGACTCAACCGTCTTAGCCGTGAGCTTCCCAATATCGTAAATCACGTCCTGGTTACCACCGCCAGGCGAAGAATGACCAAGAACGGGCGAAACAATGTTTTTGAACTTTACGCTTGCACTAACCTTGCCGTTGCCAGTTGAATGCCACTTAATACCGGTAATGGGGGTAGATGCGGTAGTACCGTTATAAGTATTGGTGCCAGTTGCATCAAACGCTGCAGGACCGTTTAGGGTTACCGTGAACGGATAGCCCGGTACTGCAACGCCATTGCCATTAACTAGACGTATTCCGTCGAGGGTGCCGTACATGCCATTATCAGTGGTTGCTTCCCCTGCTTCCCAACCGACTACACCGGCAGCCTTGGCTTCCGCAACCATTTGGCGAGCGCGGTTTTGCACGTTCGCGGGCGTTAGCTGGAGTAGCTCATTTACGTTTTGTTGAGATGCGGCTGCGCCGAACTGTGAGCTTTCAAAGTTCACGTGTGCAAGGAAGCCGGTAGCCGCCGCGTCCACGTCAGTATCGGAATGCTCTAGGGACTTCGGAGTCCACTTCTTCATGATGTAAGCCATCTGAGCAATGTTCACGCTCAGATCGCCCGGGCGGTTAAGACTAGGTTGGCTGGTCAGTTCTCCCGGAGTGGCCGCAACCGCTGCTGAGGGGTTTACCGCGTCGGCCTGGATGCAAAGACCGGGCACGGGCTGGCCTTGGTAAGGAATCCAGGTGCCAAGCCATCCAACACTTCCTCCAATAGGCACGCCCCTCACCCAAGAGCCTGCCGCTTGAGCAGGTAGGGCATTTAGAGAGCCCGCAAAGACAAGAGCAAGCGCTGTAAAGGCCAGAGCTAGCCGGTAGGCCAGTCCTCCCTTACGGGCGCTAGGTGCGCCTTGAGCTTGCGTGGTTATAGGAATACTCATTACTACTCCACTTTCAAATAGGTTTAATGATCGATCATTAAAAGGCTCGAAAGCCCTTCACCTATTACGTAGAGTGTGCGCGCACAAAGATGGCCCGCAGACACTATGTCCACGGGCCATCTGAATACTTAGCGATTAGCTCGGCAAATCAGTCGCAGTCGCCTACACAGACTTCGCCTTGAATATCGCCGGTCCAATCGCCGTTTCCATCTTGAGGCAGTTGGTGGTGCCAACTTCCATCATCGTTTGACTGTATCCATTCGGGGAAGTTTGGGTTGTAGCAGTATTGCCCACCACCACACACGTCGTTACTACCGGAGCCGCCGGTGCCGCCGGTGTTCCAGTCGCTGTAGCCGCCGTCGTAGGTTTGTTCGTAACCACTTGAGCTTTGCTCTTGTTGT
>NZ_KV811483.1:2569-49688 GCF_001813085.1 Actinomyces sp. HMSC065F11
CTCTTGTTGTGCCTGCTGGGCTTCTGCCTTGGCTCTCGCTGCGTCATTTACAGCCTTGGTTGCTTCGTTCAAGGCTTTAGCACTCTTACTCGCCTCGTCAGCGCGAGTAAACGCGGCCTCAATGTCGGCCACGGCCTCTAGCGTTTCTGGCTTGGCTTGGTCGATAGCTTTAGCTTCTTTCAGCGCAGCATCAAGCTTGTCGGTCGCTTCTTTTTCTACGCCTTCACGGTTAGCTTTACCGGCCGTCTCGATTGCCTCGTTAAGGTTCTTTACTGCCTGGTCAAACTCAGTTGCGGCTTTGCCCACGACTTCCTCGCGCACGTCCTTGAACGAGGCGGTGAGCTTGTCGAGTACGTTTTGAGCCTGCTCTTGCGCGCTCTTAACCGCGCTTGTGGCTTCCTTGGCTTTTTCCCGTCCTAGCGTGGAAGCATCCTTTGCCTCAATGCCTTTGAGGTTGTCTGCTTCTTCTACCGCTTCGGCAAGGGCCTTAGTGTCCGTGTCTTTTGCGCGCTGCGCTGCGAGTTCGATAAGGCCCGCCGCTTGCGTCTTGGTCTGGTCTAGTTCAGTGAGGGTTTGCTGATAGCTCGCTTGGGCTGTTTGGTATTGCTCGCGTGCGTTCTTGGTATCTGCCTGGGTTTTCCATGCCAACCCAACCGCTACTAGCACGGCGATTAGCGCTACTGCGATAGCGGCAATAATGGGCGGGCGCTTATACCAAGCCGGTTTGACCGCCAAGTCTTGCTCGGTTGTTTCTTCTGGTGGAGTGTTGGACTGGTTCGTGCTCATGGTCTTTTCCTTTACTTGCTGGTGTCGAGTCTAGTTGATCGACGGCAGTGGCTCGCTTGGAAGCGCGCCTGGTAACTCAGCCAAACTTCAGGCATCGCACCAATCGAGCGAGCGATAGCTGCAAGACCCGTCGGCCCTGGTTCGATTCCCGGTTGGCCCACCCGTTGGAAGCCCCTGCGAAAGCAGGAGCTTCCGCGTATACAGCAAGGCTTATTACATTCCCCGTCCGTAACCGTGTTAGCGCCTTTACTTCGACACGGCTACGGTTTCCCTTTTGTTCTTGGCTTCTTCGCATCAGGCTCCCCAAAGGGGTGGATTGCCGTCACGAATTTGTTTTTCAGGGTGGTCGTTCCTGGAATGTAGTAGTCGTTCCAAGAGTAGTAACGTTGTTCGATCACTGTGTGCGGTCGATGTGCTGGGTGGCTAGGGCGAGGTATTCAGCGTCGCTGATTTGTCCAGATAAACACTGCTCGAGCAAATCTCTAATGTAGGCGTCAGTAACAGTGTGGCCAGCTAAAGCAAGCGCAGCATCTGCAAATGCTATGGCCTCGCGTACTGCGGCCTGAGTTACTAAACGCGGTTGTGCTGACACGCTCATAATGCTTCCTCGTTTCCGTGGTGTGCGCCCGCCGTTGCGTGTGCTCTAGCCCTGTATTCGTTAGCGTCAATAATGCCCGCGGCGTAGTTGGTAAGGTTTTCGACATCTTCTCTGGTCAGCTCGAATCCTTCATGCCACAATGCCGCAAGCGTATTGCGCACGCCGAGTCGCTGTTGATCATCAAGGTTTTGGAATAATTCAGGCTGGCGTTGCTCAATGTCAAAAGTGCGCATAATGCCTCCCATATCTATCCAACTTGTACCACAGGGGCGTGCAATGCTCACTGGGTGTCAGCTATGCGCGGGTGCGGGTGTGAGCACTGTTTGGCTTGTCCAATGTAGAACTCTTCCCCACAGCTGTTTTCCCATCGTCTTACGTCTCGCTAGTTCCTTTAGCGTGTCCTTCGAGATTCTAATCGTCCAGGCCAAGGTCAGCCTTCACTTCTTCAAGCGAGTAGGTCTTCGACTTGCCGGCGCGGATTGCGTCTAGCTCTTCTGCAGCCAGGTAGTAGTCCTCTAGGTCATCCAGGTATTTTTCGAGCGCCTCGCGAACGTAAACGGAGGCGGGGCGTCGAGTTTGAGCGCTGAGGCTGTCGAGGCGCTTTTTCGTGTCTTTCGGCAAGCGCAAACTAAGAACATCGCTACTCATATAAACAAGTATGCAGTAGGACGTTAGCATATCCAGGCACAAACGGCGCAGGAATCCAGCCGCTCATAATAGAATGCGGGCGGGCAGTTGTTTTTGCGTGTTGCTGGTTAGTTCTAAGGCGGCGTGATGCCAGATAGAAAATGGGATTCGCTAGCTCGGATCACCCGAGTGTTCCTCCGGGTTGCGGAGGTGGCGCTGGTATTGAGCGCTTTGGCAATCATTCTGTCCACGTTTTTTGTAACTGTTCTCCAGGTCCGCGGCACGGGAAACGGGTTTGAGAAGGATGACGTGTTGGTTGCCGCGCATCATGTGGATTTTGGTCGGGGTGACACGGTCGCGTTCTTCCACGGAAACCGCATACTGGTCCGCTCAGCTATCGCCATTTCCGGCGATGAGGTAGATGTGCTCGATAACGGTCATCTGGCGGTAAACGGTATTGAGTCCCCAGCTGCGTTAACGCCTGAAGATTTAGCTCGCTCCGAGGTTTCGTTTCCGTCAACGGTGCCCGAGGGGGGCGTGCTGGTTGTGATCGGTCAGGGCAATACTTCCGCATTGCACGAGGTGGCGGGCGAGGATTTTGTTGGCCGCGTGGTGTTGCAAGTGTGGCCTGTGCGGAGTTGGGGAAGAATTTGAGCCTCTACGTCTAGGCAATGAGTCCTACGTCTTAAAATAATTTGATAACCTGCAAAGGTGCGAACTGCACGTCTTTCGAACTAAAGAAGGAAATTTCATGTCTCGACAAATCTCCGTGCAGAGGGGAGTACGTGCAGTCGCGGTCGCGTTTGCCACGGTACTTGCCCTTTTGTTGGCGGTATCTTTCCCGGGCTTAGCGAAAGCTGCGGATGATCCCACAATCACTGTGACCAGCCAGGAAGGCGATCACACTTACGGTGCGTACCAGGTCTTCAAGGGTGACCTAGCTGATGTTGACGGCAAGAAGGTGCTGTCGAACATCGAGTGGGGTACCGGTGTTAAGTCCACCGAGCTCTTGGCCGCTGTGGCTGGCGCGAATCTTCTTGATGGCGTTACTGCAGGCTCTTCAGCAGCCGATGTCGCAAAGGCTTTAGAGAAGGCAGATAGCGATACGGCTCTTGCGTTTGCAAAGCTGGTCTCTAAGAACCTAAGCGATACTAAAGCTGATTTCACTAAATCCGGTGATGCGGCTCCCTTTACTTACAAAACCGGCAAAGTTGCCCCCGGCTACTACGTAGTTGTGGATACGGACACCAACGCCGCCGCTTTGACTACTCCGATCTTGCAGGTTGTTGGCCCGGTTGAGGTTGCATCGAAGTCTTCTGTTCCTACTTCGGATAAGAAGGTTCAGGAAACTACCGGAATCGACGCAAGCAAGGTTAATGATGGTGAAACCGCTTATGATGTGACGGCTAACTATGAGATTGGCGCAGACGTACCGTTCCTTCTCACGGGAACAGTTTCGAAGAACCTCGCAGACTACAAGACTTACAAGTACGCTTTTGTCGATGAGCTTTCAAAGGGATTCGACTTCAACGCTGATTCGGTAGAGGTTTACGTTGGCGCCACTAAGGTCGATGCGGGCAAATACACGGTCACTTCGGAAAAGATCGCCGATGCTGGTGATTACCAGGACGGAACGCGTATCCGTATTGATTTTGCCAACCTGAAAGATGTTCCGGGCGTAACTGCTGACTCCACGATCACCGTTCGTTATACCGCGAAGCTGAACGAGAAGTCTGAAGCTGGTAAGCCGCAGCCTAACAAGGTGCACGTTGAGTACTCGAAGAGTGCATCTGACGATGAGGGCGAGCCTACTGGTAAAACGCCTGACAAGGAAGTTTTCGTTTTCACCTACAAGGTTGATTCTGAGAAGGTAGACGCAGACAAGCCTGAGACTAAGCTTGAGGGCGCTGAGTTCCGTTTGGTGAACGCTGACAAGACCAAGGCTGCCACGATCAGCAACGGCAAGATTACCGGCTGGGCTGAGCTTAATGCTGGCACCACAATTACTGTTCCCAATGGCGGCCAATTCTCCGTTGAGGGTCTTGATGCTGACGTGCAGTACTACTTGGAAGAGACCAAGGCCCCGACTGGCTACAACCTTCCTTCTGGAGACGCGAAGTACACGTCGATTAAGCTGACTGCCAAGGTTGAAGCTAAGGAGGGCCAGAAGCCTGCTGTTACGGAGCTAAAGCTTGGTGAGAAGGCCGATGCGTCTCCAGCAGACGGCACCTTCTCGACGCTCCAGATTAAGAACTCGAAGGGTTCAACGCTTCCGGAGACGGGTGGCATTGGTACCACAATCTTTACGATCGTTGGCGTAACCGCGATGGTTGCTGCTGCGGGTGGTTTCGTTCTACGTAATCGCAAGAAGGCGTAGATACCAGCCGTAACGGGCGATTAGATTGACCCTTTCAACGCGCGGACGTTCCCGCCGGCAAACTAAGCCGCCGGCGGGAACAACGCGCACGAAAAAGGGACGTCGCAGTTTTTCAGACATAGCGTTAATCGCCTTGTTTATTTTTGGCTTGCTGGTTTTCCTCTACCCGCCGGTGGCTAACTTTTATAACCATCAGAGGCAAAAGGCTACGGTAGTTAGTTATGAGGAAGCCGTGTCAAAACTGGACACCACTGAGGTGGAACGTCTTTTGGATGAGGCGGAAGCGTACAACGATGCGCTTGTTTATGAGCCGGGTAGGCTACCTGCTTCGCAGATGGATCAGTATCTGCGGATGCTGAACTTCACGGGCACGTCGGTGATGGGAACAATCCAGATTCCTTCGTTGGGAGTTAATCTGCCGATTTACCACACCACTGACGAGGCCGTGTTGCAGGCAGGTGTCGGCCATATCCCGGGTACGTCGCTACCGATTGGTGGAGTTGGAACCCGTTCGGTACTGACAGGCCATAGGGGTTTGCCTTCAAGCAAGCTCTTTACGGATCTAGACAAGCTAAAGTCGGGTGACATTTTTGTGATCCGAACGGGTAACCGAGAGCTGGCGTATCGCGTGAGCGACATCGTTGAGGTGTTACCAACGGAAGTTGGTGCTCTGCAGCTCGAGGCTGATCGAGATTTGGTGACGCTGGTTACCTGCACCCCGTATGGGATTAATACTCATAGGCTGCTGGTTACTGGTGAGCGAACTGAGTTGTCGGCGGTGGGGTCTATCGCGGCGGATGCTGTGCGGGTAGACCCGGTGTTGGTGGCAGCTTTTGTAGCTGTTCCTATTTTTGTGGTGGGGCTTGTTGTGGTGTTGCGCCGGACGCGAAGTGTGTATGCGCCCAGGCACATGGGGAAGGAAAGTAACCATGCGGACGAAAAGTAGCCTATTAGCGCTTTGGTTGTCGATTGCGCTGGCGTTTTCGTTGGTTCCGGCTCACGCTGATTCAAGGCCCGATGTTTTAGATTTTGAAAATGTTGAGGCAGACCGCCTGGGTTCGGTGTCGGCTCTGTTCCACGCGGTGGATAACCAGCCGCTGCCCGGCGTGGAGGTCCGCCTGTACCGGATCGCTGAGATGGCCCCGGGTTTGCCTTTCGTATTGGATGATTCTTACGCCACGGCTATTGGTTGGAAGTCGTTGACTGATGCGACCGAGCCGAGCGATCCTGATGTGGCAGCTAGCGCCACGCTTACGTTGCAGTATCTGCTGGAGAGGGACGGTGTGGCTCCAACGGCGCAGGCCACCTCCGATTCTGCGGGGCAGGTCCGTATGCAGGATTTGCAGGTAGGCGTTTATTTGATGACGGCAGCTCCCGTGAAGCAGGGGGCATATAGGTACGTGGCGTCGCCAGCGATTTTCTCGCTCCCACAAAAGGGCAGCGAGGGGGAGCTCGATTACGACGTGGTAGTCGCGCCAAAGCTGGAGCCGCAGAAGGTAGAGCCAACGAAGTACCGTTTGGTCAAGCTTTGGCAGGATGAGCCGGTGAAGGATCGCAGGCCAACTTCGATCCAGGTGGACGTTTTGGCTGACGGAAAGCTTTTTGAGCGTGTAACACTAAGCGCGCAGAATGATTGGACTTTCGAGTGGCAGGACGAGACGGGAGACCGCCGCTGGTCGGTAGCTGAGAAGCTGAACGGGTCTTACGAGGTCAGAACTGCCGTGGATAATCACGTTTTCACGCTGACAAACATTGCTCCCGAACCTGAGAATCCGAAGCCAAAGGGCCCACTGTCAAAAACGGGTATTGACGGGAAAATTGGCGGTGTAGCCATCGTTTTGTTCTTAACCGGTTTGGTGCTTGTAGGTGCAGGGCGCATGCGCGGAAGAAATGAGAGGGCGTAGCCATGTTTAGAGGTGTTGAAGCCGCCAGAACACGCATTCTTGTCGCATTGGTGAGCGTCATTGCTCTCCTGGGCGTCATGTTTGTTATGCCCGCTACCAGTTATGCTGACCCAGCTGCGCCTGAGGTGGAATCCCAGACGGTTGAACCCGATAATCAACCCGAGGAGCCCACCGAGCTTTCCATTAGCGAGGACACCGCTGCTGCTGATCAGCCGGTGGGGGAGCCAAACCCAGATGCGGGGGCTGCTGGGCAGTGCCCGGCGGATAAGAATGAGACCACTGTCAACCCGCAGGTGGTTGGTGACTTGCAGATCGAAATCGCGCAGGCCGTAACGCAAAAGGATCCCAATGTGGTCGATAGTGTTGCGCAGCGTTATACGGGCGAGACATTTAAGCAACACATCGGTATTTCGAACACCGCTGCCGCAGAAAACGTGCAACACCGCATTTACCTCGAGTTTTCGAATAAGGACGGTTACGCCCTGGTAAATGGCTCGAAACTGGAAGTGCGTGATGAGCCGTATTACCAGAACAGCGAAAACCAGGTAAACCCCTATTATTTCCGCAAGGCGGAGGGCGCGGAGAACACCTATTACATTGAGGTCCCCGGCTCGAAGATCGGTGAGGCTTTCTCTGTAGATCTAGAAACGAAGTACGACTCCCCGGCATCGCCGGGTGGCACGGCCCGCATCTGGGGCGCGCAGCTCACAACGGAGCAGGCAGAGGCTGCAGGCAAGACGGCGGTTGATCCTGGTTGTGGTGTCCACGCAGCGAAGTGGGACACGGTGCGGCCAGAGTATCAGGCTGTTAAGAGCCAGAATACTTCGGGTAATTATTCTCGTGCGTGGCCAGCAGCGTCAGAGCCAGCCATCGCTTACAACGCAGAAAAGGGCGTTTATGAGCTACATAATTTGAGGTACAGGCTCTACCTTGAAAAGGCTCAGGATTCCCCCACTTTGCCTACCGGTGGGGTAGGTCAGGATCCGTTCCAGAAGATCAAGGTGGAAGAGACGTTCACCGTGCCCGACGGCTTCGAAATCAATCCTGACTATATTAAGGGGATCAGAGACGGGCTGAACAGTAGCAGCCGTGGTGGACTTATGTCTTATGATGGCTTGGACGGGTGGACGCGAGACGGCTACGTTAATGACCTCGTTTTCGCCCCTAGCATCAACGGCAAGAAAACGCCGATTTTCGGCATTCACGGATTTGGGCTAGATCAGGTGGATATCGGTTGGGCTGTCCCGCAGCCTGAATACAGGCACGTGACTGGCAAACTCAGTGACGACGGCCGCACCCTGACACTGTCTTGGTATCGAAATAAGAACACTGCAACCAGAAGCCTGTACCTGCGTTTCGCTGACGATTTGCTTGTGGCCAAGAAACTTCCTGAGGGTGGATCCGTTGACGTGAGCAACGGGGTTGGAATGACGGCGCATTACACGCATACCGATCCGAAGACAACCAATGCGGAAGTAACAACGCCGGTCAAGGTAGAGCCAGGCAAGGGTGAGTTTGTAAAGACTGCGGGTGACGGAAAAACAGAGATTTACCTGCGCGGCCAGGCCGTTCCCTTCACACTAAGCGCCAAGAATGTTGGTTCGGGCCCGTTGGATCTTGCGACAGTGAAGGACGATTTACCCACCACCCTTTACATGACACCGGCGCAAGTTCGGCAGGTGCTGGGAAAGCCCGAATCTTCTGGCTTGTCGATCACCATCTCAAATATCGTGCCGTGTGATGCAAAGCTTAACGTTAAGGTGGCCTCTGGCGAAGAGGCGGGTCTTTCGCCATCTTACAACCCGGCGTGTACTGCCGACCCAACCACCGTGCAGATAAAACGTGCCGGCAATTCCATCACGTTCAAGGTGGGAAATGGTGCGGAAGAAACACTTTCGGCTGCCGAAATTGAGAGCAAGCTGGCCGCTTTTGCAGTAAGGAAAAACACCGCATACTCGCTTTCTTGGGCGGTGCCCGATGGCAAGATTTACGGTGGCAATGAGCTGAAACTCTCGTTTAACGCCACGGTGAAAGACACCTACATTTTTGGCGATCCGATCCAAAACGATTCGGGTGAAGATGTAAAGAACACGGCATATTTTGGGGACACGCCAAGTAACTCCACGTTCAAAGCGATGCCGGAGGCAAAGATCGGCAAAATCTCTGACCCGGCCGATAACGAGGAAGTTAACTCTGGCCAGAAGATCGACTATTCGATTCGAGTGCAATTGGCCACCGGCTCTCCAGAAGGCTTTATTATGCCGCTCATCGACGAGCTGTCGGGGCCTCACAAGTTGCTCGCTAAAATCGAGAAAAACCCGGACCTAAAAGGTCTTGGGCTGGAAACTAAAACTATTAAAAAGGTTGACTACTACGTGCTGGATAAGCCCGGCACATACAAAAACGTCACGTTTGAACTGGTGGAAACTCCTCCGCATAAGACGGATATAGTGCACGAATTCATTGCAGATCACGTTGAGGTCGGCAATGAATCAACGCGAATCCAATGGTACGTAGACCCTGCGAAGTACAGTCCAGGCGCGGTTGTTACCGCTCACTATTCGACGCTGGTTGATGAGCTAGATCCGTCTGATAATGAACAGCACTACGTGATTAACACGGCAGGCAACAGTAAACCGCCGAGCGCAAAGACCTCTCACCCGATTTCACGTCAGTACGTGACCAAGAACATCGTCACGAAGCGGGGCGATACGCCCGGCGAGGACGAGCTAGTTAAACAAAGTCCGGTCCGCCCAGGGGAATCAGTCACCTACCGCGTCTCGGTAGCGAACTCTCGGGACACTGCGATCGACTTCACCAACGCTGACGTTTACGACGCGCTACCCAAGTCGTTGCCGGGCAGGCCGTGGACAAAGGAAGACATTAGCGTGGAGTTCCCCGTTGGAACTTCGGTGCAGGGCGGGCAGAACTGGAGCGTTTCCCAAACTCCTCCGAATGGTGCTAATGACGGGGATGACACGCAGCAGTACATAGTGTGGGGTGAAGATTTCAAACTGAGCGTGAAGGGCGAGGTTTACGCCTATATCACGTTGAAGTTCCCTGATGCTGATGACGGCGAAGCTTATGTCTCTAAGTATTTGAAAGACACTTTGTACAACAATTGGCATGTAAAGACTATGAACGATGGCGTCAGCCACTTTGTCACCAAAGCTGGTGAGGATGGGAAACCTGCTAACGCCGCGCTACAAAAGGGCGTGCTAGGTACGGGTAATTTTGACCTTGGCTCTGGCTCCTACAGTTTTGCAGATGGCGGCGGCGGTTATGGGCCGCGAATTATGCTGGACCCAAATTCCGATAGCACCGCGCGCACCGTGTATTCTCGTTCGACAACAGATCCTGAAGGAAAACGGTCATTTAACGGACCTTACGCGCTGTATTACGTGTCGCTATTCAATGACGGAGATTCGCGCCTGTATTTGAACGATATTCAGGACATGCTCCCCAAGGGCGTGACGTATAGAGCGTTCTACCCAACCACAGATGAGTTTACTCAAGGGCACGGTTTTTATAACTCAGGCGGCTCCGGTTGGCTTGCAAACGTGGATAATTTCCGCACCTGGCAAGCCAAGAGCTCTGACGTTCCCATCGCCGTTGCTGGCGCGGAGCCGAAGAACGCTACTATTACTGCACTAGCAGATGTCACCAACCCTTCGAAGATTACTTTCAAGGTATCCAATGGAGATGATGGGCAGAAGGGGAACCTCGCATATGACGAGGAGAGGCAACAGTTCTATTTGAATCCAAATGAGTTGCTCGCATTTTCCTATATAGTGCTGATTGGCCCGAACGCTCCAGAGGATTTTGTTGTAAATAATGTGGCAATGCCTTATGACGATGTGACCGGGCAGGGTGTGGACGTTAATCCGGACACCTCCATCAAGTCTGTTGAACAGGGTGACCAGGTTCTAAATGACGGTAAGCGTCTCATTTTGGATAACGAAAAGGCTTCAGATAAGGGCTTCTCACCTAAGCCGGGCACCGAGCAGTGGCTGGCTTCTAACGTCAGCTTGATGCGAGACAAGCCAGTTCCGGGTATCGAAAAATCTATTGTGGCTAAGACTTCCACGGGCGGAGAACGAACTGCGGATCCCACCCACGCGGCTTACGCCGATACCTTGCACTGGAATATCTCTGCGTACAACGACGCCAAGGAGACCATCGAGGGTTACGTAGTTTCAGACCTTTGGGATCCGAACTATCTACCTACGGGCGAGGTCAAGCTTTCGGTGGGTGGTACACGCTTCACTGACGGAAGTAGCAATGCGCTTTTCACATTCGGTGATTGGACTGTGCAAGATGGTAAGCCTACTGCCGTCGAAATTAGGGCTGCGAATCTGGCTTATAGCGTGGGACCGAAGAAACTTGTAGTTAACGGTGATCCGGTGGCGATAATGTCGCGAAGAGGCCAGCAAGCTATCTTCCACCTGTCGCTGACATCTACTTCCGATGGTCGCATCAGGTTTGACTTGCGTGCCGACAAGGATTCTCCGAAAATCGCGTCCCTGGGATACTCCGTAGGCGGCGTGCCCATAAAATCGAGTGAGTCGCTGACTATGGAGTTTTCCACGAAGAATCCAAAGCAATCTGGCGACTATCCAGCTGCTTTTAATACTGCTTTCTTCACTTTGTTGGATCGGCAAGATTATGATCCAAAGCAAGTCAAGAGAGGTGAGAACACCGAGATTGACTTGAAGCTCGCTGACGACTTCTACAACGCTAACTGGAGTGGCAACACTGGAAGCAATCACACTGCCAAGGGGCTGAAGACGATCAAGGCTGAAGCCACGATTCCGATTGGCGGCGATGCGTTTACGTCTTCTATCGAACGGGTGGAAGAGGTCTCGGATCCTGCGAATGTCGCGACGTCTACCTCCTCGCCGAATTACATTACGCTGAAAGACGCGTCCTCGACCTTCCGCTACTCGATGGAAGTTAAGAACAACAAGCCGGACCCGGTTAAGCGGATCACGATGATTTCTAACCTGCCGTATGTGGGCGATAACTACACGTTCCCTTCCGCTCCGGAGAGAAACTCTGAGTTCGCGGTCCGCTTTGCTGACAATCTGAACTTGAAAGTTGAGGTAGTTAGCAAGGACGGCACCCGCAAGGTACTACCGGCAAGTGCTTACCGAATCGAGTACTCAGATCAGCAGGAACCGGAAGCGTTCACGGCTGCAGATTGGGCTGGTAATCCAACTGCCAACTGGAGTACTACACCCACTAAGAATTCAAGATCGATCCGTCTAGTGCTAAACGAAACGGCTCAGGATTCAGATTTCTCGTTCGGTGGGGAATCAACTCTGGCACTGTCTTTTGACGCGAATGTTGCCAAGCCCGCTGAAGTTAATCCTGACGAGATAGCGTGGTCAACGTTCGGCTACAACTACCAGGCGCCAGGTAGTGATCTGAACCTTTCATCTATCCCCTTGAAGGTGGGGGTAAAGGTCCTTGGACCAGCTGCAACTGAGCTACCAAAAACTGGTGGCGTTGGTGTGTACGTGGTGTATTTGCTCGGTGCGCTGACCATGGCTGTGGCACTAGGTGGGCTCGCGCTACGTAGGCGCTCTTAACGATTAGTATGAAACCGAAGGGCCGAAAAAGAGGCAGAGTTTTAATGGCTCTCGGCCTGCTGATAGTTGGGGTGGCCGTAGGGGCACTTGTGTGGTTGCTCGCGTCGCCAGGCGCGAGCAACTCGCGCGCTCTGGCGGAGCAAACTCTGAAGATCATGCCCGACCCTAAACCCGCAGTGGTTAATAAAGAAAACGATCCTGCCATGCCCGGGTTGAATGTGCGCGGGCAAGACGTGGTTGGTGTGCTGACTATTTCGGATTTTGGCCGTGACTTCCCAGTGCTAAGTGCAATGGACAAAACGGCTAAATTTCCTGGGGTGTATGCCGGCGCTGCAAACAATGGAACCCTAATAGTAGGGGTATCGAGCTATTTGCCGGGCTTTAGCGGCCTTACATCCCTGCAAGACGGTGCTCAAATTAGGTTTACTGCTGTTACCGGCGAACAGTACAGCTACCGGGTGCTCACCGCAGAATCCATTCCTGCCGCAGATGCTTCAAAGCTTAGTAGCGGGGATGACTGGGACCTCACGCTGTACACCCCTTCACTGTCTGGCGTGCAGTTTGAAATCATCCGCGCCACCGCGGTGGTCAGCGAATAACTCCGCACATAATTTAGACTGCAAGTGTTAGGAGATGAGTTCAATGAGTCAGCCAAGGTTCCACCGTCCCGCAATGCTCAGTTTTGAGGACGCTGAGAAGATCGAAGGTGATTCAGATCCGGCAGCCGCGGCTTTGGTAGCAATGACGTCGGCGCGCGCCCTGCTGGGCCTCGCTGATGACGAGTTTGGTGACAACGCGGTGCAGAAACTGGTTGCGGCAATCCAAGAAGAGGGTGTGGACATAGTTTCTGACCTGTGGGAACGTAGCCCGGCGTTCACGCTCCCCGGCGCGCTGTGGCGTCTGTATTTGTTGAACGAGTGGTATCAGCGCGACTCAATCAAGGTTCACGAGAGGTTCGTGGAGGGCCTAAACGCGCCGTTCACTGCAGGAGTTGATGACGCAGACCCGCGGCCGCAAACGCCGGACGACGCCGAGTTCTTTGAACGACTGAATGAGCTGATGACGGGAGCCGGATGTGCAGATTTGTCTAAGCTCTTGCGCGACGCGGCCCTGGTGATGAGGATCCTCGCATCGGGCGCAACGTTTGGCACCACCTGGATTCGCACAGATAAAGACAGGCTCGCGAATATGGTGACCCGTCGTGCTCGCGCCCTGATTGAAACCGCTAAAGAACTGGATGAAGCGGCGATAAGATCGGAAAATGGCCGGCTAATCTGATGCCCCTTGGGCTTTGAATAGAAAAGTGAGACCGAGAAACGATGGCTGAAAACATTTCGCCCAGCGGACAGCCGCAGGCCCTTGAAAACACGGACCAGGCTGGTGCGCCTTTCGCATCTGCGGAGCAAAAGGACATGTTCCTGCTCGTCAAAAAGAAGGCTCCAGAAGCCGTAGATGAGCTACCAAAAGAGAGGTTTGCAGACCGCGAACTTTCGTGGATGAACTTCAACCGCCGCGTCCTCGAACAGTCCGAAGACACCGAACTCCCACTACTTGAGCGCGCTTGGTTTTCAACCATTTTTTCGTCGAACTTAGACGAGTTTTACATGGTGCGCGTTGCCGGTTTGAAGCGCCGCATTGCGGCGGGCATCGCAAAGGTCGCAGCGTCGGGGCTGACCCCGCGTCAGATCCTGGACGGTATCATGCAGTTGACGCGTGAGCTTACATCCCGCCAGGTGAAGTCGTTCCATGAGGACCTCCTGCCCCTCCTCCATGAAGAAGGCCTGCATTTGCGTTCGTGGAGCGAACTCGATTCCGCGCAGCAAGACGCATTGTCGAAATACTTCCAAAAGCGGGTTTTCCCCGTGTTGACGCCGCTCGCAGTGGACCCCTCGCACCCGTTCCCATACATTTCGGGCCTGTCTCTTAACCTTGCCGTGGTGGTTCTAAACGAAGCCACCGATAAGACGTATTTCGCGCGGGTTAAGGTGCCGCAGTCGCTGCCACGCCTCGTTAATGTCGAGTCCGTTATGCCAGATTTTGAGGGCGTAGCTACGGAAGACCTCGCCGCCACGAAGGCCGGCACAAACTTTGTTCCCCTCGAAGAGGTAATAGCCGCGCATTTGGATACGCTATTCCCCGGCATGAAGGTGCTGGAGTCGCACACGTTCCGCGTGACTCGTAATGAGGATTTGGAAGTCGAAGAGGATGACGCGGAGAACCTGTTAACCGCGATGGAGCAAGAGCTGCTGCGGCGTCGTTTTGGTCCGGTGGTGCGCCTGGAGGTGGCGGAGGACATATCGCAGACGGTGCTGGATTTCTTAATCGACCGGTTGGAGATTTCAGAGCAGGATGTGTTGCGCTTGCCAGAGCCGCTTGATCTGATGGCGCTTAACGACCTGCATGATTTGGATTTGCCGCATTTGAAGTACCCCAAGTACGTGCCGGTAACGCCGAAGGGGTTGGCGGAGTATGAGTCTGCGAGGGCGGGGGACATCTTCTCGTCCATCCGCAACCACGACGTGCTACTCCACCACCCGTATGATTCTTTCGCAACGTCGGTGCAGCATTTTGTGGCTACCGCTGCGGCCGACCCAAAGGTTTTAGCGATTAAGCAAACCCTGTACCGCACGTCGGGTGATTCCCCGATTGTGAAGGCCCTAATCGATGCCGCGCACGCCGGCAAACAGGTAGTGGCTATCGTAGAGATCAAGGCGCGTTTCGATGAGGAAGCGAACATTTCGTGGGCGCGCAAACTCGAACGTGCGGGTGTGCACGTGGTTTACGGAATGGTTGGGCTGAAGACGCACTGCAAGCTGTCCATGGTTGTTCGGGAAGAATCCGATGGGCTGCGCCGCTACTGCCATGTGGGCACGGGCAACTATCACCCCAAGACGGCTCGCGGATATGAGGACCTGGGCCTGCTTACCTGTGACCGTGAAGTTGGCCAGGACCTCACGCGTTTGTTCAATCAACTGTCCGGTTATGCTCCGCGCACCACGTTCCACCGCCTGCTGGTTGCCCCAATGTCGATCCGCTCGGGCCTGATTGAGCGCATTGATGAACAGATGGAGCGCAAGAAGCGCGGCGAGGAAGCCTACATTGGAATCAAGGTGAACTCGATTGTTGACGAGGCCGTGATTGACGCATTGTATCGGGCCTCGAGGGCGGGCGTACCCGTCGATCTAGTGGTCCGCGGTATTTGCGGGATCCGCGCGGGAGTGAAGGATCTGTCAGAAAATATTCGGGTTCGCTCCATTCTGGGCCGCTACCTGGAGCATTCGCGTATCTACTGTTTCGGGCCAGAAGGTAGCGAGGAGGTGTGGATCGGCTCGGCCGACCTCATGCATCGCAACTTGGATAGGCGCGTGGAGGCCCTGGTGCGAATCACAGATGAGGGCCAGGTTGCGTACCTGTCGAAGTTGTTGCGCACGGAGGCCTCTGACGATGTGACTTCGTGGCATTTGCGCGGCGATGGCTCTTGGGTTCGTCACACGCACGGTAAGAAGGGCCGCAAACTCACTGATATTCAAGAGGTGCTGATGGAGAACGCTTCTTCGCGGGTGAAGGGCCGGAAGGTTTTCTAACGGCCAGGTCCGCATTATCACCAATCCCGAGGATGCCCCGCGGCGTCCTAGGGATATTTATATGTGACTTTCGGCGCTTTATGGCCGGGTTTGTCTGATTCAACGTCGGGGTTCGGCGCGGTTTTACATACGATTATGGCAAGCGAAGCTAGGAGAACCGATGATCGAGTTCGACGACGTGTCAAAAACCTACCCCGGGGGCACGCAGGCCGTTTCTAACGTGTCTTTCACTGTGCCAAGTCATTCAACCACGGTGCTTGTGGGTTCATCGGGGTCGGGTAAGTCCACCCTGTTGTCGATGGTCAATCGCATGATTGAGCCTACGAAGGGGCGGGTTCTTATCGATGGGGTTGACGTAGCTACGGTTAATCCTGTGAAGTTGCGTCGTTCTATCGGTTACGTGATGCAGGCGGGTGGTTTGTTGCCGCATCGCACGATCATCGACAACATTTCAACGGTTCCGTTGCTGGGCGGCGTGTCTCGTTCTAAGGCGTATGAGCGCTCCCGTGAACTGATGGATCTGATGGGCCTGGAGGCGCAGTTGGTTAATCGCTACCCGGCGCAGCTCTCGGGCGGGCAGCAGCAGCGCGTGGGGGTGGCCAGAGCACTTGCCGCGGATCCCGATATTTTGCTTATGGACGAGCCGTTTTCTGCGGTTGATCCGATTGTTCGCCGCGAGTTGCAAGATGAGGTTTCGCGGTTGCAGCGTGAGCTGGGCAAGACGGTTCTGTTCGTAACCCACGATATTGACGAGGCGTTTACCCTGGCCGATGACGTGATCGTGTTGGGCTCGGGCGGGCAGATAGCCCAGCGGGGTACCCCCGATGAGTTGCTTACGAATCCAGCTAGCGATTTTGTGGCGTCATTTATTGGCCTCACGTCCGGTGCGCGCAGGTTGCGTGTACGGGGTGATTCGAGGATTGTGGAGGATGCTACGGGCCGGCTGCTTGGGGCGCTTGAATGACTTGGGTGGCTAATAACGCGCAGTGGATTGCGCAGCTAGTTTGGCTTCATCTGTGGCTGTCGGTGAGCGCGATTTTGGTTAGTGTGCTGATCGCGGTGCCGGTTGGTTGGCTGGTGAATCGCCACAAGCTGACGCGCGAGGCTTTGATTGCGTTGATCAGCGTGATTTATGCGGTGCCGTCTTTGCCGATGTTTATTGTGATTCCGGCGATTACGGGCGTTTCGATCCGGTCTGCGGCGGCGGTTGTGATCGTTTTGAGCATCTACGGCGTTGCTCTGCTACAACGCACGGCTGCGGACGCCTTCGCAGCGGTGCCGCAAGAAGTGCTGGATAGCGCTACGGCCATGGGTTATTCATCTTGGCAGAAGTTTTGGCGTATTGAGTTGCCGCTTGCCGGTTCGATCATCATTGCGGGCCTGCGCGTGGTTGTGGTGAACACGGTCAGTTTGGTAACGGTTGGCGCGGTGATTGGTATCCAAAGTATCGGCACGCTGTTCACGGATGGTTTCCAGCGTGGAATCATTGCCGAGGTCGTGACGGGTTTGCTGCTCACGATTGTGCTGGCGCTCGCGTTGGATGCCCTGACGGTGTTGGCTGGTTGGCTACTGTTCCCGTGGAAGAGGGCGGAGCGGCCCGGGCCGGGGCCTCTGGTGGTTGCGGGCGTGACGCAGGATGAGCCGGCCGATGAGGAGGGCGCACGATGAACTTGTTGGTTGATGCGCTTGCGTGGGTGGCGGATCCGGGCAACTGGTTGGGTGCGTCCGGGATCTGGGTGCGCCTGGGCCAACACTTGGCTATCGCGCTCGTGGTGCTGTTGATTGCTAGTGCGGTGGCGCTTCCGGCGGGCGTGGCGGTGGGGCATACGCGCAGGGGACAGGGCGTGGTGGCCGCGATTGCCGGCGCTGCTAGGGCTGTGCCAACTCTCGGTTTGCTGACGCTGCTCGGCCTTTTGATGGGAATCGGTTTGAAGGCGCCGGTGATTGTGTTGGTGGTGCTGGCTATCCCGCCTTTGTTGGCTGGCGCGTATTCGGGTGTGGCAAATGTTGATGTGACTGCGGTGAAGGCGGCTCGCGCGCTGGGCATGTCGGAGTGGCAGATTGTGCGCGGGGTTGAGCTACCGCTGGCTAGCCCGGTGATTATGGGCGGTGTTGGTTCGGCGGCGCTGCAGGTGGTGGCCACGGCTACTTTGGCTGCGTACGTGGCGGATGCTGGTTTGGGCCGGTTCATATTTTCGGGCTTGTCGGCTCGGCGTTATGACGAGATGCTGGGCGGCGCTATCCTGGTGATCTTGTTGGCTCTGTTTGTGGATTTGGCGTTTCATCTTGCGATAAAGGTCAGCGAAAGGCATGCTCGCAGAAGCACCGGTTTAGCTTAGGCAAGGGTTGCCGCCCGCTTTGGTTTGTTGAAGGTATCGATAGTAGGAGTGTTTATGTCTTTGAAACGTGTTCTGGGCGCCGCGTTGGCGGTTGGCCTGACGGCGTCGCTCGCGGCTTGCGGCGGTTCGTCTTCGTTTGAACAGGGCGATGCGTCAAAGCCTGCCGAAGATGCGATCGTGATTGGCTCGTCGAATTACTACTCGAATGAGATCATCGCGGAGATTTACGCGCAGGCGCTTGAGGCCGAGGGATTCGCCGTGAAGCGTGACTTCAAGATCGGTGCGCGCGAGGTTTTGAATAAGGAAATGGAAGACGGCTCCATTGACGTTCGTCCTGAGTACACGGGGCCACTGCTACAGTTCTGGAATCCGGATAATGAGGTAACCGGCAAGGATGCGATTTATGAGGAGTTGAAGAAGACCGCTCCGCAGGGATTGCAGGTGCTGGATCAGGCCGAGGCTACGGATCAGGATTCGTACGTGGTCTCGCGCAAGTTCTCAGAAGAAAACGGAATCACGTCGCTTGCTGATTTGAAGAACTATGACGGCAAGATCATTGTTGCTGGTAGCTCTGAGTTTGAGAACCGTCCGAATGGCCCGAAGGGCTTGAAGAAGCATTACGGTGTGGATGTTGATTTCGCGCCGATTGAGGACAAGGGCGGCCCGTTGACGGTGAAGGCGCTACTTGATGGTGACGTGCAGTTGGCTAATATCTTCTCGGCCAGCCCGGACATCAAGCTGAATGATCTTGTGGTTTTGGACGATCCGCAGGGCATGTTCCTCTCGTCGCACGTGGTGCCGCTAACGGTGTCAGATCTTGATCCGAAGGCCGCCGAGGTGCTTAACAAGGTGCAGGCAAAACTCACTGCCGATGGTTTGCTGGATCTGAATGTGCGTTCGTCGCAGGATCAGGAGTCCGCTGATGTGATCGCTCGCGAGTGGATTGAGCAAAACCTGTAGATAAGGGCAGTTAACGCTTTGTGCGGCCCTGCCACTTGAGGATTTCGGTTACCCGAAATACGATGAGGGTTATTCGTTAGGCTTCGGGTGGGAAGAGGTCACTGTGGCGCCCGCTAAGAAAGTTCGCAAGCACAGGCTTTGGCCCATGTTGGGGCCGGCATTTGTTGCCGCTGTCGCGTATGTTGACCCCGGTAACGTGGCTGCGAATATCTCGGCGGGCGCTACGTATTCCTACATGCTGGTGTGGGTGCTGGTGCTCGCGAACCTGATGGCTGTGCTGGTGCAGTATCAGAGCGCTAAGCTCGGCCTGGTTACCGGTCGCTCACTGCCTGAGATCCTGGGCGATCGTCTGCCCAAGCGGCGCCGCATCGCGTTTTGGTTGCAGGCCGAAACGATTGCTGCAGCCACTGATCTGGCGGAGATAATTGGCGGCGCTATCGCATTGCAGTTGCTGTTCGATTTGCCGCTGATTGTGGGCGGTTTGATTGTGGGCGCTGTGTCGATGTCGTTGCTGATTTTCCAAAATGCGCAGCGCCAGCGCCAGTTTGAGGCCATCGTGGTTGCCTTGCTGGTAGTTATCACCGGCGGTTTCTTAGCGGGGTTGTTTATAGAGCCGCCCTCGGCAAGCGGCGTGGTTTCCGGCCTCGTTCCCCGTTTTAGTGACACGAACTCGGTGTTGATCGCCGCATCGATGCTGGGCGCAACCGTTATGCCTCACGCGATTTATTTGCACTCGTCTTTGGTGAATCACCGGTTCAATAAGAAGAATCGAAATTTAAAGATTTTGCTTCGCGCGACGAGGACGGACGTGGTGTTCGCCCTGATTGTTGCGGGCGCGGTGAACTTGGGGTTACTGCTGCTTGCCGCGTCCGCGCTGGGTGGACATGCGGGAACCGACTCGATCGAGGGGGCCCACGCCGCGATCGAGGCCGTGTTGGGCTCGGGGATCGGCGTGGTGTTCGCGGTGGGTTTGCTAGCCTCCAGCCTTGCGTCCACGTCGGTTGGAGCGTATGCGGGCTCGGAGATCATGGGCGGCTTGCTGCACGTACGGGTGCCGTTGTGGGCGAGGCGCTTGGTTACCCTAATCCCTGCGTTGATTGTGCTTTGGGTGTACCCAAATCCCTCGTGGGCGCTGGTGATTTCGCAGGTTGCGCTTTCGTTTGGTATTCCGTTCGCGATCATCCCGCTCACCTGGTACACGGCCAGTAAGGACGTTATGGGGGATTACCGTGACGGCACGGCAATGAAGATAGCAATGGCGGCGGTTTCTGCCCTGATTGTGGCGCTGAACTTCGCTCTCATTTATCTAACGTTCACTGGCGTGAACGTGCCCGCTTAAACGCGAGTGTCACCTATCGTCTCCCTGTCCGCGCTACGCAAACGGCGGGCATGGCCGGGGTGCGGACTCTCTTACAGCTCAGAGTGAAAACCGGTAGAATCGAATCAGATTTGTCCGTATCCGCAACCTTGAAGGCTCTTGCCACCGCAGTGGCGACGCGTTCAGTGGTATGTAAGTTTTGAAAGTTCACCGTGGCTAAATTTCGACCCAGCCCAGTGCCTAGCCGGATTGTTAGGTCTGCGGGCGCTATTGTTTGGCGTCCGCGAGACCGGCATATGCCGGTGGAGTTCGGCCGAGAATACAAGGCAGATGAGATCGAGGTCTTGATCGTCCATCGGCCTCGCTATGATGACTGGTCTTGGCCGAAGGGCAAGGCGGAGATAAATGAGCCCCTTATTGCGGCGGGTGTTCGCGAGGTGGAGGAAGAAACCGGCGTCCTCGTGCAAATGCACGCCCCGCTGAACACGCAGCGTTACCGCCTTGGTTCAGGGCAGACAAAGGAAGTGCACTACTGGATTGGCACGCCGGTTACGCACGGGGGAGTGGAGCGTTCGCGCATTCCGGTGGTTCCTGCACCCGCTAAAGAGATTGATTTGACGCGCTGGGTGGATCCGCGCACGGCGCTCGACATGCTGACGCGCCGCGGTGATAGGCGCTTGTTGGATGATGTGATTGCGAGGGCGGAGTCGGGCCGGCTGGTAACGGCAACTCTCGCGATTGTCCGCCACGGGGCGGCACTCACGCGGGCACAGTGGGACGGCGCGGAGGCAAAGAGGCCGTTGAATCGCACCGGTGTTGTAGAGGCGCTGGATCTGGTGGATATTTTCTCGGCGCTTGGCGTTTCGAGGCTACTGTCCAGTCCGTGGGTGAGGTGTAGGTCTTCGTTGGAGCCGTACGCTGCAGTGGCAGGTCTTAATCTGGTTACTGCACAGGAGCTTACGCAGGAGCATGCGCAGGTCGCGCCGGATGAAGCTGCGCAGGTGATTGAGCGCTTGGTACAGCGACCGGCGCAGCCGGTTGTGGTGTGCGGCCATAGGCCCGCGCTGCCGGCAATGTTTGAGCCGTTGCAGGCGATTGCGGCCAGTCAGTTGGCTCGCCAGATTCCAGCGGAAGACCCTTATTTACGGCCCGCGCAAATGCTGGTTGCGCACCTGGCTTACCCCGCCGCGAATGCGAAAACTCCGGAAATTGTGGCGTTTGAAACACAAAGGACCATCAAACGGTTTTGAGTTGGCCGCGTGTGCTTTAACAATTCACCGTCCGTTTACCTAGTTCGCGTCCGGTCTTAACTTTGCGTCGATACCTTTTTAGCGGTTGCAAAAAGCAGCTTCTCCCGCGCGTTTGCGTTTGGGAATACCTTATTGAAGAGGACTATTTGACGTGATGAACCTTCGACTCTCTAGAGTAGCTCTAGCTTTTGGAGCGGGCACGATCGCTTTTGGTCTTGCCGCTTGCGGTTCGGATAACCCGGTTGCCCAGAATGAGGGCGATACCTCGACGGAGATGGCTGAGGGCGCAACGCTTTCTGGCTCCGTAGCAGGTGCGGGCGCTTCTTCTCAGGAAGCCGCGATGAATGCGTGGATCGCTAAGTACCAGGCACAGCAACAGGGCGTAACCGTTTCTTACGATCCGGTTGGTTCGGGTGCTGGCATCACTCAGTTTGTTGGCAAGCAGGTTGCTTGGGCGGGCTCAGACGCCGTCCTAAAGGATGACGAGGTTACGGCCGCTAAGGAACGCTGTGGCTCGGACGCTCTTAACTTGCCGGTCTACATTTCCCCGGTTGCGGTTATTTTCAATCTTGAGGGCATCGACACGCTGAACATGGATGCCGATACCATCGCGAAGGTGTTCTCCGGTGAGATCACCAAGTGGAATGATGAGGCGATTGCTTCGCAGAACCCGGATGTTGAGCTTCCGGATCTGGCAATCACCCCGGTTCACCGCGCAGACGAGTCGGGCACCACGCAGAACTTCACTGACTACTTGAGCAAGGCCGCCCCGGATGCGTGGCCGCACAAGGCCGGCAAGGCATGGCCGATTTCTGGTGGCGAGTCTGGTGACAAGACCTCGGGTCTTGTGCAGGCTGTGACCGCTGGTACCGGCACGATTGGTTACGCGGATGCGTCGCAGGCTGGCTCACTCGGCACGGTAGCGCTGAAGGCGGGTGATGGCTACGTGAAGTTCTCGAACGAGGCTGCAGCGGCTGCTGTTGACTCGGCTGAGCGCGTAGATTCGGGTATCAAGGGCGATCTTGGTTTGACCATCAACCGCACGCCGGAGGATCCGAAGGCTTACCCGCTAGTTCTGGTCTCTTACTCGATCGTCTGCTCCACCTACGAGGATCAGGAAACGGTTGACCTAGTGAAGAGCTTCATTGGCTTCCAGGCTTCCGCTGAGGGCCAGGCCGCGGCATCTGAGGCTGCTGGTTCGGCTCCTATCTCCGCTAGCATGCAGGGCGAAATCAAGTCCTCGCTCGACATGATCCAGGTGGCTAAGTAAATGAACAACACCGGGAAGATCGGTAACAAGATCTTCCGGTCAGGGGCAACTGCTGCGGCGGTCACGATCCTCGTGACTCTCGCGGCGGTTGCCACATTTCTGATTGTGAGAGCCTGGCCGGCGATCAGTGATTCTTCGGTGCGTATCCGAACGGTTGGCAGTGCGGAAGAGCTAAACATTTGGCAGTTCACCGGGCCGCAAATTTTCGGTACGGTGCTGGCGGCTGTCCTTGCCATGTTGCTGGCCGTGCCACTCTCCATCGGAATCGCACTCTTTATTAGCCATTACGCGCCAAAGCACCTTGCTCAGCCGCTCGGCTACATGGTTGACCTTTTGGCTGCAATCCCCTCGGTTATTTACGGCCTGTGGGGTGCGATGTGGCTTATTCCAAGGCTCGTTCCGTTCTACGAGTTCTTGTCTAAATACTTTGGATGGATCCCGCTTTTTGCAGGTCCGGTGTCTACAACCGGCCGTGTGATTTTCTCCGCTTCCTTGATCCTTGCTGTGATGATCCTTCCGATTGTCACGGCGGTTGCGCGTGAGGTGTTCTTGCAAACCCCGAGGGCGCACGAAGAGGCCGCATTGGCTCTTGGTGCGACGCGTTGGGAAGTTGTGAAAATGGCGGTACTGCCGTTTGGTCGCTCCGGCATTATCTCAGCTGCAATGCTCGGTTTGGGCCGCGCTCTTGGCGAGACGATGGCGGTTGTAATGGTGCTGTCGGTGGGATCGAGCTACTCGTTCAACATTTTGCAGGCGGGTAAGCACTCCACCATCGCGGCAAACATTGCCCTACAGTTCCCCGAGGCCACGGGCACGTACACTTCTGCCCTCATCGCTACGGGTCTGGCATTGTTTGCAATCACGATGATCGTTAATATGCTTGCGCGTTGGATTATTGCTAGACGCGCCGAGTTCTCGGGGGCCAACTAATGTCTGTCGAAACTCAAACAACAGCGAACCCTAACCCGTTCGCTTCGCGCAATCCCGCCTTGGATAGGCGCCGTAAGCTGGCTGACAAGAGCTCGGTCGTGCTGGTGGTGCTGGCATTTGCTTTCGCGATTATTCCGCTGGTCTCCCTGCTGTGGATCGTGGTGGAAAACGGTTGGGGGCGCCTGTCTCCGTACTTCCTCACCGTCTCGATGAATGGTGTGTACGGCGGCATGGATGCGGGCGGTATCTACCACGCGATTATTGGTACTTTGCTGGTCACAGGCTGGGCTACGCTCATCTCCGTGCCAATCGGTCTGGCAACCGCGATTTATCTAGTTGAGTATGCGGGTAACTCTAAGCTTGCGCGCGCAACCACTTTCTTCGTGGACGTGATGACGGGTATTCCTTCCATCGTTGCAGGCCTGTTCGCCGCAGCACTGTTCGGCCTGCTCGTCTCGCCGGCATACCGCGCTGGCATAATGGGTGCGGTAGCACTGTCGGTGCTGATGATACCAACGGTTGTGCGTTCGAGTGAAGAGATGCTACGCCTAGTACCTAACGAGCTTAGGGAAGCGTCTTACGCTCTTGGCGTTCCGAAGTGGTTAACGATTGTGAAGGTCGTGCTGCGCACGTCCGCTGCCGGCCTAACAACCGCAGTGATGCTTGCAATCGCACGCGTTGTTGGTGAAACCGCGCCGCTGCTTATGACTGTAGGCGTGATTGATTCGATCAACTACAACGTGTTCGAGGGGCGCCTCATGACGCTTCCCGTATACGTGTACCGCCAGTATTCGCAGGGTCTGGCTCCTTGTGGTGCGCTGGAGAACTGTGTGGAGACGATCAACTACGATCGGGCTTGGGCTGCCGCCCTGGTGCTGATTTTGCTGGTAATGCTGTTCAACCTGATTGCTCGAATCGTGGCGTACTGCTTTGCGCCTAAGGGCAGGAGCTAAAAGAGAATAACGATGGCTAAAGAGATCATTGTTGAGAATGAAGACATTTACTACGGCGATTTTTTGGCCGTAAAAGATGTGAATATGCGGATCCACGCGAAGTCAATCACAGCGTTGATTGGCCCGTCGGGCTGTGGAAAAACTACGTTCCTTCGCACGCTTAATAGGATGCACGAGGTCGTTCCAGGCGCTCGCGTGACGGGAAGCGTGAAGGTTGGGGATAAGAACATTTACGACAAGGATGTGGATCCGGTTCAGGTTCGCCGTTCCATTGGCATGGTGTTCCAGCGTCCAAACCCTTTCCCGACGATGAGTATCCGCGAAAATGTTTTGGCTGGCATCAGGCTAAATAACAAGAGGATGCCAAAGTCGGATCAGGATGACCTGGTTGAAGAGTCCTTGCGTGGAGCTAACCTTTGGACAGAGGTTAAAGATCGTTTGAACAGCCCCGGTTCGTCTCTTTCGGGTGGCCAGCAGCAAAGGCTTTGCATCGCGCGCGCCATCGCGGTTTCGCCTGATATTTTGCTGATGGACGAGCCGGCATCCGCGCTTGACCCCATCTCGACCCTCGCAATCGAGGACCTCATGATGGAGCTGAAGGATGACTACACAATCGTGATTGTCACTCACAACATGCAGCAGGCGGCGCGCGTTTCGGACCGCACGGGTTTCTTCAACCTGCGCGCAGCGGGCGAGCCGGGCGGTTTGGTGGAGATTGACGACACGTCAAAGATTTTCTCTAATCCAACTGAGAAGGCAACCGAAGACTATATTTCAGGACGCTTCGGATAGATTTTTCAAAAGGTAGAGGGCGAGGATTAAATCCTCGCCCTCGCTTTATTGTGCTAGCGGAATTTGCGATTCGCGTTGGGTTTGAAGAAGCTACAGGCCGGAGTTTTCAAACGTGTTGGTAACCGGCGTGGGGCTGATTGCAACGCAAAGAAGTGTGCGGTCTCCTGCTTGATCCCAGCTTTCTGCGGTAGGCATCAGCGGGTAAATATCTAAGGTAGAGGTGCCGATTTCGCTTCCTACAAACGTTTTGAACTCGGTGGTGCAAAACTCGGATGCGATGTTTTGAATGGCGTCCGTGCCGGGGAACTCGTCACCGGTTAGCTCTTTTTCGGCATATACCTCGGCTTCGTGCTCGCTTGTGCATGCAACCGTTTGGACGGTTGCCAGCTCGAATCCTGCGGACAGCTCGGCGTTGTCAGGCAGGTCCAAGCAGTTCCCCGCTTCGAGTTCGAGCGCTGAGGTAGTGGAACAGGCGGATAGAAGTAGTGCTAAAGCGAGGGCCCCGCCAATGTAGCGGGGCTTCGCATTGTGGTTAAAGATTCTCATCAGTTCTCTACGGTAACACTAGGTGCAGTAATCGGTAGATTATTGCTGCCACTGCTGCGGCCGCAGGGAGGGTGAGGAACCAGGCGATAACGATGTTTCCGGCCACGCCCCACCGGACGGCGGAGAGTCGCTTGGTGGCGCCCACACCCATGATGGCCGAGGTGATGGTGTGCGTGGTGGAGATCGGTGCGTGCACTATGAATGCCGTGAAGTAAAGGACAACCGCGGATACGGTTTCGGCAACGAAGCCGCGCGCCGGGTCCAGTTCGATAACGCGGCGTCCGAGGGTACGCATGATGCGCCAGCCGCCGGAATAGGTTCCTGCAGAGATTGCGAGTGCAGCCGCGAGTTTAACCCACGTGGGGATGGTGAGCTCACCGTCTACGATCACGTTGTGGGTTTCGCCGTAACCACCAGCAAGGAGGGCCATGACGATGATACCCATCGTCTTTTGGGCGTCTTGGAGGCCGTGGCCAAGCGCCATTGCGGCGGCGGACACGGTTTGTGCGAAGCGGAACTTACGCATGGTGCGGTGGTAGGCGAGGTTGCGTACAAGGTACAGCGCGATCTGCATGATGATGTACGCCAGGAAGAAGCCTACGAGCGGCGAGAGGAACATCGGGATGATGACCTGCATGGTGATGCCGCCCCACAACACGGTGGTGGAGGACGCCAGGCCCGCGCCCACAAGGCCGCCGATGAGGGCGTGTGAAGACGAGGACGGTAGCCCAAACCACCAGGTGATGAGGTTCCAGGTGATCGCGCCGATTAGTGCGGCCAGGATGATCCCGAGCCCGTGCACCTGCATCGTTGGATCACTGGATATGGTGAAGTGCTGAATGTCGATGATGCCTTCACCGATAGTTTTTGCAACTTCGGTGCCGAGCAGGGCGCCAACGATGTTCATGACTGCCGCCATGGCGAGTGCCGCGCGGGGCGTTAGCGCCCGGGTGGACACGGATGTTGCGATGGCGTTTGCCGCGTCGTGGAAGCCGTTGGTGAAGTCAAAGCCGAGCGCAATGACGATTACAACAACGACGAGGATGAGATTCAGATCCACCGCTTAGGACTCCTTGATCGCGATGGTCTCAACGCCGTTTGCGAGTGCTTCGAAGGAGTCGATCGCTTTTTCGAGGACTTCGATGACGTCCTTCAGCTTGATCACTTCGAGGGCGTCGTGTCCGCTTTCGAAAAGTGCAGAGATGGTTTTGCGGTATGCCTGGTCGCCGTCGTTCTCAAGGCGGTTGATTTCAACCCAGTAGTCGCGTAGCCCGCCAAGGGTTTTGAGGCGAGGCATCGCTTGGGCGGTGAGGTCGCAGCAACGCTGAATGACGTTCAGTTGCTCTGCCACGCCGGGAGGGAGCACGCCAACCTTGTATAGGACGATGAGGTCACCGGCCTCGTCCATGTAGTCCATGCAGTCGTCGAGGCGGCTGGAGATGTAGGTGATGTCGTCGCGGTCGAGCGGAGTGACAAACGTTTGGTTGAGTCGCTCTGCAATCTCGTGGGTTACCTCGTCACAGGATTGTTCAAGTCGGTGTAGTTCGTCGCGAAGATCAACGCGACGTTCCGGAGTTGCAGCGCTGATTTTTGCAAGTAACTCAGCTGCAGATACCAAAAAAGTGGCTTGTTTGGTGAAAAGAGTGAAGAAGATGTTGTCGTCGTTGGACCTTGAAAAACGCACTTGTCATACTCCAATACGCGGTCGTTGGTCACATACAAATTCAACATTAGTGTACTTTACCGATTTGACCTATTTCAGTAATCCGCCGTTTAACTTTTGGTAACATTTTTAGAGTTCGAGAAGTGCGTAGATAAGCCGTTTGGTCTTGAGATTAGGCGATTGTGTGGCGGGGCGCGGAGTTGGCGATTGCAATCTGACAATCACGACCAAAAGTAAAATGAAGATAAAAGAATGCAACTCTGGTGAACAAGAGCGATGTTTTGAACCCCGCGGTATTTTTAACAGTTTGTTTCAAAATCCGCATGGTTTTAGACATTGTGTCTCGCTAGAATCGGCGTATGAGCAGTGAGCATTCTAAAGATCCAGAATTTGAGTTGGATGAAACCTATTTGGAGATCCTTCGTCAGTTGCGTCGTGACTCGCGCATGTCTGTTGCGGCGCTTGCAGAGGCGGTGGGCATCTCCCGTTCTAATGCGTATGCGCGGCTTAATACTTTGGTGGAGTCCGGCGTTATTGAACGGTTCACGGTCGATATTAATCCGAGCTTGATTGGCAAGAAGGTGAGCGCATTCGTGTTCGTTTCGCTTGACCAGAGCAAGTGGAAGCAGTTCGGAATGCAGCTTAGCGCGTTGTCAGAGCTTGACTATTACGCGGTGACTACGGGCGAATATGACGTTATGTTGCGGTTGCGTGCAGACGATGTGCCCGGGATTCAACATGCGGTGGTGGACGTCATTTCTCAATGGGAATGCGTACGCGACACTGAAACGGTGTTTCTAATGCAAGAGCAAGACAGCGATTTTGATTTGGCTCCGCAGAAGGTTCAGCCCGCAACGCTTGATTTGCTTGGGGTTTTGAAGTTTGAGTCGAATGCGTCGCGCGGTTTTCGTGATGGGTTAGGCGCTAAAGACTAGCGCGGCAAGCGGCACAAAACGCAAAGTAAAAGACACCGAACCAAAATGCGCCTGTCGGCGCGAAGGCCGCTCGTAGCGGCAGAAGTTGGAGCCCGGGGCATAGTTGGTTCGGTGCCTGTCTCAATACTAATGCATATTGTGAACTGTGCACCTCAAAATGCCCCATAGTGCGCGTTGGTTTTGTTGGAGCATGCCAGATTGCCTGTTGTGGTGGGGATTCTTAGTTGAAAGTGTGGGAGCATTTGGGTGTGGATGACAAGAATACGCAAGATCAGGCAAAGAACGATTTGAGCAAACATAGGCATGCTTCGCGTTTAGGTACGCCGGGTTTGTCGGCCCCGAAGGAGGGGGCGGATTCGTCTAGGTCTGCGCGCGTGTCTAAGAGCTTGAAGAGGGCGCGCTTGTCGCAACGCCGCGCGGGAACGAAAACTCGCGGTAGGGCGCAGCAAATCTTGTCTATCCCGGCTCGTTATCTTTCTGCCACGATCGCTATCTTGTTGGCGGCGTCCATCGTGATTTCAAACCTGGTGTTCGACACCAGGGCTGTGGTGATGCTTGTGATCGTGGTTGCGATAGTTGTCTTCGCGCGTGGTTGGGCTGATCTGGTTCAAACTCCGGTGCGTTACACGTCGCTGGTGACGATCCTGATCGTCGGGATCGTCACGGTGATTGCCATTAGCGTAAGTGATGATTTTGCGTGGGCAACCGTAGGGCTTGGCATGGTGGTGCTGGTGGCGGCGGTCATGGAGGCCACCCGGCCACTTCCGCGCACAGACCTCCTCCATTCACTATCGGCCTCAGTGTTTGGTGGATTTGTGGTGGTGATCGGTAGCGCTTGGGTGACCCTGTGCGAGTCAGAGCTGTGGTCTGCCGTTATGGTTACAGCTGCACTCGCCTTCATTGTCACCATGGTGGGTAATCAGCTGGGTGCAAGCGCGGGGGCAAACGCACTCTGGGCGCTGTTATTGGGGCCGCTTAGCGCCGTTACGGTTACAGGTATTGCGCTCGCGGTAGGTCAGCCTGCCAGCTTGCTCTCTTTCGTGTTCGCAAGTATGTCCACAGCCGTGCCGCCGCAGGTGTCACTTTTGCTAATGTCTGCGCTGATCGGTTTAGGAATGGGAGGCGTGATCGTGATCGTAGACATGTTGTTTGGCGAACATGATCGCCGTATCCCCGAGGCGGGAGCATTCTCGCGCGGGGCAATGAAGTTCCTGCTCGCAGTGATGCCGATCTACGTGATTGTGCGAGTAGGCGCTCTGCTCTAACGCATCTGTGGAGTTTCTCTTTTGAGAACTTGGAGGCATGTGAGGGTTTACCCGCACGCCTCAAACAATTGTCCGCACGCGGCTTTAGCCTGGGTACATGATCGTTATTCCGCAGAATCTTCCCAGTCAGGTTGCGCCCCTAACTTGGCTGCTGGGCACGTGGGTTGGTTGGGGCACCCAGAGCTCGCCGGATGGCAGTAACTTGGTGACGTTTGAGTTTGATTGCCAGGTGGTGGGCGAGCAGGTGTCTACTCGCCTCGCTGTGTTTAACACGGATGCGGTGGTGGAGGTAGACGCACAGGTGGGCGCGTTAGAGGGCATTGATTTGTTGCCCCGCTCGGGCGTTGCCAGTGAGGAAACCGGTTACTGGAAGGTGCTCAAAGACACCGATGGGGAGGATAACTATCTGCAGGTAACTTCCGCGTCCACCGATGGTATTGCCGGTCTGTGGGTGGGCAGGGTACAAGGCCCACGTATTCGCCTGCTGATTGATACGGCCGTGCATAAGGAGGGGGCGCCGGCCGCATCGCTCGGCGAGCGGATGCTGGGCCTGGTGAACTCCGATATTTTCTTTAATGAGACCTTGAATACCGATAAGGGTGATTTTGTGGTCTCGGGCCGCGTGGCCCGCGTTGAGGAAGCGAAACCGATCGAGACGTTTGAGAAGGAGTAGTGATGCGCTCTCCACTGCTGGATATGCCCGGAGCCGTGCCGGATGAGTTTGATGAGGACGTGCCGGCTCGCTTTGGTGATTGGAGCGGTGAGCAGTGGCAGTTGGAGGCGGGGCAGGCGCTCTCTGACCTTTCGGACTTAGGGGTGGTGCAGGTTTCGGGGCCAGATAGGCTTTCATGGCTAACTACCATCTCGTCGCAGGTGGTGAATCCGCTGCAACCGGGGGAGTCTCGCGAGCTACTCCTTTTGGATCCAAATGGGCGCATTAGTTTTGCAGCTGGCATTGTGGATGACGGGCAGGTAGCAACGCTCCTCGTGGAAGGCGCGAAGGTGGAGGACTTAACCGAGTTCTTACAGCGCATGCAGTTCATGTTGCGCGTGGAAGTACGCAACGTGACAAGCAAGATCGCGGTTGTTGGAAGCATCATAAAAGCGGGAGTAGCTGATTTGCGCCAGGCCGCGAGCCGGTCCGTAGCGGATCTGCCGGGCTACCTGTTCACGTGGGTAGATCCGTGGCCGGGCGTGACCGAGGGCGGGGCGAGCTACACTCCGCAGGATTTCGCTCACCCCGCGCAGGGCCGTACCCGCGCCCTACACTGCGTGGCCCGAGAGGAGTTCGCAGAGTTTGTGTCCGCGTGGGCCCAGCGCGGCAGTTGGGCTGGTCGCAACGCCTGGGAGGCCTTGCGGATTGAGGATTTACGTCCGCGCTTTGGACGCGAGGTTGATGATAAGACTGTTCCGCACGAACTTGACTGGCTACGCACGGCAGTGCATTTGAATAAGGGCTGCTATTCGGGACAGGAGTCGGTGGCGCGCATCGTGAATATGGGCAAGCCGCCGCGAAGGCTGGTGCTGTTGCAACTTGACGGGTCGCAATCGCGCGTGGTTAAGCCGGGTGCGGATGTGATGCTCAAAAGCCGAAAGGTTGGCCAGGTGACCTCGGTGGCGCGTCATGCCGATTGGGGGCCGGTGGCGCTCGCGGTGATTCGCCGCGCGATTCCGCTGGACGTGCAGCTTGACGTGCAGACGAATGAGGGTGAGGTCGCCGCGGCTCAAGAAGTGGTTGTGGATCCGCTGGGGCGCTCGTCGGCGTCGCCTAAGGAGAGGCCGGGCGAGGAGCTTCGCAGGGCGCGCCGCGAAATGCCGGGTGCGGGCCATCCGGGATCTCCGGGCGGTTTTGGTATTGGAGGTCGGTCACTGTGAGGGCTGTGATTCAGCGCGTTAGGGGAGCGTCAGTCTCCGTTGATGGCGAGGTCGTGGGTGCGATCACGGGCCAGGGGCTTTGCGTACTGGTTGGCGTTACCCATGATGATGGGCCGGCCCAGGTGGAGACGATCGCGCGCAAGATTGCCTCGCTTCGCATACTAGATGAGGAGAAGTCTGCAACTGATGTGGACGCGCAGGTGCTGGTGGTTTCCCAGTTCACGCTCTACGGGGATGCTCGTAAGGGGCGGCGGCCCACGTGGCAGGCGGCAGCGCCGGGCGGTGTGGCGGAGCCTTTGGTGGCCGCGGTGGTCGAACAGTTGCGCTCAAAGCACGGCCTGCATGTAGAAACGGGCGTGTTTGGAGCGGATATGCAGGTTTCGCTCACAAACGACGGGCCGGTGACGATACTCCTGGAGGCATGAGTCTGCGCGTTTCTCGCTTATGGTGAACAAACGCGATTTTATGTAGCGCTGCCTCTACTGTGTAGTTAGTAGATTCTTAGGAAGGCTGACTATGTTCGAGAGGTTTACCGACCGCGCTCGCCGCGTTGTCGTTCTAGCGCAGAATGAGGCGCGCGGACTCAATCACAACTACATCGGCACGGAGCATTTGTTGCTGGGTTTGATTGAGGAGGGCGAAGGCGTTGCTGCTAAGGCCCTGGAGATGACCGGGATTGAGCCGGAGGCCGTCCGGGCTACGGTTGTGGAGATGATCGGTAAGGGCTCTTCCGCTCCGGAGGGCACGATTCCGTTCACTCCGCGAGCGAAGAAGGTTTTGGAGTTCGCTTTGCGCGAGGCTCTTCAGCTGGGCCATAACTACATCGGCACGGAGCATATGTTGCTCGGTTTGATCCGTGAGGGCGAGGGTGTGGCTACAAAGGTCCTCGTTGAGCTTGGTGCGGATTTGGGTCAGTTGCGGGAGACGGTTATCCAGTTGCTTCGCGGCTACCAGCGTCAGGCTGGGGGCGGGCGTGAGGCCGTGGGTGTGGGCGGTCCGGCGCGCGAGCCGCAGACGAATTCGGCGTTGTTGGAGCAGTTTGGCCGCTCGCTTACAAATGCCGCTCGTGAGGGATCGCTTGATCCGGTGGTTGGCCGCGTGCAGGAGATGGAACGCGTAATGCAGATTCTGTCGCGGCGCACGAAGAACAACCCGGTGTTGATCGGTGAGCCTGGCGTGGGTAAGACCGCTGTGGTTGAGGGTCTTGCGCAGGCGATCGTGCGTGGTGATGTTCCAGAGACGTTGCGCGATAAGCAGATTTACAGCCTTGATATGGGCTCGCTGGTTGCGGGTTCGCGTTACCGCGGTGATTTTGAAGAACGCTTGAAGAAGGTGCTGAAAGAGATTCGCACGCGCGGCGACATTATTTTGTTTATTGACGAGATCCATACGCTGGTTGGTGCTGGCGCGGCTGAGGGCGCGATTGATGCGGCCCAGATTTTGAAGCCGATGTTGGCGCGCGGTGAGCTTCAGACGATTGGTGCAACCACGTTGGAGGAGTACCGCAAGTACATTGAGAAGGACGCGGCTTTAGAGCGACGTTTCCAACCGGTGAAGGTGGAAGAGCCCTCGGTTGAAGAGACCATCGCGATCTTGAAGGGCCTGCGTGACCGTTACGAGGCGCATCACCGCATCATTATTTCGGATGAGGCTCTTGCGGCTGCGGCGCAGATGGCTGATCGTTACATTTCGGATCGCTTCATGCCGGATAAGGCTATTGACCTTGTGGATGAGGCCGGTGCACGTATGCGCATTCGTCGAATGACGGCGCCGCCGGAGCTTCGCGAGCTTGATGAGCGTATTTCTGAGGTGCGTCGCAATAAGGAGTCCGCGATTGATGATCAGGACTTTGAGCGTGCGGCTGCGCTTCGTGATGAGGAGAAGAAGCTGACGGAGCAGCGCGAAGAGAAGGAACGTTCGTGGCGCGCTGGCGATATGGATACGATTGGCGAGATTGGCGAGGCTGAGATCGCGGAGGTCCTCGCAATGTCTACGGGCATTCCGGTGGTGAAGCTGACGGAGGCTGAGTCGCACAAGATTCTCAACATGGAGGCTGAGCTTCATAAGCGCATTATTGGCCAGGAGGACGCGGTCCGCGCTTTGTCTCAGTCGATTCGTCGTACGCATTCTGGTTTGAAGGATCCGAAGCGTCCGGGTGGCTCGTTCATTTTTGCGGGGCCAACGGGTGTGGGCAAGACGGAGCTGGCGAAGGCTCTTGCCGAGTTCTTGTTTGGTGATGAGGAAGCCCTTATCCAGTTGGATATGTCAGAGTTCTCCGAGAAGCACACTGCCTCACGCCTGTTTGGCGCCCCTCCGGGCTATGTGGGTTACGACGAGGGCGGCCAGCTTACCGAGAAGGTGCGTCGCCGCCCGTTCTCCGTGGTGCTGTTTGACGAGGTGGAGAAGGCTCACGCTGATATCTTCAACTCGCTGCTACAGATTTTGGAGGAAGGCCGCCTGACGGATTCGCAGGGGCGCGTGGTTGATTTTAAGAACACGATCATCATCATGACTACGAACCTGGGTACGCGCGACATTAATAAGGGCGTGCTGACGGGCTTCCAGGCCACGGGTACGCAGGCGAATGATTACGATCGCATGAAGCAGAAGGTGAACGAGGAGCTGAAGCAGCACTTCCGCCCCGAGTTCTTGAACCGCGTGGATGAAACGATCGTGTTCCCGCCGCTTCAGAAGGATCAGATCATTAAGATTGTTGACCTGATGATCGCCAGGCTTGATGAGCGCATGCGCGAGCAGGACATGAAGCTGGAGATGACCGAGGCCGCACGTTTGCTGCTTGCAGATAAGGGATTCGACCCGGTGCTCGGTGCTCGTCCGCTACGCCGTGCAATCCAGCGCGAGATTGAAGACATGCTGTCAGAGAAGATCCTGTTTGGCGAAATCAAGAGCGGCGACACGGTGCGTGTTGACGCCGAGGGTGAGGAAGGCGAGCGCCGCTTCACTTTCACTCCGGTTCGCTAACGCAAAACCGGGTAGTAAATAATGCGCGTGACCTCCCGGTTCTAATGCCGGGAGGTTATTCTTGCACAAAGGGTGGGCATTTTTGCAGCGCTTCGGCTCAGTTAACGCAACTTGACCCCAAGTTGTTACCCTGGAGGCAGTGTGCGAGCACTAGCCGCGATGGTGTGGCTATGTAACAAACTGGTTATAGAAAGTAGAGGCCACGAATGGTCAAGTACGTCTACCGCTTCTCCGAAGGCGATAAGGACATGAAGGACTTGCTTGGTGGCAAGGGTGCAAACCTTGCTGAGATGACCAAGCTCGGACTCCCGGTTCCTCCTGGGTTCACGATTACTACGGATGCTTGTCGTGAGTACATGAAGCAGGGTGGTGTTCCAGAGGAGCTCGCGCCAGCAGTCACGGAGAATCTGGCTGCTGTTGAGGAGAAGATGGGACGCAAGCTCGGAGATTCGGAAAATCCGTTGCTGGTGTCGGTTCGCTCCGGCGCTAAGTTCTCGATGCCGGGCATGATGAACACGGTGCTTAACATCGGCCTCAACGATGAGTCGGTGCTGGGGCTTGCAAAGGTTTCGGGTAACGAGCGTTTCGCGTGGGACTCCTACCGTCGCCTGGTACAGATGTTTGGTGACACCGTGCTTGGCGTAGATGGCGCTCTTTACTTGGATGCCCTTGACCACATCAAGGAAAGGCGCGGCGTTCACTTCGACCACGAGCTTTCTGCAGAGGATCTGAAGGAGCTCGTCGCCGAGTTTAAGCAGATCACGAAGGAAGCTGCGGGCCGTGATTTCCCGCAGGATCCGCGCGAGCAACTTGATCTTGGTATTGAGGCAGTGTTCCTGTCTTGGAACACGGAGCGCGCAAAGATTTACCGCCGTCGTGAACGCATTTCTGACGATCTAGGTACGGCTGTGAACGTTCAGACCATGGTGTTTGGCAACATGGGCGAGGATTCGGGCACGGGTGTTTGCTTCACGCGTGACCCCTCTACCGGCCACTCTGGCGTGTACGGCGATGTTCTGATGAACGCCCAGGGTGAAGACGTTGTGGCGGGTATCCGTAACACGGAGCCTTTGGTTCAGCTTGCAACGCATGACAAGAAGTCTTACGACGCGCTGATTGCAATCATGGATAAGCTCGAGAAGCACTACCAGGATCTGTGCGATATTGAGTTCACGATTGAGCACGGCAAGCTGTGGATGTTGCAGACGCGTGTTGGTAAGCGTACGGCTGCCGCCGCGTTCCGTATTGCCACCCAGCTGGTTGATGAGGGCTTGATCGATATGGATGAGGCTCTTACTCGCGTGACGGGTGAACAGCTTACCCAGCTGATGTTCCCGCAGTTCGACGCGAAGGCTAAGAAGACCTTGCTGACGAAGGCGATGGCCGCTTCGCCGGGCGCTGCTGTTGGCGAGATTGTTTTCAATAACGAGGACGCCGTTGCCGCTGCTGCGGAAGGTCGCAAGGTCATTTTGGTTCGCCGTGAGACCAACCCGGATGACCTTCCGGGCATGGTTGCCGCAGAGGGTATTTTGACCGCTCGCGGTGGTAAGACCTCGCACGCGGCCGTGGTTGCTCGCGGCATGGGTAAGACCGCTGTTGTTGGTGCTGAGGAACTGGTTGTTAAGGAAAAGAAGAAGTTCATCCGGGTTGGGGACCAGGTTCTACGCAATGGTGATGTGATTGGTATTGATGGCATGACCGGCGAGGTGTTCGTCGGTGATGTTCCGGTTACGGATTCTGCTGTGACCACCTACCTTGCTGAGGGGCTTGAGGCGGGTCTAGCAGCGGCCGCAGATGACGAGATGGTTGCAGACCTGATTAAGTCGGTTGATCGCATTTTGACGCATGCCGATGAGAAGCGCCGCCTCTCTGTTCGTGCCAATGCGGATACGCCAGACGATGCGGCTCGCGCGCTGAGCTTCGGTGCGGAGGGCATTGGTCTTTGCCGTACGGAGCACATGTTCCTTGGTGAGCGTCGCGCTCTGGTGGAGCGCGTGATTTTGTCACCTGCCGATTCGCAGGATCGCGCTGACGCTCTTGCAGAGCTAGAACGCCTCCAGTTTGCTGACTTTGAAGACATGCTTCGCGTGATGGATGGTCGGGAGATGACGGTTCGTTTGATCGATCCGCCGCTTCACGAGTTCCTTCCGGATCTCACTCAGCTTGAGGTGAAGGCTGCGGTGCAGCGCGCCCAGGGCGAGGAACTTTCCCCCGAGGATCGCACGATTCTTGAGGCGGTTCGTCGTCTGCATGAGACCAACCCGATGCTCGGTACCCGCGGTGTTCGTCTAGGTATCTTGCTGCCGGGCTTGTTCGCACTTCAGATCCGCGCTCTTGTTGAGGCCGCGTTGAAGCTGAAGAAGGAGGGGTTGGATCCTCGTCCCGAGATCATGGTTCCTCTCGTTGGTTCGGTTCGCGAGTTGCACAAGGTTCGTGAAGAAGCTGAGGCTTTGATCCGTGCCGAGATTGCTGCCGCCGGGGTTGAGCACGACTTCCCGCTTGGTTGCATGGTTGAGCTTCCGCGCGCGGCTATCACCGCTGCTGACTTGGCTACCGAGGCTGACTTCTTCTCGTTCGGCACTAACGACCTCACGCAGACGGTGTGGGGCTTCTCGCGTGACGACGTGGAGGGCACGATCTTCCCGACCTACATCCAGGATTCTGTGTTCGGTGTCTCCCCGTTTGAGACCATCGACCAGGAGGGTGTTGGCGCCCTCGTTCGCATGGGTGCAGAGCGCGGTCGAAGCACTAAGCCGAACTTGAAGCTCGGTATTTGTGGTGAACACGGCGGTGACCCGGATTCGATCCACTTCTTCCACAAGACGGATCTGAACTACGTGTCCTGTTCGCCGTTCCGCGTTCCGGTAGCTCGTCTAGAGGCCGGCCGCGCAGCGGTAATGGAGGGCTAATCAGGGCTTCTAACGAGCTTAACTGACAGCTTCTTTGTAGTTGGGGCTGGAGAGAGTTTTAAAACCTTTCTCCAGCCCCAACACTATTTATGAAACATAAACGTTTCATGAATACAGGCGTTTACGATCGTATATTGTTGCGTACTTCATGCATTGTTACGGCTATGGGCATTTGGAGCATTGATAAATTTGCCCGCAATCACGCGAAAAAGCGATTTTGGCGTTCTTGAGGTGGGTTGATTTACGCAACGGTCGTTGCAGGTTAGGTATGCCGTATCTAATCTTTTCGGTGTGAAACTTTCTGAGTGTAAGCGCGGCGATACTGGCCAGCTGCAAAATGTTGAAATCCAACCGTGCTATCAGCTACGGGTGCAAGAACTGGGCCTGCGTTCAGGAGCGCATTTCACAGTCGTAAACCGCGCCGCCTTTGGAGGCATGGTCCTAAATATCGGAGGAACGCGAGTCGCGGTAGACCATCGTTCTTCAAAATTGATTGACGTGGAGTTAGTTAAGTGAGTTGCCCAAAGTGTTCGCCCAAAAATCCGCAGTCTTGCGATAACCCGCAGGCCAGGTCTGTTCTCTTAGACGTCAAGGATGTTCGCCATCCCCGTGACACCGTGGTGCTGGTTGGTAACCCAAATGTTGGTAAGTCCACCTTCTTTAACGCGGTTACGGGTGCTCATCAGGCGGTTGTGAACGCTCCGGGTACAACCGTGGAGCTCATGCAGGGTCGTTCTACGGCGCTGGGAGCACGTGTTATTGATCTTCCCGGCACCTACTCGCTGGTGGCCAATTCTGAGGACGAACAAGTCGTCGTCGATACCTTGGCAGGTGCAACAGGGTCTGCTACGGACATGGCGTCGGGTCAGTCTATTGACCTTGTGGTCATGATGCTGGATGCCTCGGCAATGACGCGCAGCTTGTACTTGCTTGGCCAGGTAGCACAAACGGGGCGCCCGATGGTTGGCGTTATAACGATGGCGGATGTTGTCGAGCACGAGGGTGAGGTAGTTGATGCGGCCGCACTTTCAAACACGCTCGGCATCCCGATTTTGGCGGCGGATGTGCGCACGAAGCAGGGAGTGCGCGCGGTTGAAGACATGATCCGTTCCGCTCTGATTTCTCGGCCCCGCGTAAAGTCGATTCTGCCCGATCCGACTGCTCCCGGATTTAACCAGGTGGCAGCGCAGGCAGCTTTCGAACAGATTGATAAGTTGAAGTCCCCGCAGATTTTGGGCATTGGTGAGGGCGCTCCGGTCTCGAGCGCGGTAGATTGCGGTTGCTCCGCGGCAGAAAATACCAGTAAGGGGCCGGCGGATTCTTCGGTGGAAGCGGCGCGCTTGGCTGATACGTCCGAGTTTGATCGCGCGGCAAAACTGTTTGCCTGGGTTGAGCGGGTTGAGGAACAGGCGGGACGTAAACGCGACTCTGCGCGTAAACCGTCTCGTTCAGACAAGATTGATTCCCTCCTTCTTCATCCGCTGGTTGGCATCCCGGTATTCTTCTTGCTCATGTGGCTTCTATTCCAAGCCGCGGGTAACTGGGTTGGCCCCGTGCAAGACTTCTTCGATGGGCTGTTTTCCAGCACCGACGAAGGCGCTTTCTCACTAGCTAACCTTTTGAAGTTTGCGTTCGCAGGCGTGGGCTTGTCCGGCACTTGGGTTGAGTCGCTGTTTGTTAACGGTCTCGCAGTTGGCCTGGGCGTAGTTGCCTCGTTCGTTCCGCTCATGTTCGTGATCTTCTTGGCGATCGCGATCTTGGAAGACTCTGGCTACATGGCGCGCGCAGCGTTCCTAGGGGATCGCGTTATGCGCATGATCGGCCTGGACGGGCGAGTAATCTTACCTCTGATTATGGGCTTTGGATGCAACTTGCCGTCGCTTGCGGCAACTCGCACGCTACCAAACGCCAAGCAGCGGTTGGTTACAACGCTCATCATTCCCTACACCTCCTGCGCGGCTAGGCTCACGATCTATTTGATGATCGCGCGAATCTTCTTTGAAGATAACGCTGGCAATGTCGTGTTCTTGATGTACGTTTTGTCGCTTTTCATGGTGGTGCTCGGAGCGCTCGTGCTGAAGCCGTTCATCACGAAGGGGGAGTCGAGGGCTCCACTGATGCTGGTGCTGCCGGCTTACCAGATGCCGCGTATTCTCGTGATTTTGCAAAATACTTGGAACCGGGCGTGGGCGTTTGTGAAGGGCGCCGGCAAGATCATCGTGGTTATGACTCTTGTGGTGTGGTTGATGAGCGCAATCCCGATGGCAAAGGGCTACTCCTTCGCTGATGAGGAGTTGCCGATGGAGAACTCCTTGTACGGTTCCACCGCGCGCGTTCTTGAACCTGTATTCCAGCCCGCTGGTTTTGGTGATTGGCACATGACTGGCGCACTGATGACGGGATTTGTGGCTAAGGAAACGCTGATCTCTTCGATTGTGACTTCCTACAACCTGGATGAGTCCGCGGCAGGTGACGCGGAGGACGGGGGTGACGATCTTGGTTCGCTGCCCGAGTTGGTAACAGCATCATTTGAGAGGACTGCGGGCGAGCAGTACGCGTCTTTGGCAGCGTTTGGCTTCCTGGTGTTCGTTCTGACTTACACGCCGTGTTTGGCTACGGTTGCGGAGCAAAAGCGCCAGATTGGGGCGCGCTGGACGATAGGCGCAATGATCGTTCAGCTGGCTGCAGCCTGGTTGCTGGCAGTGCTGGTGTTCCAGGTTGGTAGGCTGCTGTGGTGATTGTCCGGAACCAGCCGCCTCTTTACCGGCTGATGGATGAGCTTAGGCAAGGCGCAACTTTGGAGGCTGCCGCCCAGCGGGCGGGGCTGCGAGTTGAGATTGCGCAAGTGATGGTAGATCACTTGAACCGGTCGGGGCGCTTGCAAAGCGCAGGGTCGCTGTGCTCATCCGGATTGGGAGCCTGCGGCGGTGGAACTTCGCAAGAGGTGAAGGTCCACTGCGCAGGTTGTCCACTGTCCGTCGGTTAGTAGGTGGCCGGCTCCGTTAGCCGTGGCAGAATGAGTGTGCGTCGGGGCTAGTCGTCGAACTCCAAAGTTCCCGGCTCCCTGTACTCCCACTCCAGGTCTTCATCGGTGATTCGCCTGATGATCTTTGCGGGAACTCCAGCCACAACGCACATTGGAGGCACATTCTTGGTCACCACGGCTCCGGCGCCCACAATAGAGCCCTTGCCAATGGTGATTCCGGGAAGCACAACAGCGTGCGCACCGATCCACACGTCATCCTCAATGTTGATGGGAGCAGAAAACTGCGTGCCATCCTCACGCAACTTAGGGTGAATCGGGTGGTTAGTGGACGTTAGAGTCACGTTGGGACCAAACATAACGTTCTTGCCAATGTTGATCTCATAGTCGTCTACAAGCGTCAAACCTGTATTGGCATAAGCGTTGCCAGAAAAAGTTGTTCGGTGCCCGTAAGCAACAGAAATAGGCGGCTCGAGGAACGCATTTGAAGCGCTTTCCCCAAACAGTTCCGCAATGAGTTCTTTACGTAGGGCCTCATCATCAACAGTTGTTCGATTGAAGCGCGCAACCAGGCGCTTAGCCCGGTCCCGCTCACTCTTGAGTCCTTCCAAGCCCTCGTAGGCATCGCAGTACAGCTCACGCTCTTCAATGCGCCTGCGAACTTCTTCTTCTGAAAAATAAGTGGCCATTAGTCTATTCCTTCTATTCTTGGGCAGCCGCAAGATTCTCCTGGCACCAGTGAAACAGGGAAAATCACGTGTTCAGGTAAAGGCTCGTACGGCTCTTTAACGAGGGTCTCGACTGCGGTGGTAAGCATTTCGTTAATGGGCTGTCTTACAGTGGTGATTCGAGGTTGAACATACTTAACGGTGTCCGTGCCATCGAAGCCCATGATGGCAACGTCTTGAGGGACGCGCACGCCAGCTTCTGTTACGGCTTTTTGGAAGCCAATAGCTAGTGCGTCAGAAAAACAGAATACGGCGGATGGGCGCGAGTCTAGCTGTAGGAACTGCTTTCCGGCCTCATATCCGCCCTCTAATGACCACGAAGTAATGATGGGAGTGAGGGGCTGCAATCTCGCATCGGATAGTGCCCTTTGGTAGCCGGCCAGCCTAGTGTTATCGCCGGGGAACAAACCTCCGAGAACTGCCAGGATCTGTTCGTGCCCATGGTCGATCAGATGCTGGGTAGCGATTCTGCCTCCCTCGGCAAAATCTGGGCCAAGTGTGGTGAAGTGTTCCAGGCCAATCTGGCGGTCCAAAAGAATTGCTGGAACGGGAAGTTTTTGGTGGCGCCAGTCATCGTCGTCGAGCGCTGAGACCATAACGATAAGACCGTCCACTCCCCAAGAGAGCATTTCGCTGATAACGGTTTTTTCAGTTTCGGGATCGTTATGCGTGTTGGAAAGCAGCATGGAGAGGTTGTGGCGCGACAGTTCTTGGTCCAGTCTGTGCACAACGGCGGAGTTAAACAGGTGCTTTACGTTGGGAATAACAACGCCGCACGTCTGTCTAGCTCCAAGCCGTAGTGCTCGTGCCGTGCCACTGGGGTGGTAGCCAAGCTCTTGGATAGCTTCAAGCACTCTGAGCCGGGTGCTCTCAGCCACGGGCCTAGGCCCGTTGTTTACAACGTAGCTGACAACGGCGGAGCTGACGCCGGCTCGAGCGGCCACCTCATCTCGAGTTACCCGACGTTTTGGTTCAGCCCGCACGTTGCCACCACCTTGAGATCATTACTTCACCGCGCCCGCGAGCATGCCCTTCATGAAGTACTTTTGCAAGAACAGGTATGCAACTAGCACGGGGATGACACCCAGGAACGATCCGGCGATTGCTGCGTTCACGTTGGATCCGGCCGCGCCGAAGAAGGACGCGATAGTGGGGGCCAACGTGCGCATCTCATTTGTAGTCATGATGTAGCTACTCAGCGCAAACTCGTTCCAAACGTTAGTGCCGGTAAGGATAACCACCGTGATTGTAACGGGCTTTAGTAGCGGCAAAACGATAGAAAAGAAGGTTCGTAGCGTTCCTGCTCCATCGATTTTCGCGGCTTCCTCCAAACTTCCGGTGATACCGCGCAGAGACTGCGTGTACAGGAAGATCGCCTGGGGAAGAGCGAAAGCTGCCAGCGGCAAAACTAGGCCCATGTAGGTGTTCATCATGCCGAAGCTCTTGAGCAGACGGATCAAGGGAACAAGGATGGACAGCGGGGGAATCATCATGACGGTAAGCGTCAGCATGAGGATAGTTTGATTCCACTTTGTCCGGCGTCGCGCAAGCGGGTAGGAGGCCAGTGCGCCAACAATTACCACGATGGCTGTAGCCAGGATGGTAACAATGGCCGAGTTTAAAATGGCTTGGCCTACGTGTCCGCGCTCCCAGGCGATGACAAAGTTCTCAAATGTGGATTCTCCAAATGGGATCGCCCACGCAGAGCTTTGATCTCGCGAACCTTTAAAGGACGCAACCACGCCTAGGTAGAAAGGTACTAACTGTACAAGGCAGACCAGTACCAGGAGGAAAAGTATGAACTTAGGAGTTTTCAAAGAATTCTTATTTTCACTCATCACAGACCCACCCTCGTAGCGCGCCTATCAAGCCAGCGGTTTGTAATAACCGTGAATAGAACGATTATGAAGAACAGCACCACGCCCTGCGCGGCTGCGTAGCCGGCGGCCTGACTGCCAAAGTAGGTGCGTCCAATCAACGTTGAAACGGAGTTGGTGTCAAAGCCCGGACCTCCATCGGTTAGAACCTTAATGATGTCGTAGAGTTTGAGTCCGCCGATTAGGTTAATAACAACGGAAGCTGCGAATGCCGGGTGGAGCATTGGCCAGGTGATGTCTTTGAACTGTTGCCAGCCGTTAACGCCGTCAAGTTGGGCGGCTTCGTGAACTTCTGTTGGAATCGACTGCAGTCCGGATAGGTAGATGATCATCGATACGCCAACGAACTGGAACGAGTTGATGAATACGATTACGGCGATAGCAAAGTTGGAGTTTGCAAGGTATGCGACGGGCTGACCACCAAACGCTTCCAGGATCCCGTTCAACGCGCCTTGGCGGAACCGGAATACGAGGTAGTAGAAGGTGCCCATAACGACCGGTGAGATGAGGACCGGCAGGTAGATAATGGCTCGCACGCTGTTGGAAATCTTGCCGGAACGCTCTAGCAGTACTGCTAGAAAGAGACCAATGATCTGCTGCAGTATCGTGCTTCCAATTCCGTAAATGAACGTGTTGCGCACTGCCACAAGAAAGTTGGGATCGCGTACTAATCTCGCGTAGTTAGACCATCCTGCACTGGAAAGAGTTGGAGAGTATCCATCCCAACTGGTGGTGGATAGGTATGCGCCCTGGAGTACGGGCCATACGAGGAAGATCGCGAAGATTGTTAAAGCGGGAACATACATTAGGTTCACAGAAGAACCTTTAAAGAATCTGCGCACCGCTGTTTTTGTATCACTCATGGTTCACCTAATCGTGGTAGTGAGGTGGGGTAAAATCTGGCGATTTTACCCCACCTCTAAGCAGATAATTACTTCTGCTGTGAGTACAGCGTCTGGTACTGGTCTGCCATCTGCTGAGCAGCAACTTCCGCTGTCATTTGACCATTGATCACGCCATCAGTGGTGGTAATAATGGTGTTCCACATGCCGTTAGGCAGGTAGAGACGGTCGAAGAACGGCATGGTCGGAATCTCGCCGGGAGCAACGTACTTGTCGAAGCTCGGCTGCAGGTTGCCCAGGTCTACTTCAACGTTGGTTAGGCCAGCGTAAGCGCCCATGGCCTCAAGGAATGGCTTTGCGTTTTCTGGCTGTGCAAGGAAGTCAACATACTTCAAAGCAAGCTCTTCGTTCTGGCTGGTCTTGGAAACGCCGAATGCGCTCACGCCTTCGCCACCAACCATGTACGGTCCGTCAACGCCGGGCATCGGCATGAAGCCAAGGTTTGCATCCGGGTTGTACTCGTAAGCCGTGGAAAGAACGAACGGCCAAGAGATCGCAAAAGCTGCGGTGTTGTCAGCTAGCTGACGCGACATGTCGTCAAGCGTCGCGGACACGTAGTCAGGGTTGAAGAATCCCTTTTCCTGCCACTTCTGAACGTGCGAAGTTACGCCCTGAGCCCAAAGTTCAGTGCTGAAATCGCCATTCTTAAACGCTTCGTTTTGCTCGGGCGTAAATGCGCCAGAAGCAATGTAGTTGCCAATGTCACCTGCGTTGGATTCTTTACCGGATGCAGTGATCGGGGAAATATTGAGCTCGTCCTTGATCTTCTGCATGGCGGCGTCGACGTCATCCCAGGTCTTTAGCGAATCCGGGTCAACACCTACCTTGTCGAGGATTTCGTAGTTGACCAAGAGTCCTGTGGTTGAGTACTCAAGAGGAAGGGCGTAGATGTTTCCGTCAGCGTCATACATGACCTTGTCGAGGCCCTTGCTGACGTACTCCGCCCAAGGCCGGTCATTCAATGGGCGCAAGTAGGGACTGTAGCGGTTAACAGACCAGCCGTGCGTTGAAAACACGTCTGGCACTGAATCCGAAGCCATCTTGACCTTCATGTCATCTTCGAACGAAGAGGACGCGATGGTGAGATTTACCTTTGAATTCGTTTCGCTCTCAAACTTTGCGGTCAGCTCCTTGATCTTGGCTTCCTGAGGCGAACCGGTAGGCATGTTCATGAACACGTCAATGGATCCGCCGTCAGCGCTACCGCCTGCGTCAGAGCCAGAGCCTCCTGAACAGCCAGCTAGGCCGAGTGCCAGTGCTGACGCTGCTACGGTTGCAACGAAAATTTTCCCTTTTCTCATCGTGAAAAGACTCCTTCGTCTTTATTGGTTTCCTACTTTTCGACTATTTCGAAAAGTAGCGTCTGGTCAGTGTGTAGACGGGGTGTCTGCACACCAGAATTTTGGAGAATGGAACCGGTGGTGGTGATTCCATCAAAGTAGCGCCGGCCATCTTCAGCGGGTTGGCTAAGTTCGCCAAACCACAGTGGCGGCACCAACCCTGAGGGCTCACTGCCAACGATTACCGGACGAATAGTGTAGGTACGCGAATCATCCAATCCGCTAAAGCGTAGCCTTCCGCGCGGAGAGATAGCGGAGCGTCCTCGCGTAACCATTTGGAATAGCGCGCGAGACTTATCTTTCGTAACTACTCCGTGTAGCCAAATCGTTTCATCGGGTGTTTCGCAACGAACAATGTCCGAAGAGTGGAGGAAGTCACGGTTCAACTTGTAGAACGCGATCCAATCCTTCAGGTCGGACATCTCGCTGTCAGTGGCTTCAAGAATGTCCCACTCGATTCCAAAATGGCCCCAAAGAGCGGTGCCACCGCGCATGGCCATAGTGGAGTGGCGCCCAGTGGTGTGCGATTCAGTTGATGCCACGTGCGTGCCCATGAGCTCCGGCGGTGACACCTGGTTGTACCAGCGGGTCATCTCTTGGCGCTCAACCGGATCGATGCAGTCCGATACCCAGAATCGATCGGTGTGCTGCAAGACCTCTAGATCTACGCGGCCACCTCCAGAAGAACAGCTTTCAATTTCGAGGCCGGGACATTCTGCCTTGATCTCGTCAAACAGGCGGTAAACAGCGTGTGTTTGAGCAGATACGCCAGCGCGTCCGCCAAGCTGAGTGTTACCCGCTTCGATCAGGTCACGGTTGTGATCCCACTTGATGTAGTCGATCGAATACTCGCGTACTAGCGACACGACGCGGTCTTTAACATACTCAAACGCTTCCGGGATTGCGATGTTGAGAACCTGTTGATGGCGCCACTGTAGCGGTAGGTCTTTTGCATCGGTGCTTCCCTGCGCGGCCATGATCCAGTCCGGGTGCTTACGGGCCAGGTTGGAATCTTCGTTGATCATTTCCGGCTCAAACCAGAGCCCGAACTGCATACCGAGGTTGTGCACCATGTCAACCAATGGCGATAGTCCATCTGGCCAAACATCTTCATCCACGTACCAGTCGCCGAGCCCCTTAAAGTCATCGCGGCGGCCGAGGAACCAGCCGTCGTCGAGGACGAAGCGCTCTACGCCAATTTCGGCAGCCTTTTGAGCGAGCTTCTGGAGCTTCGGAAGATCATGGTTGAAGTAGACCGCTTCCCATACGTTAAGGGTTACGGGACGCTCAGTCTTTGGGTGATTCTTGCGGCTGCGGAACCAGCGGTGTACCTGCTGGGCAGCGTCGTCTAGACCGTAACCGTGCACAGCGTAGAACCAAGGAGTCGAGTACGTTTCGTCCTTGCCCAGCGTAACTTCACCGGGCATAAGCACTTCCGAACCTGCAATGACCTGCTGGCCGGCGATTGACTTTTCCACCCAGGTGCGGTGGTTGCCAGACCACGCGGTGTGCAGGCCCCAAACTTCGCCTTGGCGGAACGAGAAGCCCTTCGGGCCAACGAAAGTGAAGCCAGGAGCGTCAAAGCCGGTGCGTCCGTGGCGTCCTTCGCGCAGGTCACAGCCTAGAACTACGGGGCGGCTTTGAGCCACGCGTTCCTTGCCCCACCTTCCGGTGGTATCGAAGATTTCATTAGCTTCCAGCGGCAAGTTAAGTGAGATGCCCAGCTCTTCCAAGTGGTAATCGGACTCAGAGAGGTTGGTTAGCTCCGCGCGGATACGCAGTGGGCCCTGTTCGAATGAATTGTCCCCTGAAAGTTAGACAGTTTAATAGTAGGG
>NZ_KV811484.1:0-525 GCF_001813085.1 Actinomyces sp. HMSC065F11
CGGGCCTAGTCGTGCGCGTCTACGCCGACCTTGGTAAACCCCTCAACGTGCGAACCGCCCACGACATCATCACCAAAGCAGGCACGCCCATAGACCAATCAGCCCTACAACCAGGCGACCTGATCGGCTTCGCCACCCCGGGCAGCGGCCACTACCACCACATCGGCATCTACGCCGGTAAAGACCCAGGTGGTAACCGGCTCATGATCCACGCCCCCAACGTGGGCGGACACGTCGAACAAGTACCCCTCGACACCTCTTATTGGCTTGGCATGCAATGGCAAGCCGTCCGAATTTAACCCAAAACCAACAAACCAACTACCAAATTTTAGGAGTGAAACAGTGAGCTACATAGTACGAGCAGGAAATCTTGCAGGCCCCGTCAAACTCACCATGAACGATGACGGAACCTACCAAGGCCGAGCAACCGTGATTGTGAACGACCGGGCAAAAGACCTAGAAAGCGGCAAGTGGGAGGACGCGGCTACAACCGCCTACTACCTCAGAGTCCAAGGCCAGGCAGCC
>NZ_KV811484.1:625-1146 GCF_001813085.1 Actinomyces sp. HMSC065F11
CCCGCCAAGAACTACACATCATCACCCAAAACGGGAAAGACAACTAACTAGGAGAGAACAATGGAAACCCAATACACCACGCTAGAGCTAGTAGAAACCCTCATCGAGCAGGTCGAGGCCCAGCAGGACCAGATCGAACAACTCACGGGTCGAGTCCAAGTCCTAGAAGCTAAAACCGGCCAGGTAGGCAACTAACATGGCTAGTCGCAGTAAAGAAAAAGCCAAGGAAGAACGTGAAGCGAAACTCGCGAAAGCTCACGAAGAAATAGCCGCCGCAGCGTCCCGGTTCAAAGACACGCAAACGTGGAAAGACATGCTGGACTATATGGCGCAAATGCCACAGTACTCATTCCGCAACTTGGTGTGGCTCAACAATCAGGCACGCAAGCGCGGAAGCATGGAATCTTCGTTTGCTTCCTATACCGCTTGGAAAAAGCTAGGCAGGCAAGTCCAAAAAGGAGAAAAAAGCTACCAAGTTTTAGCTCCGGTCACCTACAAGCTACCCTTCCTAAAAGGTGAGG
>NZ_KV811484.1:1246-7453 GCF_001813085.1 Actinomyces sp. HMSC065F11
TAAGTACGACAAGAAAGACATTATCTGGAAACGCGCTGTCACAGGGTTTACCGTGCGCCCCACGTTTGGTTACCACCAAACCGAAGGCGAGCCAATCAAGGGAAAAGACCTACCTCAAGTAACCGGGCAGCGCTCTGAACAGTTATGGCAGCGCGCTAAACAGATAGTGGCGGACCTTGGATACAAGTACGAAGAAACCACGCGCAAAGCTCTAGGAGGCGCATACGGGGTAACAATGCGGCCGATGATCGAGGGGCAAGGTGAGAAAACCATCGCGGTAGCCACCGACGCTCCCGAAGGTCACCAATTCAAAACCCTCATCCACGAGATCAGTCACGCCCGCCTACACATGGACCAGGCAGATCAAACTGAGTCCATGCACCGGGGAATCAAAGAAGTAGAAGCCGAATCATGCGCCTACCTAGTCAGTAAATACTTCGGCCTGGACACGGCCGAATACTCCACCGGATACATCGCCGGATGGGCAAACGCGGACGAAGAAACCATCCTCGCCACCGGGGAGCGGGTAATCCAAAACTCCAACTGGATCATCGACCAGCTCAACCCGCAAACCCCCAGCGAAGAAGCAGTAAACACTTTGCAACGCACCCAAACCCGGCAACAACAACAAGAACAGTCCCAAGCGGAAGAATCGCGCGAAACAGAACCCGCCCGCACCAAGCCGCCACTACCCGGCATCGGGGAAGTACCGCAGCTCAAGAAGCTGGATCATCCAACCCAGCACCCCACCACCACCCGGCGCGCACCAACCCATGCTACTAGCATGGCCCTGCACAGATAGGAACCAGAAAACAGGAAAACACCATGAGAAGCGTTGTAGGGGCAAGCAAATGCTTGCCCCTACAATCGACTCTTATTTTAGCTACTTCACAACAGCCGAACCGCGCCACGAGAAACGCGGCCGCTACCAACTAGGTTGGTCCCCCAATACTACCGCAGACATGCTAAGTCAGTAGTCTCATTCCACTTGTATGCCGTGCGCGCAGATTCGTGGCCGACATCGATGTTCAACGTGCGATACATCTCTTAGTGAATCAACTTTCGCAACCGTTGCAATGCTGCTATGCTGCGATTAGTTGCATACAAATAGGGAAAGACAAACTGTGAAACTCGAAAACCGCAGCGCGCCCGCTCCGGTAACGTACCGGCTTGGGGAGCTGTTTTGTGGGCCTGGTGGTCTGGCGTTAGGCGCGCTCGGGTCTACAAGTGATGACGGGAGCCAAAGAGTTGAACACGCTTGGGCTAACGATTATGACGCGGACACGTGCGAGACCTACCGCCACAATATAAGCCCACAATCACCTAACACTGTTTACTTAGGTGATGTGCGCGACCTCGACCTATCTTCCCTGGGAGCGATTGATGCTTTTGCCTATGGGTTCCCATGTAACAGCTTTTCTCACGTGGGCGAGCGGCAAGGCTTCGCTAATGAGAAGTTTGGGCAACTGTACTGGTACGGGGTAGAAGTGCTCCGCATGTATCAGCCCAAATGGTTCATTGCCGAGAACGTGTCTGGTATTAGAAGTGCCGGATCGGGCGACTTTCAAACCATTTTGCAAGACTTGGCAGATTCTGGCTACAAGCTCACAACACACTTGTACAAGTCCGAGCTTTACGGTGTGCCTCAAACGCGGCACAGAGTAATCATTGTCGGCATTAGAAGCGACCTGGATGTGACCTATCAAGTGCCCGACCCTGCGGAGTGGGCTAATGCTGACATCTCGGCAAGAACTGCCTTGTCTAACATTCCAGTAGACGCTCCAAATAACGAAGTGCGCCAACTATCTGAAACCGTCACCCGTAGGCTTTCTTACATTCGCCCTGGTGAGAACGTGTGGCAAGCCGCTGATCGTCTAGGCAAAGACTTCCCAGACGAGCTACGCATTAACACCAAGACAAGAATCAGTCAGATATATAGGAAACTAAACCCTAACAAGCCTGCCTACACGGTCACTGCTGCTGGTGGTGGTGGAACGTTCATGTACCACTGGACTGATCGAGAACTCACCAACCGGGAGCGTGCGCGTCTGCAAACCTTCCCTGATGACTTTGCCTTCATTGGCAAATACGCCAGCGTGCGCAAACAAATCGGAATGGCTGTGCCTCCGCAGTTGGCTCAAGTTGTGACCACTGGAATACTAAACAGTTTTGCTGGAATACCCTACCCTTGGATTGAGGCAAATCTGAGGTAAGGCAACACAATTGATTAACTACTGGTGGGTGACCCGCCCTAAACGCAAACTTGATTCCATCCCCGAAACACTAACCATGTTCGCAGCAATATCGCTGAATCAAGAATGGAGCGGATCACGCGCCACCCACATCCAGTACGAAGATGCACTTGAAGCGGCCGGACTAAAACGGGTTGGTAGTAGACGTGACCAAGGCGGTTCCGGTGGGCGCACATACCGGGCATGGCTAGAATCTCTTGGCCTTACCTTCATCCACGAATCTACTGGAAATGTAAAACTCACTTTAGCTGGTGAAGCAATCATCGCCGGGGACTCTCCGGTAGAAGTCCTGCGCAACCAAGTCCTTAAATATCAGTTCCCCTCAGCCTTTTCTATCGGCCGCAACGTAAACGTTTCAAGCCGGTTCAAAATACGCCCCTTTCGTTTCTTGCTACGGCTGCTAACTGATAGCCGAGTTGAATACCTAACCCAGGACGAAATCGGCAAGATCATTATTGTTGAAGCCGAAAACGAAACAGAACGATGCTACGAACACGTAGTAAGCAAACTCTTGGACTACCGCGAGAATGGGGACAGTTGCCTAGATGCCGACTTTGCAACCAAATACAAACCATCACGCGGGCCAGCAAAGCCACATGACCCTTACAGTCACCTAATCGATGTAGCAAACACAATCATTAACTGGCTGGAATACACCCAGCTTGCTCACCGAAACGAAGCACGCCAACTTGTTGCCCTAGAAGATAAACTCGACGAAATAAACGCGATCCTAAATACGCGCCTGCCCTTCATTGACCGGCCAGAATCGCACGAATACTTCCAGCGCAAATACGGCCTCGATCCCAAACATCGTAAAGACACGCGAAACCTTGAAAACACCAAGACTATAACTGAACGGATTATTGCCGAACAAAAAATAAAACACGCCTTCGTCAAACTATCTATCACGCGCCCGATCAGCTCTATCACCCCAGACCTGATAGCTGAGATAACCGCCCAGACAGGTATTCTCGACACGATTGTGGAGGACGTGTTGTGGCGCGCCTACCCGCACGGCTCAATAGGGGCCTTCATGGCTTCCTACTTCGAGATGGCGTTCAAGGGCACCGAAGAAGCTATAGCGTTCGAGAAGGCCACAACCGAACTCTTTAGCACCGTGTTCAAATACAACACCACGCACCTTGGGCAAACAGGCAGCAAATCTGCCCCCGATATTCTCCTCCTTTCAGACAGTGACGGATACCAGGCCATCATTGACAACAAGGCATACTCGAAATACTCAATCACTGGCGATCACCACAACCGCATGGTGCACAACTACATTGGCAAACTCGACACCTACAGTCACAGCAGTTACCCGTTAGCGTTCTTTTCTTACATAGCAGGCGGGTTCGCTAATCAAATAGATAAGCAAATACTGGCAGAAGTAAACGAGTCAGGAATCAACGGCTCCGGCATTACCGTCGCTAACTTCATAAAAATGATCGAACGGCAAACCGCTTCCCCCAACACTTATACGCACTCGAATCTGCGAGAGCTATTCAGTCTCAACCGCCAAATACGATTAACCGACCTCAGCCTAGACGTAGCCTAGTTCAACAACGCGGCGTGCATTATCGACCGATAACGCACGCCTGAACTACCAAAACTAGAAACCGCTTAAAACCAAGCAAACAAAACGTGCAAAACTAGCGCCCAAAACCCAACCCGTGCAGAACCGTCACCCATTGAGTAATGCACGCATCTACGGTAGAATTCGAATAGCACGTGGGAGGCATTATGAGTGAAATGAAGCAGGCTTTCGATCCTATGGTCTACGACGCCCTCTTGGAACTGACTACCCGTATCGGTGGTCAATATGTCGAGTGGGAGCGTCAAGCTACGGCTTTGGAAGAACAAGAACATTGGAAACAAGCCGGAATTGCGTTGCGCGCCCAGGTTCGTGCTATCGACCCCGATGATGTTGTGGCAATTGAGACTAAGCGCTTAGAACTTCGTAAACTTTTCCAATCTCTTGATGAGCAGCAACGCCTCGGCGTGCGCAATACGCTTGCGGCATTGTGGCATGAAGGATTCGAGCTGACCAGAGAAGATGTCGAAAACCTTACCAACTACGCTGCGGGTATTATTGACGCTAACGAATACAAGGCTAGAACACACGCAACGGTAGGCGTGTACCACGGAAGTGAGGAAACATTATGAGCGTGCCAACACAACCGCGATTAGTAACTCAGGCCGCAGTACGCGAGGCCATGTCGTTTGCAGATGCTGCGCTTGCTTTAGCTGGCCACACTGTTACTGACGCCTACATTAGAGATTTGCTCGAGCAGTGTTTATCTGGACAAATCAGCGACACTGAATACCTCGCCCAAGTCATCCAACACATCCGCCGCACACAGTGATCGAACAACGTTACTACTCTTGGAACGACTATTACATTCCAGGAACGACCACGCTGAGAAATAAATTCGTGACGGCAGCCCACCCCTATGGGGAGCCTGACGCTCAAATACTACGAGTAGCAGAAGAAGCCGCTACCGCGCTTCGCGCGGGTGAACTGCGTTTACACCCCATCCACGGCAGTTTTGATTACCAGCACATGAAAGCCATTCATTACCACCTTTTTCAAGACGTGTACGAATGGGCAGGACAAGAACGAACCGCGCCAGATACGTTCATGGCGAAAGGTCATGCCGACGTGGTGGACTACCCTCCTGGAGACGCTAACGCCCCGTGGCGCACCTACTACTATTATCCCGCAGGACCCGCACTCACCGAAGCGGCAGAACACCAATTCTCTTACATTAGAGATAATGACTATTTTCGCGGCCTAGCCTCCGACGAGTTTATATCGGCGTTGGCTGAGTCATGGGGCGAAATCAACACTATTCACCCCTTCCGTGAAGGCAACACTCGCACCCAGTTCATTTTCTACAGTCAGCTTTGCGCTCACGCCGGATACAAACTCAACGAAGATTTACTCACCCCCGGCAAGGCACTGCTTGAGGACTTTGTAGCAGCCCGGTTCTACAGCCAAGCCACAGGAAGCAACACGCGCTTGGCAAAAGTATTGAGCAAGGCCATCACTCCACTACGGCCACCACTACCTGGCATTGGAGAGGTGCCTCAGATAAAGAAGCTGGACCATCCAACCCAGCACGTCGCGCCTAAACCGCGTCAAAGCAAGGGCAGGAATCACGGTTATGGACGGGGGATGTAATGAGTCTTGTTGGATATGCGCGTGTGTCTACTCTTGAGCAGAATCTGGACGGACAGATAGACGCTCTCACCCAGGCAGGATGTAGCCGCATCTTTACTGACCACGCCTCGGGAGCTAAAACCATGCGGCCACAGCTGGACAAGGCAATGGACTACTTGCGCGAAGGCGACACGCTTGTAGTGTGGAAACTCGACCGCTTAGGCCGCTCACTGCCCCACCTTGTAGAAGTTATTGAGGACTTAGACAAGCGCGGCGTTGAGTTTCGCTCCCTCACCGAATCGATCGACACCACCACACCAGGTGGACGCTTAGTGTTCCACATGGCTGCGGCCTTCGCTCAGTTCGAGCGAGACCTGATTAAAGAGCGAACACGAGCGGGCCTTGCCGCCGCACGCTCCCAAGGACGGCTTGGAGGCCGCCCCACACTCATGACACCTGAACGATTAAAAACGGCTAGAGCCATGCAGGAAAGTGGCTCTAATAATGCTGAAATCGCCCGGGTTCTAGGTGTTAGTCGCTCCACCGTCTCAAGAGCCTTGAACCCTCATAAATAGTGAAGGCCCTCGCGTGGAGGGCCTTCATTAATCCCCGCAGGCGCAGGGAGTATATAAGCGGACAAAACCCTTAGATTGAAAAAATCGGGTCATCCCCGCAAGCGCAGGGAAGCGGTCCGCTACTGCAAACGATAGCGGCACTAGCGCGCGGTTGTCAATACCCCACCCCAACGGATCAGTCCCAACTTTTGCCGCGCATAGCGCGGCGTGGTTCACGCGG
>NZ_KV811484.1:7553-27677 GCF_001813085.1 Actinomyces sp. HMSC065F11
GCCCACAAATGTGCACAACCCCTATCGACCACGCCAGGCGTGGCCTCATTTCTTCTAAGCCACCCGTGGTGGCAACAAGGAGCGCGCACGCGCGCACTCTAGTTGTCTAAGGGTTTTTTCCTGCTGGCTTTCGAGTCTACGTCGCGCGGTCTGCCCGTCAAACGCTTCGCGTTCAAGCGGGCGCGGGCTTTCACGGCATAAACCACTTCGTTATTTATTCCATGACCCGCGCCCGCTTGCCAAAGGTGACGGGCAGACCTTGATCGCGACTTTATTGACTCCTTGCCAGCAGGCAAAAAGAAAGTCACAACCGGCACACAGGGAAGAAGTCCCGGCCGAAGAAAGGAAACTGAAAATGTCTACTCGCTCTTATGTTGGAATCATTGAAGAAAACGCTATCCGATTCATCTACGTACACTTTGACGGATACCTAACCGGCGTGGGGCAAGCGCTCAAGTTCGGATTCCCCACTATCGAGGACATTAAGCCAATCATTGATCTAGGCGACCGCGAACAGCTCACCCTATCGACCTATGCAGGAGACGGGAAAGCCTACGCCGAATACGGCGAACCAGCTGAACGCAACGCAGCCGCGATCTACCCAATCGAAAACGGTGACAAAGATAAGGCGATCAAGCAGATTATTGAACTAGCAGACCGCGCGGGCGCAGAGTTCCTATACCTACTCGACAACAACACGTGGCGCGTGTGGCACACGTTCATGCAGTGGAAAGGCCAGGAGGACACGATTCCAGAAACCTGCAAGGCCGACTTTGCATGGCAAATAGCGCGACTAGCGCAGACCAACCGAGCCAGCGCCAAGCGACCTCAGCCAGTGGCATAACCCTAACCGTGGTGGCCGCCCGAAAGGTTGGCCACCACCCCACCAAAACTAATAGAAAACCCCGAAAACACTTGACATGTCCGGTCCACCGGACATACAATGTAAGAGTAAGGCAAACAGGGAATGAGTCCCAGCCGAACAGGAGAGAGAAAATGAGCATCCTTGACCGTCTAATGTATGACCCGCAAGCCCACACCTTCTGGCGACAGAACCAATTCGTTGGAACCGTGGGCGAATACCTACAAGCACACCCCGATGAGCTTGCAGCCGATCTGTTCAACCCAAAGCGCGGCGTTACCATAACCAGTCTTTACGGCGGGCACGCCGAGCTATTTCAATCCCTCCATGCGCGCCTACTGAAGGCCCTTGAGACTTACGGTGATGAGGTGATGCAAATGTCGGAGCTTGAGCAGGCGTTCAAGGACTATGCGACACTTAGCCACGACTTGTCGGGTGTGGGCATTGACGTTCAGGCTCAAGCGGTAGGCTTCGGCTTCGAGCCAAGCGACATCTTCACCCTCGCCGAGTGCGGTAGCGACCTGATGAGCGAGCAAGAAGAACAAACGCTACTAGGCTTTGGCAAACCGGGCATTCACGCATTTCGGTAACAACATTCAACAACAAGGCAAACAGGGAATGAGTCCCAGCCGAGAGGATATTAGGAGATTCTTATGCAGGTACAAAAACTTAACTCAAGGAAAATTGTGGCCGGTCAAAAAATGTGGCAGGTGATCGATGGCGGCAAGACGTGCTACAGGGCCACGCTAGAGCGCGATTTTGTCTCTAAGGGGTGGAAGCTCACGATGATGGCTATCGATAGCGGCACGGCCGTGCTGCACGCTCACGCGCAGCAAGCCCCGAGCGACGTAGCGGTAGCCCTGGCGCTTGAGCGGCGCGTGCGTGACCTCAAGAATGGTGAGACTGGCTTGCTAGGCGTAGCGTTTGACGAGTATGCAACCTACGCAGGGGCCGCGCGCGATGAGACGGTGAAAAACCCGAAGCGTTTTATTATCACTACTTCCGCCTTCGGCCCTTGGACAGGCACTATCGCAGACTTGCTAGCCGACGAGGCTTCCTATCAACGCGCATTTGCTTATCTATCCGGCCATGAGCTACTAGACGCGGACCGCATGAGAGGCGAGGATGATTACCCGTCACTTGTTGATCTGTGCCAGGCAATGACATGGCAAGCCTTGCGTGCAGCGTGTGACGGGGACACGGTTTACGTTAGTGAGCTTGAGGGCGACGTGAGCGAAACGCTTGATACTCTACAAGCCACGATCGAAGCCTATGACGGCACGGAGCGCGAGGTAGCGCTTGACTATCAAAGCCAGATAGTCACTAGCCTGGTAGATGACACGGACAATATCGCGCTGGTTGCGGCCGTTACCGGCTTGGATAGAGAACACGTTTTAGAGTGCATACGACGCGCTCGCGCTTGACGCGCGGTTGAGGGGCAAGCACTTGGCTTGCCCCTCAACCTTGGTTACATAAGAAAGAGGATAGTAATGGATGGGACGGACTTTTATTACAAGCGGCGCGGGCTAGGCCTAACGCAAGAAGAACTAGCCGGACTACTTGACGTTGCTGAACGCACTGTGCGGCGGTGGGAGAAAAACGAAATGCCCATCCCTGGTGGAGCAGCGGCAGACCTTGATGACCTACACGCCACCTTTGGCGAGCGCGTGCTTAGTAGCGTTGACAGCTTGATTGACCAAATGGAACAGATCGAAGCCGACGCGGCAGCAAACGAGGTTGAGCGAGTAATTGAGATAGCTTCCTTCAAAACACCGCAATCACACGAGCTGGCTCACCCTGGCGAATCTTGGGAGTACCACAAGGCGCTCATCTCTACGATAGGCACCATTCTTGCCGGTGAAGGCTATCGGGTTCGATTCAACACAGTCGCGGAGGAAGATAAGGCCTAACTTCACTGCGCGCGCGATTGTCACTCGAATTTTTGCCGCGCATAGCGCGGCGTGGTTCACGCGGTGCGTGTGGCGGCCTGGCGTGTGGAAAACCGACACTTCTTGGGGTGTCGATTGTTTACCACAAGCCATGCCAACTGGCTTGCACCCAAGTGTGGACGGACATGCCGCCCACAAATGTGCACAACCCCTATCGACCACGCGGGCGTGGCCTCACTTGTTCTAAGCCACCCGTGGTGGCAGCACGGAGCGCGCAAGATACGTTTAAGGCGTGCTAACCCGTTTGGGTTAGCACGCCTTTGCTCTTACTACTCGGCTGCGTCGAACGCGCTTGGCGCGGGCGCGTCGATCTTCTTCACCTTGGGTAGCTTCACCACGTCGAAGAAACCTGCGGCGTTTAGTTCACGCTTGGTCCAGCCCGCGTCAGTCGCCGCCTTGTAAGCGTCCTTGTATGCAGATACGCCCGCTTCAAGCTGGACCATCGCCGCGCCGAGTTCGCGCACCGCGCGCTCCCGGTTCTCATCTTGGTTCAACAGTTTGGCCACTGGATCGAATTGGTTCGACATTAAATGTGTTCCTTTCACTTCACAAAAGCCAAGTGTTAATGGCTTCGTAAGCCACGTAGGTTGTGCGCGCACAAACGCGCACAACCACCAAACCGAACCGAACCAACAACGCACCCACGCAAGCGCGGGTGCAAACTTTCAGCAACGCTCTTGACTCAAGGCGTAGCGGCGCGCCTTCACGCTGCGACATTGCAACGCAGACACGGCCGCGCTACTCACCATCGCTTCCCCGCGTGCTACGCGACTCGCGCACGTGCGCAACGCCGTATCGGACAAGCCACATCCATGTAGCTTGCAACCCACGCCAACCAAACGCACACGGTGCGTTCCCCTCGCGCCCTAGCGCACACAACAGTGTGCGCGGACGCCTGGGTAGCAAGCTATATGTTAGTGTACCCACTAACAGGCTTGCAGGTAGACACGGGGTTCTACCTGGGGCACACTAGAGGTGTGATCCCTTCGGGTCGCTAACGCTGAGAGAGACTAGGACTGACATGAGCAACGAAGATGCTAAAAGCGTTAACACGCGCGATCTTCGTCGTGCTCCCCGCTCACTCAATGGTGCTCGTCGTGACGCAGAAGTTCGCGTGCGTATGACACGCAGCGAACGTGCCTTGCTTGAAGCAAAGGCAAAGAACCTTGGCTGGTCAATGGCGCGCACTCTCCTGCACGCCACGCTCCATCCAGCTTCGGCACAAGAAATTGATACCGACAATCTTGCTGAGGTTATTACCGACTTGCGCGATTACCGTCGCAAGCTCACCGGCTTGGCTAACAACCTCAACCAACTCACTCGCTACGCTCACGCCAAACAGGAACTGCCTAAACATATTGATGATGTGCTAGGCCAGGTTGAGCGTAGCATTGATGAGATCAACTACTTGCTTGCGAGTGTGCGCCGATGATGCCCAACATTGTTGATGGCGGCGACACTGGCGGCCTCATGCGTTACCTGGTTGGCCCTGGACGCGCTAACGAACACACCGAGCCACACTTGGTAGCTGGATCGAGCACCATCATGAACAGGTGGGGCGACTGGTCGGAGTTGTCCATCGCGCAAGCAAGCGAGATAGCGAACTACCTCGACTCATTCATGCACGAGACCGAACGCTTCCCGCGCGGGCCTATCCGCAAGTTTGATCCTGAGATGGGTAAGACGCGCGTAGTCGATTACGGGCCGAACCATGTGTGGCACTGTTCTTTGTCCCTCTCCCCCGATGAGGGGCCATTGTCTGAGGACAAGTGGGCGGCAATCGCGCGCGACTTCATGGACGAGATGGAGTTCACCGCCGCGTCGGGTAAGTCTGAGTGTCGATGGGTTGCCATCCATCACGGCACGTCTAAGAACGGTGGGGACCACATTCACATTGCCGCGAACATTATTCGCGAGGACGGCACCCGGTGGAACTTCTGGAACGATCAGCCGCGTAGCCAACGCGCGTGCAACACGCTTGAACACAAATACGAGCTGCGCATTGTCGAGTCGCGCGAACACGCGCGCAGCTCCAAGTGCGACAGTGCTAAAGCGCTCAACGCTGCAGCGCGAGCAGGTAAACAAGTTACCGACCGGGCCGCGCTTGAGTCACGCTTGCGCGCAGCGTCCAAGGCCGCTACTAGCGAGGTGGACTTCATTGCTCGCGCGCGTAGCCTGGGCGTGAGGTTGCGTCCGCGTTTCGCTAAGGGACGCACCGATGTGGTGGTGGGATACTCTGCTGCGCTGCACACTAAGCCGGGCGTAAAGACGCAATGGTATGCGGGCGGATCAATCGCGCGTGACCTCACGCTGAGTGCGCTACGGGAGCGTTGGCCCGACACGATCGAGTCCGCCACTGACGCGGTGGCCGCGTGGCAAGATGCTTGGAAGGGTATGCCCCTGTCAGGCGGCCGTCGCTCATACACCCGCGAGGAGTGGCTTGGGCACAAGCGCGGCTTGGAAATCTTCCGCGACGAACTAGCCAAGGTTGATCCCACTGACCGGCTTGCTCTTGCTAACGCCACTAATGATGTGGCTGGGCTCCTCGCTGCCGCTGCGCAACAGCCAGACTTAAGTGATGAGATGCGAGGCGCGTTGGACTACTGCGCGCGCCAAGTGGGGCGTAGCGCTCAACTAAAACATCGACCCGTGCAACACGGTGGGACAAGCCCGTGGGTTGTCCTTGGAGCGCAACTACTAAGCACTGCGATCACTCCTAAGAATAGTGAAGTGTCCTACGCGCTTGCCCTAGTGGCAACAATGGAGCTAGTAAAAGCGTTGGCCGACTTGTACGTGCAAGCCCAACAGGCCAACACTGCGGCCGCTATGTTGCGTGACACGCGCGGCGTGTACGAGCGTGTGCGCATGGAAGCACCACACCTGCAAGCCTTCACACAGCTACAGGCCGCACCGGTGCCATTGCAGCAAGACACACTACCGGAAATCAAGACCGAACCGGAGCCGGTCCTTTCACCTGAGCAGATCATTGAGCCAGTAGCAGCTCAAGCCAATGTAGGTGAACATAGTCGCGAGGCAGAGATTGAGCGTATCCGCCAGCGCAGGCCCTGGCTTGCCACTCCCCAAGGCTTTGCTAAGCCCGCCGAGCATAGCGACAACCGTGCTGGTGATAGTCATGGAGACTACATCGGTGAGCTACGCCAACACTTGACCGACAATGACGGCAACACTAACAGTGAGGAAGCGTCTAAGCGTAAGCGGCGGCCTCTACCTGGCATTGGGGAGGTGCCTCAGATTAAGAAGGTAGACCATCCAACGCGGCATCCAAATATGCCGACTTGGTTGCCACCCGAGCGTGGGCGGGGCCGCTCCAGGTAGTGCGCGCACACCCCACGTAATAGGTATGAGTGAAGAAGTAGATACTCCTGGCCTGTACTACCCCACCTTGGACGTGTTCGTGCGTGATTTTCTTGTGCGCATCTACGAGCGCGCTCTGCCAAAAGGGCGGATGACGTGGTGCCCGCAATGGTGGAAGCATGATGAAGCGGTCTACCGCTTGCAAGCCTTATGGCTTGCCTGGGAGTACATGCGTGTAAACGACGGGCCAGTAGCATCTGCGCAGTGGCTGGTGAACTACGCTGATCCAATCATGGCGGTACTACTAGACAATGATGGCCCATTCAAGGGCTGCAGCGTCGAGGGCGGTCACCGTGACCTGCGTCCTCACCCTGATGGGGAGTTGCCTTGTGAGCCAGCCTCTCCTGACATTATCCAGCCTCGCGAATAAAACTAGCGGCCGACACTATGTAGTGTCGGCCGCCTTCATCTCGTGCTACATGTGGCGGGTTTGCACGCGCACCGCCTTCTTACTGGGCACGCGCGCGCGTAGTGTTTGTCTTGCCGGTCTTGCGCGTGGCCGTCCTAGCGGGCTGGTGCAGTCCCTTATCGGCCGTCATCGCCGCGCGCACCGCCTGCGGGTCCGCTCCCTGATCTAGCAAGGACTGGGCGTGTGCCTGGCGGGCCTGCATCGTGTCCCACGCCGCCTCAGCGCCGCGTCCGGCGTGCTTGGCCTCGCTCATCTCCTTAACCGCCGCGCCTTCCTCAACCCCGCTAGGATCGCCCACCTCTAGCTCCTGCCTAGCCTCGTGCCCTTCCCGGCCTTCAATGCGCGCCTCGCGCTGGGCGTGAGCGGCCATGCCCGCGGCTTGAGCTTGCATTTGCTCAGCTGCTTTAATGTCGGGGTAAATATCGCGCACCCGCTGCGCGATATGAGCGTCTCCATCTAGCCACTGGGATAAATCTTCTTGCCAAAGATCATTTAGCCAATCTGGGACAGTGTCCTTCTGCTCTTGTACGTAGTCCAAGATAGCTTCGGCCCGATCCTGGCCCACCATCTGATATTCCCCATCCTGATAGGCCCGGTATAACACTTCTTGCACAGCCGGTTTCAACTCCACCGGATTCTCACCATCGAGCACGGGAGCGTCCTGCAAAGCCTCCTCCACGCTGGGAATGTCACTAACGTTTGCTAGTGGAGCGTGAACGTCAATGCCCCACCGCTCTTTAGCCTCCCTCTCGCACCGGCGTGCTGCTAACTCGGCCTGGGGGTCAATATCGCTAAACCTGCGCGCCACGCCGTAAACGTAGGCCGCGTCATCTTGGACAGCGGTTTGCCACCACTTGTCATCGAGCGCTTGAGCGTATACCTTTTGCGCTAACAAGCGCTCATCCTCAATCGCCCTTCGCAAGGCTCTCTCATGCTGGAGCGAGGACTGTTCGGCCTTGCGCAAGGCTTGGTGTCGGCGCATAGCCATGAAACGGCCCACCGCCATAGCCACCCGCCAGGCGCGCACCATTTCCGCATTGGTCTCATTCATCACTTGATCTGCCATGACAATCTTCCTTAACTACTTAACCGGCTCATAATCTGGCTGCTCCCAAAACGGGATCAGCCGCACCAAAGTGGCTACCGCGCCCGAAGCGAACACCCACGCCCGGCCCTGGGGTAGTGCCTGCAAGTCCGACACCGTGGCAATGGGCCTTTGCTGGGAGGCTTTAGATGTTGAATACGACCGGCCCTGGCTTGAGCTTGAAATCTGGGTAGAGTCCACCCAATGCGTACCAATCAGCTCTGATAGGTTGCGCAAAAACTCTGGCTCTGACACGCCGCCGCCATAAACCTTCAAATTCGCAGCGGACCAAAGAGCCTTCATGCCCTTCTCGCCCCACACGCGCTCCCCTTGACTCCATGACTGCAGCACCGTGTCTACACAAAGCCCGCGAGAACCAAAATGGGAATACTGGGAGGGTAGTTGATTCCACCTACACACGTTCGCCGCCTCGTCCAACTCGATCAGCATGGGGGTAGCCAACCTACCGCCTGGCTGGCTAGTGGCGTAGGCTGTGGCTGCTTCAACCACAGCCACGGTAAGCGGGGTTACGATCTGGGTTGCGCTATCGTGCCCTTCTTGGGATAAACAGTAAAGAGTGCCCTTTGACTTCACATAATCTTCCGGTTTGAACTCAGGTAACCCCTTCGCTGGGGTAACCCAACGCATAAGGGGCGTGTTATTCAAAAAGTTCATGATCCGCGCCGCACTGCCATAAATACTGCCACGCATATCAGGGGGTTTCCCCATATGCCCTTCCAAGCTAGTTGCGGCCTTACGCAAGTCTTTTTGCCCATCTTCCTCAGTGCACTCGTCAGCAAACTTGCGGAGCAAAAGCACCGGCTCATCGTTGGTCTGGTCTGCCAGCCAAGTATGCAACTCGGTGATTGGCCTACCTGCCTTAGCGGCGGCCAACAACATCGCGGCAATCAGTTCGCAACCCCATTTATCCCACACATCGTTGTCGCCTTTATTCGACACGTCCTCAGCAGATAAAAACATGTTCGCCAACGCGCCCGCCTTGGTGTGGTCAGTAACGTAGGATAGCGGGTTCCACCACCATGACTGTTCTTCACCAAATAGACCTTGAGGGTCAAACACCCACGCTTGTTCACCCGTGGTCTGCTCTCGGCGTGAGCGCGTCTCATCTACTATGTCGCGCTTGTTAGACGTGGCCACAACCGCGCCTGGAGCTGCGAAAATGCGTGGCACTACCCAAGAGGTGGTCTTACCGGTTCGCGGGCCTGCAATGGTGATACACACGTCCTCAAATGAGGACATTACCGGCACGTCACCAGCCACAGTGCGACCCACCGGAAACCCGACCGCACCCTCAACGCCTAAACGCTGCGCTTTAGCGGCCACAGCCCGCTGCGTGATCGGCTCAATATCCTTGCCCCTTCCAGCCCACTGTGCGGCCTCATCGCCGCGCCTAGAGCGCTTAGAGCGGCGCGGCAATGCCACCACCAAAGCAGTGAGGGCAAGGACTACTAGGCCGACACCTACCCCGCCAATCCACCAATACACCTCACCGGTTGGGTCAAGCCGGTCAGTAAACAACTCGATCATGAGACTAAACGGGTTCCATGAAAGACCGTCTACCCCGCGCACTAGCGCCCAGGCGTGTGCGCCAAGAGTGATAAGTAGACTAGCCACGCCCACAATGGCGATAAAAATCGCCATTAAAATAGTGGATGGCTCCCACGTTGATACATCATCGCGCGCGCTCATCTTCTTTTGTTCCACCTTTGGTTCGTATCCGACAAGGCCGCCTCCCCCGCCACGAAACGCACCTGGAACGGCGTGCCTGGAGCGTTGGAAGTTTTCAGCATGAACTTGCCCATACCAAGGGGCGGGGCATCCCTACCAGTGGTCGGGTCATACGTGCCAGGCGCGTTCCATGAGGTGAGCATCGACTTTTCCTTATCGGTCAAAGCAAAAACGCCCTCCAATAGCTCCATCTCACGGGCGGGAAGGCCACCCAAAAACAGCATTTTCGACCGCTCTACAAACCCCAAGGCTTTCAGCCGGTCCGCAGGCGAAGCCAACGCGTTAAAATCGGCCATCGAGTGCGTGACCATAAGCTGACCCACACCAACCGTCCTATTAAGACGAGTAAGAGAATCAATGCGCTCCACTAGGCCCGATGAGGCGCGCAAAATGCGCCACAGCTCATCCATGACAATCTTGTAACGCCGACGCGGAGCAACGCCCGCGTCAGCCAGTGTCTGCGCGATCTCCACAGTGGCAAACCCGTAAGACCAAGTAGCAAGCAACAACGCGGCTTGTAGGTCCTCCGAGGCTTCCTTAAACGCCGACACGTCAAATGCGACCGAGCGGTCCATCATCATCGGCGTGGTGGTCTCCACCGCGAACAGACCGCCAAAACGGCCCGACAACAAAGCCATTAGGGACGCTTCCAGACTCTCCGTAACCGCCCTGTAGTGGTTAATATCGCCGCGATCCAGTGCGGCTGCGCGTAGCTCATCTGGAGCGGCGCGCACCACTTCTAACAAATCAGCCAGAACTACTGGCCGATCATAGGTCTCCAAAATACGGATAGCCTCATCCACAATCGTCTCCTCCCTATCGGAGGGAGGCGTGCGGCGAATAATGTGGATCAGGGAGCACACCATGTCTTTCTTACGCTCATGGGCTGCGGCCAAGAGCTTGTCGCGATCGTCTAGCTTGCCTGCCGCTTCCAACAACTCCGCAGCCTCACTAACGTTTCCAGCATCGAGTGGGTTAATACCCGCACCACCATGCTCAATACTGATTACCTGGCCTCCAAGAGCTTCAATCAAAGCCACATAGTCTGGCTTAATATCGCCCAGCACCATCGTGTGTACGCCGAATCCGGCCGAGGCGGTAATCATGCGCCTAACCAGCGATGACTTACCTAACCCATTCAAGCCGAGCACCATTGCCGAAGGGGCACTAATCAGCCCGCGCTCAAACCACGAGATTTCGTCGGCGCAAACCGCTCCCCCACCGTGCAAGGCACGGCCAAGGGGCGCTCCTACTAAAGCCGTGTTCGATCCCACGATGAAGGGGAACATGCCGCACACTTGCTTAGAAGTGGCGCGCCAAGGCTGGATCACCGGGTGATTAGCTACCGTGCCAGAACCAGGCTTGCCCCTACTGCCAGCAGTGGTAGGCGCGCCTGTGAAAAGGGCTGATACCAGGTCAGTTACAAAAGCCACGCCTACCAGCCTCCAGACAATGCCTGCGAAGCGGGGCGAAGCCCAAGGGGCAAACCGAGGGCGAACGCGCTATCTTGCGCGCCATAAGCCGGGCGTACCAAAAGGCGTGAAGAAGCGGCCAGTGCCTGGACCGCGCTAGAAGTATCATCTAGCTCATCGGCGCTAGTTGTGGCGCTAATAATCAGCGCGAAATCTAACAAGCCCGCGCCCGATGCTTCCTCATCGGCTACCTGTTGGGCTGCGCGCAACTCCCGGCGCGCAGTTGCGGTCGGCCGGGGCGTGTTCTCCACCCTTGCGGCCGCGCGGTTCACATCCGCATCCGCCGCCGCTGGAGCCTTCGCCGCGTCCAAAGGCCGGTAAACAATAGTTACGCGCTTGCGTTGCACGTCCCGAGACGGCTCCAAAATCTTGCGTAGCACGCCAGATTGGACGTATCCGCGCGCCGGGCGCGACATTACCCAAGTGCGTGAAAGACCAGAATCATGCCGGTAATGATCCCACTCGGCCACCGCCCTAATCGGTCCGGCATCCTCCCACGTCAAAGCAACTTCCTCACCAGCATTAGCTGCCTGCTCAAACAAGGCCTCACTAGCCGGGTCGTAAGCCACGCGCGTGAGCTGACACACCTCACGCGCGGTTAAAAGATGCACTCCCCCTGCGCCCGTGCCCATAAGCGTTTGGGTAAGACCGGGCAAGTCCGAAGAAATACGTGAAACAACTTGCGCGCGCTTCTTAGCCGAAGTGCCCATCTTAGACGGGTCAAACGTGAGCGTAATCCACGCGCGCACCCTCGCCGCTCCCTGCCCATAATCATCCACCACGCGGGTGAGAATCTGGCGGGCTACCAGTGGGGCCTGCTCACTCATGCGCGCACCTACCTCGCGGCGTAGCCGATCCCCACTATCAGGAATCGTCTCCACACAAACACTCGCCTGGGCCACGCCCATTTGTCCGCCCAAGTCGCCAAGCCACATGCCCCACAATGCCACCTGGTGATCCACCGTGTCCTGATCGGTCAGACCGCCTCCCTCTGGCGAGACAGACATGACCACACTAAGGGTGCCATCACCGTGCTCAACCAGCCCGTAGGGACGCTCGTAAGAGTCCTTGTGTTCGCTAAGACGCGAAGCACTTAACATCCCTGGCAAGTGGCACTTACCCTGCGTTGGATCAACCGCAAGGCCGCCAGAAGCGTGAATGTTTGACTTCCTACGCGCCGCCCGTCGAAACCGCATCTTTTGCCCAATCCTTTCTAAAACCGATACGCCGTGCACGTCGCGAGTAATCGCGAGAAGCACCGCGCCTGACCACAACACGGCGACAAGCGCGGCCATCATCACGCCTTTAGACATGGCCACCACCGAAACCACGGCGAGGCCAAGCAAAACAATCAACGACTCACCAAAACCGAGCTTGCCAAAACCGGCCCGGCGTGGAACCCGCCAGTTACCGTAGGTGCGGACCTTTACCGCCTCATCACTCACCGCTGAGCCTCCTGCCCGCCACTAGGCCCGCCCGGCGAGCCGTCCGCGCCAGCTGCTTCACTAGCGCCTGACGGGGCAGATGTGGACGCGGACCCGTCCGCGCCCGAAGCGCCATCTTGACCACTAGCTCCAGACGGGCCTGCAGCCCCATCCGTGCCAGAAGCGCCGTCTTGACCGTTAGAGCCACTAGCTCCTGCCGGGCCAGACGCTCCAGGTGAACTAGAATCACCACCGCCGCTAGAGCCGCCAGCCACTGCGCTATTAGCCGCCCCGTGGGCTGTTTGGGCTGCGCCAAGAGCTGCGCCTGCCGCTGCGGTAGTGCCACCACTAGCGGCCGCTCCCGCGCCCCTGGCAACCGTCATCGCGCCAGTAGCAAGAACCGCTCCCGCACCAGCTCCCACGCCAGCCCCACCGTTACTGATCGCCTCAGTGGCTGGAACCATGAAAGTAATCAAAGCTGGAAGCGCCAAAACCGCAAGGACAAGCATCACCACGCCAGTTACAAACCCTGTCAGTTCGTGCTCAGTAAAGACCGACCAGTGATCGCCTTGCACCAATTTGATCGCCAATGCGTAAATGATTGACGCGGCCGGTTTGAACATTAAGAACGCGAAAAACCAGGCAATCAACTTCCACAGCCACGCCCGGCCCCACTTCGTGAAATATGCCGCGCCTGCTAAAGGCAAAACACCAACCAGTAGAATCAGCATCGCGGATCGTACAAACATGAGCCCAATCTGGATCAAGTTTGCAATCAACGCGGCCAGGCCGCCAATAATGATAATGACCAGTCCCAATGCGCCACTAACACTGGAAACAGATAAAATCTTGGAAGCGAACTGTCCTTGATCTTCCTCAACCACCAGCGAAATAATCCAGGAAGAAAACTCATCGGAAGCTTCCACCAGTAATTGCGCCGCGCCCACAGACACGCTCGATACCAGCGCCAAGGTTAAGAAGCCTTGCAAGATTTGCAACGCTCCATCGCCCCGACGTGCGAAGGCTAGCTGTATGCCAGCCACAATTAATGAGCCGATAGCAAGGGCTAATACCAGTATCCGAGTAGTTGAGTGTACAAACGCCACTGAGGATTCCGTGCCCGTTAAAGACGGCACTTCCACCCCTACCCAGGTTGATCCCACCTCCAACAAGGTGCTAGATAACCCCTGCAAAGTCTCTTGTGCCCACCTAGCGATGATGTTATCAACCGCATCGTTAGCTGCTTCGCTTAAGTGGCACGAAAGCTGCCAGAAATGGCACATATTAAGCTCCCCACTCTATAAACCCTTCGAGCTGCAAAGAATCAATCATCCGCTCACCCCATGAATCAGTAGATGGAGCCTCCACCTTCCAATCCCCGTCCTGCCAAGTCAGCACCAAGGGCCAGCCTGCGATCTTGTCAGGGAAGGCCACATGAGAAACAGCCAGAACCACCATCGCGTTATCTGGCCCGCGATCTTCGTACTTAAACCCGTGAATAGTGAAAGCTGATCCCGTCTCGCCTTGCCACTCGGCTTTAATCTGGGACTCCAACCGATCCCGGTTAGGCCCCTTGGCCATAAGCGCGGGAACTACCTCATCGAGTTGCTCGGTTGAAGAAAACCACGTCATGAAGTTAGCCGCCGCCAGAATCGCGCCAGAGGGATTGTGCGCAAAACAGTGCGAAACTCCCTCCCTCACGCCCGGGCCGTACCCGTCAATACTTGGCACCTGAATACGAGTGCCCACCTCCACAGGTACAGACGGCAAGGCTTGAGTTGGAATCACCTGGTCGCGAGCTACAAGACCACAAACAGAATCAGACTCAGCCTGACCCGCGTTGCCGGTTGGAGCGGCATTGGCCGCGTCCCCGTTTGTCTGTGTGGTAGTTGAGACCTCCACAGGCTTATCGCCACCGGCATTACCCGTGTCCTCGCGGGTAAACAATAAGAACGCCAGCCCCAAAATAAGGGCCACCACGAGTAAGGCAGAGATAATAAACCCTGGGCGAACCAGGCTGGTAGCAGCCTTTTCTTCCGTAGCCATTACAGCAAGGCTTTCGCTAGAGCCGCAGCCGCAGCGATCACGACCGCGCCCATAATCACAAAGCCAATACGGCGCACATTCTCATTACCCATGCCCCGCTCATTAGAGACCGCCAGCATGATGCCGCCAATAATGAAGCCCACAATCCCCGTTGCCCCGGCGATCCACATCAGCCAGTTCAACACCGTCTGCACCTTAACCTCCACGCCAGGGGGAGCCACAGGCACCGGGTTCAACTCCAGACCGGCCAGGCCAGCTACCAAGCGTGCCTTACCCGCAGTAATCAGGGCAACGCCCTTAGAAAAAACAGTCATTAAACTTCCTTTCCAATCAAAGACAAATCCTTCAAAACCTTGCGAACCTCACGCGAGGTGGGAGCCTCCCACGCCAGCTGCGCGCGCCAAGCAGTCTGGAACGAAACCAGCCACACGCGCGGGAACGCACCTTCTACTCGCCTGCGCAGCTCCACGAGCTCTTTAACTGGCCTGCCCGGCGCATCCGCAGACAAAACCAAGCCCGCCAACTCAACTTGCGCTACCTGGCCAGAAGCCCACTGGATAGCCGCCGCTTGCGCGGCGCGAAGCCCCACATAACTATTTCGGGCCACCACGATCGCGCGAGTAAACCCGCTCGGATCAGGCCAAGACACGCCCGCATCGCCCGCACCAAGAAGCCTCGCCCACGACGTGGCCCCAGCCCCACCATGAGCGGCCACCACCCAAAGCGGACAATCCTGACCCTTAGCAGAAACAATCGGCAACCCGCCCGTCATAGACACTTGCGCGCCCGGCTTCCACACGCGCACCCGCTCAGGCCTAGCCATTACCGGCGCTTGCTCAGGCGCAACAGGCGCGTTAGCCCACGGATTAACTTCACTCATGTGCGCTCCCTTCTACGTACTACGTAGAACGTGCGCACACAAGAAAATTAAGGACACGAAATGACCGCCTGGCCACCAATCACCATCACCCAAAACACTGACGGCACCGTCACTATCACCAGCGCGGGCATCACCCAAGCCCAACTACCACCAGCGCCAAACGTTCACAGGCAAGCCATGAACATAGCTGCCTCCATCGCCAAACACTACGGGCGAACCCTACCCGTAACCGCCACAGGCCCAGACGGCACCTACCACATGAGCATCCACCCAAACGGAGACATAGACACCCACCAAACCCCGCCACCAGACACCGCGCCAAGCACCAAGACTGGCAATGCCAGCAATGACGGCAATGACGGCAATGATGGCAATGCCATAGTTGCCAGCAACCCCAGCGAGGGTAGCGAGACCAGCGATACTGGCAACCTTGAACAAGATGAACTAGACCAAACCCAGCGACTGCCCCAAACCCTGCACAAACAAGCCAGCCTTCCACCCCAAGCACCACCGCGACCGGCGATCTTAGAAGAAGTGGATGGCCAAGAGCCTCAAAACACTAGCGAAGAAACGCCCGCAGAAGAAGCAGTGGAAGAAGTAGAACCTGCACCGCAAAGCGCAGACGAAGGTAAAAACCAACCAAGACAAAACAAACGGCTAAAGCTCATTCTGCCCATCCTCATCATCCTCATCGCCCTAGCGGCCATATTCAGCGTGCGCGGGCTACAAGCAGATGACGAAAAACCAACCGAGCCAACCACGGAAGCCACAACCCAGGCGACCACGCAGACAACGACGGAAGCCACGACTAAGGCGACTACGGAAGCAACAACTAAAGAAACAGAGCAACCCACCCAAGCCGAGCCCGAGCCAGAACCCGCACCGGTGCCAGAACCGCAACCTGCACCAGCGCCAGCCCCGGCTCCCGCCCCGCAACCTGCGCCCGCGCCAGCGCCTGCCCCAGCTCCTGCTGGAGTGACATCGATGAACACCTCAGTAAACACCAGTGGCGGAGGGGCCGCGCACTTCTCAATCAGCCTTTCCGGCAGTGGAAGCACCACATGCAACATAAGCATCGGCGGCAGAGGTAGTGCGGCCAGCACCTCAATACCTGGCACCGCATACGCCACCGTTACCGGCATCCCACTAGGCACACAATCATGGACCACCAGCTGCGACGGCCTCACAAACTCGGGCACCATCACCATCTACTAAGCGGAGAACAATAAACAAAATGCAACAACTAGAACACCACAACGAATACATCGTCACCTTTGAAGGCAAAACCCCTGACCAAGCCGGAAGTAGATACTTCATCGCCCATGACTACGCGGTAGCCAAATCCGAAGGAATCAAAATGGCATACCAATATGGCTTTGACCCAAACAAGATCAGAATCTTCTACCGCATCCTCATCACCGTAGCCACCAACAGTGTGGAAGTAGGACAAGACACCAACTACGAAGAAGTCATCCAACAAATCAACGACGAATTCAAACCACTCTAAAATGCAAAAAGCATGGTGACATATTGTCACCATGCTACTCATCTTCTCAGTGATGTGCGTCACATTTATTAGGCTACGCGAGAAAGAGCCTCGACCACCTCGCGGGCCGCTAAAGCTAATGATTCATCATCGGCCTCTAAAATACTACCCTTAACGCCACGGCGAGAGCCAACTAACATCGTCATCCACGCCCTACCCGCATCCGGGCTAACGCCAAGATCAGATAAACGCGGATCAACACTAGCTGCCCGGTGCCGCCTTGAAGCATCACTCACCGCCAGTTCAGCTACGCGAAGCGTGCCCGCCCAAGCCAAGGTCTCACTCATGCCCGCACCGATCAGGGCCTCAACCATGCGGCCAAGCGGACCATCGAAATCATCTACCGACACCCACACATCACCCTCCAAGCCCATCCCAGGACGCAAGCCCGACTCGGGCATCATCGCCGGTTCTACCAAGTCCTCCACGCCAGAAACATCATCACGGGTGAAACAACGCCGGTTTACAATCGTGGTCCACACCGCCCAAGGGCTAGCAGCCTCAACAAGTTGGTCGGTGCAAGTAGTTGCCACCTCCCACGCGATCCCACACGTATCCGAAGCCGCTTCGGTATAAGACATGCCCGAAAACTGCATACCCCTTGAAATCGCGCTAGAGAACTGGCGGGCACCCACCGCCTGCAACGTCGCCGCCAAACACTGCGCCGCCGCTCCGCGCCAACCCTCAGACGCGGCCTGCTCAAGAACTCTGCGCAAGCCCTCATTATCCGAAATCGGCAAAGGCGTAACACTCTCACAAGCCTCAACGCCCGCCTCAACCGCTACCGCACCCTCGCCAGCATCATCACTGGCAAGAGCTTGACTATGACTTGGCACCGAATGCAGGACGAACCTTGAGGAAGCCTTTTTACCATCCCGATAGCGCATCTTTCGAGACAGCACGCCGCGCTGTTCCAGCCCAGCTAGTGCGCGAAACACACTACGACGCGTCATGCCCGCAACCGTCGCCAGGTGCTCAACCGCGCAAATCGCCACGCCCCGCGCATCTGCCAAACGGGCAAGCTCAAACAACACCAGCGACTGCGATGGGGTTAAACCCTCTACCCCACGCGCCCACACCGGCCACGACATGCTCATGCCGACTCACCGCCAAGCAATACTTCGTGACGAGCCTGCGCCAGGCGCAACTGTTCCACGCGAGAAGCCTGTGGATTCTCAGAAACCGTCTGGTTCCAAGCCTGCTCCCACAGCGGATCAACATCCACGCCCTCGCCCTGGCCCGCAAGGGCCTCACTGCGCTTCTGGCGCAAGCGCAACGCCTCGCGCTCACGCTCACGACGCGTGCCCGCGTCCTCATCCGCATTACGCACTGGCGACTTACCCTTAAGCACATTCTTGTGGAGCCTGTAAGACACCAAACCGGACAAACGGCCAACATTGGGCGGCAAAGCCTGATTCATCACCTCTCGGATTTGATCTGGCTGCCAACCCGCGTCCAAACAATCACGCAAAGTGCGTGTGACCGCGACCGCGCCATCAGCATCCATCGCCCGCATGAACGGCGGCAGACACTGAGCGATCAACTCCGCATCCGCCTCGCCCAATGGCGAATCAACCTCAGCATCCGCACCGGACCCAACCGAACCAAAAGACTCAACCTCATGCACTACCGGCGCTTCCTCGCGCGTAGGTTCGGTTTGGTGGTTCTTAATTACGGTTCTTATATTGCAAGGGGTCATGGGTGTCCCCTTGGTAGGGGTCATGGGTGTCCCCTTGGGTGCCTCATCTGACCCGTCATTCCGCAAAGGGTCATTTTGGCCCTTTGGCGGAATATCAACCTTTTCTTCACCCGCACTATTGCTAGGGGCCAATTTGGCCCTTTGGCGACTTACTGCCGAAAGGTCTGCTTCTGCCCCCACGTGGAGTCGATAAAGATTAGCCCTACGGCCACGAGTAGACGACTGCGTTTCCACATCGATCAAACCAGCATCACGCAACGTCGCGATATGACGCTTCACCGACCGAACCGACATGCGAGACTTACGAGCAAGTGTCTCCTGCGACGGCCAGCAAGCGAAACCGTCATCGTTCGCTGCGTCCGCCAACGCCAAAAGCACCATCGCCTGCGACGTGTCAAGAGCCTCCAGCCCCCACGCCCAAGTCATAGCCTGAATACTCATGGCAACTCACTCCCCACAAGCACCTGACAAATAATCGGATAGCGCTCCTCACGAACATCGCGCCTATCAACCTTGATAAGCCCTAAACGCTCAAGACGAAGTAGCGTGCTCCTAGCCACTTTGGAATCCATTCCACAATGCTCGGCGAGCCACTTTGTTGAACGAATCATCACCAAATCTCCCTCGCCAGCAAACTGACTCAGGACCAACAGCATCAGCTTCTGTTGCGAGGTGATGCCCTTCTTGAAATCAAACGCCCAAGCAAGCGCAGCAAAGCTCACAGCGCGCCTCCTAACAGCAAGCGGGCCGACCAACAGCCCGAATCAGACCAGCGCCGCGCCTCAATAAGACCCGCGCGCTCCAAAGAAGAAATAGACGCTTCCACACGCGACAAGCTCAAACCCGTCACGCCCGACACCAACGCCGGATCAACACGAACAGCACCATCGCTATCCGCCTTCCACGCCAAACGAAGCAAAACAAGCTTGTCACTCAACCGGCGACACTCAACCCGCCAAGCCCACTGAACAGCCTCAGCACTCACCAGACTCACCGCCAGACAGAACGGCCTCATTGCGGGCGGGAACGCGCGTCATTAGCCTCTCGATGTCTGCCCGCTCGAAAAAGCGTCGCCCACCTGGATCTTCGACATAAGGCACTTTCCGTTCGCGCGCCCAGCGCATTAGGCGCGAATAACTCGTGTGAGGCAAAAGTGCAGCCGCTTCATGGCCAGTAAGCAAATCTTTCGATCTATCACATTTATATTGGTTCGATACGTTCATAACGTCAGTATGCATTAATACGTTCGTATCCACAAGATACACTTGCTACGTTTCATCACATTTGTTACGCTAGGATCATGACGATGAACGGCAAAGATTTCGACGAGGCACTCGGTTTCACAATTCAGCAATACCTGTTTGCAACATCCATGACGCGGGCTGAGTTTGGTGAGCGCCTCGGCCTTCCCGGACCAAGCATCTCGAATCGACTGCGTGGGAAGATTAAGTGGAGCGCATCCGATGTGGCCATAGCTGCGAGCATCTTCAACCGCCCAGCAAACGAGTTACTACCCACGCCCGACGGTGAGGGCGGCTGGATACCAGCCCCGTTTGTCCCTGGATACGCGAAAACCCCCGCTTTCGCGGGGGCTGGCTCAGAGCCGCCTGTGGGAATCGAACCCACGAC
>NZ_KV811484.1:27777-57751 GCF_001813085.1 Actinomyces sp. HMSC065F11
CCTGTGGGAATCGAACCCACGACCTATTCATTACGAGTGAATCGCTCTGCCGACTGAGCTAAGGCGGCAACGCCACGAGGCACGAGCCTTACTCTAGCGAATGAACACCCCCACCGCCAAACCGCGCGCTGTGATCTACAACCGACTGAGAGGCCTCGCCGCTCGCAGATAACGGCAACCAAACCGTGAGCGCTCCATCCTTCGGCCGGAGTGCTAATCCGGTAATGCGAGATTGCCTTTCACTGCTTGGGTAGCTGGCAAGTTTTACCCTCGTCAGGCACCTTGCCCGCCAGCATGAAGTCATCAACCGAATCCGTCACACAGTTGCCCGCTTTACGCGAGTAGGCCGTGTGCTTGAGCCCCTCCACTTTAAGCAGGTGGCCAGACTCCAACTGCTTCGCCAGGCTCTCGGCCCAGTAGTACGGGGTTGCCGGGTCAAACGTGGTACCAATAACGAGAATCGGATCCGCGCCGCTTGCCTTCACCTCTCGACGAGTGTCACGGGACTCAACCGGCCAGCCTTCAATAGACGCAGAAGAGTAGATGAACCCCTCACCTAGTAGCGGCGAATTGCGCAAGATCCGGTCCGCATACACCTGCATCTGCTCATCGTCCAAGGCCTTGTAATCCAAAGAGTTAATCACCGTGAACGCGTCAAACGAGTTGGTTTTATAAGACCCGTCATCCTGCCTATCTGCATACAGGTCAGCAACCTGCAACAAGATGGACCCATCTTTTTGGCTCATTGCCTGCGACAAGCCCGCCCAAGCTACGTTCCAAGTCGAATCGTCATACATGAGGGCGAGAATGGCAGACGTTGCCAACGCTTTGGTGAGCGGGCGATTCGAGTCGGCGGTAGGTAGCGGCTCGTCCTCCAAAGTCTCCAACCACTCACCTAGTTGTTCTTTCATCTGATCCGTATTGCCCTTGAGCGGAATCTGCCCCTTCTTTGAGCCCGCATCTAGCCAGAAGGCGAGAATATTTTCAAACCCAGAAGCCTGGCCTTCTGCGACCTCGTCCACTGGGATTGACGGGTCAAGCGCCCCATCGAGCACAAAACGCCCTACCTGTTGTGGGAACGTGTCCGCGTACAACGCTCCGAGGAACGTGCCGTAAGAAAAGCCCATGTAGTCGAGTTTTTCCTGCCCGAGCGCTGCGCGAACTATGTCCATGTCACGCATTGCAGATTCAGAGTCAGAATGTCTGGCCATCTCTGGCGACTTCTCCAGACATGCCTGGCCCAGTTTGCGAGACGCTTCGCGGATCTCCTCCACCGTTGCGGGAGCATCCTCAGCCCTAAACTCGTCAGTTTCTTCCGCGGTTAGACAACGCACGGGAGCAGAAAGTCCAACGCCCCTCGGATCAACGGCAACGATGTCGTAGCCTGCCATCAGCTTCTCGGTAAACGTGTAATCCACCATGCTTGGTAGCGACGAAACCGCGCTACCTCCAGGCCCACCCGGATTGAACACAAGCGGCTCAGCGCCTGCAGACTTTGAGTACTTCACCAGTTGCAACTCGATGGTGCCATTGCCCGGATTCTCATATTCGAGGGGCACGGTGACTTTCGCACACTTAAACTCTTTTTCTGCAGCGCGGCCATCCGTGAAGTCCATCACGGACGCGTCACCATCGCAGTTTTGCCAGCCGGCGCGCTGATCGTAAAAGGTTTGAAGTGCCGGCTCGGGAGCCTCTATCTGAACTGTTTCCTCCGGCACCTGCGCCTGCGGCGTAGTAGAACACGCCGACAACAGGAGCGTTATCGCGCCAACTGTTGCCAGGAGCTTCACATTCTTCACGGTTCTTCTACCTTCCTGGCACCAGTGCCGCTAACAGGGCTTCCATGATCAGGAGCGGTTTCGTATTTGTTTGTAGCAACTGTCGGCTGCGTTCCACATGGCCAATGGATTCCAACGTTGCATGCACATCCAGTTTTCGCGCCCGATCGCGAAGCATGTCATCCAAGCCCACGCTAATTTGCCCCACTTCAGCGCCTAACTGCCCCGCCAGCAAATCTCTAAAGAACGCCAACAAATCGAGCAGAACCCTATCCAACGCATCGCGCTGCATACGCGTTGCCTGACGCTTTTGCTCTTCCTTCAAGTTCTTGAAGTGATAGCGCATATGGGCGGGAATCGACTCTCCCTCACCGATTCCCAATGCGCGGCGAAGTTCCGCCTCCTCAGTTTCAAACGCCACTTCTTGCCGCTTCGTTTCAATCTCCGTGGCGCGCGCCATCAGAGTTTCCGCGTTCAACACGGCCTCGCCGATCGACGTGGCACCCAGCGCCAAATCCATGAGCTCTTGGTATTCACGGATCTTCGTATCATCACTAGCCAAGCCCTTAGCTCGACCAATGTGGGACTGCGCCAGGCGCGCGGCGGCAGCCGCCCGCTCTGGAGTTACCCCATACTTATCCGTAAGGAGCTGCGCCACGTCACCTGCCGGCGGGATCCGAAGCGCCAAGTGCCTGCACCGCGAACGAATCGTGGTGATCATGTCTTCTGGGCTCGGTGTACAAAGCAACCAAACCGTACGCTCGGGAGGTTCTTCAATTGCCTTGAGCAACGTGTTTGCCCCGCGCTCCATCATGCGATCCGCATCCTCAATGAGGATTACGCGCCAGCGACCCCGCGAAGGTGCGGACTGCGATTGATACACGAGGTCACGGATTTGCTCGATCGGGATGATCACCGAGCTGGTCTCAACATCCGTCACATCACCATTTGAACGGGCCAGCGTAGAGGCACAGCCTGGGCAAGTGCCGCACCCTACCTCTTCACCCGTGCACTGCAACGCTGCCGCAAAGGCCCTGGCCACACTCGAACGCCCCGACCCCGGAGGACCCGTGATTAGCCACGAGTGCGTCATGGCCCTAGCGTTCTCAATATTTTCAGGATTCTCTACGATGTCGCGGGCACGCCTTGCCGCGGCCTGTAGCGTCTCAACGGCACGGGCCTGGCCTACAAGATCATCCCAAACACTCACGCTTTGCCAACTTTGTTTGCCCGCAAATGCTTTTCAACTAGCGGTTCCAAAGCCCGGCGAATCTGCTGTTGCACGCTCTCAATATCACCAGAAGCATCAATCACGCGATAGCGGTCCGCATAGGTTTTAGACAGCTCGTAGTACTGCTCGCGAACGCGATGCTGGAACGAGTTTGGCTCCCTCTCCAACCGGTCCGGCTCGCCCGTACGACGCTCAAATGCAACCTCCGGATCCAGATCCAAGAAGATCGTCACATCCGGCAATAATCCCCTAACAGCCCACAGATTCAACTGCAAAATCTCATCCACGCCCAGCGCACGCGCAGCACCCTGGTATGCCACAGAAGAATCCAAGTAGCGGTCTTGCAACACCACCTCGCCGCGAAGCAATGCCGGGCGCACCTTCGTTTCCATGTGATAGGCGCGCTGCGCAGAATACAGCAGGGCCTCCGTGTGAGGATCCATGTCATCCGGACCATGAATGATGAGCTCGCGGAGCTTCTCCCCCAGCTCGGTGCCACCCGGCTCGCGCGTAAGCAACGGGGCAACCCCGCGCTCCTTAAGCCACTGCTTGGTTAGCGCGATCTGTGTGGATTTACCGCAAGAGTCGCCGCCCTCGAACGTAACGAACAAGCCGGGGTGGGTATCAGTTGAACTCATATAAATATCCTCGCATGAGGGTAGGACAAATTATTTAATCCGCCCACCCGGCCGCGCTTACTACTACTCAGCGGCCTTCTTCGTTGCGGTTTTCTTTGCAGCAGGCTTCTTCGCAGTTGTCTTTCTTGTGGTTTTCTTCTTCGTAGTCGTTTTACGCGTAGCCCGTTTTGCCGGCCCCTTCGCCCGCTTTTCCGCCAAAAGCTCAAAAGCGCGCTCTTCGGAAAGCCCCTCAACACTTTCACTACTGGGCACGGAAATGTTGGTAGTACCGTCCGTAATGTACGGGCCCCAACGGCCATCCTTAACCGTCACCTTCTTTTGCGAAACCGGGTCTAGCCCAAACTCACGCAAAGGCGGCTTCGCTGCCCTACGGCCCCGCGTCTTCGGCTGTGCAAGTAGCGCCAACGCATCCTCGAGGCTGAGCGAGAAAATCTGCTCCTCGCTCTCCAAAGAACGCGAATCAGCGCCTCGCTTAATATAGGGCCCGTACCGGCCATTCTGCGCGGTAATAGGCGTGCCCTCCTCATCCTTGCCAATCTCGCGCGGCAAAGACAGAAGCTTCAGAGCCTGATCAAGCGACACAGTTGCCAAATCCATCGACTTAAACAGGGAGGCCGTAGCCGGCTTAATCTTCTTCTTCGAGCCGGCCTGCTCCTCCTCGCTAATAACCTCGGAAACGTAGGGGCCAAAACGGCCATTCATCGCCACAATGTCACGGCCATTCTCCGGATTCATACCCAGCACGCGGCCGTCATTTTCAGCTTCCTTGAATAGTTCCGCAACCTTATTCGGCGTCAGTTCATCCGGGGCGACGTCGCTCGGAATATTCGCGCGAGCCTCATCCTCGCGCTCCAAATACGGCCCGTAACGACCCACACGAACCGTTACGCCACCACCCAAATCAAGCGAGTTCACCGCGCGCGCATCAATATCTCCAAGAGACTCAACCTGGTGGCGAAGCCCCTTGCCATCAGCCGAAACCTTCGGCGCGTCATCCCCCTCACCCAGGTAGAACGACTTCAGCCAGGCCACCGCATTTTGATCCCCAGCCGCAATATGGTCCAGATCCTGCTCCATCGAAGCCGTGAAATCATAATCCACAAGATTGCCAAAATGCTTCTCAAGCAACCTCGTAACCGAGAACGCCAGCCAAGACGGAACCAACGCCTGCCCACGCTTCGTCACATAACCGCGATCCGTAATCACCGAAATCGTTGCCGCATACGTAGACGGGCGGCCGATCCCGCGCTCCTCCATCGCCCGGACCAACGAGGCTTCCGTATAACGCGGCGGCGGCGTGGTCTCATGCCCCTCAGCGGTGGCACTCACAACATCAACTAGCGCGCCCTCGCCCAACTTCGGCAAACGCTGATCACCGGACTGCTTATCTGCGTAGCGCTCCGCGTCCCGGCCCTCCTCATAGGCCGCCAAGAAACCGCGATGCGTTATTACCGTGCCCGAAACCGAAGCGATCACATCATGCTCCCCGGACGCGAGCGGACCCACCTCGTTCATCGAGGGCGTACGCATCGCGATTCGGAGCGTATCCGTAGTACCCGTAGCGTCCGTCATCTGCGACGCCAACGTGCGCTTCCAGATCAAATCGTAGAGGGCAAGCTGCGCTGAACTTAGCTTCGTTGCAAGCTCAGCCGGCGTGCGGAAATGGTTACCCGCCGGACGGATAGCCTCATGCGCCTCCTGCGCACCCTTTGCCTTCTTCGCATAAACCCGCGCGGATGACGGCACCGAATCCGCCCCAAACATTTCGCGAGCCTGCGCCCGCGCCGCCGAAATGGCCTCCTTCGACAGCGCCGTAGAATCCGTACGCATGTACGTGATGTAACCGTTTTCGTACAGCGACTGGGCCGTTCGCATTGTGTCGCGTGAATTCCAACGGAGCTTACGACCTGCCTCCTGCTGCAACGTCGAGGTTGTAAACGGAGCAGCCGGACGCCTCTTATACGGCTTTTGCTCCACCGATAAAACCTTCGCGCCGCCCGCGCCCAGGCCGGAAAGCACATCCGCGAGCGCCTTCGCGGCGTCCTCGTTCAAATGTAAAACCTCAAGCGGCTTCTTCAGCTGGCCGTCATCACCAAAATCACGGCCCTGCGCCACGCGTAGCCCGTCCACCTGGCTAACCCGGGCGGTGAACTTGCTGTCAGCCTCAAACTCGGCCTCGATATCCCAATAATTAGCGGCAACGTGAGCCATGCGCTCACGCTCACGCTCAACCACCAGGCGCGTAGCCACCGACTGCACGCGGCCCGCCGATAGCCCGCGATTCACCTTGCGCCAAAGCACTGGAGAAACCTCGTAGCCAACCAGACGGTCAAGAATTCGGCGCGTCTCCTGCGCATCAACCAACCGCGTATCAATATCGCGCGTATTTTCAAGCGCCGCAGTCACCGCGTCTTTCGTGATCTCGTTGAACACCATGCGTTTAACCGGCACCTTCGGCTTCAAAACCTCCAAAAGATGCCACGCGATGGCCTCACCCTCGCGGTCCTCATCCGTTGCGAGGTAGAGTTCGTCGGCCTCTTTAAGCGCGCGGCGCAACTGCGTAACCGTTTTCTTCTTATCCGGGTTCACCATGTAATAGGGCGCAAAATCGTGTTCGACGTCCACGGCGAACTGACCGAGCGGCCCCTTCTTCTTATCCGCAGGAAGCTCCGAAGGTTGCGGCAAATCACGAATGTGCCCAACCGAGGCTAAGACAGTAAAGTCCGGGCCAAGATAGTTAGCAATCGTCTTCGCCTTGGCTGGAGACTCCACAATAACGAGTTTGTTACCCGCCACTTTTTCCTCTTCCTTCCGCTACAAGCGGATACGGATCATTCCCTAAAGTCGAACCCGAAACGTCGGTTGTTAAACAACTTTTGCACAAGTCCTATCACAGACGCCAACCAGAGAAACACGCGAACCGCGTCTTAGGCTGTCACCCGTTTCAACATACCAGCCCGCACAAGCAGCCCAAGCTGGCTGTACACATGCTTAGAGATTACATCTCTATCCTCATCCGTTAGCACGTGCAGGGCCGAAATGATCTGGCCAATCGCCAGCTCCCCATCACACGCCCCCAACGCGGCCGCCATCCACGAGTTCAACTGAATTCGCCTGCCAAACCCGCCTCCCTGCGTAGCGACAATCACCTGCGGATCCGTGGCTCCCGGCTCGTAATGGCGTTCCTCGCGCACATCACTTTCGCGCACAAAAACAGCATCTTCAGAGGTTTCCGGCGTTATCTCGAACCTGAAGATTTCACTCATTACGCTACCGATGTAGTCACCCGAAGCGCTCTGCGAAGTCACCACCTGTTCACAGACAATCGAGGGGGTTTGTGGGCCGCGCTCCAGCGCTACCATGCCCAGCCCCACGGCCTGCACACCGCGACGCTCAAAATCTGCAATCCACAACGCGAAGGCCTCCTCGTACTCAGCGGGGCTCATCGCCAGGCGCGCACCGTTATCACGCATCCACATTTCCACATATTGAGCCGGATCCAGCTGTTCGCGCTGCACCACCCAGCCATTCAAACCCGCCGCCTCGAGCCACGCCCGCGGATGGCTATCCCACTGCTTCGAGATCTCCCAGTTTCCTAGTAGCAGTGCGCGACCGTCCGACTTCAAGTGATCCGCCGCGCCCGTAACCACCTCTTTCATCAAATCATCGCCCTTGCGACCACCGTCGCGATATTCCACAAGACCGGCGCCGCGTAGCGAATCCGGGGTGATAACAAACGGAGGATTCGAGACGATCAGATCGAACTGCTCGCCCTCCACCGGGTTATAGAGGGAGCCTTCACGAGCCTCAATATCCAGCTCGTTCAACGCGAAATTGAAGCGCGCAAAATCAAGCGCCCGGCCCGACAAATCCGTTGCCACCACGCGGTTTGCATGCGTTGTCGCGTACATTGCCAACACGCCGCAACCCGTTCCTAAATCCAGTACGCTGTCCACTCGATCGCGCGGCGTCAGCTGCATGAGCGCGCGGGTAGCGCCGCCTATTCCCAGCACATGATCGCGACGCGGCGCCGTACCAGTCAGCCCTTCGCCTAGGTCCGACGCTATCCACCAGTTGAACTCGGCCTGGCTCGTCACCGCCTCATGCGGCTGCAACTGGACAAGGCCGCGCACCTTCTCCTCGCGTTCTTCCACAAGACCCAAACGCACCAAACCATCCACGCCCACCGTTGGCAGTGCCCTAGCCACCTCAGCGGTGGAAACCTCATCCCAAAGCACAAACAACCGCGCCAATACGCTCAGATCTCCCTGTCCGCCGCGAGCCGCCAGCAACGCCGGCACCCGCTCGTTTCGTAGCAGAGCGTTAGCGGCAACCTCGCCGAACAACGCATTCACATCGTCCACAAAAAAGCGGGCGGCAACTAGATCTTTTCGTAAACGGCGGATCAAATCTGGTTCAAGTAACAGAGCGGGCATATTTATTTACTCAACCTTAATGTCATGTAATGAGCTTCAATCATTCTTCCACAAAAGCGCAATATATCAACGAAACGAAGACCGATTTGCAAATCAACCCACCTTCACTTGTAGAATTGCGCACCGGAAATATAGGTCTCACCGGCATGCGAGGCACTACAGCCTTCGGTAGAGTCGAAGTGTCGCAACGGAAAATCCGATGCAGTTATTGAAGTTGACACCGACCTTAACCAAGGAGTTGAACATGGCTGTCTACACCCTGCCAGAACTTGATTACGATTATGCTGCTCTTGAGCCACACATCTCGGCGCAGATCATGGAGCTACACCACTCCAAGCACCACGCAAACTACGTAGGTGGCGCAAACACCGCCCTCGAAAAGCTTGAAGAGGCACGCGAAAACGGTGACTTTGCCGCAATCAACCTGTGGGAAAAGAACCTGGCCTTCAATCTTGGCGGCCACGCAAACCACTCGGTTTTTTGGAAGAACATGACGCCAAACGGTCAGGGCCGCCCCGAGGGTGAGCTTGCAGCCGCTATCGACGAGTACTTCGGCTCCTTCGAGAAGTTCCAGGCACAGTTCGCCGCCGCAGCACTTGGCCTGCAGGGCTCGGGCTGGGGCATCCTCGCATTCGACACGATTTCGGGCCGCCTGGTCACCTACCAGCTGACCGATCAGCAGGGCAACATCCCGGTAGGCGTTGTACCCCTCCTCATGCTCGACATGTGGGAGCACGCCTTCTACCTGGATTACAAGAACGTGAAGGCCGACTACGTGAAGGCCTGGTGGAACGTCGTTAACTGGGAGGACGTTGCGAAGCGCTTCGACAACGCCCGCGCCAAGTTCGGTGACCTCCTGGTAGTTAACGCCTAAGCTAACTGCCTGGTAACACTCATTTCAGCCCCGCTCCGTGATTTGGAGCGGGGCTGAAACTTTACCTAAGTAGCGGTCTTCTAACCGACATCGGCGAGGGCTTCTACCGGGGACGCCTTTGCGGCCAGGCGAGCCGGCATAATCGATGCCAACAGGGCCGCTAGGAACGAGATCAAAGCAGCAACTGCCACTTGATCCCACGGGATAACCAGGTGGCGAGTAGCCTCACCAATGGGAAGCGCGTGCAGGCCAAGCGCCCCATAGCCGATTCCCATGGCCACGCCCACGACGGTGGCAACGCCCGCAATCAGCACGGTCTCCCAGGTGATCATGCGACGCAGATCGCCCTTGGTCATACCAAGTGCTCGCACCATCGCATTCTCACGTCGGCGTTCAACCACGGACAGGGCGAGCGTGTTGGTAACGCCCACAAGAGCCACCAATACCGATACGGCCAGCATGACAACGGTTGCGATCAACATTGATTTGATTGCCAAAACCATTGCCGCACGCTCTAGGGCGCTTCCTCCTATTTGCGGAGCCTGGACTTTGTCCATGAGGTTGTTCCTCGTCTCCAGCACCTGCGAGATGGAAAGCCCGTCTTTTATCCTCACAAATGCCACGGACGAGTCCACTACCTCCTCGCCGTACATTGCACGCACCGCCTCGAAATCTTTCGAAGATAGCGTGTAGTTCGGGGTGTGCGCAGCCTGCACGGCAAACGTCATCGATTTGTCGCCCGCGCTGAACTGTTTTGTTCCTTCATCCGGGTCGTACAGCCATCCGTCCACCGCAACGGTGCCTTCAGGTGGCGTGGCAACATCAGTGTGGGCGACCTTCGAGAGGTCTGCGGCCTCGTTGATCTGCATATAGCCGTTGCCCATAGGATCAGCCTCGCCACCGGCCGGAACTCGTAGAGCCTTGGTAACTGCAACCTGGGTAACGTTCTCAGTCTTATTAATGGCCGTGATTTCCGCATCCGTCAAAGGGCGATTATCTTCAGTACTGACAATCAGATCAATCGGACGCTTCTCGTCAATCTCCGTCAAAACGGAGGTTTCCACCGATTTTGCGCCAACAATCATCATGGTCACCAGTGTGATTCCAAGAACGAGGGCAGTTCCGGTAGCTCCGGTGCGGGCGGGGTTGCGCCACGTGTTTTCACCGGCCATTTGGAAGGTGACACTGTTCTTGCCAATGAGCTTCCCAATGCCTCGCGTAATGTATGGAACCAGCCAGGTTAGAAGCATGAGCGCACCGATGAAGCTGACTACGCCGCCGAGGAATGCGAGGCCAAACTGAGCCGCTTCTTTTCCAAAGTCGGGGCTCACGGTGGCAATGGTGATGCACGCGAGGCCGATACCCGTGATTACGATGCCGAAGATCAGGCGGGTGAGCCGCTTGTTCTTCTGCACGGCAGCACTATCAACCGGCTCTAGCGCGACCATTGGCGAAAGGTTTCCTGCTTGGAATGCCGGGCGAATACCTGCAATAAGGGTTATCAGTACGCCAATCGCTAGGGCTGAAGCATAGCCCCAGAGCGGGATAGCCAAGAACGCGTCAGTCCACTCAGGAACAATTTTTGTGAACTTGTTTAGAAGCGTTGAGCTAACCGCACCAAGCAACAGGCCCGCGATTGAGGCCAGCAGACCAACAATCAGGTTTTCTTTGATCATGAGGCCGCGAATCTGCCGGGCATCCGCGCCAATAGCTCGCAGAAGAGCAAGTTCTCGCTTCCGCTGGGCCAACATCACCTGGAAGGTAGTTGAGATAACGATGATTGCGGTAACGGCTGCAATGCCGGGGAAAACCAGGACTACCGCAAGCACGGCGGGCATGCCCTCCGCGATGTCCTCCATCTGCTTTTCAACATATTCTTCAGAGGATAGGACAATCTCCTCGGTATCCAAATCTGGCAGGATTTTGTGGGCTTCTGCGCGTACGTATTCAACTGCAGCATCACCCTTCTTACCATCAACATTGAAGACAACCTCGGACACATAGCGATCTTCATACAGCTTCGGGATTTGGCCGGCGGCATACAGGATGCTTGGCGCCGAGTTAATCCCGTTCTCCACTTCAGTGAAGCCGGAAATCTTGAACTCGCGGTCTATCCCAGTCATTTTGACCTTGCTGCCCACTTTCACGGACAGGTTGGCTTTAACGAACTCGGGAAGCGCCACTTCATCTGATGCGGCTGGTAGCTTACCTTCGGCTAGTTTCGGGTTTCCAAACGGTTCGGGTCGCACCTGCGCGATTCTGAGAAAACCGCTATCGGCCCCGCCGGGAACGGTCACTTCTTCAATGCCGACATATATTGGTTCGCCGTGAACTTTTGGATCGTTTTTGAGGTGTTCCCAGATTTTGTCCGTCGGATTTTGTACGGAGTCATCAAGGTCCTGGTACACGACGTCACTTATGATTCCGTCAGCGCCTAGTACATTCGATGCGACTGAAGCTTTGGCAGAATATTGGAGCGCACCAGCTAGTCCGAACGCGGTGAGTATGAACGCTACCGCGAGCGCCACGGCTATTACTGTGGCCCGGTAACGCGAACCGTGCGACTTCATGTTTGCGGATAGTAAGCCTTTCACCGGGTCACGTCTCCAATCGTTTCGGGCGTTGGCTGCGCAATGTCAGCAACGATGCGCCCGTCTCGTACAACCAGTGTGCGGTCCGCAATCGAGGCGGCGTTCACGTCGTGGGTGACCATGATTACGGTTTGTCCGAGGTGGTCTACGGCGCTGCGAAGCATGTTGAGAACTTCGGCGGAGGCGGCGGAGTCGAGGTTGCCGGTTGGCTCGTCGGCGACGAGGACGGCTGGACGGGACAGGAGTGCGCGGGCAACGGCGAGGCGTTGTTGCTGGCCGCCGGAGAGCTCATGAGGTTTGTGCGTGAGGCGGTCTTCGAGCTGCAGGTTGCGCACGATTTGGTTCATCCACTGTTTGTCAACGCGCTTGCCGGCAAGCCGCATAGGAAGGGTGAGGTTTGCTTCCGCATCAATTGTGGGAACGAGGTTAAAGGCTTGGAAGACAAAGCCGATGTTGTCGCGTCTAAAGTGGGTAAGTACGCGGTCGTTCATGCTGGTGATCTCTCGCCCAGCAATCGTAACGGTGCCTCGCGTTACTGAATCAAGGCCAGCCAACGAGTGCAGGAGCGTCGATTTTCCGGACCCGGATGGGCCCATGATTGAGGTGAACTCGCCCTCGAAAATATCGAGGTCGACGTTGTCGAGGGCCACCACGCGAGTGTCGTCTCGACCATAGATTTTTGTAACGGAACGTAACTGTACGATCGGTGTGCGTTGGCTACTTGCGTGCCTTGCAACCGGCATTGTGTGGGCGGACATTGTTTCCTCTTTCGATAGGTTTAAATCGTTGTTTCCAAACTATCGACAGCCAAGTTTTCGCGTTATCCGGTAACACCCTGGTTTATCCCTGAGTTACGAAGCTGGTTATTTTTGCGAAATCGTGGTTAAAAATCAGGGTGATCCCCGATAGTTTTGCAATCCACCTAATTCCATAATGGAAGTACGAAAAACCTAGTGGTTGGAGGAAATCATGGCACCACGTCTTTACCGTTCGCGCACGGACCGCTACATCGGTGGCGTGTGCGGTGGCCTTGCTAGGACTTACAACTGGGATCCCACTCTTGTACGAATTGTTGCGCTACTGCTAATTCTCGGCATGGGTTCGGGCCTGCTTGTATATCTGATTTTGTGGGCGATCGTCCCGCTTGAACCTGCGTACTGATCTCTATTTGTTTCACTTGCAAGGGGGTGGGGCTCTTCCGAAGTCCCACCCCCTGTTTTACGATCGGTTGATGCGCGTTCTGGCTAAGACTAGATATCTCGGTTCATTTCGTTGTTTAATTGGGCAATAATCCATTCTTCACTGAGGTAAATATTCATGCCTAGCGACCGCGTCCAACGAGCGACAACGATGATTCTTGACGCAATCGTTTCAAAGAAGTTCAAAGTTGGTGAGGCCCTCCCTCCTGAGATTGAGCTTGCGGAGTGGTTGCAAGTTGCGCGTCCAACGATGCGGGAGGCTGTGCGAACACTTACTGAGCGTGGTGTAGTAAACGTGGTGCACGGCCGTGGAACGTTTGTAGTTGACCCGGCCGAGTGGACGGACCTCAGTTCGATTATTTGGTGGATCTCGCAAACGTCGTCTCCAAAAGAGCTGGGAATGTACCTTTCGGAAGTTCGTCGAATGCTAGAGGTTGGCGCATGCGGTTTAGCTGCAGAACGCCGCGTTGATGCCGATATAGAGCACTTGCGACAAAAACTAGATGAATATGATGCCGCCAGCGAGCAGGGCGACATAGAGGCGGCTACTCGCGCCGACCTCGAGTTCCATCAAGCCATCTTAAGCGCCTCTAAAAACCCTTTCCTAGCTTCGATCATGACCCCGCTTTCTACTGCTCTCCATGATTCTCGACTTCTCACAACCTCTGTTCCTCAGATTCGCAAGCGGGCTAGGCATCACCATTTTGAGATTTTGGAGGCCATCGAACAATCCGATGCGCAAAGGGCGAAGGATGCGATGCGAGCTCACATGACTCAGACGAGTTCTGACATTGAGACACACCTGTCGGATTAACTCGTTAGAGGCTCAAAACACTCATTCACGCCCGCCTGATGCTTTAGCGCACGCTGCGGTCGGATAGCGATTTATCCCTTTGCCCTGCACCGTTGAAGCTTCATTCGTTGAAACCTTGACACCTCAACCGGGTAAACCTATTCTTAAATTGTCTTAGACCTCTGACGTCTAAGGTCTCTAGAGTTTCAACAAAGGAGTTGTTGCATGAAGACGCTAGCTGAACTAACTGCGGCACATCCGCCGGCCGTGAACGTCGACGCGCAACGAGTGCGTGATGAAAACGCTCGGACCTCGCCGCCCATCCTTGTGGTGCTCGATGATGACCCTACCGGTACACAGTCCGTATCCGACTTGCCTGTACTAACGTCCTGGGAGCCCGAAGACCTCGAATGGGGATTCAGCACGGGAAAACCAGCTATCTACGTGATGACAAACTCCCGTTCCCTCTCCCCCGAAGATGCGAAGCAGATAAATCGCGAGGTAGTCGAGTCCGCTTACAAGGCGATCAAAAAACACGATGGTCTGGAAATCAGTTTTGTATCCAGATCTGATTCAACGCTACGCGGTCATTTCCCGCTTGAGCCGAACACTCTAGCCGACGCGATGAAAGAGCAGACGGGGCGCGACGTTGATGGCATCGTAGTTCTTCCCGCGTTTGCAGATGCTGGCAGGATCACGATAGACGGGATCCACTATGCGGGGTCTGAGGCTGATGGTTTCACGCCTGTGGGTGAAACCGAGTTCGCCAAAGACGCAACGTTCGGTTTCAGTTCCTCGGCGTTGGCCGCGTGGATTGAAGAAAAAACAGGCGGTGCTACAAAGGCCAGCGACGTCATTGCAATCGACTTAACGACACTTCGAACCGATCTTGACGCTGTCGTCGAAAAGTTGCGTGCCGCTAAAAACAGGCAGCCGATCATTTGCGATTCTGTCACTGAAGATGACCTGCGGCTCCTTTCGCTTGCGCTGAATCAGGCAGAAGCTGCCGGCTCAACTTTTCTATACCGAGTTGGCCCCCCATTTGTCAGGGCCCGCATCGGACAAGATCCTAAATCCCCGCTTACAACAAAAGAGGTGGAAGAATCCCGACAGGGACGAAGCACTGTGCCAGGCGGGCTGATCGTTATCGGAAGCCACGTAGATCTAACCACTCGTCAGTTGAACTATTTGCGCGACAACGTTGAACTGGAAGAGTATGAGATCGATGTTCAAAAAATTCTTGATGACAACGCCAGAGATTCGCATATCGCCGATGTTATAAACAGTGCGATTTCGGGTCTTGATAACGGCCACGTTGTTGTTCGAACATCGCGCAAACTGGTGCGAGGTAACGATGGTGCTTCATCACTTGAAATCTCCCGACGGGTATCAGCAGCGGTTGTCGACGTCGTGCGAGGAATCGTTGGACGCACCACTCCTCGATTCGTGATTGCTAAAGGTGGAATCACTTCATCTGACGTGGCTTCGAAGGGATTGGGCATTAGGCGCGCAACCGTTATCGGCCCCATGCTTCCCGGAATTGTTTCACTTTGGAGCGGACAGAACGAGCCTGCTCGCGGCATTCCTTACATTGTTTTCGCAGGCAATGTGGGCAACGAAACTTCACTGGCCGCCGTCGTAGAAAAACTTTCAAACTAATCTTCTAAGGATCAAAGGAGATCAAAAATGTCTAAGAAAATCGCTGTTTTGGGACTTGGCGCTATGGGCCTGCCCATCGCCACTAACCTGAACAAAAAGTTTGCGGTTACCGGTTTCGACCCCGTTGCAGAGCGAACCTCACTTGCTGCAGATGCCGGTATAGCTACGTTTTCGTCGGCGCGCGAGGCGGCCAACGGCGCAGATTTCGTTGTACTGGCTGTACGTAACCAGGCGCAGCTTGACAACGCTCTTTACGGCGAGGACGGCGTCGTAGCGGTGCTCAACGAGGGAGCTACCATCATCTTGACTTCAACTGTCGGTGTCGACGTCGCCTCTAATGCCCAGGAACCTCTTTCACAAAAGGGTATCGGTTTGGTCGATGCCCCCGTGTCAGGCGGCCCCGTGCGCGCAGGTGAGGGAGACCTTCTGGTAGTTGTCGGTGCGGTTCCCGAGGTATACGAGAGGGCACTACCTGTACTTGAGGAAATGGCCGGAACTCTCGTTAAAGTTGGCGACACGGCCGGCAAGGGACAGGCCATGAAGACTGTAAACCAGCTACTCTGCGGCGTTCATATCGCAGCGGCTGGCGAGGCACTCGCACTAGCGCGAAAGCTTGAGCTTGACGTCCCCCAGGCACTCCATGCTCTCATGTCAGGCGCGGCAGCATCGTTTATGCTCGGGGACCGCGGCGAGCGTATGTTGCGGGCGTACGAAGAAGAGGACGTCGAAGTTAAATCGCGCCTCGACATTTTTGTGAAGGATATGGGAATCGTCACGGATGCCGCTAAATCAGTTGGTTTGGCCGTTCCGGTGGCGGCAGCCGCGCAGCAGGAATACCTCATCGGGGTTGCTCAGGGCATGGCCGCAAAAGATGATTCGTCTGTAATCCGCGTGGTGGCACCGCAGGCTTAACACGTTAGACCGAATGCTTCTTCGTTGGAATCTAAATAGTTTGGGTCCTCAACCTTCAGGTTGAGGACCCAAACTATTTTCGCGTGTTAGATCTTGGTTGGTTCGATCTTCCACACTTCGTTCGCGTAGTCACGGATGGTGCGGTCAGAAGAGAAGCGTCCGGACTCGGTGATGTTCTTCCAAGTCATTGCCGCCCACTTCTTGCGGTCCGCGTAGTCCGCAGCCATTTGGTCGCGCACCTTGCGGTAGTCCTCAAAGTCGCCGAGCAGGTAGTACATGTCGGCCGGCTCGTAGCCGTTCGTGTTGAGCAGGGACCAGCGCAGGTCGTGGAACATTCCGGTACCACCGTCGTCTAGAGTGCCGTCGGTGAACGCGTCGAGGACGCGGCGCAAGCCCGGAACGCTCTCGTACTGGTGGCGCGGGTCGTAAGTGCGACGAAGCTCGGGGAGTTCCTCTTCACGCGCACCAAAGATGTAAGCGTTGTCGTAGCCAACCGAATCCACGATCTCCACATTTGCACCGTCGAGCGTGCCTAGGGTCAGAGCGCCGTTCATCATGAACTTCATGTTCGAGGTGCCGGACGCCTCCTTACCCGCGGTAGAAATCTGCTCAGAAACATCCGCTGCCGGGATGATCTTCTCGGCTGGCGAAACGTTGTAGTTCTCCACGAATACGACCTTCAGAACCTTAGAAACTTCAGGATCGTTGTTGACCAGGCGGCCAACTTCGTTGATCAACTTGATAATCGCCTTGGCACGCACATAGCCGGGAGCTGCCTTAGCACCAAAAATGAATACGCGCGGCGGAATATCTGCCTTCGGGTCATCCTTTAGACGGAAGTACAGGTCAAGCACGTACATGATGTTGAGCAACTGACGCTTGTACTCGTGGAGGCGCTTGATCTGAACGTCAAAAATAGCATCCGGATCAATGTCGATACCCTGACGGTTCTTGATCCACTTCGCGAAATCAACCTTATTTGCGTGCTTAATTTCGTTCAGACGGTCATAGATTTCGTCATTGCCGGCGTCCACGTACTTCTTCAGCACATCGAGGTCACGCACCCACTCGTCTCCGCCAGTCACTTCAGTGAGGAGGGCGGCTAGGCGCGGGTTGCACTGGTTCAGCCAGCGACGCGGCGTTACACCGTTGGTCTTGTTGTTGAACTTCTCAGGCCAAATGTCGTGCCATTCGCCCAGCGTTTCACGCTTGATGATCTCCGTGTGGAGGGCCGCAACACCGTTAATGGAGTAGGACGCGTAGCACGCAATCCACGCCATGTGTACAACACCGTTGGATACGGGAGCCATGTAGTTGATTCGACCGTCATCGAGGCCGAGTTCCTTCATCTCCACACGGAAACGGCGATCGATTTCCCATACGATCTCCATGATGCGTGGGAATAGGCGATCAAAAATCGAGATCTCCCAGGTCTCCAACGCTTCAGCGAGGACCGTGTGGTTGGTGTAAGCGAATGTCTTCGAAACAATCTTCCAAGCTTCGACCCAGCCGAGGCCATGCTCATCCATCAGCAGGCGCATGAGCTCTGGAATAGCGAGCACCGGGTGCGTATCGTTCAGCTGCACGCAGTTGCACTGTGCAAAGTTCTCAAACGTGCCGTGCACTTCCAGGTGGTTCTCAACGATTTCCTGCAAAGAAGCAGAAACGAAGAAGTACTGCTGGCGTACGCGCAGCACCTTGCCTTCATAAGTGGTGTCATTCGGGTAGAGCACGCGAGAAATGTCGTGCGTGCGCTCGCGGTCCACGATAGCGTCGGTGAAGCGCTGCGAGTTGAAGGCGTCGTAGTCGAACTCTTCCATCGGCTCGGCCTTCCACAGGCGGAGCGTGCCAACGTTCTCCGTGCCATAGCCGGTGATCGGCATATCGTATGGAACAGCCCTTACCTTGAGGTCGGCGTAGTCAACGATACGCATTTCTTCCTCATGGCGAATAACCAGAGGGTATCCCTCTTCCATCCAGGAGTCGGGGTGCTCGGTCTGGAAACCATTGCGGAACTCTTGCTTGAAAAGCCCGTAGCGGTACAGGATGCCGTAACCAACTGCGGGGAGGTCCTGAGTTGCGCAAGAATCCAGGAAGCATGCTGCTAGACGTCCAAGGCCACCATTTCCGAGGGCAGCGTCGGGTTCCTCTTCGAGGATCTGTGACAGATCTTGACCAAATGCTTTTGCAGCCTCTTCGGCCTGATCTACCAGGCCAAGGTTGAGGAGGTTGTTAAGGAGGGCTCGGCCCATGAGGAACTCAGCGGAGAAGTAGTGCTGACGCCTTCCCTTGCGGTAGAGCTCCTTGGTTGCGTACCAGTTGTCAGCAATCTGGTCTACCACTGATGCGGATAGTCCTTGCCAGAACTCCATCGGAGTTGAAACTGCCGGGGGCCGTCCAGAGACGGCGCGAACCGCTCCAGCGGATGCCGTCGTAAAGTCGGTCATTCGTTATCCTTCCAAAGTGAACAGACTCGCCAAACCATTTCAGTCAAGCGAGCTTGAACATCGTCGCTAGTTTATCGAGATGGCGCCCATTGCTCGAATTCAGTGTTGAAATAACGCCCTGTTTTGTGCGCAATGACACCCGTAAAAAGCGCTCAGTCGTTGTACGGGCCTGGAATGCCACCGCTGTTATTGAATGCGGAGATAAATAACCGAACAATGGTGATGAGAATCCAGGCCGGTGCAAGCATCAGTGAATAGGCGATCATGGGGCCACTTCTCTTCTGCGTTGCGCTTGTTCCACCTCTTCTATTTCACGGCTCCAGCAGATCAGAGGGGCGGGAGGGGCGCCATAACAAAAATCTCGCGGCATATGCAGAACATATGTCGCGAGATTTCATTCGGCGGTAGCGGTGGGATTTGAACCCACGGTGGCTATTAACCACACAGCATTTCGAGTGCTGCACCTTCGGCCGCTCGGACACGCTACCTTTGGACTTTCATCCGGCCCTCATACTACATGGTGCGACGCGTTGAGAAAAACCCGCGGAGTTGAATTTCGCATTCCGTGCGCAAAATCTCGGGAATTACCTCCACCTGGTGGTTGAGACGCGAATCGCGAACCACATCTCGAATTGATCCTGCAGCCCCTGCCTTTGGATCCCACGCGCCCATCACTAGGCGTTTTACGCGCGCGTTCACTATTGCGCCGGCACACATTGTGCACGGCTCAAGAGTGACCACAAGGGTGAGGTCATCTAGCCTCCACGTGCCGCGGAGTTTCGCGGCATCGCGTAGCGCACTGATTTCGGCGTGGCCGGCAGGATCGGATTCCGCTTCTCGAGTGTTCCACCCCTCCCCCAGGATCGTGCCCCACTCGTCGATCACAACAGCCCCAACGGGCACGTCTCCCGCGGCTCGCGCCCGGTCAGCCAGGTAGAGGGCGCGGCTCATAGCGTTTTCGTAGATGGATTTCATTTCCGAGGGCGTGGGCGGGTTCCTGCGCTCCCCACGTGCACTCAGAGTTTTGGTGCGTGCCTCTTGCTCAGCCAGCCGAGCCCTGGCCCTGGCTTGTTTTTCGGCTTGCTCAAGGTGTGCTTTGAGGTTTTGGGTGCCGTGTATCTCTACCCGACTCGGAAATGAATGATCAGCCATAATGCTTGATTTTAGCGAACTATTTGCAAAGAATGCCGCAAAGATTAACTTCCTCGCACCTGGTCAAGGTACGGTATAAGCATGCGTTTACATGTTGCTGAACACCCCCTCATTGCTCACAAATTGACTGTTTTGCGTGACGAGAGGACGCCGTCTGCGACGTTCCGTCTTCTTGCTGACGAACTCGTTACGCTTCTCGCCTATGAAGGCACTCGCGACGTCCTGGTTGAGGACGTCGAAATTACGACTCCGGTTACTAAGACTGTTGGTAAGCAGATCACTGGTCCGCGTCCGCTGGTTGTGCCGATTTTGCGTGCCGGTTTGGGCATGCTGGAGGGCATGACACGGATGCTTCCAACCGCTGAGGTTGGCTTCCTCGGCATGAGGCGTGACCACGAGACGCTTGAGGTTGAGACTTACGCGAATCGTTTGCCCGATGACCTGTCGGGACGCCAGTGCTTCATTTTGGACCCGATGTTGGCAACCGGCCACACCATGGTTGCAGCAATCAACTACTTGCTTGACCACGGTGCACGCGATGTGACGTGCCTGTGTCTGCTGGCCGCTCCAGAAGGCTTGAAGACGGTTGAGGAGGCTGTTGGCGACCGCGCTAATGTACAGATCGTAACCGCATCTGTGGATGAGTGTTTGAACGAGAACGCTTACATTGTTCCCGGTTTGGGTGATGCGGGCGATCGTCTGTACGGAGTTTTGGACTAATCTTTTCTTGTTGAGATAGAAGTTGAGCCCGGATCAAACGATCCGGGCTCAACTTTTACCTATTCAGTCAGCTTCTCTCACGTTGTTAGAACGCGGGGATAACGGAGCCGTCGGTCCAAGTATCCTTGATGAACTGTGCAACTTCTGGCGAGTGCAGGAGCTTGTCAAGGGTCTTGATGGCCTCGTTATTGTCATCTTCGGAGCGCCATACGAGGACGTTGACGGCCGGAGAACCTTCGGGATTCTCTACGAGGAGAGCGTCCTTTGCAGAGGACAGGCCACCCTCTTCGGCGTAGTTACCATTGATGACCGCGATGTCTACGTCCGGGAGGGAACGCACTAGCTGCGGGCCTTCAACCTCAACGAACTCAACGTTCTTTAGCTTCTCGACGTTGAAGATAGTTGCGTCTTCGCCTTCGGGAACCTTCACGATGCCGGCAACTGCAAGCAGATCGAGGGCGCGGCCCTGATTCGCAGTGTCGTTAATGATGCCGATCTTGGCGCCATCCTTGAGGTCCTCTAGCTTCTCAATCTTGTCGGAGTAGATCGCGAGGGGCTCCAGGTGGATGCCTTCGCCGTGCGAAAAGTCAACGCCTAGTTCCTTCTTCTGACCCTCGAGGTAAGGCACAGTCTGGTAGAAGTTAGCGTCGATATCACCGGACTTTAGGGCCTGGTTAGGGATGACATAGTCGGTGTATTCAACAATGTTGAGATCAATGCCAGCGTCAGCAGCGAGCTCATCCTTAACGAACTTCAGGATCCGCGCGTGAGGTGCAGGGGAAGCTCCAACCGTGAGGGTGGTGACCCCCTGTTCGGAAGCCGACTGGCTTTCAGTGCTGGTTTCTCCGCCGGAAGAGGAGCATCCTGCGAGGGTTAGGGCTAGCGCAGCTGCTGCTGCGGCAAATACACGGGTCTTACGCATTGTAATCAAGTCTTTCTGTGTTCAAGTTTGAAATTTGTTGGAGTGCTGGCAAACGTGTTGCCCGGGAAGTCCAGGATTGCTATCCCGGCTGGTGGAGAGCTCAGCGGTGATCCACCAGCCGGCTCAGCATGTCTCCAACAACTTGGACTATTTGAACGATGATTACGATTCCCACCACGGAAACTAACATGACGTCTCCTTGGAATCGGTTGTATCCGTAGTTCATTGCGAGTTGGCCGAGGCCGCCGCCACCGAGCACGCCCGCGATTGCGGAATAGCCGATGAGGGTGACTGTAAGAACTGTTACGGAGTCAATGAGGGCAGGTAGGGCTTCGCGTACCTGTACGCCAAACATGATTTCCCACCTGCTGGCACCCATCATGTGGGCGGCTTCGATCTTGCCTGCGCTTACGCCGCGAACGTTCGTTTCTACGAGGCGGGCAAAGAAGGGGATTGCGCCAACGCTGAGCGGTACCACCGCGGCCTTCCAGCCGAGGGTGGTGCCTACAACGAAGCGAGTAAATGGAAGAACTGCAATTAGCAGGATGATGAATGGGATTGACCTGCCAACGTTAACGATGAATCCGAGTATTTGGTTTGCTACCCGGTTTGGGGTGAGGCCACCGCGGGCTGTGGATACCAGGAAGAGGCCGAGTGGGGTTCCAATCACTACGGTGATCACGGTTGCCCATGCGGTCATGCCTAGTGTTTGCCATACGGATGGCCAGAACGCCTCTTTAATGGCGGGGTTATCTAGCCACTGGCCGTCAGCAGCGAGAGCGACTAGCGCTGTTGCTACGCTCATGATCGCACCTCCACTGCTACATCGTTTTGTTCCAAAGTTTCCATGATTTGCTTTAGGTGCATGGTGGGCACGGTTAAAGCAAGGCGTCCTACTTGGACGTTGGACAGGGTTTCAAATGTTCCTGCCGCTACGTCGCCACCCATTCGTGATGCCATGGCAAGGACAGTGGCTCCGGTTGGGACGCCGGGGGTTGACGTGAACATGACGTCAAGAATCGTCGAGTTGGCGTCCTTATCGGTTTCGTCAATGGACGGCATGGGGACGAGTTCACGCGCAAGTTTCGATTTTGGGTTTGCAACGATCTCGTGGACGGGACCAGACTCGAGGATCTGCCCGTGTTCAAGCATGGTTGCGGAATCACAAATTTCACGCACAACACCCATTTCGTGCGTGATGATAACGATGGTTACGCCAACTTCGTCCCTGATTTGTTGTAGCAACGCCAGAATTTGGCGAGTGGTTTCAGAGTCTAGGGCGGAGGTGGGCTCGTCACACAACAGCACGGCTGGTTTGGTGGCGAGGGCGCGTGCAATTCCTACGCGCTGTTGCTGTCCACCGGAAAGCTGGGAGGGGTAGGAGCCGGCGCGGTTTTCAAGGCCAACAACTTTAAGTAGTTCAGTTGCTCGCTCAAGACGCTCTTTTTTAGAAACTCCCGCAATTTTGAGCGGGTACGCGATGTTTTCAAGGGCGGTGCGCGAGTCCATTAGGTTAGCGGATTGGAAGACCATACCAATCTTGCGGCGTGCTTTACGAAGGGCTGAGTGGCCAAGGCCGGATAGATCTGTGCCATCCAGGTATACGGAGCCATCGGTGGGCTGTTCAAGTCCGGTAAGGCAACGGATAAGAGTTGATTTGCCCGCTCCGGACTGGCCAACGATGCCGTGAATTTCTCCCGCATTTACAGTCAGGTTTGCGTCGTTAAGGGCGCGCACTTCATTTCCGCCGCGCAGGACATAAGTTTTGGAGAGGTTTTCGAGCTTGATCATTGGCTGGCTCATGTCCCCTCCTTCATGCCCGACGTTCTTGAGGATGTCTACGATTCTAGAACGAGTTGCCGCAAATCCCTTCTTCGTGTCCACCTTTTGGCGCGAGGTTTACCTCACATCCCGCTGATTGCAAGGCCAAGGAGGGCGCTAGCGACGCTGGCGAGTAGACCAAATGTTGCGGTGATCATGCCGGATGCGATGCTCGTTTTTCGCGCCTCGGGCAGGGTAAGGATGTTGAGCACGTCAACCATTGCGGTAGAGAAAGTGGTCCAGCCTCCCATCAGTCCGGTGCCGATGATCAGCCAGGTTTCGGCGCTGAGGTGTCCAACGAGAAGACCGGCGAGGAAGGACCCGATGATGTTGATGGTGATGATGGGCCATGCCAGGGCAGTGCGACGAATCAGGCCGGCGTCGGGTTTGACGGGAATGAGGCCACGTCGTTTGAGCAGGTTTTGGAGGGCGAGGTCGGTGCGGTAGCGCGCGTAGGCGCCAAGGCCGCCGGCAAGGGATAGGTAGAGCCAGGTCATGCTTGCACTCCTTTGGCTGCGAGGTGTTTCGCAAGTCGAGTTCCAAGCCATGCGCCCGCAATGCCGGCAAGGATGGTGAGGGCGCCCGCGCCTAGCGCAAGGGCAAGGTTAGTGCCGCGCGCAATAGCGAGGGCGAAGGCGGAGTATGTGGTGAAGGCTCCAAGAAAGCCGGTGCCGGCAAAAATTTTTATGCGGTCCCACAGGGGGTGCATGCCACGTCGAACGCTCCACGTGGTGATTAGGCCGCCCATGAGGAATGCGCCAAGCACATTTACAAAAACGGTGGACACGTTGATGCCTGCGAAGGTGCTTGCAATGAGGGTGTCGATGAGGGCACGCGAGAGGGTTCCCAGCGCTGCGCCAAGGAACACGAGGAGGCCTGGTTTTATCTCGTACATAATCTCTCTACTTGCTGTGAGTGGTGCCGCCAGCCAGTCTACTCTTAGTGGTAGACGGGATTTTGGGGAGGTTCACGGCCATGTCTTGTTGCGAGTTGCCCGGCGAGACGCGTTCTGGGCTGTGGTCAAATCCGAAGACAATTTGGGCAGCACTGGCATTTTTCACTTTCTTCTTGGCGGTGTTTTCAACCGGGTCGCTGACGGCTGACGCGGTGGCGAAGCCGGGTTATTTGATGTTTGCGTCGGTGGTGGCGATGGCGCTGTTCGCGGCTCCCGTGGCGCATAGGGAGTGGGCGTTTGGCCGCGATTCTAATGCGGTGTTAGTGGTATTGGGCTGGCTGGTGGCAACGGTTGTGTTCGTGCGCGCGTTTGCTGAAGTTTCGCGTTTGGATGTGGTGACAGTTGGTTTGCCGCGCCCTCTTTTGGCGTTGTTGGGAGTGGCTTCAGTGGTGATGGCTTTTCGGGCGTCTAATGCGCGCTGGCCTAGCGCTCCGCGCGGTGACAAGGCGTGGCAGACACAGCTTTCGGCTCTGTTGTCTAGGTATTATTCGTGGCCAAATGAGGCAGTGAGGCAGGCAGTGGAGGCCACAACCGCGAGTGCAGATGAAGCTGGGTTGGAGTTGCAGGAAGCGCTTGGCGACCCGTGGCAGGTGGCGGTTGAGTTCGTGTCGAAGAGCCCGGATAATGCGCGCCCGAATGCGCGGATTCTGCTGGTGGCTGGCCTGGGGTTTGCGGTTCTGTCGGTGGCGTCCTTCGCGGTAGGCGGAGTGTCGCTGTATGCGGTTGTGGTTGGCATTTTGGGTGTAGGCATGATTTCGCTGGCATGGTTTTTGCGGCGGTAGGCTTGTTTTTACGCATTGAACGTGTGGAGGGGAGGCCGCGTGGCTGCTGGTAGGTTTGCGCCGAGTCCGTCGGGTGATATGCACATTGGTAATCTGCGCACGGCGTTGTTGGCGTGGGCGTGGGCGCGACAGTCGGGCCGCGATTTTGTGCTTCGCGTGGAGGATATTGACCGGGTGAAACAGGGCGCGGCGCAGCGTCAGATTGAGGATTTAGCGACGCTGGGTATTGATTGGGATGGCGATGTGCTGTTCCAGAGCACTCGCAGGCCGGCGCATGAGGCTGCGATTGGCCAGCTACGCGAGGCGGGGTTGTTGTTTGAGTGTTACTGCTCGCGTAGGGATATTAAGGAGGCGGCGAGCGCTCCGCATGTGCGGCCGGGTTCATATCCGGGAACGTGTCGCAATTTGTCGCCGGCAGAGCGGGAGCGGCGCAGGGCAGAGCTGGCTAGTGTGGGTCGGGGTCCTGCTTTGCGGTTGAATCCGACGGTTGATGTGTGGTCGGTTGAGGATGACTTGTTTGGCACCGTGACGGAGCCGATTGATTGCGTGGTGTTGCAGCGCGGTGATGGCACGTTGGCGTACAACCTCGTAGTGGTTGTGGATGATGCGTTTCAGGGTGTGGATCAGGTGGTGCGGGCTGATGATTTGCTGTCGTCAGCACCCGCGCAGGCTTATATTGCACACGCTTTGGGGCTTGTGCAGCCGCGTTATGCGCACGTGCCTCTTGTGATTAATGAGGCGGGTGACCGGCTGGCTAAGCGTGATGGTGCGGTTACGTTGCGCGAGTTCTTGGATTTGGGTTGGACAGTTGCGGACGTGGTGGGCAAGATCGCGGGGTCGCTCGGGTTTGAGGCGAGGTCGGCGGAGCAGTTCCTGGACGTGTTTGATCGGCGCAGGATGGTGCGCACTCCCTGGGTGTTTTCACCCGCTGATGGCCCGGCTGGTAGTTGAGGGCGCGGGCGCCGGCCCGCGCTAACCAGCGGGCTGGCGGGGTTTGAGGGGTTGGCGCTCTCCTCGTGAATGGTTGTTATGCCTTACGGGCGCGGCGTAGGTCTAGGTAGCCGACTAGTAGGGCGAAGAGTTGCGCGGTGATGATCGCGATGAAGGCGACGAGGACGGCATTGTGGAAGCCGTACATTGGGGCCGTGGCGAAGTAGATGGCGGTCATGATCGCGTTGCCGATGGCGGTGGCGATGCGCTCCACGGTTTGTTTGACGCCGCCAGCGGTGCCGCCGTGTTGGATGGGGACGTCTTGGAGGGCGAGGGTTTGGTTGACGGCTCCGAATGCGCCTTGACCGAAGCCGAAGAGGGAGAGGGGCGCGGCCATCCACCACAGGTTGACGCCTTGGCTGGCGATGAGGGCCACTGAAACGGCGGTGAGTAGTGACCCTACGATCATGAGGATGAGGGAGATTTGCACGATTTTCCGGCCGGCTTTGAGGGCGCGGTTTGATGCCCAGCGGGCGGCTACTGCGGAGAAGAAGGAGCTGGGTAGGGCGATGGTGCCTGCAATCATGGCGGAGGCGCCGAGCCCTATTTGGAGGTACATCGCGATGATGGTGTAAGTGGTGGTGGAGCCGAGGAAGTAGGCGCCGGCAACGATGGTGCCCATGGAGAATGATGGGATTCTTAGTAGGTCAAGGTTGACGAGGGGGTAGTTGCCTCGTTTGGTGTAGTGGGCTTCCCATTGCCACCAGGCGTATAGGAGGGCGATGGCAAGCGCGAAGATGAGGGCGAGCTGCCAGCGGAGTGGTCGCACGGTGAATGGGTACATGATGCCGAGCACAGCGGTTACGAGCAGGATGATGCCTATGGGGTCGAGGTCGATTTTTTGCCGCTGCCTGGCGGGGAGGCTTTGCCCGTTTTTCTTGGCTTGGCGGCGTTCGCGGCGCGCGGCGGCGCGTCTGCGTTCGTTGGCGAAGGGAAGCCAGTAGAGGGCGAGGATGAATCCGATTATGCCGAAGGGGACGTTGATGAAGAAGGTGTAGCGCCAGCCGTGTTCCTCGCCGAATAGGGTGATGAGGGCGCCGGCGAGGACGGGGCCGATTGACACGGCGACGGCTACGGTCATGCCGAAGAGGCCGAAGGCTTTGGCACGGGCTTGGCCTTTGAAGGTTTGTTGGATGATGCCCATGACTTGGGGTGAGAAGAGGCCGCCGCCGATGCCTTGAATGATCCGCACGATGTTGAGGAAGGTTGGGTCTGGTGCGAGTCCGGAGAGGATGGAGCCAACTACGAAGGTGATGAGGCCGATTTGGAAGAGGGTGCCGCGTCCGATGAGGTCGCCGAGTCGCCCGGCTGGTACTAGTACGATGCCGATGGCGAGGGCGTAGCCCGAGAGCACCCATTGGAGGTCGGAGTCGGTGGCGTTCAGTCCTACACCGATGGTGGCGAGGGCTACGTTGACGGATGACACTGCGATTAGTGACATGGCTAGGGGGATGAGGAGAACCACGAGGATCTTGCGTGGTTTGAAAACGCGGTCTACGCCGGGTACTCGGATTTCTCCGTCAAATGAGTCGCCCGGGGAGAAACTGTCAGCCACCGCTTTCCTCCTTATTTCTTTAAACCCTCAACATTGTTAAATATAAGCATCCGCCCGGGTGGATGCATAAGGCAGCCGTTGTGCAAACGCTCTTTGTGCATACACTCGTTGTAAAGGCTCTGGTTGTACGGGCACCGGTTACGCGGGCGATCATGGGCTCATACGCGATCACGTGCACGCGCGGAACGGGGCGTCGCGTTTGGGATAGTTGTTGGTGCCTGGCGTGGTACGTTTTGGGTATGTGCCGCGTGAAACTAACAGCGCGGTGCTGGCCGGCTGAGTCTTGATAGTCCCCCACCGATCGGGAGGCGTGCTGGTAACGCGCCTCCCACCCTTTCGCGTCTTTCACGGGTAGCGGCGCCCTAGGCCGCTACCTATTGCTGCTCAGGTGCCGAGCCTTCCTCAGGGCTGGCGACCACACTGTTTTTAGCGGCTTCCTCGGCGCGCTTCTTTTGTTCGGCTTCCTTGGCTCGTTTGGCTTCTTCTTCTTCCAATTGCTTAAGGTATTCACGCATCTCTTTGGAATGTTTACCTTTTCCGGTTACTGTGCCGCCGGTATCTAGCGCAAATTTTTCCTGGATAGTGACGCGGTTGGGGTCCTTAGGGATAGGGCGTTTCATTTGTGATTCTCCTTAGTAGGTTGATTTAAGAAGCCCCGCCTGTAGGGGAGCATTTTTATCTAAACAGAGGGTCCGGACATTATTTTTGAAACCCGCTAATCGCGCGGATGGCGATAAAGTAAACCCCGCAAGCGCGGGGAGAAGTGGTACGTGTTTGAACCAGAAATTGAAAAAATAGGGTCATCCCCGCAAACGCAGGGAACACACATAGCATTCTAGTCTTTCTTGGTCTCGTGTGAGATCACCCTGCATGTGCGGGGAGCGTTTCGGGCGTCCAGGTAGGAAAGAAAATACCCGTGAACCAGTTCTCGAGCAAGGCCAAAAGAAGTAGGCCTAGGCTATGCAAGCCTTGACAATGCGGCACTAACGCACGGCATTCTAGAAGTAGTATCCGTACCGGAGCCAAGGAGAAAATAACATGTCACGTCGCGACGCTGCACAAAAATGGCTTGATAAGAAAATCGAATACGGGATCTACCCGCCTGAAAGCGTGCTCCTTGAACAAACATATTCTGACGACGAGTATGAGCTCTTTGACTTGGATACCGGTTCAGACGTTCCCGTTATGGGAGGACTGATGTGCATTCTGGTTGATTCACAAGGGGAAGTGCACCCTGTGTCGTCTTCCCCTAGTGACGAGCTTTTCGATGTGGTTATGGATATGCTCCCGGACGAATAATCGCTTCTATTTCTCTCAAAGCCCCTTGACCATTTTGAACTGTCTCCCGGAAGTTGGACTGATTTATCCCGTTTTCTTCCGGGGAACATGCAGCGAGTAGCCCAGCCACGTCATTAGTGGCGGGGTCATCCCTGCAGGCGCGGGGAGCATTGGCGGAGACATCAATAAAACCAACACGGCTAGGGGTCATCCCCGCATGCGCGGGGAACATGACTTGCAAGGTGTTCATTGCCTTGTTCCTTTGGGGTCATCCCCGCATGCGCGGGGAGGATGTCTCCATCCTGTGGCGTGCCTACTACCTTCTGCCGTCATCCCCGCATGCGCGGGGAGGATGTGTCGAATTCTTCGCCGATGTCGTACACGGCCGGGTCATCCCCGCAGGCGCGGGGAGCATATAGCCGCAATGAAGGGGAACGGATTGCCCTCGGGGTCATCCCCGCAGGCGCGGGGAACATGCAGAGATAATAAACCCTGGGCGAACCAGGCTGGGGTCATCCCCGCAGGCGCGGGGAACATCTTGTCCGTCAAATCCCTAATAGTAATCATTCGGGGTCATCCCCGCATGCGCGGGGAACATCCGTCTTTTTCGCGCGAAACAACGCTAATCACGGGGTCATCCCCGCATGCGCGGGGAACATCCGGTGGTTTCCCCGGCCTTGTAGGTGTATCGGGGGTCATCCCCGCATGCGCGGGGAACATTAAATCGTAAGACCTGAGCTAGTCCACCTCGCGGGGTCATCCCCGCATGCGCGGGGAACATGAACTCATCCGAGTACTCATGACGCTTCGAGCGGGGTCATCCCCGCATGCGCGGGGAACATAAAATGCTCCCATCGTGGACGTACACGAAGCCGGGGTCATCCCCGCATGCGCGGGGAACATCCAAACGCAGACCACAAAAGGTCGGTGACGCGGGGGTCATCCCCGCATGCGCGGGGAACATCCCGCGTTTTTAAGGACGGGCATTGTCTCGAAGTGGGTCATCCCCGCATGCGCGGGGAACATTCCAGACACTACTCGGCCACACCTCTCCGTCTGGGGTCATCCCCGCATGCGCGGGGAACATACGCCAAGCGCGCTAGCTAGCTTTGGCAATTCGGGGTCATCCCCGCATGCGCGGGGAACATAGGCCACAGCCCCGCTCTGGATCGCGTTAGCCGGGGTCATCCCCGCATGCGCGGGGAACATTTGTCTTTGATTGGAAAGGAAGTTTAATGACT
>NZ_KV811484.1:57851-78020 GCF_001813085.1 Actinomyces sp. HMSC065F11
TTTGTCTTTGATTGGAAAGGAAGTTTAATGACTGGGGTCATCCCCGCATGCGCGGGGAACATGGGTAGGACAGGAATTGAACGTTCGCGGGCGGGGGGTCATCCCCGCATGCGCGGGGAACATGGCGTTTGGGGCACGAAAGTATTAAGACAACTGGGGTCATCCCCGCATGCGCGGGGAACATCTGCCCGAAACCCTACCTACTCGCACGCCCGTGGGGTCATCCCCGCATGCGCGGGGAACATGGTGTTAAAAGCAACTACCGGCTGGTATTTGAGGGGTCATCCCCGCATGCGCGGGGAACATCGGCTTCAACAGTTACTGGCTGGTCGATCGGGGGGGTCATCCCCGCATGCGCGGGGAACATGGTTTGCGGTAGGCCCATGCCTAGCCGTTTATAGGGTCATCCCCGCATGCGCGGGGAACATTTTTCACGTGGTGAGTATCCAAATACACGCGGGGGGTCATCCCCGCATGCGCGGGGAACATACTTAGGAATCGTTGATTTCCTAAGGAATTAATTAAATCATAACCGTGTTTCTGACCAACTTTATTTGCGTTGCCGACGCTCGATCGAGCTTTTGTAGTAACGTCTACGCCCCGCAATCGACCATCCCGAAGCCTCGCGCACCTTCGCGCGATCCGTCACTTTGCCCGTAACTTCCTTGTCCGACAGGTCAGGCCTACGAATGAGAGTCATGCCATCAAAGTCAGTAGCTTCCCAAGCATCACCAATCGTCTTAATCCCTAAACGCTGCTCATTCCTTTGAGGAAAGATCAAGGTGGCCCTGCCGCTACCAATATTCTCGCAAGTAAACGCCCAAATCTGATCTCGAACTCGTGCAGACGCCGTTCCTACAAAAACTCCTGGCGACACTTCAAGCAACCACCTCGTCAACTCGCCACGCAAACCCGTTGACACTGCAGTTGTTACCAGAACCATCATGAAAAGCCCTAGAAATCAGCGTAGTTCGTACCAGCAGCCACAGAACTTTGCTTCAAGTCCCACAACGAAACTACGTTCGCTTCCAACTGCTCAGCCGTCACAGTCTCGCCCTCTAAAAGAATCTTCACATCACGAACAGCACGTTCAATGATCTTCTTCTCAAATATGCTGTCCCGCATCTTCTTCCTCGCCATTACAACGCAATCATCCGGATAGTCACGAGCAACATCAAACGCAATAGGAATCGAAGTCTCCGCCTTATATAAATCCGCGATGTCGTAAACGAAAGACCTGTCATGCCCCACATGCACAAAACCAAGACCAGCAGAGCAGCCCAATGACACTATAACCGCGTGTATCACGCCATAAAGAGAGTAATTTGCAACCGAAAGTGCCTGATTAACAGGATCACTATCACTAAACCGATTAGGATCGTAAGCCCTTCGAGTCCAAGGCACGCCCGTCCGCACCGAGTTCTGCTTATAAACTTCCCGCATGCGTGCGCCCTCACGCCCCCGCAGTGAACGCATACTTAACGCAGAGACATCCTCTCCTGCAAAACGCATGCTGTACATTGATCGCGCAACCTCAAGACGAAGCCTCTCGTTTGAAACTTTTCTCGCCTGCTCTTGTAATAGAGCCGTAGACTGCGCCAACGATCTACCGTGCGCGTAATAGCGCACAGAGTTCTCCCCCACCCAAACGCATGTGACACCGCACTCCGCTACCAACGAAACCGCCTGATGACTAACACTAGTGCCAGGCCCCAACAGCAAGGTTGTAATGCTTGCTGCCGGCAAGCGAACCGTGCCTTTCTCGTCTCGTATAGTTAAAGAGTTTTGATCGCGGTGGATAACACACCTCTCCACATACAAAAATGAAAGACGATCAGTTACACGCGGTAATGCGACACGTTCGAGCGGGGGACGTGAACTCATTACATTTCCTACCTAACAGGACTCAAAGTCATCAACCCACATCCATATGCTTTAGCCCGCCCAATTCCTTCAACAAGCGTCATACGTAATAGATCCGGATCGACCACTTCTAGAACACCCTCATACGTGACAACGCGCAGCGACACCCTCCGGCGACTATCCGCTGCCTTCAAGAAGGAGACCTGCTGACTTCTGGTTACGTCAACAGCCGGAGCTTCTGACCCATCAGGAAGAGCTTGTGGCACAACTTTGAAGCCATGCTGAGACGCCCTCTCCAACAACCAACGTATTTGATGTTCAGGAGTCTTGTGTCCAACCCGTTTGCCTCTCCCACCCCTCACAAACTCCTGTTTCACAGGATTCGCAGTCAGACGGAAATGAAACTGCTGCCCCTTAGCCAGATTCTCAACAAGCGGTGAATAATCTCTACTCACTGCCGTAGGAGTCTCGGGCCAGCCCGCCTGTTCTTGAATGACCGCCAGGTCCGGTTTCATTTCAGAAACCACATAGAGGTAGGTAGCCCGGTCATCGTAATCTACCCGCCACAGTACGCGGCCGTTAGCATCAGCCATCGACCGAGGGAAACAACTAAGCACAGCAGCGTGCATGCGTTGCGGGCTACCAAGCAGTTCCCGCGCGCCACGCTTGTTGGGGTTCAACTCACATCTACTGAGATACACAGCTATCCCTCCAATGCACTGATCGGGTCATGAACCGGCTTGGTTGCTTCAAGCATTACCACCGAGGTTCGCGCAACTCTTCGCCAAGCATACTTTCGATACGTGCGGTCAAAACTAACCGGAACGTCCCGCACGGTTTCAACAAAGCAAGCTGGATCAGCATCATTCTCAGCATCTGCATCAAATACCAGATCCGCACTATACCCAACGCGAAGTTGCCTCTTCTTAAACCAGTCACTCGCCTGCCATGGCAGGTTAGGCGGCTCCAGCGCATCCTTCACCCCCAGGTCAGACATACCAATAACCAGGGGAGTTGTTGGAGGGCAAGAACGCCTACCCAAAAACAAGGGAAACACCGGCGCGTTTAACGCATCCTTTATGGTTTCTAAAAACTCACGGTCCCCTTCGAGGGCAACCGTAAACACCGCATCAGCAAGATAAAGTCGCCGCGTCAAAGGCATCTTCCTCCCACTGTCATTTTCAGCCGTTTGAAAATCCTCCAACAATGTGCCTGGCTGATCGGTTCGCACAGCCATTTTCAAGCGCGCTAGATCATCTACAGACGCATCGCGAGGCCGGCCCAGAGCGGCAGCCAAAAGCCCTACAATTCCGGACTTAGTTGGCTCCCGCCTCGTACCACGGACCGTAAACCTCGAGGAATCACCCCACGATTGAAGAGGTCCCGCAATTCGAATCAGAAGCGTGGTCACTCGCCATCACCTGTCGGAATTGCGGTAGCCGCCACTTGCGTCGCAAGCGAATCTAGCGAGAACTTGTTATCTGTAAGCCTTGTAAGCGAGCCAGCGGCCCTGTCCGCAACCATTACAAACTGGTCCTTCGGATCGCCGTACGCTTCATACATGGTTTGTGCATAGTCAATCAGCGAATCGACAGACTTTTTCACATACCCGTCACCACGATCGGAACGAATTGCGGACTCAAACGCTCCTACCAAAGACATCGGCCCCTCACGCAAAGTCACATAAACACCTGCCGGCAGCGTGTTGTTAGCAAACGTGTTCACCTTGCCTGAAGGCATGGAACTCACAAATGCTTTAAGGAAAGCTTCCACGGCGTTGCGTGCATCATCTGAACTTTCCAAATTCGAAACCAGCTGACGAACATTTATCGTTGCGTAACGGTACAAACAGGAAGATACGAACTCTACGGTTCCGATCATTCCGGCGCCCGCATCAGTCTTATCAGTCATCGCTTTGTAGTCATCAACAGCTGTGAAGTAGTCAAACTCAGTCTCAACCGCATGAGTGGAAATGGCGTGAGCCACTTGACATGCAGCATCAATATTCAAAGCTGGCGTATCAGCCACCATACGTCCAAATAGGGCCATGTCGAAAGCATTATCAGACTGCAAAGCTTTCATAGCTTCAGTCTTCTTCGGCTTGCCCTCGCTCTCTAACGCAAGATTAGCAAGGGCCCGAACCTGAGCTTTAGAGAGGAAGAACAGCGTCTTTAGCTCTTTAGCTTTCTCCTCACCATCACCGTCAGTCTTAGTTACGGCTTCCGTACCAATACCAAGCTGTTTGAACACGCCTTCGGCTAGCGCGGTTGCCCGCTCAGCTGCCTCTGGGTCCAGCTGAACAATTTCTTTTGCCACCAGTTCAAGAGCACGCTTAGTGCGAGTGCCCAAATACTCATCCGAAACGAAAGCTCCAAATGTCTCCCGGGTAGCTCTCTTCCAAGATTGCGAAGAAACTCGGTGGCGCCTAACACCGCCGTACAGCGCGGTCTTTGGGCTTCCTGTCTCATCACGGTTTACATTGGAAGAAGGCAGCGGTTGAATAACGTGAATGTCAATAAACATGAGAGTCCTCACTTGTCAGTTAGTTCTTTATCAAGATTGTTAGATACGTAGTCTCGTGACCAGGCGCGCCGGACCCGTTCCCGACCAAACGCGGCATCATAGTCGAATAGGTCTTGCACCAGCTTGTAATAGTCGAGCTTGATATTCGCCCCGCGCATCATTGATATGAGAGCTGCAATATGGCGAACTAACTCATCAAACGAGACTGCTGTAGCTGCTGCGTTCATACGCCTTCGCACACCTTCAGACTCGCTTCCCTCTATGAAAGCCAGCTGCCTCGCTGCCCCAGCAAAGCTGACACCTTCCTTGTGCATGAGATCCGACTTGCTTTGCTGGTGGCGTGCAAACAGGCACATCGCGGCATGAACTACCCGCTCTTCATGAGTTAACCGTTCGCCTCTAATAGGAGGCATCAACCCATCAGGCACATGCGTCAAATCCCAAACCTGTGGGTCTGCCGCATATGGAGCAAAAATAGACCTCCGCAAGGTGGCAAGTTGACCTTTCGAAGTGGAATCACCAGCTTCTGCTTTCGCATACAAAGAGCGAATTCTGGCTACCACCAGTTTTGCGAGTTGGTTTCTTTTCTCGGTGTAACTCAACAACTGAGCTTCACTGCTCATCAGTTTCATCCCCCTCGTAGTTTCTCAAAGTTTTACTAACAGCTATCCTCAGGAAGATTTGTGCCTTCCCTAAACTCATGGATTCGTTCCCCAAGTAGGCGGCTTCGTTGACCGATCTTGACAGCTCTTCTTCACGCTGTCGCACAACATTTCTAAGCTGATCCGCCCATCTTTGACGGGCTTCTTTCTCATTTGAACCAACTGAAACAAGCCAGCGCCTGAATAGTTCATCCAGAATGAAGAAAGTAATTTGTTTTTCTTTATCGCGCGCCATAGTCGCCTGATCAGATGAACTACTTATTGACGTTGCCTTCAACAAGTTGGAAGCAAAATAAGAAATATGAGTAACCACATCCTGAGTAGACGAAAGCGTGTCTATAATCAGCCGACGCATCGAAGTACTAGATAGTAATGAAGCTGGTAAAAGAACTCGATCGTCAAAAAGCTCGGCATAGGACGATGACTGCGGCCCGTACTCATAACCCACTCCCCGCAGCGGAACGATCTCTTTTTCGCTCACAAAATGTTGCCATACTAGGTGCGCATTCCATTTGACGATTGCGGAGGGCAAGTAGCGAGGAACTTCCGTCTTATTACGACCTACATATTTAGGGCTGGTTCCAACCAGTACGGATTCTAAACCTCGCCACATTGCAACGGACGGATCGTACATTCGCGGCATATACACATCAGTCTTAAATTTTGTTGACTGCGGTTTCGAATACCGCCAGGTACTCATCGTCTCGAAATCCTGCTTGTGTTGGGGAAGAATTTTGTCTCCTTGCGCAAGCAAAACTGAATGAACACGATCATCTTCTCTAAAGAGCCGAACGCGACGTGACTGCCATGTCAAAAGCTCGACAATGCCGTTAAGCGGCGCTTGTTCAGCACCCGCAGGGCCTCGCTGTTGCGAAGTGTCTGGCGTTCTCTCCCAGGGCGCTAGATCACCTGCGGGATTCGGGTATTCGAGCTGAAGATCCGCGAAATAATCTACCGGAACCAGGTTACGAAGAATCGTTTGATGCAGGTTTTCGGCCTCAACCCATATCAGTCCCAGTTGGCCTGCCCAACCTGTGCCTATGGGGTAGCCTTTCCCGCCTTTTACTCGCGGGTCGCCCAAAGCTCCCGATTTGATCCCAGACGTGTCGTAACCCTGACAGTGGACGAGCCATCTCGCAGCTTCAGCGAGACTTACCGATTCAGCCCCTTCCCCGCTGCGCATAACCATGAAAGGCTCACCATCTGGAATCTCCGCAATGATCTTCGCTATCGAATCCGTCTTACCTGACTTAGTTTCAAGATCCGCAACCTGCATGAAAGGCGAATCCGCATCAAAAAGCCAAAAACGATCTCTTGTCCGGTCAAGGTATTCTTCGACCGTGGAATACATCAGCGCCGGATCTTCCCACGCGTCTTCCCAACTTTCAAAGTCAAAAACCTCAACAACATCTTCGTCGTCAAACTCACGATAAGCGCAATACACGATTGCTAACAGCAGCCGCAAAATCGCGCCATCCATCGTTCCTAACTCCGATGAGATAGACCGAATATTCTCGGCATCCCGAAACACTTCTCTCAATGAAAGCTCACGAACACTTCCATCAAGAAAGGTCACGGGAAGCCATTCTTCCTCTACAAGATTGAAGTATCTATCAGTCATCCTTGACCTCCTCAAGACCTCTTTCTCGTGTGTACCTCAATTTTCTTCCAGCCAACACGGCCTGCCCATCTCGAAGCGGCAAAACTAGTTGGCCTGCAACCAGCCTGTTTTTCTGCCACTCACCAACATGATAACTAAGTTGATCTAATATTTTATCAATATAGCGAACATCTGCGGCGAACGCGGGCAAACGCACCATTGATTCGCTCAAAAGTCTCGCTTCTTCGTCAGATATAGGTCCGTTCATTGGCAGGAATCTAACATCGCGGTCACTTCCCGGATCAAAAATCTTCCACACCGGGTTGTCCGCAGTTCCCTCATCTTCAACGAGTAGAACTTCTATTGTGTCTTCTCCATCACGAACGCGAGCCCTGGCGGACGCATCATCATCTGTAGTCGACGCATCGAGCCAATTGGTTAGCCCATCCCTGCCTTCACCGGGGCTACGCAAGCGGAATGTTTTTGCGCTTTCTTGGCGAGAACGCGCCGTATCAGCAGCTTGTTGTTCTAACACGGACTCAGCCGTTTCCCACCTGGGGTTACTTGCACCCGCGCAATCAAACACCTGATATGTCAGTTCCGGTATTTCGTCTGGAATCACCAACTGACGCGGTTGCTTCATACGTAGCAGCTCGGCGGTTCGAAGCAGAAGCAACGGTTCGTAGACGTTCCACTTGATAGATTTCATCTCTTGCGGAGCGTCGTTACCTAAATCGGGAACACCAATTAAGAAGCACTTGGGTGTACGAAGCCGTTCGGGCCGCTCGCGTTCGTGACGGTGGACTCTACCAATGCGCTGAAAAACTAAATCGATAGGCGCTAAATCAGTGATTATTGCGTCGAAATCTAAATCCAGGCTTTGCTCAACCACTTGAGTTGCTACCACGATTTGCCTACGCGGCCTGCACACATCCGCGCCGGGTTTACCAAATCTCTTAAGCAACCAAGCATCGTTTCCTGAACGATGCTTAGACGTGAATCGAGCGTGCACAAGCCGCACGTCCTCCCCGAAGATCTCTTGTAGCTCGCCGTACACCTTCTGCGCATCCTTGACAGTATTGCGAACTACCAGCAGGCATCCACCATCGTCAAGTAGACGGCTTGCAAGGCCAGGAATGTCTCGCTCTTCAACGAACTCGTAATTGACACACTTTGCGGGCAAAGCCTGCGGCATTTCGATACTCGTTGCCCTTTTCTGCTTCGTGTAGGTGAGCACTGGATAGAGCAAATCTGGCTGGCCTGCTTCAGGCTCACTCACCTTTCTGGCTCGGACCGCTTTCTTCTGCCCCGCTTCATCTCGCACTAATGCCCCACGCGCATAGGCATCTGTAATCTCTTTTCGAATACTAGGAGTCAACGTTGCAGACAGCGCTACTACCGGCACACCATAAGCGCCCAACCATTCCAAAGCCATATAAAGGTATTCGCGCATGTACACGTCCGCAGCATGAATCTCGTCAATAACCACAACTTTGCGGCTAATCCCCATGTGCCTAAGCGCCAAATACCTGGCTCGCAAAGCGACCATTAACAGTTGATCAATTGTTGCAACAACGATCTCAGACAGAAGACTCTTCTTGCCTGACATCCACGGCGAACGAACCGTCTTGCCAGAAATATTCGCCTCACTATTAGATACATCTGGAATGGAAGGAATGTATCCTTCTGAGTCAAACCCGAAGTCCCATGCACTGTACGAATTCGCAAATTCCATGTTCTGATACAGCTCATTCATCTGAGCTTTTCCATGCATCAGCGCCATAGTCGCTTCACTTGCGTTACCGGCAAGATCAGTACCCGATTCAACCCAATTTTTAACGCGAGCGAACATGCTGTCCGTAGTGCTTTGGGTAGGCAACACCATCAGAATTCCGGAAGCACCACTCCTTTGAGCCAGGATTTCTGCCGCGAGCAGCCCGGCCTCGGTTTTCCCTGCCCCCATGACATCTTCAATCAAGAGAATCCCCGGAGCATCCATCTGTCTCGCAACGTTCAACACTTCTGACTGAAGTGGACGCGCTACCGCAGACGGCCCTAATCCAAACCTACGCCTCACCACTTCATCAGCGTCGCCCTGCAAGCTCGCCGCTTCCCAAGTTGGAGAAATATGAACCAGGTTCCAACCTCGTTCCACGCGCTGACGGAAAAGTTCTTCATTTTCTAAATATTTTTGCGGCTCCTGCGACCCTATGGGGAAGATCGGAAAATAGCGATCATTTGATGCAATCCAATCCGAAATAATAGTGAGCCCTTCAAGAACCACTAATGCCGCTTGCGTCCAGCGCGTATCCTTAACTTCATCCTCAAAATCCCCCAACCCGGAACGCTCAAACAACCAGTCCAGAAGCTCGGCTCTAGACTCAACCCAACCTTCAGCGCCCAACTTGTCTTGTGAACGTCGAGCTTCAGTTAGTTCAATAACCGAAGCAGGCACCCCATGGTGACCGCCAACGACCGACCCTAATGCAACCGCCGCACGCCGCTTCCAGGAGCGTCCCATCAAGTAGGCAGACACAAACTCGGCACCAACCAATCCGTGCTTCAAAGCCGAACGAGTCATCGGGGCTATGAAGGGATTATCGAATCCTAAATCAATCACGTTCACGTGTAGCGCAGGCACTTTCCCCGAAAACGGAGGACTTGCCTTGCCAATATCGTGAGCGCCCACAAGGAATCGCGCGAGTGCTTTGACCGCTTCTTTCGAAAGCCTTCTAGGGGATTGATTCATCAGCGTCTCGAACTGCATGGGTGCGATCCACTCTTCTAAACATTTGTCAGCCACCCCCATCGCGTCCATGGCATGCAAGTACAGGGGAAGCCACGCCGTTGGTTGTCCACCCTCGTAGTTGGAACTCTTCGCCCACAGTTTCCGCGTCGCTGCGTTAAGCATTTGCCCCTCACAAAGTGTCATCTTTTTGGTTGTTTTTATCTAAGCAGAGGGTACGGACATTATTTTTGAAACCCGCTAATCGCTCGGCTGGCGATAAGGTAAACCCCGCTAGCGCGAGGAGCATGCAACCCGCCTGCCCCGCTTTTGAACCACATGATGAACTGCGGATGCGAGGGGCGTGGTAAACGCGGAACACTATAGGCAACGAAAGGAGAGGTCATGTCACAATCACGCAAGATCCGAGTTGCCATTAACGGGTACGGAAACCTGGGGCGAGCAGTTGAGCTGGCCGTGCATGAAAGCCCCGACATGGAGCTCGTCACCATTTTCACCCGCCGCGACCCGGCAAGCTTGGGAACTAAGTTCGTCCCGGCAGCACCCATTGAGGACGCCCCCAAGTACGTTGGGCAGGTGGATGTTTGCGTGAACTGTGGGGGTTCGGCCACTGACCTCGTAAATCAAGGAACGCAGTTTGCGGCCCTGTTCAACACGGTTGATTCTTACGATAACCACTCCAACATTCCCGCCTATTTTGATTCGATTGACGAGGCTGCCAAAGCCGCGGACCACGTCAGCGTGATCAGTTCCGGTTGGGATCCCGGCCTGTTCTCTCTGACCCGCCTCATGGCACAGGCTGTGCTCCCCAATGGTTCCACCACAACATTTTGGGGGCCGGGAGTGTCTCAGGGGCATTCGCAGGCGGTTCGCCGCATCGAGGGCGTGGCTGACGCCGTCCAGTACACGCTTCCCGTAGAAGCTGCCAAAGAGAGCATTCGCGCCGGCCAAAACGCTGAGCTTTCCACGCGGGATAAGCACACGCGCCTGGTCTACGTAGTTGCGCAAGAGGGCGCTGACAAGGCCGCGATTCGCGAAGCTATCGTCACTATGCCTGCCTATTTTGCGGACTATGACACCACGGTTGAGTTCATTAGCGCCGAACAAATGGCCAGTGACCATTCGGGAATGCCGCACGGCGGCGAAGTGATTCGAGCCGGCGAGACGTCCCCGGGAACACACCAGGCGATCTCATACCGCCTCACCCTCGAATCTAATCCGGAGTTCACGGGCGCCATGGTTGCCGCAACCGCACGGGCAACCGCGCGCCTATTCGAGGCTGGCAAGCGCGGGGCCGCAACCGTTTTCGACATTCCTCCGGCCTACTACTCGCCAAAAACGCCCGCACAGCTTCGCAAGGAGCTACTCTAAACCGCAGGGCGAAATAGCCAAGCAAAACACCGGCCCCTACGCATGCAGGGGCCGGTCTTTGTATCTACTCACCTACTGTGGTTACTATCCGCGAATGGTTACAACAGCCTCGTCGAAAAATAAAAATCAGCGCAAAGGTGGGAATTCTCTTAGAGAAAATAGGGACTCAACTGGAACATCGAAGAACGCGGCCAGTTGGAGTGCGAGGGCAAGCGAGGGAGCATACTCGCCGCGCTCTAGGTAGCCAACCGTCTGGTAGTGCACGCCAAGGGCGTCAGCAAGTTCGCGTCGCGAGACTCCCCTGTCTGCCCGCATAACTGCGATGCGGTTATAAACTCGATCCTCAGCCATTACGCACCCAATTGACTACGAAGATTATTTTGCATTTTCTGCATTGCTCCTATCGACTCGTGGCGGAAGAAGCGTTTGATCAAGAACGATGCAACGAAAAACCCAGCTACGAGCCACAGAGCAAGAATACCCGAGGCTAGCAAGGGCTGGAACGACCCAATTACCTCCGCGGCGCCAGCCTGGGCGGGCATCACCACGGAGCGCACAAGGTGGCCAGACCAGAACGTTGGCAAAACTAGCTGCACCGCCTGCACCGGTCGGGGCAAAATATCTAAAGGAAACGCGATCCCAGAAGTCGCGAACAAAGCGAGCACGCCCAGGGTAATCACGACATTTCCATACATTTCGCGGACTAAGCTTCCGAGAATCAACCCAATGGGAGCGTGCGTAGCAACAGAGAACAACATAACCAGCACTACCAGCAGCGTGGTTCCCGCACCTAACTGGCTCATATCAAAGAAAACGAATCCGCCGATCAGAATTAGAATCTGCATAAGCAACACAACGATGCCAGTCGAAATTGATTTACCGATCGCCCACGCCATAGGCCCATTCGGCAGCGACCTGGCGCGCAACAAAACCCCGGAACTACGTTCCATCATCATCTCCGAGGTCAGCTGAATGATGATTAGCATCGAAAGTCCCGCAGTCATCGAAATGACCATGTACCTGCCGATCGAGGTCCCGATCTGCTCCAAGACTTTGCCATCTATCCATTTGCCCACACCTAAAATCACCAGGGGTGTGAAGAATAAATTGAAGATAGCAGCGCCCAGTAGGTTTATGCGTATCTCGGCCTTCACATGCATGCCGATCATTTTCAAGAATCCAGACACTTTCACAGCACGCCTCCCTTCACCTCAGCTGGTTTCACTTCGACCGCATCGTTGTTTTTCTTGTCATCGACGAGGGCAAGGTAGGCGTCCTCTAACGTGGGCCGCGAGATTGAAAGGCCGGTTATGACATCTAGATCCAGCGTTTTGACAAACGCTTCCACATGATTGGTAGCGTGAACAAAGCGCTTGCCGTCTTGTTTCCACGTAATCTGTGCGGGTTTTGCAAGCTGGTCACTAAGTTCAGGTACGCTGGCATCCGCGATGAGCTTGCCGTCTTTGATAATGAGGATGCGCGACGCCAGCTTTTCAGCTTCATGCAGGTCATGAGTTGTTAGCACAACGGTTGCTCCAAGGTCTGCGGAGGCACTCACTATGTCATGGATCATCGCCTTCGCCTCCGGGTCGAGGCCGGTGGTTGGCTCATCGAGCAAGAGCAGGTTGGGCTTGGAAATCATGGCGGCGATGAAGTCTACGCGCCGGCGTTGGCCACCAGATAGGGAACTCATTTTCGCTTTTCTTTTATCTCCCAGACCCTGGCTTGCCAACAGCTCGAACGGGTCATACGTGTCTGCGCCGATACTTTCATGTGCGTATTGGATCCACTTCAGGTGCTCTTCGACGAGCCACTTTTCGTGATCTTTCCAGTGTTGTTGCACGAGGCCGATCCGCGTCCATTCACGGGCAGAAAAATCAGTCGGATGCTTTCCGAATACTCTTATGTCACCCTCGTCTGGCCTAATGGAGCCCATGAGGGTTTCGACAAAGGTTGTTTTACCAGCGCCGTTTGGGCCGAGGATAGCTACAACCTCTCCCCGGCTGATCGACAGGTCAATGCCACGCAGGGCCTGCACTTTCCCGTAAGCGAAATGCAGACCGTGCGCTTCTATCAAGGCAGCCATGCACCCTCCAAACAATCTATATAACTTACATCTCTAAATATAGCATTTCTACTATATTCGACAAGATCTCAGCTACTTTGCTTTTAGCAATTTAAACTTCTACACCTACAAACCTGCATAACCACACCTATCCAACCTCCAGCCACTCGCGCTTCCATGCCTGCTTTGCAATAGTGGAAGCATGAGTGTTCGCCGCAATAACGACGTGTTTGTCAAAACTGATTCATCGAACCCAGATGCACCGGAACTGGAAGCGCTGGGTTTGCAGTGGCTTGGTGAAGCCATGGAGTTTGGTGGAGCACACGTGGTGCCCGTCGTCAGCGTTAAAGATGGAGAAATCTCGACGAGGGCGGTGCAAAGCAGCTCGGTCACGCAGGAAGCGGCGTTCCAGTTTGGTCGAGCTTTGGCACTAACACATGCGCAGGGAGCGAACTACTACGGGCAGGCTCCCCTGGGCTGGGAAGGTCGCGGCTGGATGGGGATGGCTAACCTGTCATTCACCAGGCCCGGAGAATACTGCACGTGGGGCGATTTCTTTGCGCAAGAACGCATCTTGCCACACCTTCCAGTAGCCATTAACAATGGAGCGATTCCGCGCGGATACATGCGGGTTGTTGACCAGGTGTGCGAACGCCTTCGCGACGGCGATTTTGATGCGCCCGAGCCCGCCCTCGTCAAAACATCTGCTTCCAGGATCCACGGCGATCTTTGGAGCGGCAACGTACTGTGGTCGCGCTCTGACCTACTTGATTGGGCGCCCGCAAATGCCGGACTCGGCACCACTCATCAAGACCTACCAGGAACAGTAGGGGTGCTGATCGATCCGGCAGCATGCGGCGGCCATGCGGAGAAGGATCTGGCTGACCTAAGCGTCTTCGGCCAGCCCCACCTGGGTGACATTTACGCCGGTTACGAGGCCGAATCTAAACTTGAAGCCGGTTGGCAAGAACGCATTGGTTTGCATCAACTTCACATTTTGATAATCCACGCAGAGCTGTTCGGCGGTTCTTACGGGGACCAGGTGATAGCGACCTGCAAACGCTACGTATAACCGCAAGCCCCTGGGAACAAGGCGCGAAAGCGTAAGAAGCAAGCACTACTGCGAGCACTCACACGCCGTCAATCTTAAACCACTAAGACGGAGATTAGGCAATACAGACGGTGCCCTGCTCTCGCGAGCAGAGAGCTATTAGAAACGACAGGCAAACAGCTAGCCAAACATTTGAACAGACGTCAGACACTCGGGAGAAGATCCAAAACTCTGCTCAGAGGAGTGACCTGGCTCACCTTGTTTACCCATTGTTAACGCGTTAGACACTTAATTTTCACATTAGTCGTGTTCATTTCTGTCCTCCCAAGCTGGAAAACTCGTTAGAAGAACTGCACATTTTGGTCAGCAAAACACGTCTGAGCAGCATTTTTGATTTTACCTACTCAATTTGGCTGTAATCTGGGGCCCTTATCGGTTAACAAAGAGGTTTTAAAAAATGGATAAGACAATTTTCGCTCACCGCGGCGCCAGTGCCATCGCTCCCGAGAACACCATGGCCGCTTTCAAGAAAGCAGTCGAGGCCGGCGCCACCTGGATTGAGACAGATGTGGACGTCCTGAAGGACGGAACACCAATCCTCATTCATGATTCGTCTTTGGATCGCACAACGAACAGGTCTGGTAGCTACTACGACCTCACGGTTTCTGACTTGGATGACATTGACGCAGGCTCCTGGTTCTCCCCCGAGTTCGCGGGCGAAAGAATCCCCACGTTAGCGCAGCTCGTGGCATTCATGAACGAGACGGGCCTTAACGCGAACATCGAAATCAAGTCGAACGAGGCCGGAGCGCAAATGAGCCTCCAACTGGTTGACGCGATTTTAAAAGAACTCGAAGCCCTAGATGGTCCGCAGGTGATCATCTCTTCGTTCAACCACGTACTGTTGAAAATCTTCAAGGACAAGGCGCCCCAATACAGCGTGGGCGCACTGTTCGTGGCCGAAAACCTGTGGGATGACTGGAAGTCCATCCTCGAGCTCGTGGGAGCCGACTACATTCACCCTGACGACTCCACACTGACCCGCGCTCAGGTGCAGGCGTTCCGCGAGGCCGGATACGGGGTGAACGTGTGGACGGTGAATTCCCCCGCACGAGCAAATGAACTTTTCAACTGGGGCGTGACCGGTATTTTTACCGACGTCGCACACCAGATGTTAAAGAAGTAAACCCATCTAAATTCAACTACTAGAAAGAAATACAAATGGAAAGTGCAGCAGCTTCTGGAAAGAAGAGCCGCCTCCCGGCATTTTTGCGCCGCGGCAAGGCCGCCCCGTTCCTAACGGTGGTAATGGCCGGTCAGCTAACGTACTCCGCATTTGAGGCGTTCAAGGGATCGCTAATGATCCCACTGACCAACGTCCTTGGCATTTCGATTGGTCAGTTCGGTATCCTCATGGGCTGGCTAGGTATCGCAATGTTCCTTTACGTGCCAGGAGGCTGGGTGAACAACCGCTTCACCATCCGACAGCTCCTGGTCGCCTGGTCCGCGTGGCGCTGCGCTACCGCGCTCATCCTCTTCTTGATTCCCGGTCTTAACTTCAACGTAATGATCGCGATCGCGATTTCGTGGGGTGTTTGGGACGCCATCGGCTGGCCCGCAGTGGTTAACGGGGTTGCGTTTATTTCTAAGGACGAAGATCAAGAGGGTCGTGGCCTTGCAATGGGTCTGCTTGAGTCGATCCGCCGCGCCGCTGAGTTCTTGATGAACCTCATCGTTGTTGGTCTGCTCGCAGTATTTGCAGACCACGCCACCAGCGTCATGCGCATCATGGCAATCCTGTACACGGTCATTCTGATCCCGCTGATCTTCGCAATCCTTCGTTGGGTGCCTAAGAACGCTGTTGCGCAGGCTGAAAGCGAAAGCGATACGCAGAACAAGGCTGCTCTGCGCGGCCTTATTCACGTTCTTGCTCGCCCGCGCGTTTGGGCTGCTGGCATTGCCGCGCTGTGCGTCTACTGGTCGTACGTCAACCTGATCTACTCTTCCGCTCCGTACCTTTCCCTGGTGTTCAAGGCAACGGATGCGCAGGCTGGCGCGTTCGGCATTTTCAACACGGGCCTCGTCGGCATTTTCGCAGGCCTGGTAGCTGGTCTTCTTGCGGATTACGTATTCAAATCCTCCACTCGCATGATGGCCGTGGCACTAACCGTTACGGCTATTGGTTCGATCGCGATCTTCATGCTTCCGCCTACCAACATTTGGGCTGCAATGGGTCTGCTATTCATCATGGCGTTCGGCGTATTCATGGGTAAGGCAGTTATCCTCGCCCCGATTGCCGAGTTGAACCTTCCTGACGAGATCAACGGCTCCGCAATGGCTGTAGGCTCATTCCTCGCTTACGCTTCGATCCTGTGGGGCAACCCCACCACGGCTGGCCTGGTGGATCGCGCAACCGAGGCGGGTAACCCCGCGGCTGGATACCAGCAGGTGTTCATGATTACCGTGGGCGCTTCGGTTGTAGGCGCGCTTGCTGCGTGGGCGTTGGACTACACCAATAGGCGGATCGCACGCAAAGCTGAGGTAGCTGCGTAAACGACCACTTGAGTTTGTCCACTAAGAGGGGCGCTTGGCATCAGCCGGGCGCCCCTTTGCTTGCCCGAAGCCAGTGCTGATTAATATGCTGGACAATTGAATAAGCACCCAGCCGATGGGTCTCACCGAGTGGGTGCTTTGGCGCGCTCGAAGGGATTCGAACCCCCAACCTTCTGATCCGTAGTCAGATGCTCTATCCGTTGAGCTACGAGCGCATTGGTTGTTACCTGAACAAGTTTAGTGGGTATTCCGGCAAACAACCAAATCAACAGGTTGTCATACTCGCCACAGTCCAAGCGGCAGGCGAACCGTTACTTGACGATATCGATCCCCAACGTCGCCGAGGCATCCTGAACCCCACCAACATTAGTTACGTTCGTGAAACCTTTCTGCTCCATGATCGCTACAGCCTTGCCGGAGCGCTGACCGGAACGACAGTAAACGGAGTAAGCCCCATTAGGATCCAGAGAGGCAATGGCGTCCTCGAACCCCGGATCAGTAACGTCAATGTTCACCGCGCCTTCCAAGTGGCCTTCCGCATACTCTGCCGGCGTGCGCACGTCCAAGATGGTGCCAGCTTCAACAACGCTTTCCATGGTTATTCCCTCATTTTCTTTCGTTTCAGTCTGACTATCCCCAGCGCATCCAGCTAAAATGAAGGCCGCGAGCGACACCGCGAGCGTCTGTGCAACCAGCTTCTTCACGCGATCCTCCAATACACCGATGCGGAAATGGTTGTTTAACAAAAGCTTGCCGGTATTAACAACAGTTGTCTAGTTGGACACCAACGACACAACGCCGAAAAGTCACGCATTAAATGTGAAAAGTACACCTTTTTTGTTTAGTAGCATTAAACGGCGAGTCCGGTTAGGACAACCTCCCAACCGGCTGGACACGAGCAAAACGCCTTGAACAACGCGCGCTCAACCGGAGGTGCCGAAGGTATGCGTTGCGGCTGTTACAAAGACGTGCATATTTGCCTCAGCGCGAAGTGAATAAGAAATTTCAAAGAGACTAGGAAACTTATGGTGAAGCTCAAACGCTTTGCGGGTGGGATTGCGGTAGCCGCTGCGGGCGCCCTGATTCTAACCCCGCTCACCCCCGTGCCGTCCCTGGCAACCCCAGCGGGCGACAACGTAGTAATCAACGAAGTTTACACGCGCGGAGACAGTGCCGATGGCACTCTTCGTGACTTTGTTGAACTGTACAACCCAACAACTGAAGCGATCTCACTTGACGGCATGTCACTTCAGTACTTCAGCAAAAAGAACCTAACTGCCACGAAAGCCAGCGTCTCTCCTCTGCAAGGAACGATTGCCGCTAAAGGATACTTCTTGGTTGCTGGAAACTCGGCAGACAAGAATGGTCAACACGAAGCGTTCCAAAAGTACGATCCGGACGCTCAAGGCAACTTCAGCCTTGCCGGAAATGATGGAAGCGTCATCCTGGCAAAAGGCACTGAGGCTCTAACGGTTGCGGGCGATACTTCCGCAGACGCAAATGTAATTGACACCTTTGGGTGGGGCGCCACAAAGGTTTTTGAGTCCGCTGCAAATGCAAACAAGTCAAAGGGTGACAAATCGTTCCAACGCGCGAACGGTGCGGACACCAATAACAACACGTCCGATTTCTCGGTATCCACTGCTACCCCGCAAAACAGCAAGGGTACGGTTACCCCTGAAGAACCTACCAACCCGCAGACACCAGAGCCGTCTGATCCGCAAAACCCCGAGCCGGTAACCAACATCATTTCGATTGAGGAGATTCAGGGCACCGGACCAGCCTCAACAATGGTGAACCAAACGGTGACCACCCGTGGCGAAGTCACCGCGATCTACCCCACCGGCGGTTTCAACGGCGCTTACATTCAGTTCAACGGCACCAACCCGGACGCTTCGGACGCGGTCTTCATTTACTCGAAGGACTTCGCTAAGCAGTTCCAGATTGGCGATTTTGTTGAGGTCACCGGCAAGGTAAGCGAATACCAGACCAAGGGTGCTACAACCTCTTCCACGCAAATCTCCGCTACCTCCTTCAAGAAGATTGATCGTCCCGAGGGTGTGGAAGCAATCCAGCCTCTAGAGCTCGAAGCGGCACCAGATACTGAGGAAGGCCGTGAAGCTCTCGAAGGCATGCTTTTGCAGATCACCAAGGCTCATACGGTTACTGATAACTACGGAACTAACCGCTACGGCACAGTGCTACTCACCACGCAGGACAAGCCGCTACGCCAACCTTCTGACGTTTACCATCCGGCAAGTAATCCCAACGAGATTGGGGCGCTCGAAGCTGCTAACAAGGCCTCTATTATCGCTCTCGATGATGGCCAATCTACGGATTACACCAATTTCAAGTACCCGAACCACCTCATTCCGGTTCCGTATTTGAACGTAAATGACCCGCTTCGCGTAGGCTCGAAGGTCACCATCAAGAAGCCGGTGGTTTTAGACTTCCGCTTCCAGTGGAACTACCAGCCAACCGAGCCGGTGAATGTTAAGGGCGTGGACAACACCGATAAGTGGATTGACATCACCAACAATGAGCGGCCGGCAGCCCCGGGTGATTTCAGCGAAGCCGGCGCTAACCTGACCCTCACCTCTTTCAACGTCCTGAACTACTTCACCGACCTGGGTGAAAACGAAGCAGGTTGTAAGTACTACCGGGATCGCGAGGCTCGGCCTGTGACCGCCAACTACTGCAATGTTCGCGGCGCATACTCCAAGGCTGCTTTCGAACGTCAGCAGGCAAAAATTGTTGCCGCTATTAACGAGTTGGATTCCTCCATCGTTGGCTTGGAAGAGATTGAGAACTCAGCTAAGTTCGGTCACGATCGTGACGAGTCGTTGAAGCAACTCGTACAAGAGTTGAACAAGGCGGCAGGTGCCGACAAGTGGACTTTTGTGCCTTCCCCTAAGGACGTTCCTGCAGACGAGGACGTCATCCGCTTGGCCTACATCTACCAGACGGCAGAGGTAACCCCCATTGGAGATTCTTCGATCCTGATGGGTAGCGAATGGTTCACGGGTTACGCTCGCGAACCGCTGGCCCAAGAATGGCAGGCACTTGACGAGGGGCAACCGGTTGGCACCAAGTTCGTAACCGTTGTTAATCACTTCAAGTCCAAGGGTTCCCTTGCGAAGAAATTCGAAAATGACGAGGACGAGTGGCAGGGCAACAACAACCTGCTCCGCATCGCGCAGGCTCAGGAAGTCACCAATTGGGTGGCCGCTCAGTTTGCTGGCAAGCCAGCCATTCTGCTTGGCGATCTGAACTCCTACTCTAAGGAAGATCCGGTTCTTACCATCGAGGAGGCCGGCTACACTTCAGTTGCTGACATGTTCAACATCCAGAATGCTTCCTACCTGTTTGGCGCACGCGTTGGCTCGCTTGACCACGGCCTCGCAAATGATCTTGCGAAAGATCTGGTGGTCGGAGCTGACGTTTGGGACGTGAACGCGATGGAGCCGCTGGCATTCGAATACTCGCGTTACAACTACAACGTTAAGGCAGACCAGCTGTTCGATCTGACGCCGTACCGTTCGTCTGACCACAACCCGCTCAAGATGGGGCTAAAGACGTTCGAAAAGACGCCAGAACCCGGCGGCCCCGGTGAGGACAGGGTTGTGAGCCCGGCTACGCCGGAGTTCATCAATCCGTCTGCCTCCGATCCGGCCTCATGCACGGTAAAGCCGTTCGCAACCGTTAAGGACATGGAGGGCGTGAAGTACACGGTCA
>NZ_KV811484.1:78120-148032 GCF_001813085.1 Actinomyces sp. HMSC065F11
CGGGTGTAAGCAAACCACTGGCTAAGACCGGTGTTGAGACGGGGCTTCTCGCCATTGTTGCCCTAATGCTTGCAGGTACTGGAGTTGGCGCGGTTCGCGCCTCGCGGGTGAAGTGATTCCACCTCACAAATCAGCGCTATAGCAACTGAATAGGCTAGTCCCCCGATGGTTTACCCATCGGGGGACTGACTTATCTAAGCGGCTGGTGTTTACAGGACGAGGCCGAACACCGGAACCGCGAGAGCGTAAGTTGTGATCGTGATGAGGACGATGCCGATCAGGTTCAGCCACAGGCCGCCCTTCACCATCTCGCCGATCTTCACATAGCCAGAACCAAACGCGATGGCGTTCGGAGGAGTTGCCACAGGAAGCATGAACGCACAGGTCGCGGCAAGCGCCACCGGGATGGTTAGCAGCATGACGTTCTGCGGCGCACCATCCGTGAGGCCGATGCCCACGGCCACGCCACCGATGATCGGCAGGAACGCGGCTGCGGTTGCCGTGTTGGACGTGAGTTCGGTGAGGAAGATGATGAGCGCAGTAATCGCAACAACAATGAGCAGGGTTGGCAGCACCGATAGTCCTTGCGCAACCTGGCCAATCCAGATGGACAGCCCCGACTCGGTGAACATCTTGGACAGGGCGAGGCCGCCACCGAACAGCAGGAGGACGTCCCACGGGATGCGCTCGGCCGTCTTCCAGTCGATAACGCGGATTCCTCGGCGCGCATCAACGGGAATGAGGAACATGAGTAGCGCCGCAGTCATACCGATGCCAGCGTCAGCAATGTTGAGGCTCGATCCGGTGATCTTCAAGATGATCGGAATGAACACCCAGGATAGTGCTGCAAGTAGGAAGATCACGCCGGTCATCTTTTCGCCGCGCGTCATCCTCCCCATCTTCTTCAGCTCGTCACCGATCAGCTCGCGACCGCCCGGAATCGTGTCCATTTCCGGCTTGAAAATGGTGGTTAGCAACAGCCAGCCGAGCGTCATGAACACCACGGATAGTGGCACGCCAACCAGCATCCACTGACCAAATCCGATGTGAATGTCGTGGTTTTCCGATAGGTATGCAACCAGTAGCGCATTGGGCGGCGTACCAATCACGGTGCCCAGCGATCCAATAGATGCGGCGTACGCGATTGCGAGCATAAGCGCGGTAGAGAAGTTCTTCTGATTCTTGAATCCGCCCACGCGATCAGCCGTGAGCGTGAGGACGGACAGGCCAATCGGTAGCATCACAACTGCGGTAGCCGTGTTGGAAACCCACATTGACAAGAATCCGGTGGCGATCATGAAGCCAGCGATGAGGCGCTTAGGACTGGTTCCAACCGTGCGCACAACCAGCAGGGCCAGGCGACGGTGGAGGTTCCAACGCTGCATGCCAAGAGCCAGAATGAAGCCGGACATGAACAAGAAGATTGTCGAGGAGGCATACGGAGCTGCGATGGCCTTGAAGTCGATGACCTGGAAGGTCGGGAACAGAACCAGTGGCACGAGCGCAGTGGCTGCCAGCGGGATCGCTTCGGTCATCCACCAAACACCCATCAGTACCGCGCCCGCTGCGGTGAGTCTAAGCGAAGTGAGGCTGTAAACAGTTTCTCCGTCGGTAACGGTAGCGTTCACCAGGTCGGCTCCGCTCGATGGGAAAATTAGATAGACAATGCCGGCTAGAACAACACCTAGCAGGAGTCCGATCCAGCGACGCTTCCATTCAAGAGGAGATGGTGCTGAATCGAGAATCTCCTGAGGCATCCAAGAAGAGTTCTTCGTCTGGGAGCTCATGAGTATCTCCTTCGAGTACGTCTTTGCACTCGCGTGATTAGGACAGGGACCTGCTCGCATCCGGAGCCCCAGAACACCTCATCTCACGATAAGGAGCGTTACATCTCGCTTTTAGGGACTCTCGAGAACGAGTTATCGACAACGATACCCCTCGGGGTATACCAGTTCAACGATTCGAGCAAACGTTCAGGGCCACTGAAACGAATCCCGGACCGGCATCCACACGCAGGATCTACGCCCCTTCGCGCAATAAAAAATCTCGCGACACAGCGGGGACTTTGTCGCGAGACTTCACTTGGCGGAGCTGGCGGGATTTGAACCCGCGAGGGGCGAACGCCCCAACCTCCTTAGCAGGGAGGCGCACTAGGCCACTATGCGACAGCTCCAGACTCAACCCATCTTAAAGGGTAGGGCGATGCGTTTCCAAACGATCCGCTAAATGGGGGCCAAAACCACACCTAACGCCCCGGCCACCTCAAGACTCTTCGCGTGCCGGAAACTACGACACTCAGAAGGTGGAGCGCAAACTTGCGAGTGCGGGGCCTCGGAAACCTAGGATGGACGAGAACAAGAAAACCCCGGTATTTCAACGAAATACCGGGGCCTGTTGCGGAGGGTAAGGGATTTGAACCCTTGGTGCCCGTGAGGACACAACGGTTTTCAAGACCGTCACCTTCGGCCGCTCGGTCAACCCTCCCGACGATTCCCTAGTGTAACCCGGTTTTACTTAAACCCTGAAACTTGCCATTTGCAAAGTGCACCACAGGCGCGGTTCCAAATTTTGTCCACATTGCGGGCATCATGGAACCATGAGAGCAATCATCAGCGCCGCGGACCAAACCCACTTTGCAAACGCCACCGGCGTGACGCAGCTCAGCGACCGCCTTTCACTGATCCACATCGAGCCTCCAAGCCCCGCACCCAACCAGGTTCGCATCAAAGTGCTCACAACCGCAGTGAACCCCGCTGACGTGTTGCAATCAAAAGGCGCTTACCCCTCGCCGCGGGGCGCCAGCCGCGTCCTCGGCCTCGAATGCGCGGGAATCATCGACCAAGTTGGTAGCGAGGCCGCTTCCCTACCAGGGTGTTCATGGATTCATGAGGGCGTCGCTGCGTGCGCGCTTCTAGAGGGCGGAGGGTACGCCGACCACGCCGTTGTTGACGCTCGGCAAGTGTTGCCTATTCCCAAGCTACCCGCCTCCACAACCGCCACCATACGAGCCGAGATTAACCAGGCAAACGCCAATCCGGACATGCAAGAGTCCTCTCACCCAGCACCCGCGAGCGCCCCAGATCTTGGCACACTCGTAGCAACAATGGGCCTGGTGGAATCGGCGGCGGCCTCGTGGATGATCTTGGAAAACATCGGCAAGCTTGCGTCAAACCCGGGCCGGTCCGTTCTTATCCACGGAGCATCAGGCGGAGTTGGTTCCATCGCTGTGCAGCTAGCTAACTCGATGGGCAATACCGTGTACGCAACCGCGGGAACACCCAAGCGGTGCAAGCGAGTGCAAGACCTTGGCGCCAGCAAGTGTTTTGACTACCACGACGCGTGGCTTGAGCAGCTGAAGAAGCTACAACCAAGCGGCGTGGACGTCATCATGGATGTACTTGGAGCAGGCGGCCTGAGCACCAATTTGAAAGCTCTCGCGCGATATGGACACCTCGCTGTTCTCGGGCTGCTCCAAGGGGCGAAAGCCGAGCTTAACCTGGGCTACCTCCTCGCCAAGAACGCCTCTATCACCGCGCAAACCCTGCGTTCCCAAACACCAAAGCGCAAGATCGAGATCCTTCAACAACTGCGCGAACACGTGTGGCCAGCTGTTGAAGTGGGCCAGATCAAGCCGGTCATAGGAGCGACCTACCCACTCGAAGAAATCGCTGCCGCCCACAAAGCGATTGCTGGGCGCGGCGACTCCACCTTCGGAAAGATCGTAATCACCCTCTAGCAAAACCCGGCTAACCTTCCGCGCAGCCCGCGAGCAGAAAAGTGGCGGCCACCCGGATTCCCAGATGACCACCACTCATTTGACTACCTAATCAGTCTTCAGCGTCACGACGCTTAAACAGGTTGAACCCCTTGCGATCCTTGGGCGGCTCCTGCGGATGATCCAACAAGCCACGCGACAGTGCGGACGCAAACGGCGGCCACAACGGCAACCTCGGAATCAGCAAAGCCTGCACGGCGTGATAGTTATCCGGCAAGCCCGGCAAGCTGGACTCCACAACATCATTATTCTCATCAAGCTCGCGCCTAAACTGACCCGGCTCCTCAATAACGAACTCTTCAATGAAGTCCAACCACGAGCGGTAACAGTGGTCGTAATGCTCCACCTCACCCAAGCTGGCACCGTCATCAAGATGAGCACGGCGCAAAGCCACCGTTGCGGCAATACCCTCCGCAGCCACCCAGTACATGTGGTTCGTAGACACCGGGTTGCCTTCAAAATCAACCGTGTACACAAACCCCGGCTTGCCGTTACGGCGCCATCCGTCAACGCGAGTGCGCTCAAACATCTCGCGCGCAAACTCCAGCAACCAATCCGGGCTTTGCCTACCCAGCGTGCGGTTAGCGGCACGAACATGCAACGCCAACCTGGACCACTCAAACTGGTGTCCAATCACTACGCCGTACGGCACTGACTTATCCAGACGTGAATGACCGTAATGCTCACGCATGGCACGCCAGTTCTCGTCGTAATGCTCGCCAATGCGCCAATCATTTCGACCGGCCTCTTCGTAAACAAACTTCAGGATTGAAGTGGCGCGGTCAATCCAAATCGGATCATTCATAACTTCTGCAACCGCGAGGTAGGCCTCGGTGGTGTGCAAGTTCGAATCCATACCGTAGTACTTCGCAACCTCAGAATAGTCACGCGAATACCGGTGGCGAACACGGTCTACGCTCTCATCCCACCAGTGCGCCTCTTGATCACGAATAACTTCCAGTAGCAGATCATGCGCTCCCGGACGGTTTGCCGCCACGCCCGAAGCCGCAGCCAACATCATGAATGAGTTCGCATACTGGGACTTCGACTCCAGCGCCTCTTCACACGGAATTCCGTTTCCATCCGCATCAAGCTCATGCTTAATGGCCGGATACCAACCACCGTGCTCCGGGTCAACAAAATACTTTCGCAAACACTTAATACCGTGATCCGCATACTTACGAGAACCGGGCAAGCCCATGAGGGTTGCAAGACAAAACACGTGCGTCAAACGCCCCGTCATTGCAAGATCAACCGGCTGAGACGTATCAATCTCGCCCTCGGATGTGACAAAACCAAAGCCAGTCTCAACCATTGCCTTACGGCCCACACAGATCAAGGCCTGCATCTGGTGGCTCAGCCAGCGGTTATGTTCAACAGACTCTATCCAACCCAAGTGAATCCCCCTGGTTTTAAAGAAGCAACATTGCTAACTCTTTGAGGTTACCCTGTCTGCGCCTAAGTTAATTCGCAAAGAGAATTTAAGTTCAAAATGAAAACCGGCCCCAACATCACCTAAATGAGACAAGGCTCACATTTTATTTCCAAATTTTCAGGAAACTCTAAGATTCATTTCAACCTACGCACAGATTCAAAACCTACAGTTATGAATAACTTCGACGGGCCGGCTAAACCGACTGGTTGAAGGGTTCGAGATTTCATGGACTTTCCAGAGGCTAAGAAACTCGCACTGTGTTGATGGGATAGTTTAGAGCCCCGAGCAAAAGCTCGGGGCTCTAAGCATGTCCGCCACTTTCAGGGCACCTACACCCGCTATCCCTTCACGGATCCGGCCATCAGGCCGCGCACGAAGTAGCGTTGCAGAGTTAGGAACACTGCCAGCGGAATAATCATTGAAACGAACGCGCCTGCAGTCAGCAAGTGCCAGTCTTGACCACGCGAGCCAGCCATGGAAGCCAAGCGCGCAGTCAGCGGCTGGGTCAGCTCCATGCCACCCGAGAAAGTCAAACCAACCAGCAGGTCATTCCACACCCACAGGAACTGGAAAATCGCGAATGACGCGATCGCCGGAACCATCAGGGGAAGCATGACCGACACGAATGTTTTCACGTGCCCCGCTCCATCAACCTGTGCAGCCTCCACGAGTTCCTTAGGAACTTCAGCCATGAAGTTGTGCAACAAGAAGATAGCTAGAGGCAGGGCGAAAATAGTGTGCGCCACCCAGATCGATAAGAACGGGAAAGCACTCGCAACCGCAGTTCCAGAAAACACGCGCAAAAGCGGAATCAGCGCCATTTGCAGCGGCACAATCTGCAGGGCAAACACAATCACAAAAACCGTGTCACGCCCCTTCCACTTAAGCACCGAGAAAGCGTACGCCGCCATCGTCGCAAACAACAGTGGCGCTAGAGTGGCCGGAACCGTAATTACCAGGGAGTTAATGAAATATGAGGCGAGATCACCCTGCGATTTCGCTCCATACAACACCGTCTGGTAGTTCTCCAGCGTGAAATCCGGGTTAGCAAAGAATGTCCACCACCCCGAACTCTTAATCTGGGCTTCTGGCCGGAACGAGGTTATGAACAAGCCAAACGTTGGAATCGTCCAAAAGACTGCGATCAGTACCGCAACAAACGATCCAAACCTACCCGAGAGGGCGCGTTTTGCCTCCGCAGAAGCAGTCTTACGTTCGCCTCGCACCGGCTTCTTCACTTCCAGGGCGGCAGGATTTTGCGCAACATCTACAGAGCTAGGCACCACGCACCTCCTTGTTGATCAGCATTTGCCGCACGTTGTAAAGAACAATCGGAATAACAAGCACGAAAATGGCAACCGCCATCGCCGAACCGTACCCATTGTTGCCGTACGTAAACGACTGGTCATACATCATGTTCGCCAGCACCTGCGTGCCAAACTTCGCACCCGTCATCGTCTGCGTAATATCGAAGATCTTCAAGGTTGCGATCGTGATAGTTGTCAGCACCACCACGAGGGTTGGGCGAATCGACGGGACCGTGATGTTCCTAAACATCTGCCACCGGCTCACGCCGTCAAGCATTGCAGCCTCGACAATGTCATGCGGAATCGCCTTGATAGCTGCGGACAGCAACACCATTGCGAAACCAGCCTGAATCCAAATCATCACGATCAACAAGAAGATCGTGTTCAAAGGTGAATCCTGCAAGAAACGCACGGGCTCGCCGCCGAGCCCCACGATGATCGCGTTTAGCAAGCCGCGCTGAGTTTGAGAAGCACCACGGTATTCGTAAACGAATTTCCAAATGATGCCCGCACCCACGAACGAGATAGCCATGGGCATAAACAACAGCGACTTCGCTAGCTTTTCAAAACGCTTGCCATCAATAAGGATCGCATACAGCAAACCGACAACAGTGGAAATGATTGGAACGAGAAGCACCCACAAGAACGTATTGATGAACGCCTGTTTAGAGTCAGTGGCCGTGAACAACCACGCGTAGTTATCAAAGCCCACAAACTGCGTTGAACGCCTATCCATGAACGACATGAGAATCGTTCGAATAGCCGGATAAATGAGGCCGAGTGCCAACAGCAGCAGACCGGGACCGAGGAACACTGCCACACTTGCAATCGTGCGCCCGCGCCCCTTCATCCTGTCTGCCAGTGACGCCAAACCTAGCAGCACCAGCACCACAACTGCCAGCAAGATGACCGCAAAGATCATCTGGCCAATCTTTGTATTTAGAAAGTAGTCCATTGATCCTCCAAAAGCGGGACGTAACTAGTACGCCCCGCTCTTGAAAATCAGATGCTCAGCACCTGTTACTTAGTTGGCCAAGAGGCTTCGATTTCGCCAAGGACGGTCGGAATGTCCTTCTCGCCATTCAGCCACTGAGTCATTGCAGTCCAGAAGGAGCCTGCACCAACCTCGGAAGGCATCAGGTCAGAGCCATCGAAACGAGCCACCGCGTCCTTATCCTGCAACAGCTCCATTGCAAGACGCAGAATGTCAGACGTTGCGAGCGACGGGTCAACACCCTTGTTTGCGGAGGTCACCCCACCGATCTCAACACGAGTATTTGCCCACAGGCTCGAGGACATGTAGGCCTGGACAGCCTTCGTTGCATCGCGGTCATTGAACGCACCAACAAACTCGCCACCGGTCAAAAGCGGCTTCTCATCAGCAGTCATGCCCGGTAGGTAGAAAGCGAATACGTCGCCATTTTCAGAAACATCGGTGCCTTCCGGCCACTGTGCCTCGTAGAACGAAGCCATGCGGTACATGTAGCACTGGCCCTCAAGGATCGGCAGACCGCCATCATTGAACGAGGTCGTAGCGATCGAACGAGCGTCACCAATACCACCGTTTACATAGCGGTCATCGCGCAGAATTTTGCCAACCTCTTCGGTTGCCTTCTCGATAGCCGGATCGTTAAACGCAATGTCGTGCGCAACCCACTTGTCGTAAGCATCAGCACCTGCCGAGCGCAGAACTAGATCCTCAACCCAGTCGGTTGCCGGCCAGCCGGTAGCGCCACCGGACTCAATGCCTGCACACCAGGGCTTCACATCCTCGCCCTCGTGATCCTTGGCGATCTTTTCAGTCAGATCAAGGAGCTCCTGCCAAGTCTGCGGAACCTCGTAGCCACCCTCCTTGAACATGGACGGTGAGTACCACACGAAAGACTTCACAGAAGCCATCAGCGGTGCGGCGTAGAACTTGCCATCAACCGTGCCGTAGGCCTTCCAATCTTCAGACCAGCCCTCGTCAACGTTCTTCTCTACCTCTGCAGGAGCCGCAATTACGTGACCATCCTTGATCATGCGCTCCAACAGGCCTGGCTGCGGGAAGATCGCTAGGTCAGGAGCATTACCGCCCTCAACCTGGACGACAACTTGGGATTCAAACTCTCCAACACCGTTGTGCTGAACATCAATGCCCGTGCACTCGGTGAACTTATCAAACGTCTGCTGAAGCTGATCGGCCTCAACCTCACGAATGGACGAGAATAGCGAAACGGATTCGCCATCGAAGTGGCCGTACTCCTCAAACGCGGAGCAATCGGTATCTCCACCAGCTTCGCCAGAAGAACCGCCGCCGCTGATGTCGCCGCCCCCACCACATGCGGACAGCAACATTGCTGTGGCCGCTGCGCCGGCTGCAAGAACGCTCCATCGAGTTCTCTTCGTCGAAATCATGCGCGATGAACGCATTTAAACCTCCAGTGTTAATCAATTGGGACTGACAAACCGCGACCTCGCACGCGATACGAAATCGTATACGCTTGTCTAAGACCTGCTTCCCAGGCCGTCCATGCATATAACCAAACGCGATAAATGTGACCTGTGCAACCACTTTGGTTCACGAACGTGCATATGTGACCATTTTGTAACCAATAGCCGCGCATTATTGCGCGAATTGCGAAACACAGGCCCCTTCTAGTGGCCCACCTCAGTTGATAGAGGTTCTTCTAAGTATCGCTTCCATAACCGCTGCCGCCCCGTCATAGTCAACCGGGCCGGTAACCGCGTTAGCGCACTGCCTTACCTGCTCGACGGCCCCACCCATAGCCACCGAATGATGCGCCCACCGCAACATCGCCATGTCGTTCGTGCCATCACCAACCGCAACACTGCCAGTTAGCGGTACCCCCAACTCAGCGCGCAACCACTCAAGACTGCCCGCCTTGGTTGTATCCGGCGCATTCACATCCATCCACGCCGTCCAGCCAATTGCGTAGCTCAGGTTCGACATATCCAGCTCGTTTACGCGCGCCTCGAAATCCTCAACACTCATTCCCGGCATGCGCACAACCAGCTTCGTAACCGGCTTCGACTTCAACCCTTCCAGATCATCAATCCGGAAATCCTCAATGAGCTCCCGCGGCGGAAACACGCGCGAAACCCGGTAGTAGGGCGAGTCATCCTCAACCGCTAAAATCGCCCCCGGCAAATGCTGTGCCACTTGGTCAATCAGCGGGCCCGGATCAAAGTAGCGCTTCGACACCACCTCGTGCTGGCCGTCCACAATACGCAAAACGATCGCGCCATTCGACGCCACTGCCCAGCCGTCGTGAATCCCCACCTCGCGAAGCACTGGCAAAGTGGCACCAACACCGCGACCCGTTGCAATCACAACGTTCGCGCCCGCGCTCTGCAGGCGTTCAATGGTGTCCACAACCGCCTTGGAGGCCCCATCAGCAGTGAGCAAGGTGCCATCAATATCGAGCGCAACCAGCAAGCTGGGCCCGGCCTCTTGCAAAGAATCTGGGAGGGCGGCGCTTGCCTGAGCAACTAAATCCTCAAACGGGATCGGCGCCAACGTTGTTGGCGGAGGCGTGAGGAGAGACTTAGCCAACTACAGGCTCCAGCTTCTGCCTACCTCCCAAGTACGGACGCAAAGCCTGCGGAACCGTGACTGAACCATCCTCATTCTGATGGTTTTCCAAAATCGCAACAATCCAGCGCGTGGTTGCCAACGTACCGTTAATCGTCGCTACGGTCTGCGTGCCCGACTCGGTACGCTCACGAATATTCAAACGACGTGCCTGGAACGTGGTGCAGTTAGACGTCGATGTCACTTCCATCCACCGGCTTTGCGTTGGCAGCCACGCCTCACAGTCAAACTTGCGAGCAGCGGAAGTGCCCAGATCACCAGCCGCCGTGTCGATCACGCGGTAAGGAAGCTCAACCTTTGCCAGCATCTGCTCTTCCCACGCGAGGAAACGAGCGTGCTCCGCTTCGGCCTCATCCGCGGTGACAAACGAGAACATCTCCGCCTTATTGAACTGGTGTACGCGGATAATGCCGCGCGTATCCTTGCCGGCCGAACCGGCCTCACGGCGATAACACGTGGACCAACCCAGGTAGCGCTTCGGAGAATCCACATCAATGATCTCGTCCTTGTGGTAGCCCGCGAGCGCCACCTCGGAAGTGCCCGTCAGGTACAGATCATCGGCAGGCAGGTAATAGATCTCGTCCGAATGCTCATTCAAGAAACCCGTGCCTCCCATGATCTCTGGCGTGACCAGCGTGGGCGTCATCATCGGAGTGAAACCGGCCTCGACCGCCTGATCCATCGCCATGCGCAAAAGAGCCAGCTCCAACTGCGCTCCCACACCCGTCATGTAGTAAAAACGAGCGCCCGAAACCTTCGCGCCGCGCTTCATATCAATCGCGCGCAGGCCCTCAGCAATCTCCAAATGATCCTTCGGCTCAAAGCCCTCAGCAGCGAAATCACGCGGCTCCCCGCCCTCAAAACGCAAAACCTCAAACGACTCTTCGCCACCCGCAGGAACGCCCGGAATCACAATGTTTGGCATAGACCAGACCAGACGTTCAGCCTTCTCGCGAGCCTCGTTGGCTTGCGCCTCCAGCGACTTCACCGAAGCGGCAAGCTCCTTCGCATGCGCCAAAACCTTCTCGCGATCCTCAGCAGAAGCCTTACCAATAGAACGAGACACAGACTTCTGCTCCGCACGCGCAGCCTCAAAATCATGAAGCGCAACGCGACGAGCCTCATCGGCCTTCAAAATTTCATCAACAAGACTCGGATCACCACCGCGCGCAATCTGCGAATCGCGAGCCGGCTGCGGATCTTCCCTAAGAGCTTTAAGATCAATCATGCTCCAAGCCTACCGCGGCATTTCAACACGGTCACATGGCCGTCCGTTTTCCAGGATCCACATCCAAACAACAAAAACCACCCGATTTGCAGATCCGGTAATGTTTACCTTGACACTTTTCGATCGGAGGTAGGAGTCATGGCCCCTAAAACTCAAACTCCGTATGTCATCTACAACCCCGCAAAAGTTGCCAAAGTGCACACCCTGCGAAAAATGGTTACCATCGCGGCCACACAAGCAGGACTAAACGAGCCCGTGTGGATTCAAACCACCGAGGAACAACCCGGAACCCTACAAGCCACCCAGGCTGTGGCAGATGGAGCCGACCTCGTGCTTGCCGCCGGCGGAGATGGCACAGTTCGTGCAGTAGCCGCCGGCCTCGCCGGCACCGGCACACCCATGGCGATACTGCCCTACGGCACCGGCAACCTCCTCTCCCGCAACCTGCACGTTCCCGCCGACAACATCCAAGAAGCCATCGACATCGCTTTCTTCGGCCTCGAAAATGAAATCGACATTGCGTGGATGAAAGTGAACGGCTTCGAAGGCGAACCCGAGATACCTCCCGAAGGCACGTACATCACCACGCAGCACAAAGAACTCCTCGAACAGCGCGGATTTAACCCACCCAGCGAAGACGAATACGCTTTCATCGTCATCGCCGGACAGGGCTGGGACGGACGCATGATGTCCGAGACCAACTCCAACCTCAAAAGCCGCGTGGGCTGGGGCGCCTACGTAGTTGCCGGAGCCAAAGCCCTCACCGCTCCAAGAATGAGGACATTCCTAGAGCTCGACGCGGGCCGCAAGTACGTGATCAACAGCCGCTCCATCCTATTCGCGAACTGCTCATCCCTAATGCTTGGCGTAGTCCTCGCGCCCGACGCAAAACTCAACGACGGCATGCTGGACGTGGCAACACTCGAAACCAGCGACGGCCTTGTAGGCTGGGCCGACCTCTTCACCAAAATCGCCGCGCAAGGAGTGGGCATAAAAAACGACGTCCTCCCAGGCACATCCGGACGGCTAGACTTCATTCAAGCTGCCACCGCTCACAGCCTCGTCAAAGACGCCCACCCCATTCAAGTGGACGGTGACCCGCTTGGCAACGCGCGAGAAATGCGCGTGCGCGTAGACCACAAAGCTCTTAGAATCCGACACGGATAACAAATTTTCGAACGTCCAAAATCTCTTAAAAGATGCGAGGAATCATGGCCAACGAAAACCCGAACAACCCTTGGCAATCACCTAACTCGCCCGGAAACAACCAGCCCGGACCAGACGCTGCCCGCCAACCCGAAACCGAAACTCCACAGCAGGGGGCACCGGAGCATGGCGCGCCCGGGAATGGGACACTCGGGTACGGAACACCCGCACACGAGGCGCCCGGGTACGCGGCACCAGGGTATGGCGCCCCAGGCTACGGCCAGCCAAACCAGGGTTACGGGGCCGGCTACGCGCAGGCCCCGTACCGGCAACCCCTAATCAAGCCTGGCACCATGATTCTGCGTCCCCAGACGGCCTCGGAAATCGTCTCCACCTCATTTGGCACGTTCCGCTTCAACGCGCGCACAACCTTCGCGATCAGTTCCATCATTGCGCTGCTCGTATTCGTCCTCGAATACCTCGTGCAATCCACCATCACCGATCTGGATCTGCTAACCACACAGAGCACCTGGGAAATCATCACCAACTACACCAGCTTCTCTGCCCAAGGCCTTGCAGGCATCATTTTGCTACTCGGGGCAGCGCCCCTCATCTTCGTAGCGATGGAAGGCGTACTCGGCCGCAAAATCAGCGCGCAACAAGCCGTTGAACTCACGCGCGGAAACCGCGGTAGCTACATCCTCCTCGCCCTATTAACATTCCTGATCCCACCACTAATCACAGCCATATCAATCGGTATTCCACTCCTCTTCATCGATCCCGGACTCTCCTCCCTAGTTTTGTTCCTCGGTATCTCAGTGGTGCTACAAATAGCGTTCTACCTGATCGCCATTCGCTTCATGTTCGCGTTCCCCATCATCCTCGTCGAAGGCCAAAAAATGAGGTCCGCACTATCGCGGTCTTGGAAGCTCACACGCGAGCGTTTCTGGCCGCTACTCGGCACTTCCCTACTTATGGGTCTGGCCCTGCTGGCAATCACCATCGCATTCAGCGTGTTCTTCGGCGTGATTAGCGGGCTGGTCATAGTTTTCGAATCTACAAAACTACTGGCCCTAGTAACCTCTATTTCCACCGCGCTAATCTACCTTCTGGTCGCGCCCCTCACCGTCTACGCTCTCACCCTCATGTACGTAGACACGCGCATTCGCAAAGAAGGTTACGACATCGAACTAGCCCGCAGCGGACAGGCAGAGGCTCTCTAACTTGAACACACTCGCGGCGCACGTAGCTCTCGCCCTCGAACCCACACCGGACGAGGCGCGCGAGCTTCTGCGCCGTGAACTCAGCAAGAGCGAATACCTGGAAGGCCGCGGACTGCAAAGCATCCTCGACTGGCTCCTTCAAAAAATCGGAACAACCGTATTCCGCACCGCAGAAGGCACCTTCAACTGGATGCTTCTTGCAATCATCGCAGTGGTCATCATTGCCCTCATCATCGGCGTTTACGCCAGAGTTGGACGCGAACAAAAGACAATCAGCGCGGCCCAGGAGCTCACCTCCCTAAGCGCCGACGAGCACCGCCGCCGCGCCCTCGACCTCAAAAACACGGACCCCACCGAAGCCCTCAAAGCGGGGTTCCGCGCCATCATCGTTCGACTCGACAAAACTGCGGCCACCGCCGCACCCGGACGCACCACAGGCGACATCACCCGCCTCATCGCCCACGAATATCCCGACCTTAAGAACGATATTTCTCGTTGCGCATCCAAATTCGACGTTGCCACCTACCGGCTCGAAACCGTTGGCACCGTCACCACACAAGACGTGGATGCCATGCTCGCCCTCGACAACGAAATCCAAAAACGCCTAAGTACGCAGGTGAGCGTATGAACGCAACCGCGCGCGGAATGACGCTCAAAACTTTCAGCAAAACTTGGCTACCGCTGATCCTGATATTCATCCTGCTGGTGCTCGTCATCACCGCCAAGGGGATTAACACGCAGGGCGAATATAGGGACTACGAACCCGAATCCCCGGGGCGAAGCGGCACCAAAGCCGTCATCGAGGTGCTTAAACAGCAGGGAATACAAACCAAAATCGCCTACAAAGACAGCGACATCGGCGCCGTCGATCGCGACACCACGCTCGTGTTACTAGATGATGGCCTGGACTGGTTTGACATTACCGACAGCCTCAAAACCAAAGCACAGCAGGCCGGGCGCGTAATCCTATTTGGCGTGCAAGACTACCGCCTCAAAGAATTTGGCCTCGACATTGACAGCTACACCAACGGCGTCGCGATGCCCGGCGTCAACGAAAACAGTAGCGCGTGCCTGCCCTACATCGGCAAAGCTAAGAACGCCTCAGTCACCATCGTGCGCGAACACCAAACCCCCGGTGTTATTCAGTGCTTCCGCACCGATAGCGGTAGCCTCCTCAGCATTTGGCCTGCCGAAGACGGCCCGGAATACATCCTCGTCTCGGACCCCGCAGCGTTTACCAACGCCAACGTGCAAAACCTCGACAATGCCGCGCTTGCCCTCACTCTTTACGGGGCCAACCCCAAAGCCGTATTCCACTACGAGCGGCCAAACATCCAGCAGCAGTCACCGGCAAACGCACCATTGTGGCAACTCCTGCCTCCGTGGGTGTTCTGGGCGGGCATGACACTGCTATTCGCTGCCCTCGCTCTCATGATTGCCAAAGGTAGGCGGCTCGGCCCGCTCGCCCGTGAACCGCTACCGGTCATCATCAGCGCCAGCGAAATTGAAGAGGCGCGCGCCAGCCTCGCCCGTGAAGGCAAACACGCCAGCTGGGCCATGTCTCTCATCCAATCGCGTGCCCGCCGTAAACTACGCCGAGCCCTCTACCTGCCTAATCGGGCCAGCGAAGAGGAACTCACCAACACTCTGGCCGCCAAACTCAACACGCCAACCAGCGAACTACACACACTGTTGTACGACGCGAACGTTTTAAACGAAAAAGAACTTACCCAGCGATCACATAAAATTGACCAGCTCATTCAGGAGGTTTCATGACCGAGCAAGATGCAAGGGAAGCCCTACTGCGCGTGCGCGCAGAAGTTGCCAAAGCCGTTGTCGGATCCGACGGCGCTGTAGCCGGCCTCGTCATTGGCCTCCTCACGCGCGGACACGTGCTCCTCGAAGGCGTGCCAGGAACCGCCAAAACCCTCCTCGTGCGCGCACTAGCTAAGTCGCTATCCATCGACACCAAACGCGTGCAGTTCACCCCCGACCTCATGCCTGGCGACCTCACTGGATCACTGCTATACGACCGCGAGACGTCACAGTTCAAGTTCCGCGAAGGCCCCGTCTTCACCAACCTACTGCTCGCTGACGAAATCAACCGCACACCTCCAAAAACCCAGGCAGCACTGCTTGAAGCCATGGCGGAACGCCAAGTGTCGGTTGACGGCGAATCGAAACCGTTGCCTTCCCCGTTCATGGTTGCAGCCACGCAGAACCCCATCGAGTACGAGGGCACCTATCCACTTCCCGAAGCTCAGCTGGACCGCTTCATGTTGAAAGTCCAGGTGAACCTACCCAGTTATGAGGAAGAAACCGAGATCCTTAACCGTCACGTGAACGGATTTGACGCCTCGGACCTAGACGCCGCCGGCATAACACCCGTTGCATCCGCCTCCGATATTGAGGCTGCAACCCGAGCCGTAGCCGCCGTCGAAGTGCACCCCCAGGTAGAGAAGTACATCGTGGACATTGCGCGGGCAACGCGCGTGGCCCCCTCCCTCTCGCTCGGCCTATCCCCGCGCGGCGCCATCGCGCTCCTAGCTACCTCGAGGGCCTGGGCGTGGTTGTCCGGACGAGACTTCGTCACCCCGGATGACGTCAAGCAAATGGCCCCAGCAACCATTACGCACAGACTCATGCTTCGCCCTGAAGCCGAACTGGAAGGCGTTGAGGCCGCCTCCGTCCTACAAACCGTCATGGACTCAATCGCGGTACCACGATGACAGTTTCCAGCAGGGTTGCGGCACTAGTTGCGATCGGGATCATCCCGATCGTGCTTTCGCCCACCCCTGGAACCCTCGCAACGTGGTTACTGTTCGTCATCGCCCTGACACTCGTTGACGCGATTTTAGCTCCCTCACCACGCAAACTTCAGATAACCAGACAAGCACCTGAAACAGTTCGTGCTAATGAACGCTCCGTCTCGGTTATCCACGTGGGAGGAGCGAATCGGACGATGCGCGGGGTTTTGCGTGATGCGTGGCAGCCCAGCGCCGGAGCTACGGCAAACCGCCACAAGTTCAAGCTCTCCCCCGGCCAGTCCGAGGATTTCGCTACCGCTTTGCTTCCTACCCGGCGAGGCATCCTGAAAGCTGACGCGGTTACCGTACGTTCGTGGGGCCCGCTCGGCCTCGCCGCTATTCAAACTACATTTGACCTGCCGGGCACAATCCGCGTACTCCCAGAGTTCCCATCGAAGCAGCTTCTGCCTGGTGCCCTAGCAAAACTGCAGCAGATGACCGGACAAATTCTTGCGCGTGCGCGCGGTCAGGGCACCGAGTTTGATTCCCTGCGCGAATGGGTCGATGGCGACGACCAGCGCTCCATTGATTGGCGCGCAACCGCACGCTCAAAGGACGTTATTGTTCGCACGTGGAGGCCGGAGCGTGACCGCCACATTGTGATGGTTATTGACACTTCACGTATGAGCGCGCAGCGGCTGGGCAACCAAACTCGCCTCGACGTGAATCTAGATGCCGCTCTTCTGCTAAGCGCTGTGACTGCAAAAGCTGGAGATTCGATCAGTATGATAGCTGCCGATGCGGCCATTAGGGCACGAGTGATTCGCCCGTCTCGCACAACCGTGCTGGGTGAGCTTTCATCCGCAATGGCACCTCTTGACCCTGCTTTAGTTGAAGCGAACTGGGCTCAGATTGCTGGGAAACTAACGGCTTTCGGCAACAAGATGTCGCTTGTGGTTCTATTCACCGCCCTTGACGTGACCGTGCTGGAAGAATCTTTACTGCCCGCCTTGTTGAACCTTGCGAAGCACACGCGTGTAGTGATTGCGAACGCCTCCGACCCGCAACTTCACAAAGCAGAAGAGGAAGTTAACATCGAGGACCCGTACTTTGTGGCCGCCACAGAGTTTTCGCGCGCCGAGCGGGAAAAGGCTGCCCAAGCCCTCGCCTCTGCAGGCATCACTGTGGTTGAGGCCCCGCCCTCGAAACTGTCCATGGCGGTTGTGGATCACTACTTGAATTTGAAGTCGCGCGGCCTGCTGTAGCCACACGGTTCGGATTACTCAACCGCTACTTGTTCGGGCAGTTTCAAACTTGATTCGGCCAAGTCTTGTTTCTTTTTCCCAAGAACGAGGGCGTAGATGAGGAACGCGACCCAGATGAGCACTCCGAATCCGACCTGCACCTGCCAAGGTGCTTTCGAGGCGGTGATGAAGCCTTCGGTGAAGCCGGAGATAAAGAGAGTGAGCAGGAGGCCAAAAAGCACGTGAATGGCCTGATGTCCGGTGCGGACGAAGGATTCGAGGCGGGTGCGCGAGCCGGGTTGGATGATGGCCCAGAAAAGGCCCAGGCCGGTGCCGGCAGATACGAATATAGCGGTCAGTTCTAGCAGGCCGTGAGGCAGGATCAGCGTCCAGAAAGTGGTGCCATACCCGTGGAACGTCATTAGTGCTCCCGCAATGGCGAGGCTTGCCATATTGCTAATCAGTATTTGCACAGCTCCAATCACGGTGATTCCGTACGCAAGTGTTAATGCAGCAACGTACCAGTTGTTTGACCACACCAGCATCGTGAAGTCCGCGTCAGGATCCTTCGTGTAGTACTTTTCGAAGTCTTCTTGAACGTATTGCAAGATTGATGAGGATGATCCAAGTTGCTCATGTAGTTCGGGGTGCGCGTAGATCCACCAGCCGACGGCAAGGGCAAAGAGGATGGAGAGGACGCCGGCGCTGATCCACCAGGCGCGAAAACGGTAGAGAGCGGCTGGGGAAGTGGTTGTGAAGAATTCGGCGATAGAGGTGAGGACGCGCCGGTTTTTGCCGGCCATTTTGCCGCGAGCGCGAATGAGGAGGGCGGAGAGCTCTTTGACGAGTTGAGGGTCGGGCGCTCCTGTCCGAATCATGGACAGGTGTGTGGACGTGCTGCGGTAAAGGTCAATGAGTTCGCGAGCTTCGTCTGGGGTTAATACGGTCTTGTTTGCAAGCACTGTGAGCCTGGCCCAAGTACTTTTGTTTGCACTGACGAATGCGTCCAAATCCATGCGCCAAGATTACTAGAAGGTATCGTTTGTGTCATGGATAGTCAGGCGACGACGGTTATAACTGGTGAGGGAGTGGCGCTGGACGTGGTGCCTGCGGGCATTGGCTTGCGCATGTTGTCAGCCCTCATAGATGTGGGGTTGTCGGTTGCCATTTTGATTTGGGTGGCGGTCGCCCAGTTTAATTATTTGTTTTCTAATGCCAGCGCCGCCCAGGAAGCACTGTTCATTTTGTTAGTTGTTTTCGCGGTGTTCGTGGCTCCGGTTTTGATTGAGACGGCTACGGGCGGAAAGTCTGTGGGCCGTTTTGTGGTTGGCACCAGGGTTGTGCGCTCGGATTTGCGTCGCGTTGGTATGCAGCAGGCGGCGATTCGGGCGATGGTCGGCCTGGTTGAGATTTGGGCAACGATGGGTGGTCTTGCCGCGGCCGCCGCGCTGATTGACCCAAAGAATCGTCGTTTGGGTGATTTAGCTGCGGGCACTGTGGTGATTAAGGAGCGGGTTGGCGCGCGTGCGGTTGAGGCTGCGAGTAAGCGTGCTGACGCGATTGTTCAAGCGCATGAGGCTCCCGCTACCCCCTCGTGGATTCAAAGTGCGGATTTGCGCAGGTTGCCCCCGGAGCTGGCGCGTAATGCTCGCTCGTTGTTGATGCGCGGCGCGCAGTTTGATGAGCAGGCCCGCGCCAGGCTGCTGGCGGGTATCGCGAGCGAGCTTCGCGAGTATGTTTTTCCGGGCCCGCCACCGGGGGTTGGTGACGAGGAGTTTATTGCCGCCGTACTGGCGGAGCGTACTCGCCGTGAGGCCGCCCGCCTGGAGCGTAATCGCAGGCTGGCAAGCTCTTTTTTGCGCGTCTAGTTGTTGGTACCGTTCATCAGGCCGGCTATCCACGCCCGCGCATTTACAAAGTCTTCGTCTTTGGTTCCGGTTTTAATGGTTGGGCGCTGTCCATCAACGCGCGGATAGGAGCCGATGAAGCGTACTTGCGGGCAGGTGCGGTGCAGGCCGATGAGGGCGGCAGCTACGCGTTCTTCACTGATATGACCTTCGATGTCGATGGAGAATTCGTAGGAGCCGAGGGGCCCTCCGGCTGGTCGCGATTCGATACGCGAGAGGTTGACGCCACGCGCTGCGAACTGTTCAAGCATTGAGAGCAGGGCTCCGGCTTCGTTGTCGGATAGGCGCACTTGCACGGTGGTTTTGTCCGCTCCGGTGGCGGGAGGAACGTTGCCGAGGGGCGCAACCAGGACGAAGCGCGTTACTGCGCCCCGATTGTCTGCGACGTTGGAGTGAAGAGCGCGCAGGCCGTATCGTTCAACGGAGGTTTTGGCGCATAGTGCGGCGTCAAAGCCCGGGTTTTCTTCTTCGGCGATGAGGCGCGCGGCTGCTGCCGTGGAGGTGGCGGGCACGTGCACGGCATCGGGGTAGTTGGCGGCTACCCATTTGCGGCATTGCGCCCACGCGTGGGGGTGTGTGCCGATGCGTTGGATGTTGGGGGTGCTTCCATCAGCGGCAGGTTTGATGGCGAGTTCGAAGGATACTTCGACTACCATTTCGGCTTCGATTACGAGGGGAGATCCGTGTGAGAGCGAGTCGATGGTTGCGTTGACTCCACCTTCGATGGAGTTCTCGATGGGCACGACGGCCCGGTCTGCTTGCCCGTTTCGCACGAGGTCGAGTGCTTGGGGCACGGATGTGCACGGCACCGCTTCAGCGTTCTCGGGCGCGATTTGCCAAAGGGCTTGTTCGGTGAATGTGCCGAATGGGCCAAGGAAAGCAATTTTGAGCGGCTTCGTTTGCGCGCTTGTCGTGTTGGTGTGGGTGTGCACGGCGCCTCCTTTTCTCGGCTTTCACCTTATACAGTTAGTTTTGTTCTTGTTTATTTTCAGGTGGTTTTGGTGCGTTTTTTGAGGTTTGTTACGGCTTTCACTCTCGCGTTTTTGGTGGCGTTGCCATTTGCGGTGGCGCAGGAGCCGGTTCGCACGTTGTTTGTGGGCGCTGCGGGTGTTGAGGCCGGTAATGTGTCGCCGGGCGTGTTGAACGCGCTGGAGGCGCATGGCGCCGCACTGATGAATCTGCATACGCGCACGTCGAGTCCGGATACGTGTCCGGTTGATGGTTGGATGTCGGTTCGCACGCCTGGAAATGCGGTTGATTATGAGGGCAGACATGCTCGCGGTGGTGTTTGCCGGCCGTTCTTAGATGTGATTGTTGAGGACGAGGCGGGCACACCCGGCAGGGCGAAGGTGCGGGATTTTGAGCAGATAACTCGGGACGTGAAGTGGCCGGCCGAGCCGGCTGCCGGCGTTGGGGTTGGTCCGGGAGCCGCTCTGGTTCTTGCGAGCCAGAGCGGCGAGGTTGCTAGTTGGTTGCCCGCGCCGGGCAGGGCGGATGAGTTGGGCGCGGTTGTGTTGCAGGCTCTTCGCGAATCGCACGGGAATGTGTTTGTTGATGCGGGGTGGGCTAAAGCGGGTATGAACGCTGCTGATCCTTCCGGCGGCCCCTCTGACGTTGCTAACGCTAGCGGAGCTTCTGCGACGGCTGGCCCTACGGGTTTGTCGGTAGACGAGGTGAATGCACGGATCGAGGCGGTTTTGGCGGCGTTCGCGCAGTTTGAGCGGCAGAATCCTGGCACGGTGCGCGTGGTGCTCGCTTCTGTTGGTCGCAGTGAGCCCGGCCCGGCGCTGCAGTTTGGCGCTGTGGTTGACCCGACCGCTACCGCCACGGGATCAAACGCAACCACCGCCGGCACCGAAACCTCAACAACCAGCCTCGCGCCTGCCCCGGAAACAGCTACCCCCGGTCTCTTCTACTCATCGGCCACTCGTTCGGCGGGTTTGGCAACGTTGGGCGATGTGCGTGATTTGGTTGCGGGCGGGCCGGTACAGGTGGAGTCAAAGTCGATGAGCGCCGCACACGCCCAGTTAATGGATGAGGCCACCCACGCTTTGGCGGCGCGAGGTTCACTGACACCATTTTTTGCCGGGTGGGGTGCGTTCCTTTTGGTTGGAGTGTTAGCTGGTTTGACGCATTTTGTGCGCAAGCCGGCAAAAGATCAGGCGCCAGCGTGGATTTGGAGAAATATCGCGGTGTGGAATGCGTTGGCTTTCGCGGTGGTTCCGGCGGCGATGATCGCAAATCTGGTTCCGTGGTGGCGGCTTTCTACTAATCCGCTTCTGCCGATTTTGCTGGTTTTCGCCATTGCTGCAGCGCTTTTGGCACTGGCGCGCTCGTCGAACCAGCCGGTGGCGGTCCTCGCGGCACTGACTGTGCTGTTGGTGGCGGTGGATATCGCGTCGGGGGCGCATTTGCAGCGCGATGGTTTCTTCGGTTCGATGACGCTCGCATCCCGGCGGTTTTACGGCATTTCCAACCGGTCGTACGTGATCTTGTTGGCTGCGGCGCTGATAGCAACGCTGCCTTGGATAGCGGATCGTTTCCCGGATAAGAGGCAGGGGGCGGCGCGCGGCGTCGCCGCTATGGGCGTGGGCGTGCTGGCGATTGATGCGTTACCGTTTTGGGGCGCTGATTTTGGAGGACCTGCGGGGATTATCGCCGGGTTTGGGATTGCGTATTTGATGGTGCGCGGTATTCGCCCGAGGTGGAAGCACGCCGCGTGGTGGGTTTTGCTGACAACCGTGGCAATGATTTTTGCAGGAGCTTTGGATGCAAGGTCGGCTTCGCCCTCGCACATCGGCCTGTTCTGGAAGAATTTTGGTTCGCCAGAAACGCTCACTTTGGTAGCGGACAAGGCCCGCGATATGGCAACTACGTTCGCCGGAAATCCGCTGATTTTGGCGGCAGTCGCAGCAGCGGCGATCCTCGTGGTGGTTGGGGCGCGTTTTGCCCGAAAGCTGTTCGAACCGCGCGAGGGCACCAAAAAGCTACCCGCTGATACTCACCAAGAGCCGCCCCAAACCGGCGAAATGGACCCGGCCCCCTCACCGAATCCGCACTGGGAAACCCTGCGTGAAGCCACTCCCCCGGGTTTAGCCGCAGTTGCGGCGGGAATAGCGGTGGGTGCGCTGGTGGCCGTACCGATTAACGATTCAGGTTTGCTGATTGTGGTGGACACCGTTGCGATTGCAGCGCCCGCGCTGGTGTCTATTCTTGCTCGTCGTCTACAAATTTCTCGTACGCGTTGTACGGAGAGCCCGCGGTTTGACGTATAGCCGCCTGCACTCGCTCGCGAACGGGAATTCGGTGGCGGTGTACGCGGCGCAGCGCCGTGGCTTTCCAGACATCTTTGAATTGGTCGGCGCGATGCATGTACCCCATGAGGTCGTTGGCGGTGGCGCGGTGCGTGAAGTCGCAGGGGATTTCTTGCACGGTGTAGCCCTTGACCAGAAGGTCGATGGTCATGGCTACTTCAACGCCCCATCCGGGGGCAAAAGGCATGATGTCGTTAACCGCTTTGCGAGTGATGCAACGCTGCCCGGACAGTGGCGCGTTGGCGTGCCAGCCGGTGGCGCGGCGAATTGATTTGCGGGCGCGCCCAACCACAAATCCGTGTCCGCCCGCTCCTTTTTGTTTGGGAAGTGTGGCGATGGCGCAGTCGCAGATCCCGCGTTGTACGGCGTCGATGAGGGAGGTTGCTTCCAGCGCACTTTCCCCCAGGTCGGCGTCGAGGAATAGCAGGTGCCGAGGTAGGCCTTTGGCGAGGTCTCGCATGGCGGCAACTTTGACTCCGGTTTCAAGGGCGGAGGCTTTGCCGCGGGTAACGGAGTGTCGCACGACGACGGCTCCGGCTTGACGCGCGTGGTCGCCGGTGTTGTCTTCAGATCCGTCATCTACAACGATGAGGAGGTCAACGCCCGGTAGCGCCCGGCATGCACGCACGGTGTGGGAGATGCGGCGCGCTTCGTTGCGGGCGGGAATAATGACCGCAACTTTATGTTTTTCGGGCTGTTGTTTGAGTGATTCGCTGACGCGACTGGTTGAGGGGGCGGGACCGGAGTTACTCATGCGTCTAGTTTAGTCCGTTCCCGCCCCGTGTTTTAACCTGTTTTATAGGGATACTTGACGGGATACGAGGCCTGCGCGGGCGCGTTTTTCGTCGTCCGTTAGCGGCTGGGTTTCCGCGAGCGCGGCTTCGAGTTTGCGTTCGAGTTCCGTTACGGGTTCGGTGAGGGTGCCTGGATCTACCTCGTTTTCGAATTCGAATACGGGGATCGACAGGCCGAGGGCGCGGAATGCGCCGATGAAGTGCGCGCCGGCGAGAGTGAGTTCACCTGCGGCTTGGAGTCGGGCAAGGGCAGTGAAGAGTTTATCTTCGTCTTCGAGGCGGATCCAGCGCACAAAGTGTTTGCCCATGTCGTGCCAGTAGGTGTTGGCCACGCCGGGAATGGCACGCGTGGGGATGAGTTCGGCGGAGGTTTGCGCGATGGCGGCTTCCACTTCTTCGTCGCGCTGGCCGTCAGCAATCCAGTATCCGAGGTCGTTTTGTAGCTCCATCGGTTGGGTGCTTTCGATCATGTCGGGGATGCGCGGTCCGGCGTCACGCACGTCTACTGGCACGGGGCCATATTCGGCTTCGCCTTGCTCAATTTTGGTTTTACGCGCCAGGGCGGCTTTAAGTGCAACGCCGAGGTCGTGGCCGATGTCGCGGCTGGAGGAGCGAGTTTGCAAGCCGATGAGGATCTGTCCGTCTTCGCGTACGAGGGCAGGAACGGCGTTGGGAAGGATGGAGGCGAAAAGGAAGGGTTCGGATCCGTATTCTGCCGTGGTCTGCGCTGCAAGGGTGGCAGCAGGAATAATTTCACGCATGGCAACGAGGTCAGCTTCGGCGCTCATACCTTCAAAGGGGCGTGCGACGTGCGCGATGATGGGGCGAATCGGTTTGCCGGGCGCTACTTTTTTGCGTCGTGATTTCTTTCCCATGTGGGTCTCCTAAGTTGGTGAATAGTTTTGATCTAGCCCAAAGTTACCGGCGTGAAGTCAATAAACAAAGCATGCGGGGCCGGCGATGTTTATCTGCTGGAATAGGGATGAAAATTTCAGTGACACCTGCCACACTTGTAGGTATGCATGAAAGAGCTGGCCAACTGGCTAAACCAGAAGATTTGATTAATGTTGATGAGGTTCTATCCGCTTATTACGAGATTGAGCCCGATGTAAATAACCCCGCGCAAAAGGTCGTGTTTGGCACGTCTGGGCACCGCGGTTCGTCGCTTGATGGCGCGTTTAATGAGGCGCACATTGTTGCAACAACGCAGGCGATCGTGGAGTACCGTGCAAGTCAGGGTTTTGACGGTCCGTTGTTTATTGGCCGCGATACGCACGCGCTGTCAGAGCCGGCTTGGAGGTCGGCACTTGAGGTGCTGGTGGCAAATGGTGTGGATGTTCAGATCGATTCGCGAGGATCGTTCACGCCCACTCCGGCGGTTTCGCACGCGATTCTCGTGGCTAACGGCGCGGGGTCTGCACAGGGTCTGCGCACGTCCGGCCCAGGGTTGGCTGATGGCATCGTGGTTACGCCGTCGCACAACCCGCCTCGTGATGGTGGTTTTAAGTACAACCCTCCAAGCGGCGGTCCGGCAGATTCGGATGCGACGGGCTGGATTGCGAACCGCGCTAATGAGATTTTGGCGGACGGCTGGTCTAAGGTAAAGCGCGCTCGTTCGCAGAATTTGCTAGAGGACCCGCACGTACATCGTTACGACTATTTGAAGAAATATGTCGATGACCTCGAGAACGTGATCGACATTGATGCGATTCGCGAGGCCGGTGTTCGTATCGGCGCAGATCCCCTCGGCGGCGCGTCCGTGGATTACTGGGGCGCGATCGCGGAGCGTTACGGTCTGGATCTCACGGTGATTAACCCGAAGGTGGATCCGACGTGGAGGTTCATGACGCTGGATTGGGATGGGAAGATCCGCATGGACTGCTCCTCCCCTTACGCGATGGCATCGGTTCGTGAACGCATGAAGCCGGATGCGTCCGGTAAGACTCCGTTTGACGTTGCTACTGGTAATGATGCGGATTCGGATAGGCACGGCATTGTTACACCGGATGGCCTGATGAACCCCAACCATTATTTGGCTGTTGCGATCGAGTACCTGTTCACGCACCGTCCGGGTTGGGACAAGGACACGGCGGTGGGTAAGACGCTGGTGTCCTCTGCTCTGATTGACCGCGTGGTTGAGAGCATGGGCCGCAAGCTGATTGAAGTTCCGGTTGGGTTTAAGTACTTCGTGTCGGGCCTGATGAACGGCACGATCGGTTTTGGAGGCGAGGAGTCCGCGGGCGCTTCGTTCCTTCGCAAGGACGGCACGGTTTGGACCACGGATAAAGACGGCATCTTGCTGTGCCTGCTAGCTGCGGAGATTATCGCGGTGACGGGTAAGACTCCGTCGCAGTTGCATCGGGAGCAGGTGGAGCGTTTCGGCGCGTCCTACTACTCGCGTATTGACAATGCAGCTACGCGTGAAGAGAAGGCGAAGCTTGCGAAGTTGGCGCCGGAGGACGTGGCGGCGCAGGAGCTTGCGGGTGAGGAAATCACGGCTCGTTTGGTGAACGCTCCGGGCGATGGCAACGCTATTGGCGGTTTAAAGGTGACCACAAAGAACGCGTGGTTCGCGGCTCGCCCCTCTGGCACGGAGGACGTGTACAAGATTTACGCGGAATCGTTCAAGGGCGAGGACCACTTGCAAGAGGTGTTGGAGGAAGCAAAGGAAGTCGTGAAGGAGGCTCTGGCCTAAACCTTTACGGCTTGAGAGCCGAGCAGCCTAGCGGGTTTGCTAGCGCGTTTGGTTAGTTGTAGTTCCGGGTACGTGTCTTTGATGCGTACCCGGAACGTTTTTGTTGTTTTTTAGTCCTGTGAGGTCTGTGCGGACTGCTTTGCCGTAGACTGCATTTGTGTTGAATTCTTACCGCGAAATTTTGTCGATTCCGGGGGCACTGAAATTTTCGTTGGCGGGTTTGATTGCCCGTTTCCCCATGTCAATCGTCGGAATTTCGCAGATTTTGATGATTTCAACACTGTATGGCTCATATACGTTGGCGGGCCAGGTGGGGGCAACGAATATTATTGCGTTTGCTATTTGTGCCCCGTTTGTGGCGCGTTTGGTTGACCGTTTTGGGCAGGCGCGCGTGATGATTCCGCTGGTTACGGTGTCTGCTACCAGCTTGTTGGGATTGATCGTTGCGGCAGCAATGCACGCGCCGGTGGTGTACCTGTACGTTTTGACAGCAGTTTCAGGTGCAACTTCGGGTTCGCTGGGTTCGATGGTGCGTTCGAGGTGGACGGTAGCGGTAAAAAATCCGGCGCAGTTGCACACGGCATTTTCGATGGAGGCAACGCTAGACGAGGTCGTGTTCATGATCGGCCCGATCTTGGCAACGATTCTTTCGGCTAACGTCAACCCGGTTGCGGGCATGGTTTTAGCTTTTATCCTCGCGATTTCTGGCGGGTTCTGGCTATTGTCGCAGCGGGCAACGGAGCCGCCTATTTCCACCTCAAGTATTCACGGCCCTAAAGGCTCCGTGATGGCGCAACCGGTAATGATTGCGTTGGCTCTGGTGTATGTGGGTGCGGGCGCAATGTTCGGCTCAATCGATATTTCGGTGGTTGCGTTTACCGAGTCCATGGGTCAAAAAGCAATGGCTGGCGTCCTGCTTGGCGTGTTCGCGTTCGGTTCTATGCTGGCGGGCCTCCTTTATGGGGCGAGGGCAACGTCGATCCCATTGTGGAAGTTGTTTGTCGGTGGGGTTTTCCTGCTGGCAGTGGGCGTAAGTCTCACATATTTTGCGCGGACGATAATCGGCCTGGGCGTCATTTTGTTCTTCACGGGATTCTCCATTTCGCCCACGATGATTAACGTGACCGCGATGGTACAAAAGGCGGTTCCTCCACGGCGTTTAACAGAGGGCCTCACGTGGATGTCCACGGCTATGAATGTGGGTAGTTCACTGGGTTCGGCACTGGCTGGCCGCGTGGTTGACCACAGTGGACACGTGGGCGGTTTCCACACGGCAATTGGTTTCGCGTGGGTCATGGTTACGATTTCTCTGATTGCGATTCCAGCGTTGCGGGCCACCTCGCATAAGAAGCGGGCGCGGATCCCGGTGCAGGTGCGTTCACGCCGCATGGGTCTTGGGGGTTTGTGGAAGCGCCGGCCGCGAAAGTCGATAGACTGAGGGCGTGCTTTTAACTGCTGTCACTCGGCTGGAAGACGCGTTTAACACGCAGGTAGCGCGCACGCTTTCGGATTTGGGTTGGCGCCCAGAGCTTATCGCGTACGGCGGCTTCGGAAACGCGCAGCGCGTACGCATCATTGCCAGGGCGTTGATGGCCCCTACGTATTTTGAAGAAAAGTACGAGGTTTGGGCTAACCGGCACGGTTTGCCTAGCTGGTATCAGCTTCATTCCCGCGCGGCAGATAGGCTTCCGCACGCGTTTGGCGAGGTGGTGAAAGACGCTATTGGCGCCGACGAGGGCGACGATACGAACACAACATCCCATATGCGCGGCGAACGCGGGTGGCGCCAGTTTGTGGACGCGCAAGTGCCGAGAGCGCCGGTGCTGGTGACGGTCGGTAGCCGAAAGCTGCTGGTTTATACGGATCGTGGCGGCTATGTGGATCTTATGGTTGAGGATCATGGGTTGGAGCCGGGTTGGCATGCGGCGACGTTGCAGGCGCTGAAGCCCGATGAGGTGGCGCAAGGCGAGAGGCGTGTGCGCGCATCACGCCCAATTGCGGTGCCGGTTCGAGTAGTTTCGGAGCAGGAACACATTGGCCTGGTATCGGATGTGGATGACACGGTGATGGTGTCGTGGTTGCCTCGCCCGCTGGTAGCAGCAAAGAACGCATTTTTCACGTACGTGTCCTCGCGCCAAGTAGTGCCGGGAATGGCGAACTTGTTGCAGCAGATTTCGCATATGCAAACGTCGAGGGGGCGCGTTGGAACGCTACCGGCTCCCGCGGTTTATTTGTCTACGGGAGCATGGAATGTGGCGCCGAGTTTGCGCCGGTTCTTGTTCCGGTCAAACTTCCCTACGGGCACGCCACTGATGACGGATTGGGGGCCTTCTCAGACGGGTTGGTTCCGTTCTGGGCGGGAGCATAAGCGTTCGCAGTTGCGTGAGTTAGCCCGCATGTTTCCGTGGGTGAAGTGGGTTCTGGTTGGCGATGATGGTCAGCACGACCCCTCGATCTATACAGAGTTCGCGCGCGAGCATCCGCAAAATGTGGCGGCGATTTTTATTCGCAGTTTGACTACGACCGAGCAGGTTTTGAATCACGGCGCGCCCGATCCGCGCGAGGAGCTGGGCCCGCTGATCGAATCTCTTGACCCAAAAATCCCGGTGGTAGTTGGCGAGGACGGCTTCGAGCTCCTGCACCGGGCAAGGGCACTTGGCATTCTTCGCTAATTTTCGCCACTCGTAATATCATCCTTTGGAACGTGTCGTCTTGTTCATTGCCTGGTGCGTAATGTTGAAGGCGGCATTATTGCCACTCGCTAGGAAAGGCCTTGCGAGAACAGCTTTATCTTGAGTAAAGGGGATGAAATTGGTACAGAAACATGCGCTTACTGACGCGCTCGAGTTTGCAATTCCGTCGAAAGTCCCCACGCATTGGTACAACCTCACTGCTGATTTTCCAGAGCCGATGGCTCCGCATTTGAATCCGCAGACTCGTGAGGAACTTAAGCCAGAGGAAATGCATCCTCTGTTTTCCAAAGCGTTGGTGGAACAAGAGTTTTCCACCGAACGATGGATCGAGATTCCGCAGGCTGTTCGCGAGGTGTATGCGAGCTGGCGTCCGTCACCTTTGGTTCGCGCGCGTAGGTTAGAGCAGGCGCTCGATACGAAGGTGAAGATTTATTACAAGTACGAGGGCGTGTCTCCCGCTGGTTCGCATAAGCCGAACTCGGCGGTTGCGCAGGCGTATTTCAACGCGCTTGAGGGCACGAAGAAGCTAACTACCGAGACTGGTGCTGGCCAGTGGGGCGCTTCTTTGTCGATGGCTTGCGCGATGTTTGGGCTTGAGTGCGAGGTGTTCCAGGTTCGCTCCTCATTTGACGCGAAGCCGTACCGTCGCATGCAGATGGAGGCGTATGGCGGCACGTGTCATCCGTCGCCGTCTACGCTAACGGAGGCCGGTCGTAAGATCTTGGAGCAGGATCCGGACACTACGGGTTCGCTTGGCATGGCGATTTCAGAGGCCGTGGAGGTTGCTCTGAAGTCGGATAGAGCTCACTATGCGCTCGGTTCGGCTTTGAACCATGTGATGCTGCATCAGACGGTGATTGGTCTGGAGGCGATTGAGCAGTTGCGTGAGGCCGGCGAAGAGCAGGCTGACGTGGTGTTCGGTTGCGCCGGTGGCGGCTCGAACTTGGCTGGCCTGTCGTTCCCGTTCTTGGGTGAGAACTTGCGCGATGGAAAGACCACGAGGGTGGTTGCGTGTGAGCCGCAGGCTTGCCCGTCGATGACTCAGGGCGAGTTCCGCTACGACTTTGGTGATGTGGCTGGCACGACGCCGCTCATGAAGATGTACACGCTCGGTCATGATTTTGTACCGCCGTCGATTCATGCTGGTGGTTTGCGCTATCACGGTATGAGCCCGATGGTGTCTCACGCTAAGTCGCTGGGCCTACTTGACTCGGTTGCGATTGGTGAGCATGAGACGTTCGCTGCGGGCCTGGAGTTTGCTCGCGCGGAGGGCATCATTCCGGCTCCGGAGTCCACGCACGCTGTTGCGGGCGCGTTGAACTACATCAAGTCTGTCCAGGCGCGCGATGGCGAGGTCATCGTGATTGGCCTGTCCGGTAATGGTCTGCTGGATCTTCCCGCTTATGAAAATGAGCTGGAGAAGGAACGCCAGCTGAAGAAGTAAACCGTATTCATGTGGGTGTGGGCCAGGCATTTGCCTGGCCCACACCCACATCTACCGATCCTGCGATTCGTTGACAGAACCTTATTCAGTCCACTTCTTCGATCAAACTAGGGTCGTTGTTTCGCACGTTCCCCACGGCGTTTCCAACTTTTCTGGGGACGAGTACGGGGCTGGCAATCGCATCCAGCAAGTGCCTGACCTCGGTGTCTGTTCCTGTTTCGGGGTCCAGCCACTCGCTCCACATGGAGGGAGGGACCACCACCGGGGAGCGGTCGTGAATGTGACCGACGGCGTCGGGCGCACTACGCGTGACAATCGCGAAGGTCAGGAGCCACTGGTCGCGAGGGCCTTGCCACGCCTCGTAGATGCCGGCAAATCCCATCACCTGGTCCCCCTCCCCCGCAGAAAGGAACCAGGGTTGCTTGCCTCCAGCGCCGACCTGCCACTCGTAGTAGCCGTTGGCGGGCACGAGGCACCGGCGCCGGCGCGCAGCGGCTTTGAATGAGGGTTTGTCCACCAGGCTTTCTGCTCGCGCGTTAATCATGGGACGGCTGGCGTCGCGCGCCCAGGAGGGCACCAGCCCCCACTGGTGGGTTTGCATGCGTCGTAGCACCCGCCCGGGCTCCTCCTCGTATCTTTCAAACACGATGGGTAGTTGCTGGGAGGGGGCAGCGTTGTATGTGGGAGTAACTTCGCCTATGCGAAAGTCAGTGCCGAAGATGGCCGTAAGTTCTTCTTCCGGCGTCCAAAGTACGTAGCGGCCGCACATAGATCCTCCTAGACCTGCGCGCTAGATTCCGTTAGCGCCAAACAGGAGGCCCAGCGTGTAGGTGACGGCCGCAGCCCCATAGCCGATGAGGAGCTGGCGAATCGCGCGCTTCACGGGCGGTTTGCCTGACAGCACGCCCACTACACCACCCGTGAACATAAGGACCACGCCAACCACGATCGCAGACAGTAGGATTCCTAGGTTTCCACTAGCGCCAAACAGGAACGGTAGCAGTGGCACCAGCGCTCCGATTGCGAAGAACAGGAATGAGGATGCGGCTGCGCCCCACGGATGTCCGATTTCCGCGTGGGATTCGGAGGGGTCGCGGTGGCGTTCCTTGGTAGATAGCAGGGAGCGGGGCGTGATGATCGAGCTCGTGGTCATTTCCGAGGCCGGTCGGTTGATCGCGTCGAAGATGATGCGTGCGTGTTCTTCGGACTCTTCAGCGGTGTCACCGCGAGCGCGGAACACGAGCTCCAGTTCGTTTTGTTGCACGTTGAGTTTGGATACTTGCACGGGCGCGTCGGTGGACGGGTCCGAGGCCTCTAGTAGTTCGCGTTGGGAGGTGACGGAAATGTATTCGCCTGCTGCCATTGAGAGGGCGCCGGCTAGCAGACCGGCAATACCGGTTGTGATGACCATGCTGTTTGGAACACCGGTAGCGGCAATGCCGAGGATGAGGGCAAGGTTTGATACCAGGCCGTCGTTGGCTCCAAACACTGCGGCGCGGAACGTGCCGGCAATGCGTGCGCGCGAGCGGGCGGCGAGGCCGCGCACAACCTCACCGTGGATGTGCTCGTCGGCAGCCATCGCGTCGGTGGCGTCTTGGTCAACGTCGTAAGACTGGCGCTGTTCTGCGCGTTGGGCGAGGGCGAGGATAAAGATGGAGCCGAACGTTGCGGCAAACCGGGCGAGGACGCGCGAGTATAGCGTGGGTTTGGGGGCGGGATGTGCGTGCTCACCAAGAAGGGAGGTCCAGTGCTCAATGTGTCGTGTTTCGGCGTCGGCAAGCGCTTGCAGGATGGCGGCTTCTTCCCCGGTGCGTCGTTGCGCTAGGTTCAAATAGGTTTGGCGTTCCATTTGCTCATCGGCAAGGTATTTACGCCAGCGTTTGATTTGTTCCTCGGTTGGCTGATTGCCAGGTGTCATGTGATTGTTCCTCGCACCGAACTTTGCACCCCAGTGCTACGAAGGGCAGTGTGGGGCTGTTCTAAAGACTGTTGAAATTGTTACGAGGGCGGTATTGCCGCCCTCGCCTCGTTATTCTTCTGTGTCTATGTCATCAACTTCTATGACCGTTACGTCAACGTACTGGTCTTGGGGTTCACCAAAGACGCGCTCTTTGACTACTCCAACGAGCTTGTCAGTGGCTGCTGCTCCGCCCTTTTTAAGGGCTTCGGAGACTCTTTCAGAGGCCTGGTCCATGCGCTCAGCTACCAGCGGACTTTGCCTGATTTTAGATGCTTGCATCTTGATTTTCTCGTAGCGTTCACGTCCTGCGCGCGTGCCGAGCACGTACCCAAGGCCGGCTCCTACAATGAATCCGAATTTTGCGCCCAAGGCTCCTCCTTATTGCATGTTTCTCAGCTAGTTTACCGGGCCAGACGGCGGGTGCGCATTTGCTGGAAGTGTTTAGAGGTGGTGTTGCCTGCGGTTTTGAACAAGCCGGGGTTTAGGGGCGCTTTATCCCTAGTTTTCCCTTAGGCTTAGGTTGTGACAGAGGTACAGATTACGACGCCCCGCGGAGTTCAGCTCGCGGGCACGTTTGTGGACCCTGTTGATTCTACGGACGCTGCGGTTTTGTTTGCGCATTCCTTCTTGGCTGATAGGCATTCGGGCGAGCATTTCGATCGTTTGTCGGCAGCATACCGGGGCGCGGGTTATGCAACTCTAGAGTTCGATTTTTCCGGTTGCGGCGATTCTGATGATGACGTGATTACGCTGGCCAGCCAGGTGGAGGATTTACATTCGGCTTCGGCGTGGCTTCGCACGCAGGGTTTTAACCGCCAGATTTTGCACGCGCATTCGTTTGGCACGCTGGTAGCTTTGAAAGCCCGCCCGCAGGCCGCTAAGGCGATGCTTCTAACCGGTATGATTACAGGCCCACTGTCGTTTGAGTGGGATCAGATTTTTTCGTCCACACAGTTGGATGATTTGGAGCGTTCTGGCCGCGCACAGATCCCAGATGATGCGTATTCCAAACGCGAGTTTTTTGTGATTTCAAAGCAGACGTTGATTGATCTGTCGATGAATGAGGCAGACGACTTGCTAGATGACTTATCTGCCCCGATCCTGGCGATTTATGACGCAGACGATGAGCATTTGGGCTTGGTTGAGATGGCTCAGGAAGAGTTTGCGCGCCTGCCGGACGGCTCTCGCGTTGAGGTCCTGCGGGACGCCCGTTTTGGTGCACATGAGGGCGTAGATACGCTTCGCGACATGTCGGTGCAGTGGGCTAGCCGCCATGTTCCCGTTCGCGTAGGCTAACGCAACCCCAGCTTTAGCCCACCCCCTCGCGTGATCTATGAAAGTACGCGCGCGGTTTCCGCTTCCAGATTTTCGAGGTCACCTAGCCACGCCCTCGTTCCAAAGCTGGTGGTGCTGAGCGATGCGATGCGGTTGGAAAAGTCGATGAGCGCAGACGGGTGGGTTGTTTCTCGATTTACGAGGCCGTGAGCGCATCCCCACGCGAAGGCTCCGTGGAACGTGTCGCCAGCTGCAAGGGTGTCGATGGCGTCAACTGCAGGAGGGGTAACAGTCCCGGTTTCACCCAGCCAGGCCCATCGCACGGGGTTTGGTCCGGCTGTGCGCACTACGCGTTCAATGCCGAAGCCTTTGAGGAAGGCCACCGTGTCGTCGAAGTTCGTACATCCGGGTGGCAGGAAGTCTGCGGAGATGACGGCCACGTCTATGTATCCCAGCATTGTGGGCAGCCACGGTTTCCAGGATCCTCCGTCAAGGATGCGCAGATACTCGGGCTTGTATTCTTGCGCCTCGAAGGGCTCGCCATCTTCGGGAGCGCCAATGGTGAGTGCAGCCATCGCCAGATCGGGATTGTGCCCGTCAACGAGCACAACCTGCGGCCGGCCCATGGCTTCTAGGGTTTCCAGCGCGATTGCGGGCTTTAGCGGCAGTCGCGTGTTGGTGGATGCAACGGTGCGCGCATTGTTTTGCGCGTTGATGAGGATCGCGGACACGCTGGGGGTGAGATCTAGCTTGCCGGTGGTTTCGGGTGCCTCAGCCTCGTAATCGGTGCAGTCCACCAAAGCCACTTCCTGGGCTTCCAGGTCTTCAAGAATGAGGTGCGCGGCAGGGCCTTCACCGATTGCGGAAACGAGGAGGGAGGCCATCGCCCCTCCCGGATTCGCACCCCGATTGAAGTCGCTCGCGCTCGCGGCACGGGTGGCTGCGCGGGTGAGGTGAGAGAACGCAACGGCCGCATTGGTTGCGGGCCCGCCCGCAGCGAGGATCTGGTCAAGTGAGGTTACTTTTTGGTTCTCGCGTACTGTGCCTGCGGTTAGTTGGGCAACGTCGAGTGTGGTGATCCCAGCGAAAAGTCCGTACATGGTTTAAGTATCTCATTGGAATAGGAGGACGCGATTATTACGCTCCTTGATAGTGGACGCAGGGGCGTGAACAATAACTCTTCTCGCTCGCTCGCCCATCGTAATAGGAAGCATGCTTCCGAAACCAGCGTTTAGAGTGTAGATTCATATACATGAACGCTCTAAACGGAAATATGTCTCCGAATAATTTAGCCTCTGACCGCGCCAATGATTCTACATCTGGGCAATTCCCCCTACCTGCAGCTCAGATTGGCGGAGTGATTAAAACTGCTCGCAAAGAATACGGATTGACGCAACAACAGTTGGCTGAACTTGCTGGAGTTTCAGATCGTACGGTGCGCACTTTGGAGCAGGGCGGACTCGGCCCAACATTGAGGTCGTTACTGGCGGTCACAGGAACCTTGGGCTTGAAGGTAGAGGTATCCAACAGGTGAGTATTGCATCCATAAGCCTTGATCAGCTCCGATTTGTAAAGCGCGCGAATGTCTACAAAGGCAACCACTTGGCTGGAACGTTGTCACGCGACTCGGAGGGAGTGGTCGAGTTCAAATACAGGGATGACTATGTGGGGGATCCCGTAGCATTTTCGTTGCCGTTGGGTGAAACCTCCACACAACAAGGTGGCGCGCTCCCCGCATTCTTCGCGGGACTATTACCAGAGGGACACCGCCTCAATGTATTGAACAGAGCAACCAAAACATCTATGAATGATGAGTTTACGATGCTTCTGGCGGTGGGCGCTGACACTCCCGGCGATGTAAGGATTTTTGCGTCCGAGGCTGCGCCTAATGAAGTTCCACCACTATACGAGGACCCATCTAGATGGAGTTTTCAAGATCTAACCGAGATGGTTGACCCCTACGCAGTTCCCGGTGTTCAGCCAAAAGCATCAGCATCGATGATTAATATGCCGATTCGAACGAGACGCACGCACGCGATCCTCAAGATCGACCCGGCCCAGTACCCTCACCTCGTGCGCAATGAAGCTTTACATCTACGTCATGCTCGCGGCCTTAAAATCCCTGTAGCTAAGTCTCAGTTGGTTGTAGATAAAGAAGGCGTAGAAGGCTTACTCGTTGAGCGTTTTGACCGCCGTGTTGATGCGAGCGGACAGATTGTGCGTCTCGCTCAAGAGGACGCTTCGCAAGTTCTGCAGATTCCACCATCTGAAAAGTACAACGTCGAATCCGAAGCCGTGGTTGCGGCGCTCGCGCAACACACCAGTGCCCCTATGGTTGCTATTCGAGCTCTATATGTACAGTTCCTGTTCGCTTGGCTTACCGGAAACGGTGATGTTCACGCAAAGAACCTGTCAATTTTACGAAATCCGGAGGGCGTGTGGGAGGTCGCTCCGATGTACGACCTACCCTGCACGGCTCTTTATCGCGATTTCACGATGGCGCTCCCGATTGATGGGCAAACGAAGAATCTCCGGGGCCGTCATTGGGATGCTTTTGCAGATAATATCGGTCTGCCAATTAGAGCGGCGCGCAGCGCTCAACGTTTGGTACTAAGAGTGGCGAAGGGTATCGATTTGAGCGAATTACCATTTGATGGATCCCCGTTGCATGGGGCTCAAAGAGAGCTTTCAAGCCGGCGTCACCAAATAGAGTCACTACTCGACACTTAAGTCATCTACTAAGGGGGATAATCAATCCCTCAACGAGTTTCCATTAGGCACTTAGTCTCGGCTTTAGCGAACATCTCAGGCTGGTTGCGGGTTTTCGTTCTTGAAAGCGAATTAGTATCGCCGCTAGCAGCTTGGGCTACCAGCGGCGATCATTGTCGAGTTGGAACGCGTTAGTCGTCGGTGATTCCCAGTTCGATGCTCTTGCCGGGGATCGAGTCGATCAGGTTGCGCGTGTAGTCGGTGCGCGGGCTATCAAAGATCGAGTCCGTGTCACCGGTTTCAACTACCTTGCCGTGCTGCATTACCACCACATCGTCAGCAATCTGACGGACAACCGCAAGGTCGTGGGTGATGAACAGGTAAGACAGCTCCATTTCGGCTTGGATGTCGTTTAGCAGGTGCAGGATTTGGTCTTGCACCAGCACGTCCAGCGCAGACACGGCCTCGTCAAGCACAAGGACGTGCGGGCGTAGCGCAAGTGCACGAGCAATGGCTACACGCTGGCGTTGACCGCCGGACAGCTCGTTGGGGTAGCGCCTCATCGCGGAGCGAGGGAGGGCAACCATGTCGAGTAGTTGGGCAACGCGCTCCTCGCGCTCCTTCTTGGTCCCCCAGTTGTGTACGCGCATGGGTTCTTCAACCGCGCGGTAGATGGAGTACATGGGGTCCAGGGAGCCGTACGGGTTTTGGAACACCACCTGAAGGTTGCGGCGCATGGCGAAGCGTTCCTTCTTGGAAAGTTCAGAAACGTTTACGCCCTCAAAAATGACGTCGCCTGAGTCTTGCTCTAGCAGACCCAGAATGATGTTTGCCGCAGTGGACTTACCAGAACCGGATTCGCCTACAACACCTAGCGTTGTGCCCTTGCGCAGCGTGAATGACACGTCGTCAAGCGCCTTGAAGGTCTGTCCGCGCTTGCCGCGAATCGGGAAGGTCTTCACCAGGTTCTTAACTTCAACCGCAGCTTCAGTTGAGGTTGCGCCCTTACCTGCGCCCAGCAGTTCCTCTTCGGTCACCTGAATGCCAGCCTGGTGCGCGGTCATGATACGCGCGGTGGTTAGCGAGGGAGCAGCGGCAACCAGCCTCTTGGTGTAGGGGTGCTGCGGACGTTGCAAGATCTGCATGGCGGGCCCGGACTCCACAATACGGCCGCGGTGCATAACAACGAGGTGTTCAGCGCGTTCAACGGCCAGGCCGAGGTCGTGCGTAATGAACAGCATTGCGGTGCCAAGTTCGTGGGTGAGCGACTCCATGTGGTCCAGGATGAGCCGCTGCACGGTCACGTCAAGGGCCGAGGTCGGCTCATCCGCGATGAGTAGCTCGGGACGAGCGGCCAGGCCGATAGCGATGAGGGCGCGTTGGCGCATGCCGCCAGAGAACTCGTGCGGATACTGTTTCGCAACGCGTTCGGTGTCGGGCAACCCGGCTTCAGCGAGGAGTTCATTGACTCGCTGGTGCATTTGCGAGCCTTTAACCACGTTGTTGGCTTTGAGGGCTTCACGAACTTGGAAGCCGATTTTCCAAACGGGGTTGAGGTTCGACATGGGGTCTTGCGGAACAAGGCCGATGTGGCGTCCGCGAATGCGTTCCATCTCTTTACGGCTCTTAGTGGTGAGTTCTTCACCGCGGAATTTGATGGAGCCGCCCACGATCTTGCCGGTGCCGGGCAGGAGGTTGATGATGGCATGCGCGGTAGTGGATTTACCGGAGCCTGATTCTCCTACGATGGCAACGGACTGGCCAGGGTAGATGGTGAGGTTGGCTTTCCGCACTGCGGGAACCATGCCCGTGGAAGATTGGAAGGCGACCTCGAGGTCTTTGATTTCGAGCAGGGGCTCGACGTCAGTGTTCATCTCGTTTTCCACTTCGTTTACCTCTCTCGTGACTTCGGGTCGAGAGCGTCGCGTACCACGTCACCCATCATGATGAAGCTGAGCACGGTCAGGGCGAGAGCGCCTGCGGGGTAGAACAGCACGGATGGCTGGGTACGGAGCGCAACCTGCGCCTTGTTGATGTCGCCGCCCCACGAGACGATGTCTGGTGGTAGGCCAACGCCCAGGAATGAGAGGGTTGCTTCGGCCACGATGAACGTGCCGAGCGCTACGGTTGCATAAACGATGATGGGTGCCGCAGAGTTCGGCAGGATGTGGCGCATGAGGATGGTCCACTTGGACTCGCCAAGAGCCTTGGCTGCAGACACATATTCTTCGTTCTTGACGCTCATAACCGCGCCGCGCGTGATGCGCGCAATTTGTGGCCATCCAAAGATTGCGAGGACGAGCACCACGGTCCAAGTTGCACGGTAGGAGCGGAACATCTGCATAACCACGATTGCAGCAAGTAGGAACGGAATGGCGAACACGACGTCGGTGATGCGCGAAAGTAGCGAGTCGAGCCAGCCGCCAAAGTAGCCGGCCAGAGAACCGAATGCTGCGCCCATGATGGTCACGGCAATCGTGGTAAATACACCTACGGTTACAGATGCGCGAGCGCCGTAAATAGTGCGCGCGTAGATGTCACAGCCTTGCCTGTCGAAACCGAATGGGTGGCCGCCGGATGGGGCCTCCATAGAACGCGAGAGTTCGCAGAAGTTCGGGTCCATTGAGGTGAACAGGCTGGGGAATGCGGCCAGCAGCAGAGCCACAGCAATGATTGCGGCTGAAATCCAGAATAGGGGGCGTTTGCGCAGGTTCTTCCAGGCTTCACCCCACATGGACGAGGGCGCAGAGTCGTCCGCTACGGCGTCAACGGCCCCCAGGCCGGTTTCGTCTACGTCAGAGACGAAGTGTTCTTGGCCTTTTCGGTAGGTAGTTTGATTACTCATAGCGAATCCTCGGATCCAGAGCTGCATATAGCAGGTCTACTAGCAGGTTGGCGATGATGTAGACGATCACAAGGACGGTCGTGAATGACACGACGGTTGCAGGTTCACCCTTGATGATGGCCTGGTACATGTTGCCGCCTACGCCGTTGATAGCGAAGATACCTTCGGTAACGATTGCGCCGCCCATGAGGGCTCCGAGGTCGGCGCCTAGGAATGTTGCAACTGGAATAAGCGAGTTGCGTAGCACGTGGTTTTGAATCACCTTGCCGCGGGAGAGGCCCTTGGCGTATGCGGTGCGCACGTGGTCGGATGACATGGTTTCGGATACGGACTGCCTGGTTAGGCGAAGTACGTAAGCGAAGGACACGGCACCGAGCACGATTGCTGGCATTAGGAGGGCTTCAAACGTGGTGTTTCCACCAACCGTCGTTGGCGCCCACCCGAGTTTCACACCTATGAGGAACTGGAGGACGAAGCCGATAACGAACGTGGGCACTGCGATGACAAATAGGGAGACCACGAGAACGGTGCCATCGAAGATGCCGCCGCGACGCATGCCAGCGATGAGGCCAAAGCCAATGCCAAAAATTGCTTCAAATGCGAGTGCCATTAGGGCGAGTTTGATGGTTACGGGGAATGCGCCTGCCATCACGTCGGTGACTTCACGGCCAGAGAATGTGGTGCCGAAGTCGAGTGTGAAAATACCTTTTAGATAAAGCAGGTATTGGACGAGGAATGGCTTGTCGAGGTTGTAGCGCGCCCTCATTTGTTCCGCCACTGCCGGTGGTAGGCCGCGGTCGCCACCGAGAGCCTGGATTGGGTCACCGGGCATGAGGAACACTAATGCGTAGATAAGCAGCGTTGCGCCTATGAAGACGGGTATTAGCTGCAGGAGTCTACGTCCGATATATCGGATCATTGTGGTCTCCTTGGGTAACTGCTTACGCAGTTTTTATTTATTAGTTGTGAGTTTATGGTCTCACAGTTGCGAGCCCCGCACTCACAGGAGCGAGGCTCGGAGGGAAACCCCTCCGAGCCTACGCTACCTTATATTCGGGTAATCACTTGGTGATCTGGTAGTAAAGCGGGACGGAGTTCCATCCAAACTGTACGTTGCTTACAGCTTCGGTCGAACCGCCGGTCACGTTGGAGTACCAGAGCGGGATTGCCGGTAGCTCCTTGAAGAGGACCGTCTGAGCCTTTAGGTAAAGCTCGTTGGACTCTTCAACCGACTTGGCGCCAGCTGCCTGCTTGAGGAAGCCGTCGAATTCTGCCGAGGAGTAGTCGCCGTCATTCGAGCCAGCACCCGTGGCGTACAGCGGGGCGAGGAAGTTACCAAGACCCGGGTAGTCGGCCTGCCAGCCGGTACGGAACGCGGTCTCGATCTTGCGGTTGGTTACCTCGTCACGTAGCGACTTGAAGTCGGGGTACGGGGCGCCCTTCGCGTCGATGCCGAGCACGTTCTTGATGGAGTTCATGGTTGCGTCTACCCATGCCTGGTGGCCACCGTCAGCGTTGTAAGCGAGTTCGAAGGAGCCTTCCCACGGGGAGATTTCGTCAGCCTTGGCCCACAGTTCCTTAGCCTTCTCCGGATCGAAGTTCAGAACCTCGTTGCCTTCAACGCTCTCGTTGTAACCGTCGATTACTGGCGAGGTGTAGTCGTGTGCCGGGCTACGGGTGCCCTGGAAGATGGTGTCGGTGATCTCCTCGCGGTTGATTGCCATGGAGATTGCCTGACGACGCAGGACGCCTTCTTCACCGCCGAAGTGCGGGAGGCGCTCCGGGATGGTGAAGGACTGGAAGATAGCGGACGGCTGGTTTACAGCGCGGTCACCAAGTTCGCTTTCGAAGCTGGAGAATGCCGAGTCGGGCACTGCGTCAAGGACGTCCAGGTTTCCACCAAGGAGGTCGTTGTAAGCCGCGTCCTGCTGGGCGTAGAACTTGATCTCAACGCCACCGTTCTGGGCCTTGCGCGGACCGTCGTACTTCGGGTTCGGCTTCAGCATGATCGACTCGTTGTGCTTCCAGTCGTCACCGGACTCTAGCAGGTAGGGGCCGTTACCAACCGGAGCTGCGCCGAATGCTGCAACCGCGTCGGCGTCGCCAATACCTGCTTCAGGAAGCGGGTAGAACGCGGAGTAGCCCAGGCGGAGCGGGAAGTCAGCTTCAGGCTGGGAAAGCTCAACGGTGAACGTCTGGTCGTCAACAACCTTTAGACCCTCGAGGCCGGCAAAGTCAGCAGGAGCCTCGCCGCCCTCCGGGTAGCCTTTGATGGGCTCGAAGAAGTAGGAGGAAAGGTGCGACTGCGCTACACCCTGATTCCAAGCGTCAACGAACGACTTAGCGGTAACGGGAGAACCATCAGAGAAGGTCTCGCCTTCCTTAATCTTGATCGTGAAGTTCTGAGAATCTTCAGTCTCGATCGATTCGGCGAGGTCGTTCTGCGCGGCGCCGTCTGCATCGTAGTAGACGAGGCCTGCGTAGATCAGGTCAACAATCTTGCCGCCACCGGTTTCGTTGGTGTTGGTCGGGATGAGCGGGTTCTGCGGTTCGGAGCCGTTTGCTACAACAACACCGCCACCGGACTCACCCTCGGGCGCGTTCGCGCCGCCGTCACCGGAACCGCCGGAGCAGGCGGTCAGCGCAAGTGCCGCCACCGCAAAGGGGGCGACTAGGCGCAAGTATGAACGTTTCATTTTTCCTCCGTAAAGTCGGATAACGATGAAGGGCGAAATGTCGCGCTTCATTTGCGTTGAACTTTAGCAGGATGCGGTTTTTTGAAATCTGAGCGTTCTAAGTCTGAGACGCTTTATTGTTAGCATTTCGAAACCAAAAGGACACTTTTGCGCTGTATGTAGGGGATTGTAATTTTTGCCGGCTGTAGATTTTTGTGACGTACGCTTACTATTTCGAAATTCTCGTTCCAGATAGCGAGACGCTTCAAATGCTTGTGTTCTGGCTATTTTCTTTAGGATAGAAGCATGAAGGGAAGAAAATCCGGGTTCTCAAGCGAAGAACTGGCAGGTCGCGTAGCGGCGTTGCCGGTAATAACGTTCCCAGAGGAACTTCCCGTGTCGGCCAGGCGCGAAGATATTGCACAGGCCATTGAGAATCACCAGGTAGTGATTGTTTCGGGCGAGACCGGCTCAGGTAAAACCACCCAGCTTCCCAAAATTTGCCTGCAACTCGGCCGTGGCATTAGAGGAATGATTGGACACACCCAGCCGCGCAGGTTGGCAGCTCGAACAGTTGCAGACCGGATCGCTGATGAGCTGGACACTAAAGTGGGCAAGCGGCCCGGTGACGTGGTTGGTTACCAGGTGCGTTTCACGGACGAAGTTGGCCCCACCACCCTCGTAAAGCTGATGACGGACGGCATTTTGCTGGCCGAGGTGCAAAATGACCCGAACCTGGATAAGTACGACACCATAATCATTGACGAGGCGCACGAGCGTTCTCTAAACATCGACTTCCTGATTGGCTACCTGACGCGACTGTTGCCAAAGCGACCAGACTTGAAGGTAATCATCACGTCCGCAACGATCGATTCGAACAGGTTTGCAGATCATTTTGCAAAAGCACTGGGAAAGCCGGTTCCGGTTGTGGAAGTTTCGGGACGTACCTACCCCGTGGAAATCCGGTATCGCCCGTTAGAGCAGTCCGATCCTCCCTCGAATACTGAGGCTACGGACGACGCCCCGGTGTCAGTTAAGGGCTTAGTTTTAGAGGACGCGGATGCGCCGCTCGCCCTCCTCGGATACGGCATGGGTGAGGACATCGATTACCTAACGGGCATATGTGAAGCCGTTGAGGAGCTTATCGATGAGGGCCCGGGTGACATCCTCGTGTTCTTGCCCGGCGAGCGCGATATTCGCGACGCCACGCACGCGCTCTCCGATTCGCTGGGCCCGCGCTACATTCACGCCGGTGATGCAACCGATAAGAGTCCGGCTAACGGGGTGGAAGTTCTCCCCTTGTATTCGCGCCTTTCAGCCCAGGAGCAGCAGCGCATTTTCAAGCCGCACCCGCGCAGGCGAGTTGTGCTGGCCACCAACGTCGCAGAAACATCGCTGACCGTGCCGGGAATCCGCTACGTGGTAGACCCAGGTTTGGCCCGTATTTCGCGGTATTCGAACCGCACTAAGGTGCAGCGTCTGCCCATCGAACCAGTGTCGCAGGCTTCTGCAAACCAACGTTCGGGCCGATGCGGGCGCGTGAGCGATGGCGTGGCGATTCGCCTTTACTCGCAGGCAGATTTTGAGGCGCGGCCGCGCTACACGGAACCGGAGATTCTGCGCACGTCGCTGGCCTCCGTTATTTTGCAGATGATTTCGCTAGGGCTCGGCGCGGTAGAGGACTTTCCGTTCCTGGATGCCCCCGCCTCTAAGGCCGTGCGTGACGGTGTCGGTCTGCTAGAAGAAATTGGAGCGGTAACCAGGCGTTCCCCTCGTGATCCCCTGCGACTCACTCGTGTTGGACGCCAGTTGGCTCGCCTGCCTATCGACCCGCGCCTGGGGCGCATGCTGATCGAAGCAGATCGAGAGGGCGTGGCCTCGGAAGTTTTGACTATTGTGGCCGCGCTATCCATGCAGGATGTCCGCGAGCGCCCGGAGCAGTTCAAAGAGGATGCGGATAGGGCGCATGAGCGCTTCTTAGATCCGGAGTCTGATTTCATCACCTACCTGTCGCTCTGGCGATATTTGCGTTTGCAGTCGCGTGAACTTTCGGGCACTCAGTTTAGAAAGATGTGCAAGCGCGAGTTCCTGCACTTCTTGCGGTGGCGTGAGTGGCAGGACGTCGCTGGCCAGTTGCGCGATCTGGCGCGTCCCCTCGGTTTGAAGGTGGACGCGCTCCAGATTCCGTCACGCAAAGAGGTTCGCGATCAAGAGCGCGAGGGCGGAGCGGTTGATGCTGCGGCGCGCGCAACCACGGCGTTGACCGCGCGTACATCCGGCCGTAACAGCGAACAGATTCACAGGGCCCTGCTGGTTGGTTTGCTATCTAACTTGGGTTCGTGGGATCAGACCAGTCAGGATTATCAGGGGGCGCGTGGAACGCGATTTGTGGTCTGGCCGGGCTCTGGTTTGGCGCGCAAGCACTATGACTGGGTGATGGCTGCGGAGCTGGTAGAGACGTCACGTCTGTTCGCTCGCACGGTCGCGAAGATCCAACCCGAGTGGGTGGAGAAGTCAGCCAAGCGTTTGCTGAAGCATTCGTATTCGCAACCGTACTGGTCCTCCAAGATGGGGGCGGCGATGGTGCGCGAGAAGGTGATGCTGTACGGCCTCACTCTGGTAGCTGATCGGCCCCTGCTACTCGCAAACGTGCCGCATGGAGCGAAGGTGGAGGCGCCAACGAACGCCACCTCGATTGCGGCCCGGGCCGGAGTTACCGGCGGCGAGTTGGGTGGGTCCCCCCAGCAGGTGGCTCGCGAAATGTTTATCCAGCACGCCCTCGTGGATGGTGAGTGGAATGCGCACCATAAGTTTGTGCGCAAGAACAGTGAGCTGCTGGCAAAGATTCACGAGGCAGAAAAGAAGCTGCGCCAGGGCGGCACGGTTTCGGATGATGCGATTTTCGCGTTTTATGACGAGCGAGTGCCGCGTGAGATCGTGTCAGCTGCACATTTTGATGCGTGGTGGCGCCGTCAGCGCGATAAGCGGTTGCTGAAGATGGAGCGCGCGGATGTGCTTCCGGGTGCGCGCGAGGTGGATCAGCGCGGCTATCCGGCTAAGTGGCATCAAGGGGACATCACTTTGCCGCTGCATTATGAGTTCGATCCGGGTTCGCCCCGCGATGGGCTGACGGTTCGCGTGCCTGTGGCGGTGTTGCCGCGTCTGCACGATGCGGGCTTTGAGTGGTTGGTTCCGGGTATGTTGGAAGAGTTGCTCACGGCCACTATCCGCGCTTTGCCTAAGCAGTTGCGCGCCCAGCTTGTGCCCGCGCCCGATGTTGCGCGCGAGCTCGCCACTTGGATCAAGCACAACATTTGGATGTCCGAGGATGCGTCGAGCCCCTCATCTGGGCAGGTAAACTCGGACGAGCGGGTTATCGCTTCGAGTGGGAACTCGTCAGGTTCAGCTGTGTCTGCCGCGAGCTCGCCGGAGTCTGCAGGCGAGGACGAGGTGGACCCTCGTTCGCTTGAAGCTTCGCTTGGAAGGCTTGCCGCCTGGGCTTCAAAGTCGGGCACAGCGAATCAGAAGTCGATTGCGAAGATGAAGCGGGCGTCCGCGCGTTCTTCCTCGCAGTCACAAACGGATCCGGCAGCCAAGCGCAAACCGGTATCCCCCACGGATCAGCAAACGCAGAACCAGCAGTCGGATTTGCCCAAACAGCCGCAGGCCGGCCTCGAAAATCAAGATAAACCGCGAGTGAAGCGGATTCCGGGTACTCAAGCTGGCGAGTTCCTCCCCCACTATTTTGATGCGTTTGTACGCGCTACGGACGCAGTTAAGGGCGTCTATGTTCCACGTGAAACATGGGACGATTTAACGCTACCTTCGCATGTTACGCCCATGTTCGTGGTGGTCAATGCGCAGGGTCGCGAGTTGCGCTCCGGTGAAGATCTGACGTGGTTGCAAAAGCAGTTGAGCGGGCAGTCGCAAAAGGCGGTTCGTTCGGCAATGCGCGAGGCTTTGGATCAGGCGATGAAGGAGTCGGGTGCAAAGTCAGAGCCGTCTAAGCGCACTAAAAAGGCGTTTGCGGGAGTGCAGGCATCCCCGAAGGGGCGCGCGTCGGAAGGTACGGCTACTTCGGGGGATCAACCGACCCCAGGTGTTTTTGCGTCGGTCCCGGAATTGGATGGTTTGTCGGATTGGCCCGTTGTTGAAGGAGGTGCTCTGCCCCTCAGCGTGGATGCGCGCACGCAGGCAGGACTTTCTGTTCGGGCATTCCCGGCGTTGGTGCCGCAGGGGTCAGCGTCTGAGCCGTCCGCTGGCGTGCGAGTTATTGCGGAGCGCACTCAGGCCGATGCCAGCCATAGGGAGGGTCTGGCTCGTCTGGTTCTGGCGCACACGCGTTTGGCAACGGCCCGGGTGTCTACTCGTTGGACGGGCCGGGAGGCACTGATTCTGGCTAGCGGCCCATACCCGGATACGGAAAGCTTGGTGGCGGATGCACAGTTAGCAGCTGTGGCGTCGCTAATTGATGAGTACGAAACTCCTGCGGTGCAGATACGCTCCAAGGCTCAGTTTGAGGCATTGGCCGGGTGGGTGCAGGATCGGATTGAGGATCGCACCTATCTGATTTTGGGTTGGGCCGTGGAGGCGTTCGCCGAGTTTGGCGAGCTTGACCGCGCGGTTCGTTCGGTGTCTTCGCCGGCGATGGTCAGGGTGCTGGCGGATGTGCGCGAACATTCGAATAGCTTGGTGTTTGAAGGGTTCTTAACGCGCGTACCTTTTGAGTGGTTGCAGCACGTGGCGCGGTTTGTGAAGGCTGACCGGTTGCGGGTAGAGAAGACATCACAGTCCGCGAGCGTACTCGCACGCGATGAGGGGCTGTGGCGCTCCGTTAAGGATGTGGAGGCGGCATTGGCGTCTGCCCGGGCGGCACTTGCAGCTCACGAGGTCGCCCGAGCCGCGCAGCTGGATGAGGCCCTGTGGCTGGTGGAAGAACTTCGCGTGTCCCTGTTCGCCCAGGAACTTGGCACCTCAAGAAAGGTGTCACTGAAGCGCCTATATGCCATGTTGAATAGCTAGCAGATTTCGACTTCTTCATGAACGATTTTCGAATCTACTAATTCGCACCTCGTTCCGCTAGAATCAAAAGCGGGAGGTTTTGATTCATTATGTTGCGTATTTCTAATTCTGTTGGGCAACGGCTTGCGGAAGCTCGTCATGCTGTTGGCATGACTCAGCGCGATTTGGCGGAAGCTTCAGGCATTTCCCAACCGACGATTCATCGCATTGAAGCGGGACAGCGCGAAACCTCACCCGTTGAGGTTGCGGTTCTTGCCGATGCGTGTGGCGTGTTGCCGGCTGACCTGTATGGAACAAGTACCGTTGCCGAGGACGTTGTTTACGCGGGACGAACCGATAGTGATGGCTCTGCGGCATTGACTGCGTACATGATCTACGCGCTTGGGCTGGCTCGTCGCTTGGATGAGCTTGGCGTACCGGAGACACGATGAGTAACGAGCGAATCGGACGAGAAGCAGCCGAGGAGTACCGTGAGAACCTTGGATTAGGTACGCGCCCTGTCGGGAATTTGGCTCGACTTATTGAGAATGAACTCGGCATAGGGGTTGCGTACGTTCAGGGGGCGGAACCCGGCCATGGCATGACTATGAGCGATGGGCTACGCACTCTTATTGCCGCGGGATGCACTCCGCATCCTTTGCGAATGCGTTCTACGCTTGCCCACGAGTTAGGTCACGTCGTCCTTCAAAGCGTTGATCGTTATCTTCATGATCAGGAAATAGGGGAGCGAGATTCAAGAGAGATTCAGGCTGATGCTTTTGCTCGCCATTTCTTATTGCCTTTAGCGGCAGTAGAGAAGTTTGCTGATGAAAGGCAAGTTTCGGAACGGTTACTATCAGATTTGGTACAGACTTTTGGGATTTCTGCTCATATGGCCGCCATCCAAATGCGGGATTTGGGCTTGATAAACAGTTCTACATATGAGGAGTGGAAGAGCCTTTCTGGTAGCCTGCTGTCGACTCGTTACGGGTGGCCATCCGAGTATGAGGTGCAGGCATTGGAATCATCAACGGCCCGTCCTCCTCAGGATATTCTCGCTCGAACGATGGAAGGCTATAGGTGGGGTGCTGTTTCTGCGGCGGCTATTGCTCGCCTTTCAGGCGAAAGCAACGTTTCAGCGGTTTCTGAACGCTTGCAATCAGAGGGGATTATTCCTGGAAACGCACGCTTTACTGCAGCTGAGGCTCCAACAGATTCGGGGGCACGATTGACCGCGGAGGAGCTCAAAGCCCTGATGGGTAATGCCGAGACAAAGAAACTGACCTAACTAGTCCTCATCTTTGGAAATCGACATAATAAGTGCGCCGGCATACGAAATTTGCGTACAGGGGCATTCATTTAGACGTTCAGATCGTAGGAGCTGTCTCTCGCTCGGCCCGTCCGAACTCTCATAGCGCTTCGCGCGCATACTCCACTATGTAGTCGGCAACTGATTCGATGACGTCTAGGGTGTCCCCAAAGTCTTGTTGGGTGCCGTACCAGGGGTCAGGAACGTCGAGTTCTCGCCTGCGCGCACCCGCAAGCGCCGGGTCCATTGCGCGGAACATGCGTAGATCAGTTGAACGCTCGTCCCCCACCTGCGGGTTTTCGATCACGTCAATGTGGGTGTGTGCGGCCAACCGTTCGACTGCCGCATAGTGGTTTGACGTCATTGCGAGCACGAGGTCACAATCTTTGAGATCTTGCGTAGTGATCTGCCTGGCGAAGTGATTGGGAATGTCATAGCCGGCGGCTTTTAGAGTGCGCTGAGCGCGGTAGTCAATGGGGTTACCGTGTTCCTCGTCAGAAATACCAACAGAGGTAGCTACGGCGTCAAGGCCAGCGGCTTCAAAGTGCTGATTTAGCACAACCTCGGCCATGGCGGATCGGCAAATGTTTCCGGTGCAAACAAAAAGTACTCGAAACGTCATGGGGCTCAGCCTATCAACGTAGTGAGAAAGCGAAAACCGCAGTTGAACACGTTAGGTCGTGAATGGGTGCCGGCACGAGCAGGAGTAGCGTGCACTGGACGCGCACTTTTGCACGATCTGTATGCATTAGCGCCGCGTCGAAGATTCCCTGACTACAAGTTCAAAATCAACTCGTTCCTCACCGCAATCGGTGTTCCCGATTTCAATCAGTTCCATGAGCGCCTTTACGGACTGTCTGGCAATAGCAACCTTGTCCGGACTGATTGTGGTTAGAGATGGAAGAGTATAGGACGCCACGTCCGTGTCATCCCAGCCCGTAACCATCACATCGTCAGGCACATGTGCGCCAATATCGGCCAATGCACGCACTGAGCCCGCCGCAGCAATGTCATTGAGGGCAATGATCGCATCTGGTAAATCATGAGTAGTGAGCCAGGACGTTAAGGCGCCGTGCGCGCCCTCGTATGTCCACGGGGATTCCACCACGCAATCTGGGGTCAGGCTCAGTCCCTTTTCTTCAAGCGCTTTTTCAATACCGCGTCGACGTTGAGGCCCTGGCCCAATTGTCATAACGGTTTCGGAGGAACCGACAACAACGAATCTTCTCGCCCCGCGCTCCAATAGATGCTCTGTGATCGCCTTTCCGGCTGCTTCCCCATCAACTGCAAAGTGAGGGACGCCAATATCAGAGATCTTCTCTCCCAACAGAACGAGGGGCACGTCAATCTTGGGTAGCTCTTGCCCTGTGAGAACGATCGGGGAATAGATCACTCCATCAACTACGTCTGGTCGGAAACCTTCAAGGGATTTCAGTTCCCGCTCCCGCATTCCTTCGGTCTCGGTGATGAGTAGGGTTTGGTCGTACTTTTGCGCTTCTTTTTGAATGAGGTGCGCTAGTTCGCCAAAATATGGCCAAGAAATGTTTGGTACGGCCAGCGCGATCATGCCGGTACGCCCTGACCGAAGTCTTTGAGCAGCGATATTTGGCCTGTAACCGAGTTCCTGAATGGCGTCCTGCACTTTCTTGCGGGTCTGGTCAGAAACATGCACGTAGTTATTAACAACGTTTGAAACAGTTCTTTGCGAAACGCCGGCAAGCGCCGCAACGTCTTGCATGTTTGGTGGTCGCAAGCCCTAACTCCATCGCCATTTTGGAAATAGTGAAACTACAAAACAAGAATCAAACACAAGTTTACAGACAGTGCCCACGATCCCCATATTGCGACTTAAACGTAGGGTGCCCACCGATTCAAACCGATGGGCACCCAACGTTGGTGGACAGATGGCTGTCGATTTACTTGAGGATTCCCTCAACAGTTGTCTGAAGCTTATCTAGCGTCGATTTAATGTCAGCATCATTCAGCCAGGTAGCTTCGATGGTCTCTTGGATAGATGAATCAATGGCAGACCACTCAACAACACGTGGAGGCAACGTACCGTATGCCTTTGCAGTTTCCAGGTACTGCTCGCGGTGCGGAGCTGCGAGGTACTCTTCGGAGTTCAAAGCCGTGTTACTTGCCGGCATGTGTCCCGTCTTAACGCCCCAGACTCCAGTGTTTTCGTAGTAGAACTTAGCAAGCTCAAATGCTGCCCGGTACTGTACAGGATCGCCTTGTTCCTGAACGGGAACCGTCCAGACGTGCGAGTTCGCCCAAGTTGCAGGCTTGTCAAATAGCATCGGCGCGTCAGCTACCTCGTAATCAAAAGGCGTCTCAGCTTCAAACTGGTTGACTGCCCATGAGCCGTTGTACATGATGGCCGACTCCCCGCGCAGGAAGGCCTGCATGGAAGCATCATAGTCGTGAGTCTTTGCGGTAAATCCTCCATCAACTAGCTTGTTGACGAGCTCCAGAGAGGTTACAGCTTCCTCACTGTTCATGTTTACTTCACCGCTCTGCGGATCCAAAAGCGTTCCACCCTGCTGGTAGATGAAAGTCTCCCACAGGCGCGAAGCCATCGGATCAGCAGTCATTGCAACGTCCAGGAAGTTCTTCCCGGTCTTGTCTTTCACAATCTGAGCGTGCTCGAGGAATACCTTCGGGTCTGTTGGAACTTTGTACACTTCGCCCTCCACGGCCAAACCTGCCTCGCGAAGAATATCCATGTTCAGGTGGGAAACCGTTGCGTGCGAATCGAAGGGAAGCGCGTATTGCTTACCGTCATACTCAACCGCTGCAGATGCCGGGTCAGTGTAATCAGAGGTGTCAACACCAATAGATTCAGGAACCTCCATGAGTAGGCCCCTATCTGCATATTCAGGCAGGTTCGATCCGTGCATTACGGCGATATCAGGCTTTTCCGAACTAGCCAGAGCTGTATTCAGGCCATCGTAGTACGAGTGCCAGGCGGATCCACCCAACCGCTCTACCTTGATCCCCCAAGCATTTTCAGCTTCGAACTTGTTTGTCAGGATCTGGATAGCTTCACATTCTGTGGTCGCCTTATCCATGTCAGTAACGCCATTGGTGGTTTCGTTACAATCGCCAAAAAACCGCGCCAAGGTTATCGTGGCGCCCTGAAGGTCAGCATCTGAAACCTCTGCGATTTTCTGGAGCATGTCCTCGCTAGATCCGGATTCGTCTCCGGATCCTCCCGAGCCACTAACACCGCAACCCGTAAGAGCTAGTGAAACAGCGCCCAGCACCATTGCTGGAACACCTAATTTCCTTAACCTCATTTTTCTCTCCAATCTTTCTTGGGTTTGTTACTTTTCTCCAGAAGACATGGACACGCCTCGAATGAGGTACTTCTGGAAGAAAACGAATACAAGTAGCAAAGGCAACGTTCCCACGATTCCTCGAGCCATCAATGAACCTAGTTCCGTTGATTGCGAGAAGGTCCCCTGCAACGATGCAAGACCTGTCGTGATCGTAAACATCGCTGGTTTCGTGGCAGATACGAGTGGCCACAGATAGTCATTCCACGTCTGCACAAATGTGAATGTTGCTAGAGCGATCAGTGATGGGCGGGCAAGGGGCAGCATTACCGAGTAGAAAATTCTCCAGGAAGAAGCCCCGTCAATGCTGGCTGCCTCTTGAATCTCATCCGGAACTTGCGCGAAGAATTGCGTCATTATGAAAACACCTAAAGGAAAGGCAATTCGTGGCAGAATCAGCGCCAAGTAGGTGTTATGCAGGTTAATGTCGCTAAACATCATGAACAGAGGAATGAACATTGCCTCTTTAGGAACCATCATTCCGGCCAGAGTGAGCGAGTAAACCGCTAATCTGCCCGCAAACGGCAACTTCGCAAAGGCGTACCCGGCCATCGCGCATACAACTACCGTGACGATAGTGGTTATGACCGTGACAATCGTGGAGTTTAGGAACCACCGCAGAGTTGCCCCTGTAAGGAACGCATCAGCAAAGTTTGAGAGCGTGAATCCCTGCGGAAGCAAGCTTTGCGAATTGGTTTTTAGAACGTCATTTGGCGTCAGCGCCAAAGACAACATCCAGATTAGAGGGATGAGCCAAATCAGAACGATTAGGATCATCAAAGCGTGGTACAGCACATTAGCTGTGTTTCGCTTAGGGTTTGGCTTCGGCTCGGTTACCTCCGGAGCGAGAGAGAGTGTCTGAGCAGTCATTTCAGTTGCTCCTTTCGCGCGACATGAGGAACTGGATAAGTGAAACAAAGACCATGACTACGAATAGGAAAAGTGACATCGCGGAGGCATACCCCAGGTTCGAATCCCTGAAACCGGTTTGGTAGATGTATCGAACCAAAACATCTGTGACGCCTCCAGGCCCACCATTTGTCATGATGCTCACCTGACCAAAAATCTGGAATGAGGCGATCACCTGGGTAACTACAACCAGTAGCGTCGCGTGCTTCAGTCCAGGCAAGGTGATCGATACAAACTTTCGCCATGGCCCCGCACCATCAATTGCTGCAGCTTCATACAGAGTGGGATCAATATCTTGCAGGCCGGCTCCGAACAGGATCATGTTGAAGCCCACCGTCCACCACACGGTAGTCACAACGATTGCGGCCATTGCAGTGCGTGGATCCGACAGCCAAGCCACTACGCCAACACCTAATGTGTCGGTCAGTTTGGCAACTATTCCTCGCGAGGGGTTGAGCATGTATCCCCAAATAAGGGTGGCTACCGATACTGGAAGGATGTACGGGACAAAAAGGGCTGCTCGGTAAAATCCATTTCCTTTTTTGCCCAGATCAAGCAATAGTGCAAAAGCTAGGCCCAACCCAGCAATGATGGGTGTTGACACGATTGTGAAAACCACCGTGTTCTTGAAGGCGTTCCAAAAGCGCGGGTCGTTCCAAGCCCCGGTGTCTCCCGCGTTAAAGCCGAGCAGAAAGGCAGCTACGATCAGGGAAGCAACTAGCAAGATTTCACCTGAACGAAGGCGATTATTGCGTACTGCCCAAACTGCAGCTACTGCGGCAAGAATCAGAAGTGTTAGCTGCACCCACCAAGAGGATCCAACGCTCCATTCAATCCCGACTCCGCCGAGCATCTGCTTGTAGTTATCGAATCCCACCCACTGCGGTGTTCTACCAAGTAAATCCCAATCGAAGAAGCTCATCAGTACCGCCTGGATAACGGGGTAAAGGATGAACGCTATGTAGAACAGCAGAAATGGAACTGTGAAACCAAAATTGGTGAACCATCGTCTAATGTCGCGAGCACTACGTGTTGAGGTCATTTTTCAGCTACCCCCACTGCGTGTTCGGTTACCACTCGGGGACGCACTTGAGAATCGTGCGGCTTTGAGCCGGTAATAATCTCTCGAACGGTTTGCTTAGGCAGTTTCGGTTTCCTATCAGGAGTGCAAATCCCGTTTACCTCCTGCGCGGTATCCGTTAGCTGCGTGTAGCAGAAACCAGCCAAGAAAGGTGATTCAAGTAGAGCAAAGACAAGTCCTCTAAAAACTTTCTCGTACTCTTCCTTAGAACCAACCGTCCTGTAACCCCAGTGCTTCGAATTCCCCTCGGCCAAGGCGATTCCTCCAAATTCGGAGACAATGACGGGTTTATCGAAATCCCAATCCGAATCGAGGAGGGTTCGACGCCCTTGGGGACCGATGCCGTTTACGGATTGCCTCATGGCGCTTTCACTGACGTACGCGCACTGGAGTTGCTCCGGCTTATCCGCGTAGTCATGGGTGGTGACTATGTCCGTAGCGGGCTGTTCCCAACCGTCGTTTGAACTTATTGGGCGGGTGTCATCTACCGCGCGGGTTAGATTCGCCAGCCCCTCCACAAAGGCTCGCTGCCTTACATCGGCGGCTATCTGCGGAACACCCCAGGATTCGTTTATTGGAACCCAGGTGATGATTGACGGAGACGACCTATCTCTACGAACCGCACTGAGCCATTCTGCAGACAGATCAGTCAAAGCGCTGTCGTCAAAAACATATGAGGAGGGGAACTCTGCCCAAAGTAGGAGCCCAAGGGAATCTGCCCACGCCAGGTAGCGGCGATCCGGGGTTCTCTCATGAATTCTTGAAAGGTTGAAACCAAGGTCCAAGATAAGTCGAATCTCATCTCGAATGGCTTCAGGGAAGGGGGCAGTAAAGTAACTCTCTGGCCAGTATCCCTGGTCCAGAATTCCCCTGATGTATACAGGCTGGCCATTGATGTGCAGGTAGTCCTCTGACACACTAACGCTTCGGATACCCGCATAAGACACTACGCGATCCACACCGCGGCCAGATTCCAAGGTTAGGAAGAGGTCAATCAAGTTCGGATGCGCTGGCGCCCACAACCATTCTTGTGAATCCATGTTGTTCTTGATTTGCGGAAGAGGAATCACCACATCAAAAACTCGCGTGTTAGGGCAAACCAAAATGTCGGCAATATCGTTGTTCTTGCTCCTGGCCCGAACCGTGAACTTGGTGTTCGCTTCAGGCTCCTTCGACAAAGTGATCTGGCCGATCAGCTGCGCACCTTCAACATCAGAGCGCCAATACAGATCTTCGATAGCCAGCCCCGGGCGAGCTTCTAGCCAAACATCGCGCCAAATTCCTGTACTGCGTTCGTACCAAATTCCATTAATTTCTTTACGCCAAGACTGCTTACCCCTCGGTTGGCTAGCAATAGGGCAATCCTTCGCCCGAACCACCACTTCGAAAGGAGCATCGCCCTCAAGTTGCACCGAGAACGGCGTATAACCTCCGCGATGACGAGCGGCATGTTGACCATTAACCCAAACATCGCACTCATAATCCACCGCTTCGAAGTTTATGAACCACTCCGGACGTTTCAATGAGCTTGTCAGATTCTCAGCTGTAATCGTTCGTTTGTACCAAACAACTTCCGAGTCATTTTGAGCGTCTTGCCACGTATAGCCAGACTTCTTTGACCCCGGTGGGAACGGCACGATAATGGCATGACCAAAGGCATCCGACCTATCGGTTTTATACCACTTCTGATCTAGCCCAACATCATCGGGATCTTCTTGAAATCCCCATTCGCCATTAAGACTGTGCCATTCTTCTCTGCACAGCTGCGGCCGTGGATAGCCGGCTTCTAACCATTTGAAGAAATTGTCATCGTTGACTCTCATATACCGACTATATGCTACGTAGCAAAGACATTTGCCGCGTAGCAAACAAATTTTGTAACAATCTGATTACTTTTGTGACGCGCGCCATGTTTATGAAAGAGCCCGGACTCGTATGTGCAAGTCCAGGCTCTTCTGCTTTACCTTGGCAAACCACCTCAAAATCGGTGGTAAACCTCAGTTTTCAAACTAGAAATCCCAGTCGTCGTCCTCAGTGTCTTCGATGTCGCCGATAACGTAAGAGGAACCTGAACCGGAGAAGAAGTCATGGTTCTCGTCCGCGTTTGGCGAAAGCGCAGCGAGGATTGCGGGGTTGACGTCCGTGCTCTCCGGCGGGAATAGCGACTCGTATCCCAGGTTCATGAGGGCCTTGTTCGCGTTGTAGCGCAGGAACTTCTTCACGTCTTCCGTTAGACCTAGCGGATCGTACAGGTCTTCCGTGAACTTCTCTTCGTTCTCGTACAGTTCGTCCAAAAGCTCGAACGTGTAATCCTTCAGCTCGGCCTGGCGCTGCGGCGACGCCTCTGCAACCGCCAGCTGGTACTTGTAACCAATGTAGTAACCGTGCACGGCCTCGTCACGAATGATCAGACGGATCAGATCCGCCGTGTTCGTAAGCTTGGCGTGCGCAGACCAGTACATGGGCGCGTAGAAGCCAGAGTAGAAGAGGAACGACTCAAGCATCGTTGAGGCAACCTTCTTCTTCTCTGGGTCATCACCCACGTAGAAGCTGTTAATAATGCGCGCCTTGTTCTGCAACTCCGCGTTCTCTTCAGACCAGCGGAACACCTCGTTAATCTCGCTGGTAGAAAGCAGCGTGGAGAAGATCGAGGAGTAAGACCTGGCGTGCACGGACTCCATGAACGCGATGTTCGTGAGCACGGCCTCTTCGTGCTGCGTGCGCGCGTCGGGAATCAGCGAAATCGCGCCGACGGTGCCCTGCAGGGTGTCAAGAAGCGTGAGGTTTGTGAAAACCTTATTAGTCATATCCTTCTCAGCGGCATTTAGCGTACGCCAAGACGGGATGTCATTCGACAACGGAATCTTTTCTGGCAACCAGAAGTTACCCGTAAGCCTGTCCCAAACCTCCAGGTCTTTTTCGTCCTCAAGTTTGTTCCAGTTAATCGCTTCGAAAACGTTTCCTTCAGCCAACTTCAACTGCGCCTTTCACTTGCAACCGATCATGCACGCGTGTCGCGTGACTTCCTTACTATTACTGATTTTTGAGGGCGAAGTAAGTTACCCCGCCGGCCACTGCTCCAAGAACTAGACCCTGGCGAATGTGTGGCATCTTCTTGCCCGCACGCTTGCGACGCTCGCCGCGATGGAGGATGTAGCGCTCCACAAGCGAGTTCACTTTAAGTGCGGCCGCTACCGCCCCAACGCCAATACCCACCTGCGCGGCCACGGGCAGATCACCGAAGTTCTTCTTCCAGGAGTACTGCAGTTGCGCTCCCGCCTCTTTCACGTCCTCAGCGGTATAACCCACGTGCTTGTAGTAGGCGCCAATCCCACCAAGCAGAGCGCTCTTTGCCACAAAGCGAGTGCCGGATCCGCGCAGAATGTCAGGCATTGCATACCATGCGAATATGGTTAGCCCAAGCACGATAGATTCGGTCTCAACGGGGTTGTCAACGCTCCAGTCGTGCAGCTCGGTCAAAGTCTTCACAACCTCGCTTTTAAAGTCTTGTTCGAGTGCGGCTTGCGTGCTCATGGCTGCTCCTAGCATTCTTAACAACAGTTACGCTCTAGTGTAGTTCGGCTGGCAGACTAGGGCGAGACAAGCAACAGGCTACTTCTGCGCCGCTTTGAAAAGCTTGCCGTCAGGATCCTTTGCGCCAAAGACTACAAATCGTTTTGACGAGGCCTCAGTCAGCTTATTTGTCAGCAGCACAGTAGCTACCGCTTCGGTTTCGCTTGTATCGGCAGGTAGTGGAATAAGGGGACCGCTTGCGGACTCAGCCGCCAAAATGAGGCTGGCTGGGTCGTCTTGCGCGGCAACCGCTGTCACGGAGTTCTTTTCAACTTTCCGCGCGGTTGCAGCGTTTAGGGCAACTGACTTAACGGACCCGCTGATGGAGCTCTTGCGGAACGATCCTGCTACTTCGTCCACCAGCTTCGGGTCTAGCGCACCGATTCCTACAACATAATCCGGTTCTAGGCTTGCAGCGATTTGCTTGGCCTGCTGTACGTGCTCTTTGCTGACCAGGAGCACGGGGCCATCACCCATGGTGCCAGCAATCGCCGCGAGCGCATCCTTGTTCTCGTCGTCAGCCCCCACCAGGTAAACGCGTTTGGCGCCCTTTGAGTAAATGGCCTCCGCAATCAGGTTTGAAGTAGCCTCGGCGGATTCACCCTGCCAGGTCAATAGTTCAACCTGTCCGGTAAGGGCACCGTTGTTGTCACGAGCGGTTTGCGCGAATTCGCGTGCGGACGCGCCGGCTTGTTCAGCCACTCCCTCACCAACAACAACTACGGTTTCGGGGCAAAGTCGCGCGATTTCAAGTAGTGTGCGCTCGCTAAGTTCCCCATTCTTTTCAGTGAAGAGGACGGGGCCGGGACGCTGCGATTTGGGAGCTCCCGCGATGGTTGCGGTGCCGCCATCAACAAACGGGTTGATAAGGTAAACGGTTTTTGCGGACTGATTGAATTGGCGAATAGAAGTTGCAATAGCGGCTTCGCTAGGGGCTTCTTCGTAACGCACCATCTGAATGTCGCCGGCAAAAGTGGTGGAGATGAGGGTTGTGCGCGCGTCCACCGAGAGATCAGGCGCGGCAAGGGCTGGTGTAGCAAGGGAGAGTGGCAGAACAATTGCCGCCCCCATCGCTAGGAGGCGGCTGTTAAAAAGCCTCTTTTGCCTCATAAAACCCCACATTCGCACTCGAACGTTCCAATTGTAGCGGTTTCAACTGGACACGCCAATAGGTGATCAAATCGTAACTATTCATTTTCCTACGAAATGATGCGGCTTACGCGGCTGGAACCATCACAGTTTGCGACAGACTTCGGCGAGACGTCTAGGCAGTTAATCTTCAAGCAGGTTTTGCAGGTGTTGGAACACCGCAGCTCCGTTAGCTCGGAGTCCGTCGTGCTGGTATTCGTTGGTCACCCAGGTGCGAATGCCGGCGAGCTCCGCGGTTTGAAGAGACAGGTCGGTGGGCACAAACATGTCTTCGAAGTAGACGGCTGCGGCTCCGGGTACCTCGTTGTTTGCCAGCTGCTCGGGGTTGTAAACCGGCTCCCAGTCCGTGAAAGCCGCGAGTTCGTGCGCCAATTCGCGCATGGGAGCAAGCGCTGGATCCTCATCATAGATGAGGGGGTACATGTGCTCACCGGTCAGATAAACCGGACTTTCAGCCCGGTAGTCCGGCGCGGGCGCGAACCCTTCAGGGATCCCTGATCCCACCTCGGCTAGCAAGCGCTCAGCCGCCCAATTTGTGGCCTCACCGCGAAGGTCTGGCGTAGCGCCGGCGTAAATCGTCTCGTGCAATACCCCGTACATTGGCGAATCGCCCTGCGAGAGCTGGCGCCCCACCATGTCGAGGAACTGCGTGTTCAGACGCTTCTGCCCGCGCACGCTCACAAACGGACCCTCAAAGAAGTAGTGCAACTGGTCGAATCCGGTGGTGGTTCCGAGCATGAGGCCAAGCATGCGCAGACGGCGGGAAGTCAGGCGCTCCCCCGTTGGCAAAATCTCTTCATGTGTGTCGAGGTGGGTGAGCACGTCTTTCAGCGTTTGCTGGTCCGCCTCGTATCGCTTGAAGTAAACCTCGTTGCGAGCCGCTGTTGCGCGGTAGGTGCGACGGTATATTTCGTCAATGCTTACCAGGCCAGGCAGGCCGCCCGTGTAGTAGACCGCCGAGAGGCCCTCGGGGGCATGGGAAAGGTACGACGTGTTGATGAAGCCACCGTAGGATTGGCCCAGGCTGGCCCACTTCTTGCCGGCGTTGATTTCACCGCGCAGCAGCTCCGCGTCGCGCACCATGTTGTCTGCGCGGAAGTGCTTAACGTAGTTGACCTGGTCTTTAACCGTAGCGAACTCGGAAAGCGTCAGGGCGTCCAGGCGGGTTGAAAGGCCGGTGCCACGCTCGTCCATTAGGATCACCCGGTGGGTTTTCAGCGCCTCACCGATCCAGCCACTGTTGAAGTCGCCGGGGCGCGGCGCACGTCCGCCCGGGCCTCCCTGCATGAAAATGATTGCGGGCTGGTCAGTGTTTGGACCGTTCTTATCCAGCGTCACTTCGCGGGCAAACAGTTCGATCTGACGTCCATTCAGGTCGGAGTAATCCAGTGGCACCTGCAGGCGGTGTTCAGTTACGTGTGCACCGTGCTGAATGTAAGTGTGGCGGCTCGCGCCCTCGCTAGCCGACTTTGAAACCGCACTGTTCACCGAAGCTACCTTCTTTTCTTTCTGCTGCCTGCTTTCTACATGCTTATCGTCTGAGTTACTGGTTTCTTTCACCGTGGTTCCTTTAACGGGCTCATCGAATGAGAACAGCATGTTCATCTCGTTCACAGGCTCTTCTAGTTTTCTTTCCTGGCCGCCGGTTGCGTGCGCTACGTTGCCACTTTTCGAGGACGAGTCGGATTCTTCACCGGACGGACCCACCTCTTCGGACGGACCCGCGTCAACTTCACCCTGGCCGATGCGAGAAAACCCCGGCCCCTCTTTAACCGTTTTCCCGCTTTGAATTGCGGTTGCAGCGCCGCGGGCAAGGTCATCGGCGCGCTCGTTCATGTTGTGATCGTTGTGTCCGCGCACCCACTCGAACTCGACTTTGCGGCCCTTCTTGCGAGCGTATTCAAGTTCTTCGTCCAAAGCTTCCATGATTTCCCGATTAGCTACCGGTTTGCCATCGCCCTTCTTCCAACCCTTACGTTTCCAAGCGAAACGCCATTTAGTGAGGGCGTTAATGACGTACTGCGAATCGGCAAAAATATGCAGGTCTTCTGACGCGCCCCTGGTTTGGCGCAGGAGGTCGAGTACGGCAAGTAGCTCGCCCACATTATTCGTGCTCTCTTCTAGCGCTCCGGCACTCCAGTTTCGCTCGTCCATGTACCAGGCCCAGCCGGCGGGGCCAGGATTTCCCAAGGAGGATCCGTCGGTGGCAGCAATCAAAGTCATACGCTCATTCTAACGATGAAGCCAGACATCCTCGTAAAGCGATGATTACCAGGCAATCGCTCTTTCCTTCCTTAGCAATTTCGTATTACGATATTCATATGCGTGAAACTATTGCAGGGAAAGAAGTCACCGAAGAACAGATTGAGAAGTGGGTTCAAGAAGCTGAAGCGGGATACAACGCTACACAGCTGAAGAAACGTGGCCGGCCAGGTCGCGGAGCCGAACCAAGCCAGGTTGTTGCCATCCGTTTCACTGCCGACGAATTGAAACGCATTGACCAACGCGCGGCGCAAGAAAACATCACCCGATCCGCACTGATTCGCGAAGCGGTTCTGACGTGAAGATTTCACTGCACAACTCAGCACGAAAACACCAAGAACGCGATCATATTAGCGATGACGACATTCTCAAGGCAGCAACGTTCCCTCTTTGGGTCGCTGCCTTGGATGATGAAAATCCCCAAAGAGAACTGAGGCTGGGTTTCGACAACGCAGGAAGACTATTAGAGCTTGTAGTGCTGATCTTTGACAGCGGAAATGAACTCGTTATCCATGCGATGAAGGCTCGGACGCAATATCTCGATTTGTTAAATTAGAGCGGGTTGACAGGTTTTAGGAAGTAACATGGCAGACTTTTATGATCGCGGCTATCAGTTTCGAGGCGGGCGCGGCGGCGGTTTTCGTGACAATCGAGGCCACGGCGGGTTCCGCGGCGATCGGGACGGATATCGCGGTAAGCGCGAGTTTGAACGCAAGTCGGGTTCGGATCAGGATCTGATTGATCGGTTCCACGAAATTGATGGCCGCAACTATGGCCAGTACAAGTCCGTGGTTGGCGATTACGATTATGGCGATTTCACTTTGCATATCGACCGCGTGCAGTCCGATCCTTACGCGCCACCATCGCAGTTGCGCGCTACCGCATCGCCGGTGAAGATGGGCATCCCTGAAGATCTGCTTGATACTCGTGAAAAGCGCGTGGCTGTAGCTGATTTCCTGGCGCGCGAGTTTGCGAAGAACAGTTCAAAAACCCCAGAGATCCGCATTGCGCGTTGCGGCCAAGAGATTTTGGAGCGCTCTTACGCATCCGTTGACAAAACCGCGGTTGAGGTGCGATTCCAGTGCCAGTTCCCCGCTCGCGGACGCACAATCATGGGGCGTTCCATGGCGCGTCTTGCAGACGTTGATATTCCGTACACGGTGATGGACACGTTTGATTTTGTTTCCGAGGACGCCGCGCAACACCTAGCTAACCTGCGTCGCCACGTGGAAACGTACGTGGATTACCAGGCGTTGCAGGCCGCACTGGCTGATAACGGTTGGATTGGTTTTGTGGCAAATGAGTCGGTGCTGGCTCGCCGCTCCGGCATTTCGGATTATCCAATGGATGAGGCCGTGCGTTTCACTTCGCCAGGATCACTGGAGCAAACCGTGACCCTGCCCCACGCGGGTGAAGTTAAGGGCATGGCTTTGAAGCCGGGAATCACGGTGATTGTGGGCGGTGGTTATCACGGTAAGTCCACGTTGCTGAATGCTTTGCAGCGCGGCGTTTACGCTCACGTGCCGGGCGATGGCCGCGAACTTGTTGCGATTGTGCCCAGCGCTGTGAAAGTGCGTGCCGAGGACGGCCGGGCAGTCACTTCGGTTGACGTGTCCGCGTTCATTAATGACCTGCCAGGCGGGGCGGATACCGCGGCTTTTTCTACGGAGAACGCGTCGGGTTCAACTTCGCAGGCGGCCTCGATTGTGGAGGCCGTGGAGGTGGGCTGCCCCGTGCTGTTAGTGGATGAGGACACCTCGGCTACTAACCTCATGATTCGTGATCAGCGTATGCGCGCTTTGGTGGCGGATGAGAAGGAGCCGATCACCCCGTTTGTGGATCGCATTGGGGGCCTGGCGCGGGCTGGCGTTTCAACGATTTTGGTGATGGGCGGCTCCGGTGACTATCTGGATGTGGCGGATTTGGTGCTCATGATGGATAGCTATGTGGCGCATGACGTGACGCAGAAGGCGCGCGAGGTTGTGGCGGCTCAGCCGCGTGAGCGTATGGACGTGGAGGATTTCCCGGCTGTGAAGCAGCGCGTGATGCTCCCGCTTAAGGCGCATGGCGGTAAGGCGAAAACGAAGGCTAAGGGGCTGGATAGCATTTCGCTGGATCGTCAAGATATTGACGTGTCCAACGTGGAGCAGATTGTGGATGGAGGCCAGACGGAGGCAATCGCGTGGGCGATTCGGGCGCTTACCGATGGGGAGCGCGCAACCGCGTTTGATGGCGAAACCACTTTGGCCGATGCTTTGAGGGCGTTGGATGAGATTATCGAGCAGCACGGCCTGGATGGTCTTGGCGGTCCAGAAAAGTCCGCGTTCATGGTGCGGCCCCGCATGGTTGATTTAGCAGCGGCGCTTAACCGTTACCGTTCAATCCGAATCGCCTGATACGTCTTTGTTCGATTTCAGAGGACCCGCACTCCAGCCCACCGAAGCGCTTATCGGTTAGTGTCTACCCGTTAGCCTTGGGCTTGCGTTGGTTTGGCGGATCGATTTTGTCGACCGCTTCGCCAAATGTAGATTCCCGTGCCCGTAACGGTAACCAGTAGGATCACTATCCACCACGGGAACCCGGGCAGGTCAGGCGCCTTTTTGGCATCGTCCAGTTCGGATTGTGGAGTGGGGATGATCCGCTCACCAGTTACGAGAATGCGGTGAGTGTTTATCCCAAGTGGCGTGCAGGTGATGAGAGTGACCAGATCTTTTTCTGGATCGGCGAATAGAGTTTCTGTATCAGATGGTTCGATGGTGATTTGATCTATAACTCGGTAGCTGAAAACCTGGTCAAGAACAGAAACAGTGAAAATGTCACCCTTTTTAGCTTTATCCAAATGTGTGAAAAGGGTAGATTCAGGCAAGCCTCGATGTGCAGTTAAAACGGAGCGTTGCCCAATCCCACCCACGGGTAGTGACGTTCCTTCAAGGTGTCCGACGCCTTTGAGAAGAGTTGCTTCCGAGGTTCCGTGGTAGATGGGCAGATCAATGTCTAATTTCGCGTAGTGCAGGCGCCCCATTACGCCTTCTTTGTTGTCCGAGAGCATGTCTTGGTAGTTCAGGGTTTGGTTGCTGTTGGTGCCGTAGCCTTTGGGAACATTGGCGCCTGCTTCTAGTTTCACACCGGAGGCGAGGGCTTCATTGTATGTGCGCGCCTGCTCAAGCAACGCAACGTATGGGTTGGGCTTTTTCTTCTCGTTTTGCTCTGTGATTTCTTGTGTGAGGGCGATGACGCGAGATTGTTCTTTTTGGGAAAACCAGGAGGCCGCGTGAGGGTAGAGGAATACGCAAACACCGACAACAATGATGAGGCTGGCGATGAAGGCTAGCCATGGGAACCGCCACGCCACGGGTGCGGGTGGTAGGTCGCGCCGGTTGCCAGTGGGCGCGAGTTTTTTTGCTTCTGAGTCAGTTCCCATTGTGTCTCTAATGATTTGTTCAAGGGGCTCTGGAGGCAACTATTAGCCACCAGAGCCCCTTACGTTCAACTGCTCTGTTTAGAGCTAGTTTTGACGCTTGCGACGTGACACCACGGCAAGCGTGACGCCAGCGGCTGCTAGACCAACACCAATGATGCTAAGTAGCAGGGTTCCGCCAGCACCGGTAAGAGGTAGGTTTGGCCCTTCCTTCTTCGTGTTAACGACCGTGAGATCGTTGACGTCCTTCGTCAGCGTCGTGCCGGGCTTAATCGTTACAGCCTTGCCAGACTGGTCTGCGGCGTAGCCAGCAGGAACCTTGGTCTCGTACAGGCAGTACGTCTTGGACGGATCCGCTAGCGGACCATCCTTAGAGTTCGCTACCCACAGGCCAAGCGGGTTATCCGGTTCGACGTTCTCCCACTGCACGATGCCCTGCGCGTTGGAAGTACCGGTTGCTACAGCACCTTCAGCCGGAGCCGCGGCCGGGCATGCGCCGTCTGCGAAGTTATCGAATACCTTGAACTGTGCACCAGCAAGCTTGTTAACCGGGGTAGAGTTGTCAACCTTGGTTACCTGGAGCTGGCCCCAGTAGGTGTGAGGCGTGGGATCTCCAGGGATCTTGTTACCGTTGAACTCTGAACCGTAACCCGGCGTCTCCGGGTCGTCCGAACCAGGGTTTTCAATATCACCGGTCTCGGTTACTTTCAGCACCTTGGTCTTGAACTTCACGGTGATTGTCTTGCCTGCTTGGAGTTTGCCCAGGCCAGTATCCGTTAGCTCCCAGGTGAGGTTCTGGCCATTCTGGACAAGAGTGTAGTCAGTATCTGCAAGCTTGGTGCCGTCGTAGGAGACGTCGGTGGTTTCAGCGTATTCGAGGCTATCTGGCAGGTAATCCCAGATTGAGGCAGACGTGTACTTTTCACCGGCATTCAAAGCGGGAACAACCTGCGTGATGGTCCATTCAACTACGCTACCAACCGTAACACCATTGTCAGACTGGCCCTTGTCTGCATTGATTTCCTTCTTAGGAGCGTCGCCCTTCTGGTTCTTGGGGTAGGCGTGCACGTCGTAAATCCAGTTTTCCGTCTCGTGCGGCAGAGGAATGGATACGTAGAATGGCGCCGTCTTTGAAACGATATTGGCAGGCGCCTCGGTTTCTTGCACGTAGTAAAACCCTAGAGCTAGATCCGAGAACTTGGCTTCACCGTTCGTATCCGTAGTCTGTGCGGTCCCATTCGCGTTCACGAGGCAGAAGGTGTTCTTTACTTCTTCAATGGTCTTAGGAGCGCTCTCTGGTAGATCGGTCCACGCCTCGTAGGTGCTTAGATCAAGTGCTTTACAGGTATCTCCATCCTTCTTGCCAAGCTGCCAAATAGTAAATTTGGCTCCTGCTAGAGGATCTTTACCTTCGATGACCTGCTCCGTACCGTCACCACGACCGCCTTCAGCTCCAACGTACTTGTGGATGGTCAGCGAACCCGATTTTGGGTGGTCGGGCTGATCGGGGCCGACCTGCGGTGCGGCTTGCGCGATCGTTGCGCCACCGAGAAGACCTGCGAAAGTGAGAGCAACAGCCCCAACGCTCGCAACAACCTTCCCGAGGGCTGTTCCTTTCGTGTTCATTTTCCAGGGTTTCCTTTCGTGTGTTGACACTTTTTAAATCTGTTGAAGTTTCTTATCTGATTGAAAACGCTTAGCGAGGTTCGGGATAGTTTGCACCACTCATGCCTCCTGTTTGCGTCTACGAATGCCAAGTGCGGTTACTGCCGTCATTCCAACGGCGATGAACACAGAACCTATAAGCATGTAGAAGTCTCTACTTATGCCGCCGGTTAGTGGCAGAGTGGGGGCTTGCTTCTTCTTATTCACAAACGGCGTCTTAAACTCGTGTTTCAAATGGCTTGCGTCGATGGTGAAACGATGCTCCGTGCCATCTAGTTCGTACCCTGCTGGGGCTTTTGTTTCGAACAACACGTAGTCTCCCCACACAAGCTCATCTATTTTGAATCGGCCTGCGGCCGGATTCTTGTCTAGGCTTGTGCATTCCTGAGGGGTCTGCGCCACGCAGTCTGTGACTGTCTTCGCCTCGCCCGGTCCCTTCAGTTGCCATTGCGAACCGGCTAAATATTGTGGATTAGGCTTAGATTCGTCAACCTTTGCCCAAGTAACCACGCCTTTTATGCGCGGGTTTACGAACGCAGTTTCGAATACGTAATCAGGTACCTTGGAGTCCACGGTGAATGTACGCAAGTTGCTGTCTCCAGGAATCTGATAGCCCTCCGGCGCACTGGTTTCAGACAGCGTGTATTCCCCAAAGTTTAGATTTTCAACTTTGAACTTGCCTGCTGCTGGATCTTTATCTAAGTCGTCGCATTGCTCTGCACTATCTGCCACACAGTCTGTGACGTCCAAATTTGTTTCGAATGGTCCGGCGATTCTCCACTGGCTTCCAGAAACCGGTTTTGCGGGGGTCGAATCATCTACTTTTGACCAAGCTACGCTTGCTTTACGTGGCGTGTTGGTTAAAGTGCACCTAATATTTGCAACCACGTTTTCAACTTCTCCAGTGTCAGGTTTGGTCACGCTGACGCTTTTTGGAATGGTGATAACCCAGTCGTCTCTCGCTTCTTTGTTCGCTATGTATTCTTTCCCGTTTTGGTCGGCGCAACTGAGACTGGACTTAAACATGTCCAGGGTTACTTGCCCAGCATCATTCGCTTTAGGTTGATGAACAATGCTTTCAGAAATCTTGTATTTGGCTTCACCTACAACAACGGTTGTTACGTGCCCTCCAACAACGTCTTTTTCACCAGTGGTGGTCACTGGAACCGTGTATTCGACAAGGCTACCGTCGGAACGTTGGTGATCCACTGAAAGCTTGAACTGTTCATCTGAAATTCTCGGGCCGCTCAAAACCTTCTCCACGCCTAGGGTGGGGGGTGTAACACAAGAACCCAGGTCAGTCTCACTATTTTGCTGCGCAAGTCGCTGGCCAAAAGGAGCCATCGTATTTGTTGTTGGGTTAAATGTGTAGTGCTGTTTATAGCCGGAAATCCACAGCAAACCATTTGCGTTAAATGACGCACCGACAACGTTGGCAGAACCGTCAAAGCGGTTTTGTACCACAGTGTCGCTTCTAATTTCGCCCCCTTTAAGGCCGTCCAGCCGTTCTTTACTTACGGTCCACAAATCCGCGCCAAGGGGGTGGCCACTTAGAATATGGAGGTTTCCGAGGATGTCGAAAGCGATATCACCATTGAGTTGAAAGTCCCTAACATAATTCAAGCTACCGCTACGTCGAAGTTCTGTTTGAGGATGTATCAATCCAACTAATTCTATGGTCCCGTTTTCAACCTTGAAGAGCCTAAAAGCAATGGGGATCTCTACCTGGCCCTGCGCTACTTTCACCGAGCTCTGGGTGAACTGGCCAAAATAATAAGTCCCGGTCAAGGGGTCCACTCCACCTGCAACCCAAGAATCCCCAAATTCCGATTTATGCCTAGCCACATACTCCCAGGGCGCGTTAGCTTTAGGGGCTCTTTTTCGAATCTCGATCCAAATAGTCGATGCCGGACCCCAATCCCACTTTCCGTTTATCCATTGCTGGTTCTTCCCGTATATGGCGAGTGCGTAGGCAGTACCGTCGGGTGCGATTCCCAGAGCGTTAGCTTGAATTAATTGCCCTTGGTTGTCGTTAGACTGAGCCGGGAATTTAGGAAAAGCTGGAAGAGGGGGACCAACAATGTTCACGTTCGGATCGCTACGTGGCCGCACGTTACCTAATTGATCAATTGAGTAGTATCGGCCTGGCTGGCAGTATCCTATGGAAGCGGTATTTTCCGCCGCCACCGCTTGAGGTAGGGCAGATTCGGAACTTAGCTCAAGATCAGGATCAGAATTCTCTCCATGTCCCAGCAGTTCTTCACTCACTGCACTCTCAGCATCTGAAGTTTGAATACTCGTTGAGTCTTGTTCGACCACATCGCCCCGTCCCTCATTTGCTAAGGGATCATCGGAATCTTCCGAGAAAGCAGGGGGATTAGTACCTGGCTTTTCCGATTCTTGAACCACTGTTTCAGATGTGCCATTTTGAGTCTGCGAAGAAAAACCTGATTGCTCTTCCGCTCCGGCTACACCGGGCACAGCAAGCGTCGCTACTAAAAACGAGGCGCTCAATACCCCGCTTAGAAGCCACCCTTGCCGATTTGAAGGAAAGGTGAGGCCAAGCTTCGAGCTGTGTCTCATATTCGTATCCAGTAACTGTGTGATGGGGCGGGGTTCAGAACCCCTTGGGTGATGATGGACAAAACCGTATAGGACTCAATTCCCGGGTTTGACGACATAGTAACCAAGTCAAATAGTTCCAATCAATACCCCCCCTAAAACAGACGAAGCATTTCATATATTTATTGTCTTTTGCCATCTATTTCCTTGATTTTTCGAGCAATTATCTTATTTAGAAAGTTCTCATATAGCGGAAATAAAGCGTCTCAAAAATTATCGTAAATGATTCCTGGCGAATAACTCATGACCAGACCTGTCCACCTTGTGGATCGTTTAGAGGTGGCTTCGCCCCCTCGCATGGCATTTGGATAGCATGGCCAAAACCCCGTGGCGGAAAACCGTGAACGCCACCTGAATGGTAGGAGTCCAAATGACGCACATCGATCATTTTCTTGGCAAAGAGTATGGCCGCACGAGTTTTGATGCTGGTATTGCTCCGGCTCTGCGCATCCAGCCGGGGACGGGCCAGACGATTGGTTTTGAAACTGATGACGCTCTTTACGCGGAGCTGCACGACAAGAAGGATCTAAGCCAGTGTGAATCCACGATTAACCCGGTTACGGGCCCGGTTTACGTTGAGGGCGCGCAGCCTGGTGACACGTTGAAGGTGACGATTCGTGACATTCAGTTGAAGGAGTGCGGCTGGTCCGTGTCGCTTCCCGGCTCTGGCGCTCTTGCGAGCCGTATGGGTGAGGATGTGTTTTCGCGTCAGATTCCAATCGAGGATGGCGTGGTTAAGCTAACGGAAAACCTTTCAGCTGGGGTTCGCCCGATGATTGGTTGTATTGGTACGGCTCCTGCGGGGCAGCCGGGTTCGACGATCATGCCGAGCTTCCCTTCCGGCGGCAACATGGATCTGACCGACGCGAAGCCAGGATCGACCGTGTATCTGCCTGTTGAGGTGGAGGGCGCTTATCTTTCCATCGGTGATATTCACGCGATTATGGCGCGCGGCGAGTCCTCTTTTGTGGCTATCGAGGCCGAGGGTGTAGCTGTAGTTGAGGTTGACTTGGTTAAGGGTAAGAAGATTCGCGCACCCCGCATCGAGACGGCCGATGAGTGGTGTTTCATCGGTATTGGAAACCCGGTGCAGCAGTCGATCACTAACGGCTATGAGGATATGTTTGACTTCCTTACCATCGATAATGGTTGGGACGCGGGCGATGCTTACGTGGTGATGAGCGCCTTGGCACACTCGGAGCTCGGTGGGCCCACCGGCTCTGAGAACCCGGACCCGCTACACCCCTTCAACGCGGTTGGTGCGGTGACGGTACATCGCCTTCCAAAATCAGTGTTAGAGGCGTAAGCCTAGTTACTGCCAAGGGGGCCTCGACCAGCAGGTCGGGGCCCTCGCAGATCAGTCTTCATTCCCCTTGATAAACTTGCGCCTAGTTGATAGTGCGTGCGGCTGGCGTTGGGAATCAGTCTTCATTCCCCTTGATAAACTTGTACAACCTCACAAAGCAACAGTGGCACGGTTGGGAATCAGTCTTCATTCCCCTTGATAAACTTGCTACCGCGAAGCGCGTCGTTGGCTCTTCGTTGGGAATCAGTCTTCATTCCCCTTGATAAAC
>NZ_KV811484.1:148132-148664 GCF_001813085.1 Actinomyces sp. HMSC065F11
GGAATCAGTCTTCATTCCCCTTGATAAACTTGTTACACCCGGCAAAGAAATGGAAGTTGGGAATCAGTCTTCATTCCCCTTGATAAACTTGTCGCCGCGGGTATTGACTACGGAACAACGTTGGAAATCAGTCTTCATTCCCCTTGATAAACTTGCCTTGAAAACCCACTGGGCACCAACCGAGTTGGGAATCAGTCTTCATTCCCCTTGATAAACTTGTTGAGTGGCCGCGCTTCGTGGATGGAGCGTTGGGAATCAGTCTTCATTCCCCTTGATAAACTTGGACGCCTTCACCGATGAGGAGGCAGACTGTTGGGAATCAGTCTTCATTCCCCTTGATAAACTTGTCAATGTGGTTCGCTAACTGGCTTTAACGTTGGGAATCAGTCTTCATTCCCCTTGATAAACTTGGAACGAGGGTTTGCGCGTAGGTGAGGACGTTGGGAATCAGTCTTCATTCCCCTTGATAAACTTGATAGCTGACCGTGGCATCCCGATCTGGCGTTGGGAATCAGTCTTCATTCCCCTTGAT
>NZ_KV811484.1:148764-149112 GCF_001813085.1 Actinomyces sp. HMSC065F11
GAATCAGTCTTCATTCCCCTTGATAAACTTGATCAGCACGGCCAAAGCGCCTTTAGCAAGTTGGGAATCAGTCTTCATTCCCCTTGATAAACTTGGCCGGGAGCGCCGGCTTCGTTTGGGCTAGTTGGGAATCAGTCTTCATTCCCCTTGATAAACTTGAAGAAGTCCTAGCGTCCGGCCTGGCAATGTTGGGAATCAGTCTTCATTCCCCTTGATAAACTTGCCTCCACCACGTCACCCACCCGAAATATGTTGGGAATCAGTCTTCATTCCCCTTGATAAACTTGCGAATAGCGGAGATGTTTCGCGTCGAGTGTTGGGAATCAGTCTTCATTCCCCTTGATAAAC
>NZ_KV811484.1:149212-196302 GCF_001813085.1 Actinomyces sp. HMSC065F11
GGAATCAGTCTTCATTCCCCTTGATAAACTTGAATCCGCCGGCGACGCCGAAACCACCAGGTTGGGAATCAGTCTTCATTCCCCTTGATAAACTTGAGAAGAGGCGTAGGCAATATGCGTTGATGTTGGGAATCAGTCTTCATTCCCCTTGATAAACTTGAGGCCCGCAAATTCTCGTTGAATTTGCGGGCCTCAAGAGGTTTTTAACTCAGAAAAAAGCAAGCTGTTCGGGAGCTTTTTCTGGTTTCTCTTCCACTGCGTTGGAATATTTAGCCATCCCGGACCATTGTTTGTCAGTCAAAAACAAGATCCGAACCTTGCCTCCATACGGAATGTTCGATTTGATAATCCTAAGCATGCGAGTGTCACTTCCACCCGCGGGCGTATACCGCGCATAGATGGAGAACTGCACCATGCTGAACCCAGAATCAAGAAGGATCGTGCGGAACCTGTTAGCAAGCCGAACTTGTTCATTGGTTTTCACAGGCAGGTCAAACATGACAAGCAGCCACATAGGATCATCCGCCACGGCTAAGTACCTTAACAGGGTTCCAAGCAGGTATATCTAACTTGTCTATCTCTCCTTCAACATACCGACCGTAGCTTTGAGCGAGCATTTGAAAAACTGTGGGAATGCTATGCCCTTCATCTGAAAACGGGCCACAGGCAATGGCAACTAGATCTGCCCTAGCCTCTTCTACAGAACACTTTCCCGATAGAAATAGTTCAATAACGGCCAAATCGATTGCTGGACGAAATACCTCCAACAAGTCATCAACCAGGCAAAACATGTTGGCCCGATTTCTGTGGAATATCCCGAGGCTAGGTTCAAGGCCTGCAGCTAAGACTGCTCTAATACCGTGCCCGCGGGCAATGGTGTATGCGTAGTCAAGCATCCCATTGATCCCACCGCCCTCCCCAGGAACGCGAGTGAACGTAGAGCCGCATAGAGCTTTCCAATAAAACCTGGCTGCTTGCCCTTCCACATTCGTGGTGTCGCCTGATCGAACACTCTTCGCAAACCTATCCAGCAGAACATATTCCGGCTTGTCTAATGCGCGCAAGCAGTCTCGCTGGCCCTGTATTTTCGTTTTCACGAGAATTTTCCATGCTTGCTTCCGTCTTGGCTCGGACAGTGATGCTTGCGCGCGCCGGCGTGCGGCAACGCGAGAATGATCGGACCAGCCGAACCCGCCCGCTTCTGGCACTCCCCTCCAGTCACATAACAGCACAACCGCATCATTTTGAAACAGTCGGTGCAACGCTGCACCAGAAATAGTGGCTCCCATGCCCAGCAGAAGAACTGCCACATCTACGGCTGCTATCTCCGTAGGGGAAGCCTTGTTGGGTGAGATCACCACTTTGCCACGTTTAGCGGTGATCTCACCCTGCAACTGAGTGCAATCTATGATGCGCCAGTTGCTAGACATCTTGCTCTGGGTCAATCGTCCAGGTAACTGGGAAGTTTGCCCTGGACTTGTACCGGACCCGTCCCATGCTATCTCGCCTCACTACGGTTAAACCGCCAGCGCTAATGAGTTGCGATAACGGGACCCTCCACCCCTTGACCGAGATGATCTCAGCGAGATTTCGCGAAACCTCCTCGGGCAAACCTTCTGATGAAAGCAGAACCGGCTTAAGGTTAATCCTGCGATTATCCTCTAAGCCTATTAGCGTCCATCGGGTAATATCCGGAAACTCTTTATTGAATTCAACTATTTTGTCCGTGCTGAACAAACTGGAATCGACCACAAATTCGTCGCCGACAACAATCCATCCGAGATACTCTGCCTCACCGTTTTGAATCGCGGTGCGTAACTTTATACCGGCATCTCGCATAGAAACTGACTGCGGTTTCAACGGAGCTTTAAAGAGATCCTCGTGCCTGTGCCGTTGCAGGTCCTGCGCAAAAACGCGCACCATTCCGTAACTAGTCTTCTTACCTGCCTTATAGCGGTAAATACGCGCATGGTGAATGGTGTTTCCGAGCGCAACAGCACCACCACGAACCTTCAAATAGGCCGAATAACTGGGGAACATCTCCACCTCGTCATCCGCCCTAAAGTGAGTTCCATTGACCACGATTTCTCGTTGCGGATTCTCTGGTAGCCCCTTGGACCACACAAAATCAGGCTGTCGCGTCAGCGCACACCACAGGGCCTCCGTTGAAACCCTGTCAATGTCTTTCATACTCCACGTAGCGCCAACCTTGTGACGAACTAGCCTGTCCACCTTATCCGCGTGCGCCCTACCGTCACCCAAACGAAGACGGACATTGGAGAATACTGGAATCCCATCATTAGCGAGTGCCTCATTAAACAACTCGGACAGAATCCGCATCTGCTCAAGCCACTTCTCGTAAATAACACGAGCGCCCGGATCAGCTGGATCACCACGGAACGTCTTCCAAGTTTCTGTGCCTTCACTAAAACGCTCCTGCTGGCGCAAGCTATTACGTTGCAGCAACGTCTTGGCTACCGAATTACGCATGAGCGCAACCGTTGCAGCGTCCATTGCGTGGTGACGTCGATCCAGCCTGGTCTTCCCCGGGCCGCCAATGAAATTCAGGCGATTCTCCATGCCCGAAGCCCGGCGCGCCCAAGCCGTAACCTGACCGCGGAACACAAAGACCTTAGTTTCATTCCCGCTCTCTAAGAAGTGGTACCTGATCCTATGGGCAAGCTCGCGCGCCATCCATGCAACCGATTCCATGGACCGCTCATCAATCTCCGGATCAAGCTCGGTTCTTGACAAACGATCCTTCACCGACTGCTGTAGCTTCTTAAAGTCCGCGTTGGGAATACCACCGTCATTGTTCCAAAACTCAACGCGACTAACCGCCTCTTCAACGCTCACGCCCGGGAATGGCCGACTACTAGCCCAAACAGAGAACGGAATATTTGTCTTAGATTCATTACAACGGCTACAAACCGCAACCAAGTTATCCATCGTGTTACGCGAACCAACGCCCTTACGGGGAACAATGTGGTCCATCTCCGAGTTTTGGAAGGTGATCGCACCACCACAGTAGGCGCATTCACCATTTTGTCGCTGCAGTGCATACAGGCGGCGAATATCTGAAGTGCGGTTACTCTCCACGTTGAAGCTGTCCTTCAAGCGTTCACGCGCAGCCTGATTCTGCTTGTAGCGGTGCTCATTTTGGCGCTCAATCTCATGCGCTTGCCGCTTAGACATGAACCCGTCACGAACATGCTCGATATTTACACTCACCGGCGCTCCCCACGCCTCTTCAGCTCCCAACAGCCACCTGTTAACAGCCTTGAGGACGCGGTCCACAGCCGGATTTCCTACAGGCTCATCGATCGAATCTGCAGGAGGCGCCCAATCGTCATCCACCCCAAACTCGTTCTTGCGCGCCTGGTGCAAATCATCACCGTGCACCAACATTCGCTGCGTGAGCCTCTCAAGTGAGTTCACCGAATACGCTGCCCGCCCAATCGGAAGTTTAAGCGCATCAAGCGTTGCCAACTGCTCATCATCCAACGAACCAATGAGTTCAAGAGCATCAGCGTATTTAACGTCTTCCTCGTCAATCACTGACGAGTTAGACAAGCAATCAACTAAAGCACCGCGATTCTGCTCATCTGCCTTCTTCCACCAGTCTTTTACCGGCTTCAACTTAGATGCGTTCAAAATCCTGACATGCGTTTCGTTAATTGGCGGACGTGCTGCAGCACGCTCACCGTCTGCAGTTGCAGACGCAGTACCACGCAAATACTGGCGTTCAACACCGATGTAATCGGCAATATCAATCCACGTTGGCGCCTGACGTTTGGACCAGGTATTCAAGTAACCAACTATCTGGTTCTTAACTTCCAGCGGAATCGACTCAACCTCGCCAGTATTCGGATTCTTAATGCGAAGATTAGCCACAACCGTTGCGATTCGATACTTCTGGAACGCAGGATGAGCCTTCTCTGCACGGTAATGGGCACCCTGGCCGGGCAGTGCATCCTTCTTAACCCGCTTAGCTGCAGAACCCCTGGGGCTCTTACTCTCAAAGACCGCTAGAACCAGCTTGCGAACCGTCTGGTCATCCAATCCCTGAACACGCGCAATCTCTAAAAGCTCATTCGCGTTATCACTCTGCAAAGTCTTACCAAGAATCGGATTCTTTGGCTTATCCATCGGACCGGTGCGACGAAGATTCACTTTGGGAGACAAACCTGCGGCTACCACAAGCTCTCCCAAAGTCAGGTTATTTGGTAGCTCGTAGCCAATCAGATCCTCAACCCGCTGTTTAAACGCTACATACTGATCGCTCGGCTCAGCAGGTTGCAACAACGTACGCTCATGAATCCACGGCGAACGCCACCCCCGGTGACGCACAATATGTCGCACAGCTACAGACAGCTTCTGCGCCCGCTCATCAGGATCGTCAATAAATCCCTCCACCAGCTCGGCTCGAACGCGCCACGGATAGTAAGGGTCGCTCTGATCTTCCAAATTGATTAGCGGCCAACCTAAATCCGTTATTAGCCGGTCAAGCTTTTCAAGACGCTTGCGCTTACGCACCAACCTTCTACGTGCGCGGCGCGCAACACCAGCAGAAGCTAGCCGCGTTGTTTGCGTTTTTGCCTGCTCGGGATCAATGCCCGCATCATGCTTCAACACGCAGGAGTTAAGAATACGAATAGGAAGATCCTGATCGTTCAGTTCTATAGCTGCAAAACCAATAGAGTTCTGTCCCACGTCCACGCCGACGCGGTATTTAAGATGTGAAGTAGCCATATGTAACTATTAGCAGACGCCACGGACATTAAATGTGGATATGTAGCTACTATTCCCAATCCGTGCTTCCAAAAAAATATCGGGCCTTGCGGCCCGATGGAGCAATCGATAAACCCGCTAACGAGGCGGGCCTTATTGAGAAATCAGTCTTGATTACAAGTTTACAGCCGTAGTCACACTTGCGCAAGCAAAATGGCGCGGAGCTTCCGGAATCGTGCGCCGCCATTTGCGCCTCACGGCGAGAATCAATATTGGATTCGCTTGGCACGCTTGACTGCGGACACAGAAGCACATATTTTGCGCGAGGACTCTTGAAACCAATTTTCCACGTAGAGTCAAAATGGGTGTAGATAGAAGACCTGAAGCTCACGCTACTACTAACCGGATTATTGCCTGCTTCACTAAAATGCCATCTGGCAAATATGCACCGGTTTGTTATACGATGGACGCAATCGTTCAGCCCGCCTCGACCTCATGCGAGAGCGGGCTGGATCTCTATCTAGGCTCGGAGTAACCGCGGTGACCAGAGCAATAAAACAAGCAGCCACAATTGTTGATCACGTGGCACGGTTGCGAGATCGTGGCATGGAAGTAGACGCCACCTTGGCTAAGCAGTGGCTCACTTACGTGAGTTACTACCGCTTGTCAGCGTATTGGTATCCAGCCAGAGTAATGGATGCTCAAGGAAGACGAACCGATCGACTCAAACCAGGGATTAGCTTCAGCGACGTCGTTGCACTTTACGAAGCGGATCGGAAACTACGTGCGCTTGTTCACGATGGTATGGAACGAGTTGAGATAGCCATGCGCACACGTGTGAGTGAACTACTGGTCAAAAAAGATCCACTGGCATATACAAATCCGAAAATCTTCCGCTCCAAATTCGACCATAAAAAGTGGATGGTTACTGCTAAAAAGCGAATTTCCCGTGCAGGGGCTCGCAATGAGGCAATTAAGCACTACCGCGATGAATACGAAGGAGAATACCCATTCTGGGTGCTGACTGAAGTTCTAGATTTCTCCGACATTTCACGCCTATATGAAGGATTACCTGCATCCGACCAACGAGCTATCGCCGAAGATATGGGAATCAAACTAGACCTCAAGCAACTATCCAAATGGCAGCAGGAAAAGGCCAAACGCGAGTCCCCTCTAGTCCGTTGGATGGAACAGTTAACGATCGTGCGCAATTACTGTGCACACCACGCCAGACTTTGGAACAAATCATTTGCCCCAGCACCCACACCTGCACTACGCACACTACCCGAATTCGCCCTCCTACCCGAAGGACAAAGTGAGCAAATATTTGGCGCGCTAGTGGTAATGGCAAATTTAGTTCGCACCACATCACCGAAAACCACGTGGCCAGACAAAGTCAGTGGCCTCATACGCAATGACTTCTTGACCAATCCTCTTGTAGATCCAGAAAGTCTTGGATTACCCGAGGATTGGAACGGCAAGTTCTGAAATTGCTCGTCCTTCCACGGGATAACGGTTCGATCGAACGAAAAAGGCGCGGAGCTTCTGGAATCATCCAGACGCTCCGCGCCTCTTCAGTCAGCCTTTACAGCATGCAGGAAACACAGCCTTCAACTTCGGTTCCCTGAAGCGCCATCTGGCGAATACGCATGTAGTACATCGTCTTGATGCCCTTACGCCACGCGTAAATGTAAGACTTGTTCAAGTCGCGCGTTGAAACCGTGTCCGGGTAGAACAGCGTGAGCGACAAGCCCTGATCCACGTGCTGAGTTGCCACAGCATACGTGTCGATAATCTTCTCCGGACCAACCTCGTAGGCGTCCTGGTAGTACTCCAAGTTCTCGTTCGTCATGTACGGAGCCGGGTAGTACACGCGCCCAATCTTGCCTTCCTTACGGATCTCAATCTTCGAGGCAATCGGGTGGATCGACGACGTCGAGTTGTTGATGTAGCTGATCGAACCCGTAGGCGGAACCGCCTGCAAGTTCTGGTGGTACATGCCGTACTCGCGCACATTCGCCGCCAGCTCACGCCAATCATCAGGCGTTGGCAAGTACACGTTGGAGCTTGCAAACAGGCCCTTCACCTTATCGGTCTTCGGCACCCACTCGCCCTCAATGTACTTCTTGAAGTACTCACCCGAGTAGTACTGCGAATCCTCAAACCCAACAAACGTTTCCCCGCGCTCACGCGCAATCTTGTTGGACGCCTTAATTGCCTGGTAAACCACGGCATAGAAGTACATGTTCGTGAAGTCCAAAGCCTCTTGCGAACCGTAGAAGATTTCTTCACGAGCCAGGTATCCATGCAGGTTCATTTGACCAAGGCCAATGGCGTGCGACATCTGGTTACCACGCTCAATGGACGGGGCAGCCGCAATATTTGCCAGGCCCGAAACCGCGGTGAGGCCGCGGATAGCTGTCTCAACCGTAAGCCCAAAGTCAGGCGAATCCATCGACTTCGCAATGTTCATCGAACCGAGGTTGCAAGCAATATCCTTACCAACCTTCGCGAACGTCAGATCCTCGTTGTACTCCGAGGGCTCCGACACCTGGAGGATCTCCGAACACAGGTTGGACATAGAGATACGGCCCTTAATCGGGTTTGCACGGTTCACCGTGTCCTCAAACACGATGTACGGGTATCCCGACTCAAACTGGATCTCTGCAATCGTTTGGAAGAAACGACGAGCGTTGATCTTCTTCTTGTGGATCTTCGGGTTCTCCACCATTTCGTGGTACTTCTCAGTAACCGAAATCTCCGTGAACGGAACGCCGTAGACGCGCTCCACGTCGTACGGGCTGAACAGGTACATGTCCTGGTTGCGCTTAGCCAGCTCGAACGTGATGTCTGGAATCACCACACCAAGCGAGAGCGACTTAATGCGGATCTTCTCATCGGCGTTCTCACGCTTCGTGTCCAAGAACGACATGATGTCGGGGTGGTGCGCATGCAAGTACACGGCACCAGCGCCCTGGCGAGCACCAAGCTGGTTCGCGTACGAGAAGGAATCTTCAAGTAGCTTCATTACCGGAACCACGCCGGAAGACTGGTTCTCGATCTTCTTGATCGGCGCTCCGGCCTCGCGCAAGTTCGTCAGCGACAGCGCCACACCGCCACCACGCTTCGAAAGCTGCAACGCCGAGTTAATGCCGCGCGCAATCGACTCCATGTTGTCTTCCACGCGAAGCAAGAAACATGAAACGAGTTCGCCGCGCGCCCTCTTGCCCGCGTTCAAGAACGTGGGGGTTGCCGGCTGGAAACGACCCGAAAGGATCTCATCCACCATCTTGACCGCAAGTTCCTCATCACCTTGCGCCAAGTACATGGCAACCATGACAACGCGGTCCTCAAAACGCTCCAAGTAGCGCATCCCGTCAAACGTCTTCAACGTGTAAGACGTGTAGTACTTGTACGCACCAAGGAAGGTTTCGAAACGGAACTTCTTGTCATACGCGTGGTCATACAGCGACTTAATGAACTCAAAGCTGTACTGATCCAGAACTTCCTTCTCGTAATAGCCCTCTTCCACCAGGTAGTCGAGCTTTTCCTTCAGCGTGTGGAAGAACACCGTGTTCTGGTTGACGTGCTGCAAGAAGTACTGCCTTGCGGCCTTCTTATCCGCATCAAACTGAATCTTGCCATCACGGTCATACAGATTCAGCTGAGCATTCAGCGCATGGTAATCCAGCTCGGGCGGAAGCGCGCTTTCCAACCCCGTGTCAGTCAGATTTTCTGCCAAAATTCTCTCAATCCTTCTTGCACTTTAGAAACATCCTGGCTGGTGCCAAGAAGCTCGAACCGATACATGTGTGGCACACCCAGCTTGCGAGCAATCACATCGCCGGCAAGACCGTAAGCCTGACCGAAATTCGTGTTGCCCCCCGAGATTACCCCGCGGCACAAATCCCGATTCTCTTTCACGTTCAAAAACTTGATCACCTGTTTTGGAACCGCACCCTTCAAGTTCCCGCCCCCGTAGGTGGGAACAATCAGCACGTACGGTTCATGCACATACAAGAACTCATCGCGCGGCAACAGGTGAATGCGCGAGTTCCTAAACCCCAACTTTTCCACAAAACGTTTGGTGTTGCCCGTCGCTGACGAAAAGTACACAACAAGTATGTCCTTGTCCACACTCTTCTTTTCCGACATGACTTACCTTCTGCTCAACTGCTGTTTTACGGGTACTTCTGATTCGAAAGGGTTTCACGCATAGTTAACCCGGCCACCAAATGTGACGGCCGGGTTTGGCTTTAGCCGTTGACTACGAGGGCGGCTTCCTTAGCGATCTTCTTAATCAGATCTGGACGGTAGCCCGCCCAGTGCTGGTCGCCAGCCATAACTACAGGAGCCTGCACGTAGCCGAGCGACTTCACGAACTCAAGCGCATTTGGATCCTCAGTCAGATCGACCTCTTCGTACACCAAATCCTGCTTGTTCAGCGCGCGCTTAGTAGCGTCACACTGGACGCACATCGGCTTGCTGTAAACGGTGATGCTCATGGCATTCTCCTCAACGCTTCTTATCTAAGACCCGGACGAATCCGCGCCTTGTAACTACACTCATGTGATTGTACTAGATGTTTAGCCTGTTTGTAACTTCTAGACACTATACCTAGTGGTTGAGTTACATCACGACCACAATATGGAGCATTTTTGTTCACTCGAGAAAGAGAGGCTGTGGACGGCCTGACGGCAGTCTGTGGACGTGAAACGGCCCTGTATACGCGACCTCACCCCCTCTTCATCACTGTCTGGAACCGGCCATAAACAATGGTCTAACAGGGGTAGGACAAACATTTTGAAAGCCCCAAACCAGACGCTGCTGCGCCCGGTCCAGGGCCTGTTGAAACTGTGGACAATAGATATTCACACGCTGTGGAAACTGTGGAATGGACGGATGTTAAATAGCCTCGAGAATTAGTGCGCCCGGGCGTGTCGCACACTCGTTAACACTCAACGACGTTTACGGCCAGGCCGCCAGCCGAAGTTTCCTTATACTTCGACATCATGTCCAGGCCCGTCTGCCTCATCGTCTCAATCGCCGCATCCAACGGAACCGTGTGACGCCCATCGCCCCACATGGCCATACGCGCCGCATTAATCGCCTTCACCGCCGCGATCGCGTTGCGCTCAATACACGGGATTTGCACCAAACCCGCAACCGGATCGCAGGTGAGACCCAGAGAATGCTCCATCGCGATCTCCGCCGCGTTCTCCACCTGGGGAGCGCTGCCCCCAAACGCCTCAGCCAAACCAGCAGCCGCCATTGCTGAGGCCGAACCGACCTCGCCCTGGCAACCCACCTCGGCGCCCGCAATCGACGCGTTCGTCTTAATCAGCGACCCGATCGCCGTGGCCGCCAGCAAGAACTTACGGGTGGCCTCCAAGCGGTTCGCCTCACCCTCCGGCGTGAAATGCCACAGGTACCCAAGCACCGCCGGAATCACACCAGCCGCCCCATTAGTTGGGGCCGTCACCACGCGGTGACCCGCCGCGTTCTCCTCATTCACCGCGAGCGCATACAAGTTCACCCAATCCATCGCCCGCAACGGGTCGTCCTCACTACACGCCCACTTATCGCCCTGCGCGGGGCCAGAACTACGCCCGCCCAGGCTCTTAAACAGGTTCGACGCGCGCCGCTTCACCCGCAGGCTACCGGGCAGAACACCATCGGTATTGCACCCCGCTTCGACGCATTCCTCCATGGTTTTTGCAATCAAATCGAGGTAGGCGTCCACGTCTTCGCGCGAGCGCGCGGCTTCCTCGTTAGCGCGAACCACATCCGAGATTGCCAAGCCCTCGCGCGCGCACGTCTGCAACAGAGCCGAGGCCGTGGTGAACGGGCAAGGCGCGGCGGTGGCGTGCAGCTCGGCCGCTTGCGGCGTAGCGAGAGCCCGCACGTTTGGTCGCTGCGGATCATCAGACAGGTCTTCCATCACAAAACCGCCACCAACCGAATAGTAGGTGCGCGAGAACTCCTTGCCATCACGCTTCGCGGTAAGCGTCAGAGCGTTCACGTGATAGGGCAAAACGGTGAACGGTGTCATCACGATCGGCTCCATGCGGGCCTCGCACCAACCGCCCAAAAGACTGACCACACCCGTGCTTTCCACACGTTGCGAGATTGACGTGACCACCTCGCCCGGAACGGTATCCGGCATGTAGCCCTCCAAGCCCAGCAACACTGCGCGGTCGGTGGAGTGGCCGCGGCCCGTGGCACCCAGCGAACCGAAAAGCTCCGCGTGCACCACCTGCGGCCTGAAATCCAGCTCGTAAAGCTCCTGCGCGAACGCTTGTGCTGCCCTCATCGGCCCAACCGTGTGCGAAGACGAGGGGCCCACGCCAATCCGGAACATATCGAACACGGAGAGGGGGCGCACCGAATCCTCAACATCAATCAAACCGGAAATCATGCCGGCAGGGCTTGGCCCATCCACGTGGGCCGGAGCGGCAGAAGGTTCAAAAACCATCGGGTTCCTTGAGCTAAATTAGGTTTTACGACATACCAGCGAAAGCGGGCACATGCACATCCTACGAGATTTACACGCAAGCACTGATCTTAAAACGGTCGCTATCGCAGCTGCCATGGATATGGAGACCGAACCGCTCCTTGACCTCACCAGCTTTGGGCCAAGCGTTGACATTGCGGGCCAAAACTGGCGTGTAGGCGTTTTTGAGGGGGAGGCGGGGCCACTCCAACTTTGTGTTATCACCACGGGCATTGGCCTGGCTAACGCCGCGAGCGCGGCCGCCCGAGCGCACCTGGTTTTTGGAGAAAACTTATGCGCATACATGTGCGGCGGCACCACGGGTGGCCTGGGCGCGCAAACAAGTGTGCGAGATGTTGTTGTGGGTACTGCCTTCACCTACTCGCGGGCCGATGCCACCGCCTTTGGCTACGCGCCCGGGCAGGTTCCCGGCATGCCCGAGCAGTACTTCGCGGATCCGGCACTGGTAGAGAAAGCTCGAACCGCCCTCGCGAATGAAAACTCGCCCGGCGATCTTTCTGCGGCTGACCGTCCTGAGGGGGCCAACCAATCTGCAGATTCTAACCACGTCCAGGGCACGGGCAAGGTTTGGTTTGGCCAAGTGGCCTCTTCTGACGCTTTCATCACCGCGGCAAACGTGGAGCAAATGCGTGAGACTTTTCCCGCCGCCCTCGGTGCCGACATGGAAACCACGGCGGCCGCCCAGATTTGTGCCCGCGCCGGCGTGCCGTTCATTTCTGTGCGGGCAGTCTCGGACCTTTGCGGACCCGCCGCCAACCAAGACTTCCACATCGACGGCGAAGTAGCGGCTCGAATTTCCCGCTACGCTACTGAGAATTTCCTAAATCACATGTATTAGCGCAACTAGTCGCGTAGCTTCTGTAGCTGGATCGCAACAACCAATCCAGCATGAAAATCAGGGTTGTCCCATTCTTCACCAAGAAGATCTCGGATCTGTTCAAGGCGGTACTTGAGGGTGTTGTAGTGGATAAACAAACGTTCCGCGGCCTCCCTGCCATTACGACAGCTCAATACTTCGCCTAGTGTGCTGACCAACGCACCTTTATTGTTGTAATCGTAGGTGATTAATGGGCCAATATTGCGATCTATAAATCGATCTACACGCACAGAACCCAAAGAAAGCAGAAGAAGCTCCAACTCCAATTCTTCATAGATTCCAACTTCTTGGCTCGTTAACCTTGCAATACGCAACGCCTCCAACGCTGTCGAATGGGAATGCACCAACTGTGACGGTTCATCAACCGCATCCCCAACGCCAACTCGAACATCATGAGAATACAACTTGGAAAATTCTAGGCTCGCCTCACCAATCGGACGCCCAATCTCTTGTCTATTGCACAGCAACATGACATCCTCACCACGTAGCCATGCCAATGCGGATCTACCCCAAAATTTGCGAACAACTGTTTCATCAGGCAGAATTTTCGCGCTAGAAATGGCCACGACCGTATCCAATTTTTCCAAAGGCCAGTCAAACAGATGCTGATGCCTGGATTCACCACCGTCTGTGCCACGGACGATTTCTTCTAATGCAAGTGCACGAAGGCGTTCATTAACTTCAATAGTTGCCTGCTGTTGTGCAATATGCATGCCTGCCGCAAAACAAGCCTGCTGCACTAACCGTTTCTGGCCAATGGTTAAGGGACCCGCAGTAAATACCTTTATGTATCCTTTACGGCGAGATGCGACCCTAATTTCAAATGATTCTACATACTTATAGTCCGGCACCCCCTCGGGGGTATTTCTTACAGATTCTGCATCCGCTAGTGCAAGTGTCTTACCTTCAAGGTCAACAATATTCACCCTACTCAGCAATGCATCCGCTAGTGTTAGCGCAATATCCTCGAGTCCCCCACCAGACAAAGCAACTTCCGTCAGTTGTTGGCGAATAGCATCGGCGCGGTTTGGCTCGGGCCCATATTCAGAGAGGACAACTGCCATAACCTCTCCGATGACTTCATCGAACGATAAGTTGTCTCCCAGTTCAATTAGTGGAAAACCTAGATCATTACATACTTCCAGGAGGCCTTCAGGCCAGTTCTCCAGATAACGCCCTTTTTTTATTGCCAAAGCTGCAAGACCACGCAGGTGAAAATATTTGACTAGACGAACAAGTATCGAGGGGTCGTGGTGAACTGGATAGGCGGTCGTTACCAACAAATCACCCGTTCGAACAAACGCCTCAACATCTGGGACTTCCATTACGTTCACCGAATGAACGTGGCGTCCCATCCCATCCCGCCCTGCAACCACACGAGCGTCACGCAGGGCGGGAAGTTGCATGACTTGGTTCAACGATATTCCAGCCACGTTAACTCCTTTGTCCTTTCTGGCCAATTACAAGAAATAATACTGGCATTTTTGAGAGATGACACACATTATTTCTATGTCTAGTGTGAGTTATATGAGCGTCCTATCGTATCGAATAGAGCCGGTTTGCAGTGCTGCAAAGCCGCTCTATTCAAGGGATCTTTTAAGTGTGGAGGTCATATACAAAGGGCCTTCCTCGGTCGTAACTGAGACTCAATGCGGGCAACTCGTAGTTGTAACTAACTCCCAACGTGGATTAGTTCCTGGCGGTCTGCAGATTAGCGACAAAGACTTTGCTTTGTTTTCCAAAACAGTATCCGTACATCAACACGTATCTCTGGGAGACTTCTTCCAAGACCATACGCTGACGCCACGTCCAGATTTAACCCTCACACAAAATAACCTCGATCAGACATACCTGGCGCAAGCTCTCCTAATCGCGCAAATGAGTAGCACAGTATCGGCGCAGATGTTCAAAAACCTAATTAGTCAGGACGCGAAGAGAATCTCCGCTCTAATTGGCGCAGGCCCAGGGGCTACGCCAACCGGCGACGACATGCTTACCGGGGCGCTTGCTGCCTGTCTCGCGACGGGTGATGAAAAAACCTTCAAATCATTGAGCCGAATTGTACGTAACAAGCTGATGAATACCACCCGCGCTTCTAGACACCAATTGTCTTGGGCCTATCAAAGGCAGTTCGCCTCAGTTCACTTGAAATTAATTGACCAAATGAGTTGCAAGCAGCCACCGACAGATGTGATTGAGAATGCTAAACGCATCGGGCACACATCAGGCATCGATTTTCTACTGGGTTTCCTCGTTCAATCCGTCCAAATCTTAAAAATCAAGGAGTCAAAATGTCAGCAAGCCATTTAGAGTGCAGTCTCCACCATCGCCTATACAGAGACTCGGTTACGCTAATGTCGTTAGCCGCAGAACTGCAAAAAATGGAAGGCATTCTCGAAGCAGGGGTCGTGATGGCAACCCCTTCAAACCTCGACATTTTATCCCGCTCAAACATGCTACCGGAGGATTTAGAAGCGGGGCCCGATGATCTTCTAATCTCGGTGCGTGGAACTGACACAGATTCAATAAAGGCAGCATTAAACCTTGCGGACGAAAAACTCACTGCGGAAGTGAATACCAAGGGTTCACAATCATTAGATTTCGAACCTAAGACTATTGATGAGGCTCTAAAGGATTCAACTCCTGAATTAGTCACGGTCTCAGTTCCAGGAGTTTACGCTGCGCCCGTCATAGAGACTGCTCTTAAGCGTGATCTGAACGTCTTCTGCTTCTCAGACAATGTCTCCATCGAGGACGAAGACCGGCTAAAGAAATTAGCCCACGATCGGAACCTTCTACTAATGGGCCCAGACTGCGGAACTGCAATTATCGATCAAATTCCCCTTGGATTTGCCAACGAGATTAGCCACGGAAATGTAGGCATTGTTTCTGCTTCGGGTACGGGTGCACAAGAAGTTTCGACGCTCATTGACCGGGCAGGCGTTGGAGTCAGTCAACTCATTGGCGTCGGAGGCCGCGACTTGTCTGGCAAGGTACGCTGGCCTGCCACGTTCATAGCACTCGAAAAACTCGACTCTGATCCTGAAACAAAACTAATTGTTGTTATTTCAAAGCCTCCTGCCAAGGAATTGGTCGAAAAGCTCAAAGTCGTATCGAGGCAGCTCAGCAAACCTCTCATTGCATGCCTGCTCGGGGAAGAAGACAGCGATTCTACTATGACTGTCCGCGGAACCCTAGAAGGCGCAGCCATTGAGATCGCTGCATATTTCAGAAAACAACTCGACTTCGACGCGCCGTACGTCGACATACCTGTTGACGGATCAAAAATAACGGGCCTTTACACTGGAGGAACGCTGGCTCACGAGGCGGAGATCCTCTGCGAACGAGCCGGCGTTTCGTACAAAATACTAGATCTTGGTGACGACCAGTATACCCAGGGGCGTCCTCACCCGATGATCTCCCCAGACCTTCGAAGCGAGTTCATCGAGAATCTCGAAGACACAGACGTTTTGTTAGTTGATGTAGTTATTGGGTGGGGATCGTCATCTGATCCCGCCACTCCCATTACCCAGGCGATCACTAAAGCACGAGAATCCGGGCATGATCCGGTAGTTCTCGCGTCAATAACCGGAACGGAAAAGGATCATCAAAGCTATCAATCTCAAGCCGAGATTCTTCGCAATGCAGGCATATTCGTATTTCCTTCCAATGCCGCTGCAGTACGCTGCGCCATTGACCTAGTCTCCAAGGAGTAATCATGTTTTCGAAAGATTATTCAATATTGAATATCGGTCTTCCACTGATCGTTGAAGCCGTACCATCGGATCGAGTCGTGCATCTGCAATGGGAGCCACCATCCTTTGGAGACATCGAAATCGCTCGCCTAACCTCCATGCTGGATGACAACGTGACTCGCAAAGCTAACGAGGAAGCAATTGCGAAGGTTCACTCAGTACGACCACAGTTGCAAGGAATTATTCCAGCCAAAGAAGCAATCCCCGCATTGCAACAACGACTGTTGCTCCATGCAGGACCTCCTATCTCTTTCAGCCAAATGTGCGGGCCTATGCAAGGAGCCCTGATTGGCGCGAGCATATTCGAAAAATGGGCAAAGAACGAAGACGAAGCGCTTACCCTACTTAACTCTGGCGAAATTCAAGTCTCTCCGTGCCACCATTACGGCGCCGTAGGTCCCATGGCAGGGGTGCTCTCTCCCTCTATGCCGGTATTTGTTGTTTCTGATGGAGACCGAAAAGCCTACGCCTCAATGAACGAGGGCCTAGGAAAGGTTCTGCGGTTCGGAGCCTATGACGACGAAGTCATCCAGCGTCTGGAGTGGATGCGCGATGTTCTTGGTCCGACCTTGAACAGGAGTCTTGATATAACAGGCCCCTTAGATACAACTGCCCTCTTCGGCCAGGCACTCGCAATGGGAGATGAGGGGCATAACAGGAATGTTGCTGCTACGAGTTTATTCACACGAAAACTCGCGCCATTCTTATCAACTCTGGACGGAGGTCGAGAGACCCTCGAGTTCCTTGCTTCAAACGATCATTTCGCACTAAACCTATCTATGGCCGCTGCAAAGTTGTGCATGGATGCAGCGAGAGGAACAGAAAACTCAACGCTGGTGGTTGCGATGGCACGCAATGGTGTCCAATTCGGATTACAAACTGCAGGCACCGGTGACACATGGTTCACTGCTGAAGTAGGACCTGCTGATGGCCTATTCTTCCCTGGCTACTCCATTGAAGATGCGAATCCAGATCTGGGAGATTCGGCCATTACGGAGACCCTGGGAATCGGTGGATTCGCTATGGCCGCTTCCCCGGCTATCACGAAGTTTGTTGGCGGTGCACCTTCCGACGCTTTGAAGATTTCGGTTGAGATGGGGCGCATCACCATATCTCAGCATCCAGCTTTCCAATTACCTCCATTGAACTTTGCTGGTAGCCCTTCAGGAATCGACGTTCTAAAAGTATCCGAAACCGACATTTTGCCCGTCATCAATACCGGTATTGCTCACAAAAAAGCCGGCATCGGCCAAATTGGCGCTGGCATCGTCCGCGCACCAAAGGAAGTTTTCCTTAGTGCGATTCGCGAAATCGCACGCCTGAGGAACTTGACATGAAATCGGTACTTGTAGCTGTGGGAGGAAACGCGCTAGTTCAAGAGAACGAACCACCCACCTTAGAAGCCCAGAATCGTCGTGCAGAAACCATAGGTGGATTGATAGCTGATCTTGTAGAAGATGGATACAACGTTACCGTTACCCACGGAAACGGACCCCAAGTTGGCTTCATCATGCAACGCGCTGAGCGGTCGGCTAGAGACTCGAAGTCAATCGAAATCCCAAGTTTACCGCTGTGGCTGGCAGTGGCTGATTCTCAAGGCGGAATCGGGCACATTCTAACCAATGCTATTTCCAATACTTTCCGTGAAAGAGGGCTTGATTATCCAGTGGTAGCAGTCGTTACACACTGCGTTGTTGATGCCGAAGATCCAGCGTTCAACAATCCGAACAAACCAATTGGAATGGCCTTGGCTAAACAGGAAGCTCCAACCAGTTGGGACACGGTAAAAGTACGCAACGGAATGGTTCGTAGGGTTGTGGCAAGTCCTAAACCTAAAACCATTCTAGAGTCCAGAGCAGTAGCAACCCTGATGCGCAATGACCAAATCGTAATCGCAGGCGGCGGAGGCGGGATACCACTTGTAGAAAATCGTGGACGTTTGGTTCCGATCGATGCCGTTATCGACAAGGATTACACTTCTGCACTAATGGCAGCTCAGGCTGAAATAAACACCCTAATACTTCTTACCGGCGTTCCCAACGTCGTTCTCAACTGGGGCACGGAACACGAAAGCAACATCCTGCAGACCAGCCGTACCCAAATGCGTAAATGGCTAGACGACGGCCAGTTTCCTGCTGGGTCCATGGGTCCAAAAATAGAGGCCGCTCTTTCCTTCCTAGAAGGTGGAGGCAAACAAGTCATCATAACCAACATAAACACGGCTGCCGAAGCTATGAGAGGCAACGGTGGCACACGCATCACGGAGGAGAACCTATGATTATCACAAAAGCCAACCCATTCAACGTCGAATGGGATCCGGCTTCAACTGCACTTATTTGCATTGATTTCCAGCGCGATTTCATGGAGCCAGGTGGTTTCGGCGAAACACTCGGCAACAATGTCTCACCGTTACGGGAAACTATTGAGCCAACGAAGCGGGTGCTAGATAGAGCCCGGGAAATGGGACTATTGATCATTCATACGAGAGAAGGACATAGGCCCGACCTTAAGGATCTGTTCCCCGCCAAACGCGACCGCGGAAACCCATCACTTCGCATCGGCGACCAAGGACCTATGGGGCGTATCCTCGTTCGTGGAGAAAAAGGCCACGATATTATCCCCGAGCTCTATCCCGCTGATGGGGAAGTCATTCTCGATAAACCCGGCAAAGATTCTTTCTACGGAACAGATCTTGACGTAATGCTCCGAGCCCAGGGTATAAAGACACTCATCATCACAGGTGTTACCACCGAAGTTTGTGTTCAGTCGACAGCTCGTGCAGCAAACGATCGCGGATACGAATGCATTATCTTGTCAGATTGCACCAGCTCTTACTTCCCAGAATTTAAGAAATCAGCGCTTGAACAGTTCTCTGCTCAGGGTGCAATCATTGGTTGGGTTTGTGACTCTACCACTCTTATTGAATCAATCGACAAGGCCAAGTGATCACAATGTCAATACAGACCGCAACTACTTCAAAACCTAAGCTATGGGTTAAAGGGGACTGGAATGGCCTATTTGGCCTAGGAACTAACGTACTCCTCAACGTCATCGTTCTAACTGGCCTCTGTTTGGCTGTTGTTAAGATGCCGGAGACAATAGTCTATGGTCGTGTCTTGCCAGCTCTAGCAATCGCACTGCCCTTAGGAAACATCTGGTATGCATGGCTTGCATGGAGTCTTGCCAAGAAGGAAGGCAGGAACGATGTTACAGCTCTTCCCTATGGCCCATCCGTGCCGCACACGTTCATAGTTGTATTCGTTGTCATGCTACCCGTATACCTGCAGTCCGGTGATGCGATTAAAGCTTGGCGGGCTGGGCTAGCTTGGGCATTCATCATCGGGTGCATTGTGCTAATCGGTGCCATGATAGGTCCTTGGATACGAAAAGCTATTCCACGTGCCGCACTCCTTGGTGCCCTGGCTGGTATCTCAATCACGTTCATCGCAATGCGTCCTGCTGGTCAAATGTGGCAAGCACCCTGGATTGCCTTTATTGCATTCGCGTTCATCCTCATTGGCTGGCTTGCAGGAAGGCGTATGCCTTTCGATGCACCTGTTGGTTTGGTAGCAGTGATTGTCGCGACGGTTGTGGCATGGGTAGCCGTTCTAGCAGGTTGGAGTGGAATTTTAGTACCGTCTGCGGTTGCGGAATCATTCGCTAACGTGGGCTTCTACCTTCCTATCCCTTCTAATGACGTCATAGTTGGACTTGGTGATATCGCACCGCTCTTGGCCTCAGCTATTCCCCTCGGTATTTACAACTTCACGGAAGGCATGACCAACGTAGAAAGCGCCGCAGCAGCAGGAGATAAATTCTCCGTAAGGCAAGTCCTGACCGCGGATGGACTTGGAGCCATCATCGGTTCCTTCCTCGGTTCGCCATTCCCGCCCGCTGTATACGTCGGGCACCCCGGCTGGAAACAGGTTGGTGGCCGAATTGGATACTCCCTTGTAACCGGCATCATTGTCGCTATTGTTTGTGCCACCGGACTAATTGCAACATTCCTTGCAATCTTCCCGATGCAAGCACTGGTACCGGTTCTGCTCTACATCGGTCTTATCATCGGCTCCCAGGCATTCGATGTATCACCCAGCCGCTACTCACCTGCAATCGTGCTTGCAATGATTCCGTCCCTAGCAGAATGGGCCACCGGACAGGTTGAGAATGCCCTTGCCGCCGCTGGCACAACAGCGGATAGCGTGGGAATCGCTTCGTTGGTCGACGCGGGTGTGATTTACGATGGCATGAAACTACTTGGACAAGGCGCGGTGCTGGTTGGAATTCTGTTAGGTGCGATTACCTGCTTTGTAATCGACAAGAAACTGTATCCGGCATCCATAGTTGCATTGATCTCAGCGGCACTTAGCTTCTTCGGTTTGATTAATGCTTACGAGGTAGGCGTGAATGCGTCACCTGGCGTAACGCTTGGTTATATCGTTCTCGCGGCCATTCTCGCCGGGTTTGCTTGGTGGCAGAGAAATCTTCACGATGATACGCTTCCAGACGAATTACTCTTCGTTAATGGAACACTTATGCGTGGCCTTGAACTGCACGACAACCTTGCCGGTGCCGAGTTTAAAGAAGAAATCGCAACAGCACCAAATTATCGTCTACACACAATTGACGATATCCACCCAGGCATGTACAAAGTTGTCTCTAATGGTGTAGCAGTTGACGGTGAGCTATATGAACTGTCACCTGAAATCCTACTTCGCGTGATTGAAGGCGAGCCAGCAGGCCTATATCGCGGGCCTGTAACGTTGGCTGATGGTCGCGTAGTTCCAGGAATTCTTTACAGCGAAGAGATGGCAATAAAACATCCAGATATCTCTAAGCACGGCGGATGGAAAAAGTACATCGCGTCAAAGAAGGCATAGTTTCTACTAGAGAAACTACCGGGTCGCGGTCCAATGCGTCAGCAACGGACCGCGACCTTTTCTACACCATGTACATTTCCTAAACAACCTCACTATTTCTGCATTAGGCCTACGTATACCGCCGCCGTTGCTAAATCGCGTAAACCATCCTGGCGCAAGCCCGGCCAACCCCACACCTGGCCGGTCAGATCCGCAGGCACCGCACCAACCCCTGCCGCCGCGCCCAGCAACGCGCCCGCCAGGCAAGCCACCGTGTCCGTGTCCCCGCCCGCACGCACCGCGGAACTGACCCCCACCCAAACCGGGTTCAACTGCGCGTTGCCGCGCTGCTCCCACTCGGCCACCCGGACAGCCGCCAACACGCGATCCATCACCGACACCGCATCCAAACCAGCGCCCAACCCAGACGCTACGCCCGCATCATCGCCTCGCACCATCGACAGCAAGAACGCTTCGTCCTCGCCCGCCACGCCTGCAACGCCAAAAATGGGACATTCTGATCCCAGACTGCCGATTCCATCCAAAACATTTGCAACTGCCGCATACCAGTCCAGGCATTCTTGCCATGGCTTTCCTGGCGCAAAACCCGCGAGCGCCCCGCGTAGCAACTGCGCGTACGAGGCTGCCAGCAAAGCGGTACGCGGATCCGGCGTCACCATGCGCACAACCTCTAAACTCACCCGCGTGCACTCGCGAGAATCCAACGCCGCAGACAGTGCCACCGGCACCATGAGTGCAAACACCTCATTGCCAGCCACGCGTGCACGCGGACGCAAACTCTCCCAACGAGCACTCGCCGCAGCCACCAAACGGGCGGCCCCCAACGGCTCGCCCTGCTCTTGCTCAATCCGTTCCCGCAAATGCGCTGGAGCAAGCGAGGGCTGATCCGCCCACTGTAAAACCGACTGCAATCCCGGAGCCACCTGCGCCGGATGCGAGCGATACCAAGCCATCACTCGCACAGCCAACTGATCGAGTGCCGCCTGCGAACCTAGCGCGCTCTGAGCCGCTACCTCCAGCCCCAAAACAGCCAGCTGAACGTCCGCGCCCCACTCGCCCTCATCAAACAGGCCGCTGCGTCCTCGCAAATCTAAACGTTGCGCGTCTGTGGGCGGAGCGATAAGCTCCCACGGCACGCCGAGGGCAGACCCAACGGCCATCGCCGAAACCGCCCCCACCGCAGATAGCGCCACATCCGAATGTTCGCGCCGCACGCGCACTAGCCTGCCGCGCTGCGGGGTGGGCGCACCTAATTCACTCACGCTCCAGCCACGCGTCGGCAAGAAGCTGGAAAGACCGACGGCGAAGCTCAGGATCCCACGCGTAAGAGACGATAATCAGCTCATCCACACGGAACTGCTCTACAAAACTATCCAGGTACTCCACCACATCATCAGGAGAGCCCACCACGGCCGTAGTATTCAAACCTTGCGCTGCAACGTCATACTGCAAGGCCGCATTAGGCTTCGACAACGGCTCATTCTTGCCCTTGCTAAGCCCATCCTTCCAATCCGTGTAAGAGGTGAACAGGTAGTTCGCCTCCTCCCGAGTTGGCGCCACCAACACATTCACGCCCGCCATGAACACCGGGCGATCCACCTGCGCCGTGGGAGCCTCCGCGTTAAAGTTCGCGCGGTACGTCGCTACCGCGTTACGCAAGTATTGAGGTGCAAAATGCGACGCAAAACTGTAGGGCAAGCCCAGCGCGGCCGCCACCTGGGCGCCGCCGAGCGAAGATCCGAGCATCCACAGCGGAACCTCCGTGCCTTCACCGGGTATCGCCAAAATCCTATTGCGGATCGAGGCGGGATTTGGAGACAGCCCGAACGCCGCGGCCTCCGCTCCAGCAAGACCAAAATCGTCAACCGGGCTTGGCTGGAAATACTGCACTAGCTGGGCCACATCAACACTGAAATCATCCAACTGGCCGCTTCCGCGCCGCAGAGCCGAGGCCGTCACCGGATCGGTGCCCGGCGCGCGGCCAAGTCCCAAATCAAACCGGTCACCATAAATCGTTGCGAGCGTACCGTAATACTCCGCAACCATTAGCGGCGAATGGTTTGGCAACATCACGCCGCCCGCACCCAAACGAATCGTGGAAGTGTGTTCTGCTGCGCGCGCCAACAACAACGAGGTTGCCGACGACATAAACAAACGAGAACCGTGGTGCTCCGCCATCCAATACCGCTTGTACCCCGCGCTCTCCGCAAGGCGCGCCAACTCAAGCGAATCATCCAGCGCCCGGCGTCTACCCAAACCAGCAGAAACCGGCGACAAATCCAAAATAGAAAGTGGAACACGCATAACTAATCCTCCAATACCTGAAAGCTTACCCATGCCCAGCAAAAGCCACCTGGTGAACGCAATTTTTGCCTGCGATTCACAAAAGCTATGAATCTAGCCCTTCACTGCCCCATCTGTCATACCAGCCATGAAATGGCGTTGGAGGGTAAAGTACAAAATCACCATCGGCAAAGCTACCAGCACAGCACCCGCAGCCAGCAGGCTCGAACCCTGCGTGTACTGGCCCTGGAAGAACGCCAACCCCAACGGTGCGGTGCGCATCTTGCCCGATGGCGACATGACCAACGGGATCAGGAAGTCATTCCACGTCCACATAAACGTCAGCACCACCTGCGTAACTACCGTTGGCACGGCTATCGGCACCAAAACCGACCTCAAAATCCGCAAATTTCCGGCCCCATCTATTTGCGCGGCTTCAATCAAAGACCTATCCACGCTCCTAAAGAACGCGCGCATCCAGAACGTTCCGAAAGCCAGTGACTGCGCTATCTGGGGAAGTGCAATAGCCCAAATCGTGTCCGTAAGCCCCAGGGACCTCAAATCAAAAAACAAGGGCAACACAATTGCTTCAGACGGCACCATGATCCCAAGCAAGAAAGTGAAGAATAAGATCTTCTCCCCGCGCGGGCGCAACACGCCCAAAACATAGCCGGAAGCTATCGACAACACCAGCGCCACCGTCACCACCAGCAACGCCACCATTATCGAGTTGCGCATGTAATCCGAAAAGCGCCCCTGCTCCCACGCCGCCGCGTAGTTCTCAAAATGGAATGAACCCTCCCCGCCAAAAGACTCCGGCTGCAATGACAGCACCAGAATCCGCAAAATGGGCACCAACGCTCCCGCTGCAAACAGCGTGAGCACCACGTAATTAATCAGTTGTTCCGTACGCGAGGGTCTCATTATTCACGCTCCCCCACCAGGTTGAGGGCCAAGTTAATCAAGAAGATCACCAGCGTCAGCACCACTGCGAGCGACGAGGCTGTTCCCACCTCACCAATTCGAAACGCCTGATAGTAAACCTCGTAAGACGGCACGGTTGTAGCACTTCCCGGCCCGCCCGATGTGGTCACATACACGAGGTCAAATGTCTTCAAAGCCGCCACAATCGTCAGAGTCAAAGACACTATGATCTCCGCGCGAACCGACGGCACAGTTATTGCGAAGAACTGACGCACCCTGCCCGCACCGTCAAGCATCGCAGCCTCATACAAATCACGCGGAATCGCGGCCATGCCAGACATCAAAAGCACCGTCACCAGGCCCAGGCTCACCCACGAACCAATCAAGCCCACCGCGGGCAAAGCAAACGTGAAATCACCCAGCCACGCCCTCGTCAACGATCCCAAACCAATCGCACGCAAAAACCCGTTAATTGGCCCATCCGGGGCGTAAATGCCTCGCCACGCAATCGCTAACACCACCATCGCGATCACCTGCGGTAAAAACACCACCGTGCGGAAAAATCCCAGACCGCGAATCTGCGACCTTGTCAACAGCGACGCCAAAACCAGGCCCACGCACAGGGGTATAACCGCGTAAAAAATAATCAAAATCAGCGCGTGCGAAAACGCTGCCAACAACCGCGGATTCGAAAACGTCTCAATGTAGTTAGAAAAGCCTACAAACGTTGAATAGCCCAGCCCATCCCACTTATATAAAGACAACTGGAATACGCGGATCAACGGGTAGAGCATGAACGCCGCATATACGGCGAAAGGCACGGCCATCAAAGCCAGCGCGGCCAGCGTATTACTACCTCGCTTAGTCTGGCTAAATTTCACGGCCGATCCGCGCGCAGCCCCACTCTTTGAGTCTGCGCGCGGACCGTTAGAAACCGTTGACATGTGCCTACTTCGCAAAACCGGCGTAGTCAGCCTCCAGAGCATCCACGAATGCCTCCGGAGTCATCGTTCCCGCCATCAACTGCTGCAACGCATCACCAAGCGTCTGGTCAAACGTCGGAGTTGCGTAGTCCAGGTACGGCAGAATCTCGCCATCCTCAGAAACGGTTGTGAACACGTTCAAAACGTCTGCCACAACACCCTTGGTTCCACCCGCATACTTCGCAGCGTCATTAACCGGCACGTTGCCCGTGTCGGCAAGCACCTGCATGGCCTCATCAGAGGTGATGAAGTCAATGTATGCCGCGGCTACGTTCGGATCCTTTGCCGAAGACGTGATCGCAAACGGCAAGCCTGTGCCACCGGTTGTTGCCGGCTTATCGCCCGCCATCGGTGGAGCCATGAATGCAATGTCGTCACCCATCGCCTCCATCAGATCCGGAGCGAGCCAAGAACCGGCGATCAAGTAAATGCCGTCACCCTTGGCAAAGCTCTGCCAGACCGAGTCATAATCAACGCCGTTGAAGCCCTCGTTGAAGTAGCCGGACGTCGCCCAGTCCTGCAACTGCTTCGCTGCCGCAACGTTCTCATCCGACTTCCACGTAGCACCCGCATTACCGAAACCAAGTGGGCGCACCTGGTCCGCCGGAACGTGAGCGGCCTGAACCGCGCCAAACAGGTGGAACGCAGGCCACTTATCTACGTTGCCGAGCATTAGCGGCGTCTTTCCCGCGTCCTTAATGGTCTTCAACTGGTCGCTGAACTCATCCCACGTCTTCGGTACCTGCAGGGCCAGCTCTTCAAGCCGTGAAGGAGCGTAGAAAACACCCACAACCTCGCCTACCTGCGGCAAGCCGTAAAGCGATCCTTCGCCAAACTTCGTGGCGTCAGCCGAATAGGAAGAGTAAGAAAGAATGCTGTCAGAGTAGCGATCGCGCCACTTGTAAGCATCCGCCCATGGATCCAGCGGAATGATCTGTCCAGCCGAAACAAACTGCCCCATCATCGACCGCGCATTATTTGCCTCCACAACATCGGGCGCGTCATCACCCGAAAGTGCGAGGCGAAGCGTAGTTTGCAGGTCATCAAACGACTGCGAAACCCGCTCAATGGTGATGTTTGGATACTTCTTCATGAACGCCTCATTCAGGCGCTTCATCTGCTCATCCTGGCCTCCGCGAACCTCCTGGTCCCAAACCGTCAGAGTCTGCTCAGGCAAGCTCGAAATATCCGTAATGACCTCACTAGACGTACCACCCTCACTGGGGCTCGATTCGTTAGAAGGTCCAGGAGCACATGCTCCAAGCATTAGCGCCACAGCCGCAACTGCAGCAGGTGCAATAAACTTTGCAGGCCTCATTGCCTCCCCTTTCGAAAATTGCTCCGTCTGCTCTAGTGTTTCACCTCACGAAACTATTTGGTGTTAAACCCGAGTGATTTAACAAATTGGTGAACGAAACCCAAATCATAAGATCCAGGAATATCGAGCTCTTTAATCCTTTTTGCAAGCTCTGAAGCGGTAGGAGTAGAACCAGCTCCTCCCGCCTTAGAAACCGATAGTGCGCCTAGAAGGAGGGCGAAAGACACGGCCTCACGCTCCGTTGCCCCATTAGCAACGGCTACGGCGAGCCCGGCGCTGAACGCGTCCCCCGCCCCCGTTGGATCGACCACATCAACCGAGATACCAGGCAAAGTCTGGTAGTTATCGGGTCCTAGAACCACTCCACGACCGCCTCTTGTTACAACTATTCGCGCATCGGTTTCCACCAGCTGACCGATCATCGAAACAGCCTGGCGAACATCAAAACAGCGGGCGTAGTGCAATATTTCGGTCTCGTTGGGAACAAAATAATCACAGTGTTCAAGCGGGAGCAGATCGCTGGTGCGCCACGCGCCCGTAGAATCCCAACCGACGTCACCAATAACTTTCGTGCCGCGAGCGCGCCACTTCTTCACAACCTCGACATTCTTATCGATCGCACGCAGGTCTGCGATTAGCACGGAAGGTGCGAAGTCTTCCGGTAATGCGCCACCTTCATCCGATCCATGGGTGACCATTGCCCGGTCTGCGTCCCACGCAAGCGCAACAGTTACAGACTGGCACTCAACGGGCGTAGCATACGCGGTACCGACCTTGTTTTCGTCAAGCACTGACCGCACAATCTGACCCGCTCGATCATTTCCGAGGCGAGTTATCAGCTCTACCGGGTGCCCCAGCCTTGCCACGGCAACCGCCTGATTAGCAGCCCCTCCTGCGGTGAGCGCCGAAGATTCAACCCACATCTCCTCGCCCAGCACTGGAGCATGTGGCATCCCAGCCATCACCACGTCCAAAAACGTTGGGCCACAAACCGCTATTGCACCGGTAGACATACAGCCTGCTTCCTTCTGCGTACCGTTTCGATCAGTATCGCCCCACATCTCGTTCATGACAAACAATGCGCGCATCCCTTGCCGAACTATCCACGCAGGTGTGCAGACTTAATAAGATGAGAGGGTATGCGCAAGATACTGTGCTTTCCCTCGATCTGAAAGGTATTCGCCCGTGAAACTAACGATCGCTGGAGGCGGCGGATTTCGCGTCCCTCAAGTTCTGGACGTCCTCTCAAAGCATGATTCTGTATTCCAGATCACTGACGTAGCGTTGTATGACGTTTCCACTATGCGAATGGGCGTCATCGAAAACGTGATCCGTGGATTGTATTCTGATCGGCCTAACCTGCCTCGAATCACTGCGACCACCGATCTTCACGAGGCGCTTGCTGGCGCGGACTTCGTATTTTCAGCAATCCGCGTAGGCGGCACCGATGGGCGTGTTCGCGATGAGCGAGTGGCTCTTTCTAATCACGTTATTGGACAAGAAACGGTGGGTCCGGGCGGAAATGCGTACGCGTTGCGCACACTGCCAGAGGCCATGCGTTTAGCGGAGGCTGCGCGCGAAGTGGCGCCAAACGCGTGGGTCATCAACTTCACCAATCCGGCCGGCATCATCACGCAAGCAATGCGCACGGTGCTAGGCAATCGCGTTGTTGGCATCTGTGATACCCCGATCGGCCTCATGCGCAAAGCGTGCGCGGCGATAGGAGTTTCGCCAAGCGATGTTGAGTTTGACTATGTTGGCCTCAACCATCTCGGATGGTTGCGCGAACTACGCGTAGACGGAGTTGACCGCCTGCCGGAGCTGCTCGCATCCGACGAAATGCTCGATCATATTGAAGAGGCTCGCATCCTCGGCTTCGACTGGGTGCGAACCCTTGGCGCTCTGCCTAACGAGTACCTGTTCTACTACTACTACGCGCGCGAATCGCTACAGCGCATTCTGGACGAGCATGAGACGCGCGGAGAGTTCTTGCGGGCCCAGCAAGAAAAGTTTTACGAGGCGGCAACAGCCAACCCGCAGCGGGCAGCCGAGCTGTGGCAGGCTACGCACAACGAGCGCGAAGCCACGTACATGGCCGAATCACGTCCTGAGGAAGAGCGGGCCGGGCGCCGCAATGAGGACATGGGCGGCGGTTATCAAGAGGTTGCCTTCAACATCATGAAAGCCATCACCAAGGGCGAGCCCGCAACCATGATCCTCAACGTGGCAAACAGCGATGGGCCGAACGGCCTGCTAGTGCCTGGACTATCAGAATCCGCAGTCGTGGAGGTTCCCTGCACGGTTGACGCTGGCGGCATCCACCCGCATCAGGTAAAGCCCTTGACCGGCCCTGAATTTGGCCTCGTCTCAACGGTCAAAGCCGTGGAAGAAGAACTGCTACGCGCGTTCTTTGAGTCCAACGAGGGAGCCGCTTGGCACGCTATTGCAAGCCACCCGCTAGTTGACTCGATTGCCGTGGCGCGCAACGTGTTGGACGGCTACTTGGAGGACCCAAGACTGCAAGCCGTGCTACGCGGACACGACTAGCTGCAGATCTAGAGGCGGCTTGCGTTAATCCCTGACCCAGTCCGGGTTTGGCGCAAGCCTCACAACCTCGCCAAACTGCGGGACAACCACATTCCAGCCAAGCTCCTGCTTGATTCGCTCGCCCAGCGCCTGGGCTGCCCGCGGCTCGCCGTGCGTCAAGAACACTGCGTGCGGGGCCTTCCCCGCCTCGCCGTCATCGCCCTGGCCGACCTGCGCAACCCAACGCAAAAGTTCGTCACGATCGGCGTGGGCAGAGAACTCGCGGTCTTGCGTAACTTCAGCGCGAACCGGCACGTACCAGCCGTGCATTTTGATCGATTCTGCGCCTTCAAGGAGTTTACGACCGCGCGTTCCCACAGCCTGGTATCCGGTGATAATAAGGCAGTTCTTCGGATCTGGTAGCAACCTTTGCAGGTGGTGCAAAACGCGACCGCCCTCCAACATTCCTGAGGATGTCACTATGATGCACGAGCCTTTGAACTCATTGATCTTCTTCGAATCCTCCACGCTCAGCATTTGTTTCAGTTGCGGAATGCCCAAGAAGTCTTCCTTATCAATACCGCTGCGCATCTCTTCGTCCGCGAACTCCTCGTACACACTGAGGGCACGCAGACCCATCGGCGAGTCCACAAACACCGGCAAATCAGGGATTCGCCCTTCGCGCATCATCGACACCAGCTGGGCGAGCACCGACTCCGTACGGTGAATCGCAAATGCGGGAATCACGATCTTTCCACCCCGCGCCGCAGTGTCGCGGATCGCGCGCGCCATTTCTTCGTGCGGCACCTCGGCAACCTCGTGTAGCCGGTCACCGTACGTGGATTCCATAATCACCCAATCCGCTGCCGGGGTTTTCCCGCGCGGCTTGAGCAGGTACGGGTTCTCCCTGCCCAGATCGCCAGAAAAGAGGATCCGCGTGCCCCCTGTCTTTATCAGAATCGAAGCCGACCCGAGGATGTGGCTGGCCGGCACCCAGCGAGCGGAGAACTCTCCAAAATCAACTTCGGTATCGAACTCAACGGGGCGGAAATACTGCAGCGTCTTCTCCACGTCCTCTGGAGTGAAGAGGGCCAACGGATTCTCGTGCTTAGAGTAGCCGCCCTTTTTGGCTGACTTCGCGTCATTCACCTGTAGGTTGCCGGCATCGCGCAGGACTATCTCAGCGAGTTTTATAGTTGCCCTCGTAGCCCATATCGAGCCTCTAAAACCCTGCTTCACAAGCACCGGCAGGTAGGCCACGTGATCAGCGTGAGCGTGTGTAACCAAGATGTCGGTAATAGTTTGCGGACTTGGGGAGAACGGCTCCCAGTTCTTGACACGCCATTTCTTCTCGCCCTGATACATGCCCGCGTCAACCAGCACTTTACGGCCATCGATTTCAAGCAAATACTTCGATCCGGTCACGGTTCCAGCCGCACCTAGAAACCTGCAACTAACAAGCGAATCGCTCATGTCCCTCACCCATCCGTTTGCAATCGAGACACTTCCAGTATGACGCAGCACACACTCGTTCGCAGGGGGAGACTTCGGCGAATGCTTGGCACGACAACCCGCCGGGGTGGCGAAAGGGTACCCAGACGCTAGTTGTAGTACTTGTTTGCTTGTTCGTGCACCCTCGCGTTTGCCGCGAGCGCGTAGCGCTCTACCAGGTCACTAAAGTATGGCTCGGCGCGTTTGATCCAGTCCTCTAGCTTGTATGGTGTTTCTGATCCTCGTGGTTCATCCGGTTCTCTGACGCGTCCGCCGATGATGTCGAAGTACGACATGGTGAATGGCATGACGCCCACGCTCTCTGCTCGTTCTTCCATTTCGAGCCAGTGCAACACTGCATCTCTACACGGCCTTGCCTGTATGAAGTATCCGTAGCGTTTGTATTGGTCGATCATCACGTCCAGCACGGGCACCTCGAGCTCTGGCTTGCCACTAAACAGGCTTCCCGCTGAGTATGCGCGTAGCGCCGATAGCGTGTTGATAATGTAACCGGTGCGGTCAAACCCAGCCACTACCGGGTTAGAACCGTCTGACACGCGCTCCAAGTCCTCCCTAATCAAGCCGCACATTTTCGGGAATGTACGGTACGCGCGAGTCTTACCAACCCCGTCGTCTTCAAACATCGTTTGCTCTTTCCGCCCGTTTCCATAACGTCACTCGGCACTCGTATCTCTTAGCTACAAGCTAACCGACCATGGCTCAGCGCGTGGCGATAACCGGAAACTACCAGCCCAAAAACGGAACGATGACGGGACACATCAAAGCCCCAAAGCATAAAAAATGTCGGGACACCGTATGAACGATGTCCCGAAACATAACAATCGTGCCCGAGGGGGGAGTCGAACCCCCATGCCCGTAAGGGCACACGGACCTGAACCGTGCGCGTCTACCAATTCCGCCACCCGGGCTAAAGCTAGATCAGCATATAAAATCAAAACCTGTGAGGCAAATTCAGCCAACCTCGCGCAATCGCTATAATATGGCCAAAGTAGTAGCGTAGATTCCGAGCTTGTAGCAAAACCATGGAGCTACCTATTGGGGGTGGACAATGCGGTTTCTTGACCGATTCGAATCAGCAATCGAAAAAGGCGTGCAAGGTACCTTCTCCCGGATCTTCCGCTCTGAACTAAAGCCTGTAGACGTCAGCTCGGCGGTGCGCAGCGCCATGGACAACCACGTCCAGGAATATTCCCGGGATCGCGCTATCGCCCCGAACCAGTACACCGTCCGCGTCGCACCCTCCGACATGAAGCGACTCGAAGAGCTTGGCATTGACGTCCTCGCCACCGAAGTAGAAAACACTGCGCGCGAACACGCCGAAGAAAACAACTTCGCTCTCGTCGGCCCCATCGACGTGAATATTGAGGAAGGTCCTGAAGAGCTCACGGGTGAACTCGAAATCGAAGTTGGCACCAAACGCGGGGCGGTAGCCCCAGCCACCAGCCAAGTTGCCACCGAGTCCAACCCGATCATCGACGTAGAGGGTGAACGCTGGATCCTCACCGAGCCCGTCACCATCCTCGGCCGCGGAGCCGAAGCCGACATCACCATCTCAGACTCCGGAGTTTCTCGCCGCCACCTCGAACTACGCAAAACCCCGGACGGCGTGATTGCTTCCGACCTCGGTTCCACAAACGGCCTCTACGTCGAAGGACACAAGGTAGACGCCGCCACACTGGTGGACGGAAATCAGCTGGTGATTGGACGCACGCGCATCCTGTTTTGGACATCTGCCGCAAAGGAGCAATACACGTAGATGGCTTCTGACCTAGCATTCACGCTGCTCCGGCTCCTCTATCTCCTCCTACTTTGGGCGGTGGCGCTCGGAGCTGTCTCACTGCTACGCCAAGACATCTTCGGAACCGTGGTCACGCCGCGCGGCGCAGGCCGCAAAGAGGCTGACAAGCACCTCGCTGAATCCAAACGACGCCGCAAACGCGGTGCAGCCCCCGCAACGCCAACCAAACTCCTTATCACCGGAGGTCCCCTGGTTGGTACCACCATGAAGCTAGGTAATGCGGACATCACCATCGGCCGCTCGCCTGCCTCTACGCTCGTAATTGACGACGAATACGCGTCTTCGCGCCACGCCCGCCTGCACCTGGACGATGAAGGCTGGTGGGTTGAAGACCTCGGCTCCACAAACGGCACGTTCGTTGACGACGAGCGCATCGACCGGCCCCACCGCCTCACGTTTGGCGCTAACGTTCGCATTGGTAGAACCACATTTGAGCTGGTGAGCTAATGGCAGTTGACTTCCGCTTCGCCGCCAGGTCCGACGTGGGCCTTGTGCGTAAAAACAATCAGGATTCCGGCTATGCCGGGCCGCACCTGCTCCTGCTAGCCGACGGCATGGGCGGGCCCGCGGGCGGAGACATAGCATCATCCGTGGCCGTCGCCCACTTCGCCCCCCTCGATGCGGACGACCATCCGGCCGAACAAATGCTTCCCCTCCTCCGCGACGCCCTGAATGCCGCGCACGAGGAGCTGGTTGAACGCTCCAAGAACGACCCTAAACTGCAAGGCCTTGGCACCACGTGCATTGCCCTTATGAGATCAGGGTCAAAACTTGCGATGGTACACATCGGTGATTCGCGCGCATACGTTCTTCGCGGCGACAACCTCACGCAGGTCACCACCGACCACTCGTTTGTGCAGTACCTAATCCAAACCGGACAAATCACGCCAGAAGAGGCTGAAAACCACCCGCAGCGTTCGATCGTGCTACGCATTCTTGGAGACTCTGGCTCTGACGTTGTGCCCGACGAATCCGTACGCGAAGCCGTGGTGGGTGACCGGTGGTTGCTGTGCTCCGACGGGCTGTCCGGCGTAGTTTCCGCCGACACAATCATCGAAACGCTATCCACCATCGACGATCCTGGCGAATGTGCCGAGGAGCTAATCAACCTTGCCCTACGAGGGGGCGGGCCCGACAACATCACGTGCGTGATCGCAGACGTCGTTCCTGCCGGTTCCATCGACGCGCAAACCCCTCAGGTAGTGGGCGCCGCAGCGGTTGATCGCAACCTTCCTAGCCGCGGAGGCGGGGGCGCTGCCGCACGCGCCGCCAACCTTGCTCCGCGCGAAACCATCCTCGATGAGGAAGAACCCGAAGACTTGAAACCCAAATCCTGGGTTAAACCCTTCTTCGCCCTTATCGTTGCAACGCTGGTGATTCTGGGCGCTTGGGGCGGATACGTTTGGTCACAAACCCAGTATTACGCGCAATTGGTGGAAGACCAGGTTGTCATATTCCAAGGCATTCCGCAGGCGGTTGGCCCGTTCGAGTTGTCTCATCCAGTTGAACTAACCGAGCTCAAGGCTGCAGATCTCCTCCCCGTTGAACGCACGCGCCTACAAGAGCCTGTACGCAGATCCTCAATGGAGGAAATCAACCAGTATGTTGAGTCCTTGAAGCGCACAGCTGAGAGTAATAAGACAACTTCGACAACTGAGCAGAATGATAAAACAGGCGAAACTACGCCATCCGAATCTGGAACTAGCTCGCCAACAACGGCTGCCACTAAGGAGAGCTAATGGCAACCGTAACGATCTCCCCTCCAAGATCGCGGCCCATCCTAGAGCTGCTCCTGCTTGTCCTATCCACGGCCGCAGGCCTGGGAGGCTACGCCCTCACTTCCCTCAATCGAACCGATGAACTACCCGCCAACATCCTTTGGCACGTGGTAATCCTCGTCGTATTCTCAACCGTTGCATACCTTGGGGTGCGCAAACTCGCTCCACACGCCGACCCAGTGATCCTGCCCGTGGCTGTCGGACTGACCGGCATTGGCCTCGCCATGATTTACCGGCTCGACATGTCTTACAAGGCGCTAAACGAGAACCTCCCACCAGAATCGCAATACCCGATTGTCGGTATGAAACAGCTGATTTTCGTAGCCGTGGGGCTATTGGCCGGTGCAGTTGTACTCATCCTCGTACGCAACCATCGAAACCTGCGCCGCTACACCTACATCGCCATGTTCGTGTCCATCGTTCTACTCATCCTGCCCCTCATTCCCGGACTTGGACAAGAACATTTCGGTGCGCGCATCTGGATTTACCTCGGACCGTTCTCCGTCCAACCTGCCGAGTTCGTAAAAATCACCCTCGCCATCTTCTTCGCTGGATATCTCGTCACCAACCGCGACATGCTCACCGTTGGGGGTAAGAAGTTCCTCGGTATCCGCCTGCCTCGCGCACGCGACCTCGGCCCCATCCTGCTCACATGGCTGGTAGCAATCCTCGTGCTCGTCTTGCAGCGTGACCTCGGCACTTCGCTACTATTCTTCGGCCTGTTCATCGCCATGATCTACGTAGCCACCGCTCGCGTTTCCTGGCTAATCATCGGCGCGGCACTATTCGCACCAGCCGCCTACTTCGCAATCCAAGCCTTCCCCCACGTTGGGCGGCGCATCACTATCTGGCTACACGCGTACGACAACGACATTTACAACGCCATCGGCGGTTCTCACCAGGTAGTGCAAGGCCAGTTTGGCATGGCGTCAGGCGGATTGTTCGGCACCGGCTGGGGGCGCGGATACCCGCAACTAGTGCCCTTCGCGCAGTCTGACTTCATCCTGTCTTCCCTCGCAGAAGAACTTGGCCTCACCGGCCTGATGGCCATTTTGCTCTTGTACCTAATCCTGATCGAGCGCGGACTGCGCGCTGCAATCGGTGTGCGCGACGGATTTGGCAAACTACTTGCCACCGGTATCAGCTTCTCGCTCGGACTCCAACTATTCGTAGTACTCGGCGGCATCACCCGCCTGATTCCACTCACGGGCCTCACCGCGCCCTTCCTCGCGCAAGGTGGCTCGTCCATGGTTGCCTCGTGGATCTCCGTGGCCCTACTGCTACGCATATCCGACGCGTCGCGCCGCCCCCCAACCCCGGTTGCTATCCCCAATGATGTTGCGGAAGGCGCCAGATGAACGATCAAATCCGTAAGCTTTACATCATCCTGTTCGCCATGGTGTGTTCGCTGGCGCTAGCAGCCACCTACATTCAGTTCTACAAGGCGCCCGAACTTAACGCGGACGCGCGCAACTCGCGCACCATTTTGCATGCCGCGGAACGCGACCGAGGCCCCATCATCGTGAACGGCACTGCAATCGCCGAGTCAGTGAAAATCCCGGACTCCCACAGATACAACCGTAGCTACCCGGCTGGCGACCTCTACGGGCACCTCACCGGCTGGTTCTCCACAAACCTCGGGTCATCCAGCGGCCTCGAATCCGCCGCCGACGACATTCTTGAAGGCGACGCACCCTCCCTCTTCACCCAGCGACTCCAAAACCTGCTCACCGGCCAGGAGCGGCGTGGTGGCGGCGTCAACCTAACTATCGACGCCGCTCTCCAAGAAGCTGCTAAATCTGCCCTTGGAGGACGCGAAGGAGCCGTTGTTGCCATCGAGGCAAAGACCGGAGCAATCCGCGCCCTCTACTCCTCCCCATCCTACGATCCGAACAAACTAGCCGACCCAGACGGGGCGGCCGCATTGGACTACTACAAGCAGCTTGACGCAGACAGTGGAAAACCGCTCAAGAACCGCGCCATTGCAGGCGATCGCTACGCGCCCGGTTCAGTGTTCAAGCTTGTAACTGCTGCAGCAATGCTTGAATCCGGCCTGACTCCAGATTCGAAGGTGAGCGGCCCAGCCTCATATCGCCTACCCGGCACTGAAACCGACCTGCCTAACATTAGCGGCCTCGCGTGCGGTGACGGCAACCCGACCTTGACCGAGGCGTTTGCGCGCTCGTGCAACACGACTTTTGCCGAGGGCGGTGTAACAGTTGGCGCAGAAAAACTCCACCAGAAGGCCCTAGACTTCGGCTTCGAGCAGGATCTTTCCATCCCGCTACCAGTTACTCCCTCCGCATATCCCGAGGACTTAGACCAAGCCCAAACAGCCCTCGCCGCGATTGGGCAAAGCGACGTGCAAGTCACGCCTCTACAAATGGCTATGATCGCTGCAGCGGTGGCAAACAATGGCCAACTGATGAAGCCGTACCTTATCGATTCGGTAGTAAACGCCGATCTTGAGGTTCAAACCAACACTAAGCCAGAGCTCCTCGCCACCCCAATCACACCCGAAGTTGCCTCTCAACTGCGCACAATGATGGTTGCGGTAGTTGACACCCGGTACGGCTTGGGCGGGACCATGTATCTGCCCGGCCGCACCGTTGCTGCAAAAACCGGTACGGCCGAGGTAGCAGATCGCAACATCGCCTGGTCCGTAGCCTTTATAGCCAATGACAACCCCGTAGTTGTTGCCGTAGCCATCCAGGGCGATGACATCAACCCGTACGTGGGTGGCGGAACTGACGCCGGCCCAGTGGTCCGCCAACTCTTGGAAGTTGAGTCTGCCAATGAGTAACTACAGCGGAAAAGTACTGGGCGGGCGCTACAAGCTTGTCCGCCAGGTTGCTACGGGAGGCATGGGCGAAGTTTGGACCGCGCGAGATAAAGTCACTGGCCGACACATTGCCGTGAAGATCCTCAAACCAGAGCTCACCGGTCAGGCCACCTTCCTCCAGCGCCTACGCATGGAAGCAACCAACGCCATGCGCATCCAACACCCCAACATCGCTGCGGTCCTCGACCACGGTGAGGAGGATGGCACCGGATGGATTGTCATGGAGTACGTTGAGGGCCGTCCCTTCAACGAGTATCTGCGTGGCGGTAACCGCATCGCGCCAGACCAGCTACTACCCATCCTTATCCAAACCGCGTACGTACTTCAGTCAGCCAAGGACCGCGAAATCGTCCACCGTGACATTAAGCCTTCCAACATCCTCATCACGCCCGAGGGTTTGGTTAAGCTCACCGACTTTGGCATTTCCACAACACCTGGCCAAGCCACCATGACTGAGGCCGGCATGGTTATGGGAACCGCTCAGTACCTACCACCCGAACAGGCGATGGGAGATCCCGCAACCCACAGTGGCGACCTGTATGCGCTAGGCGTTATCGCCTACGAGGCACTTGCTGGAAAGCGTCCGTTTACCGGCAAAACTCAGGTGGACGTCGCGTTTGCCCACGTCAACGATGAAGTCCCGCCGCTACCCGACGATGTTCCCAAAGAGCTGGCGCGAATCGTCATGAAGCTACTGGAAAAGAAACCATCAGATCGGCCAAAAGATGGTGCTACCCTCGCGAAGCAGCTATCTAGCGCCGCTCTCTCCCTTGGGCTCCCCACCAATCCTCAACCGGTCTCGCTACCTGACGCGCCACCAGTTGCCCTCGAACGCAATCGCGCGGGCTTCACCACCTCGATCCCGAAGAAACAATCCACTAACGAGGCCGCAACCAAAAGACGCACTGACGTGGCCACTTCACGCAAAACCACTGCCACAAAGTTGCGATCTGACGCGCCCCCCGCATTCAAATCTGACCAACACAACCGAACCACAAAACCTGCAACTAAAAGCAACTTACCCACTCGGGCACAATACGCCCCTAAATCACGGCGACAACCGGCTAATAACAAGGCCTTTAGACACGCAGCGTCAAACGCTTACGCGGTGAAACTACAAGAGTTATTATTTGTCGCCATTGTCATTTTTATTGTCACACTGCTAGTCATGTTTGCTTTCAACAGCAACCCGAGCTCCACAAGCCCTACTGCGAGCCACGGACGATTTACGAGTATTCTGGCAGATAACACATCAACGGAGGTTCAAGTATGGCTGACAACCACACCCACCGCCTAGCCGGACGCTACGAAGTGCGGTCGATGATCGGCCGTGGAGGCATGGCGCAGGTACATCTTGGCTTCGATACGCGCCTTTCTCGGGTGGTCGCAATCAAGATGCTCCGCACTGACCTTGCGCGAGACTCTATTTTCCAAACCCGTTTCCGCCGCGAAGCGCAGGCTGCCGCGTCTTTGAACCATCCGAACATAGTTGCGGTTTACGACACTGGCGAAGAGGACGTGACAACACCCGACGGCTCAACCGTCTCCGTGCCCTACATCGTTATGGAATACGTAGAAGGGCACACGGTGCGCGACCTCCTGGCAGGAGGAGCTCCTGTTCCTATCGATGAGGCCGTAGAGATCATCTCTGGCGTGCTCTCCGCCCTCGAATATTCACATGTGCACGGTCTGGTTCACCGAGACATTAAACCGGGCAACATAATGCTAACGAACACCGGCAAGATCAAAGTCATGGACTTCGGTATCGCGCGTGCCCTCACGGACTCTCAAGCCACTATGACGCAGACGAATGCCGTGGTTGGAACTGCTCAGTACCTATCCCCGGAACAGGCGCACGGCGATCCGGTTGACGCCCGCTCTGACATTTACTCCACGGGTTGTGTCCTGTTCGAACTTCTCACGGGACAACCTCCGTTCAAGGGAGATTCTGCTGTCGCCGTGGCCTACCAGCACGTGTCAGAGATTCCGCCCAAACCTTCGTCCATCACCAGTGACGTGCCGGACTCAATTGACCGAGTTGTCCTCAAGGCTTTAGCGAAGAACCGTGACGACAGATACAGCTCTGCCGAAGAGATGCGTGCCGACCTCAATCGAGCTGCGCGCGGCGCTCTCGTAATGGCCCCCGAAACGGACTCATGGCAGGCGCCAGCAACGCAGGTTATGTCCCCAGCCACTATGACGATGCCTGCAGCAACCATGCCACCTCCTGCCCCCGCCTACGATACGCAAACCATGGCGCGCATTGACACCTTGGAGGAGGAACCCAAGAAGAAGCGCTGGCCAATCGCTTTACTTATCGTTGTTGCCCTTGCCATGATTGGCGGCTTGGTGTGGTGGTTTGCCACTAACTCCGCGGAGCCGGAAGTAGAACAAGTTCCGGTTCCAACCGTTGTTGGACAGACTCAAGAACAAGCAATCGCGACGCTAAAGGAAGCCGGATTAGAGTTTGCCATTGCAAGCACCGAAGCAAGTTCAGAAATTCCTGCAAACTCGGTCATTTCATCTAACCCGGAAGCAGGCACGATCGTAGATAAGGGCACAACCGTCAAGGTGGTCCTCTCTTCAGGTCCTGCAGACACAACGGTTCCTGACGTTAGCGGCCTAACCCAGCAACAAGCTCGAGATCAACTCAAGCAAAACGGATTACAGGTTTCTGACGTTGTCACCGTTGACGACCCATCGCAGGAGAAGGGACGGGTTATCAAGACCGATCCAGAGGCTGGAGCTAAAATCAGCGAAGGCGAGTCGGTGAAGCTATTCATCGCGTCTGGCAACGTTTCTGTACCAGCCGACCTGGTTGGGCGCCCCCGCGACGAGGTGCTCCAAGCACTGCAGGAGCTGGGCCTCAACACCAACGTGGAGACCGAGGAGAGCGCAGACCACGCGGAGGGCACCGTAATGAGCCTTTCCGCAACTGGAACGGTATCCAAGGACACGACGATTACCGTCACGGTTGCCAAGGCCCCCGCTCCCACACAGCCTCCCGCTCAGGAGCAGCCACAACCACCTGCGGAACAGCCCTCTGAAAATGGGGAATAAACCTTACGGATAGATGGGCGGCCCGTGAACTCATGTCACGGGCCGCCAATCTATTTGCTTATGTGAAACGATTACGTACTTGTTGTTGTCACATCCGGCACATCCACCGTATTGTCAACCACGTTAAACGTGTCTTGGACCCAGGGGAAGGCAAACTCAAGAAGTAGCCAGGCCACTAGAACAATCAGCAGGATCGACCAGACAACCTTTAACCACTTCGGGCCCGGCAGCAGGCGGAAGATAGCGGCATACATTATGCGCCCTCCTTCTCAGACTTCAGTTCGGGTGGCATGCCCTCATCGCGCTCATACCAGTGTTGGAACTCCAGGTGAACGATGTAGCGGTGACTGTTACCAAACTGGCCTCCAGTCTCAGTACTACACGTGGTCATCGTTAGCATTCGCTTGGTGGGAGTGGCGCCAATCGGCTGATCAGGAACCGGGTTGATAACCTCTGTCTGCTCCGGAAGCACGATCTCTTTTTGCACTACCTTGTATACCAAGAATGCGTTCGAGGTCTCCATAACCACCGGTGTGCCCTCTTCGAGCGTATCTACGTAACGGAAGTTGTTACCGTACGATCGTCTGTGAGCAGCGACCGCGAAGTTGCCAACCTCGCCCGGCCATTGCGTGAACTCATAGTGTCCGCCCAGCGCCTGATCCAGCAGGTACTGTGCCGTTCCGTGCACCACCGGAACTTTCATGTTGTCCCAAACGGGTATGTGCAAAATGCCCATGGTTTCGCCATAACCCACCGGGGTGAACTCAGGTGGAGCCTCCGTGTGAGCCGGAGGAACCTTATCGACAGAAACTCTTGGAAGTTTCGCTTCGAAGTCACTGATCGCCTGCTCCCGGTCTGCCTCGACCTCCCAGGAAGTCCAGTACAGCTGCCAGAAGATAAATAACCCAATCACAAGCGAAGCCGTGATCATGAGCTCGCCAAGAACACCAATGAACCTAATAAACAGGCTTGGTTTCTTGCGCGCCACTGCACGCCTGCTGGGGTAAGAGCTAGTTGTCATTGCTAGCCGTCACTTTCGCAAAGTTGAATACCGGCTGTTGATTTACGGCACTAATTTTGAGGTTTGATTCATCTCGAACACTGTAACCCAAGTTGAACCGAGCTACGTACTCACCCAGTATGGCGATCTGTGGATCCTGCGAGAGCGCGCGGCGCATTTTGGCGGAATCGCCAATCGCCCCAATCTCGTAGGGGGGCGAGTAGAGCTTACCGTCGATGTTGATTACATTGCCCACGCATGAAACTTTCGAATCGGCGCGCACAAACCGGCCCTGCACGCTGAGCGCCTCTGCACCGCCACTTAGCAGAGCATTAAAAACGGCCTCTATGTCCTGCTGGTGAATTACGAGGTCGTCCGCCACAACGCCCTCCGGTAATGGTTCCGGTATCGGAGCGTCATTTAACGTTACCGTGACGCCTGGCCCGGCTAACTCCACACGCGTACGTTCTGAAACGGGCAGTTGCGGCTGATCTGGAACAGCCGCGATCATCTGGTCAATCTGCTTATACATGTCCTCGTTGGCCGCCGATAGCTCTTTCACGGTAACTTCTTTGCGGGCCACCAGAGACAACAGATCTGAGTCGTACCTCGAGCCAGCGGAAGGACGCAACGTCATTGCACCAGCAAACAGCAAACCAGCTAAGAACAGCACGAATCCACGGCCAAAAAAGTGTTTCAGGCGCTCTGAAAAAGGAGTTTTGCGGCTATGGTTAGCTCCGCGACTGTGCGCGCCACGGTGAGCGCCGCGCATATCCGCGTTTTCCACTAGCCCTCCTCTTCGCGATGTCTGCTACTTTTGGTACGCTATTACAGGATTTTAATCATTTGCCCAATCCAATGTAACCAGTGTACGGGTAGGGCTCTGTCGGAAGGTATTAGGCGTGCCTGAATCAAGAAAACGCAAGAAGACGTCCAACTCGTCTCATACGGATGATTTGGAAATCAAGTCGTGGACTGACGGCATCCCACTCTCCCCGTCTTGGTGGGCTCCCACGTTCGTAACTTTGCTAATCATTGGCCTACTCTGGCTGGTCGTCATGTACATGACGGGGGCTCGCTTCCCAATTCCTGGCATTGGCAACTGGAATCTCGCAATCGGCCTTGGTTTCATGATGACCGGATTCCTCATGACACTGCGCTGGCGTTAAAGTTTCACGCAAAATGGTGGGCGTAATGCCCACCATTTTTGTGTTTCTAGGCCGCTTCTAGCATGCCTGTCACCGATGTAAAGCTGTAGCTACCAAGGGGTTTGAAATTTGAAGGGAGGCCGAGGCCCGCGGCCTCAACCTCCCTTGTAGAAGAAGCTAAGTTTGGCTTACTCTTCGGTTTCCTCAGCAGATTCTGCCGGGGTTTCCACGATGTCAACATCGGTGTCGAGGTCCGCCCAGTACTCTTCTGCCCAAGGATCCTCAATCGGCTGGGAACGACGCCAAAGTAGGTAACCAACGCCCGCTGCCGCGGTGCCGAGCAGTACCCACCCGAACGTCTTAGCTACCGTACCGGCAACAGACTTCTTCGGCTTTGTGAGCTCCTTGCGGCTGGCCTCACCCGCGCGCTGTACGCGCTCGGCAATAGTACCGTCCTTCTTTGCTGCCGCGGACGCTGCACGAGCAGCCTTCTCGCCGCGCTTGGCGTAATCACTGGCTACAGCCTGAGCATCATCCAAGTAGGGACGGACGCGATCCGCGGCTTCCTCTAGCACCGGGGCGGTTGCCTTAACCGTCTCATCCCACAGGTACTGAGCGCGAGGAGCAACCCATTCTGCGCCCTCTTGCGCCAGGTTCTGCGCCTTCGTTACAAACTCTTCGCCATGACGCATCGCGGCCTCAGCTGCGGCATCGGCCTCACGATGGAGCTTCTTAGTATCTAGCTTGCCCATCATTTCCTCCGTTACGTTGAGAATCAGCTTCGCGTTAGCGAAACACTATCCCTTCCATTTTGCACTGAAACCGCGCGCATTGCAGGATGAACCGGCCGCTAATCTTGGGCGATCAATAAAGACATATCCAAACAAATCTGCGACAATTGCAGTATGAAAGCAACAATTCACACAAATATGGGCGATATCGCCATCGAACTTTTCCCCAACCACGCACCGATTACGGTGAAGAACTTTGCCGAACTTGCGCAAGGTAAGCGGGAGTGGACGCACCCGGCAACGAGTGAAAAGACCAACGCACCGCTTTACGACGGCGTTGTTTTCCACCGCGTTATTCCCGGATTCATGATCCAGGGCGGCGACCCTCTTGGCATTGGCGTTGGTGGCCCCGGTTACAACTTTGACGACGAAATCCATCCGGAGCTGAACTTTAACGAACCGTACGTACTCGCAATGGCTAATGCAGGCAAGCGTATGGGTCGCGGCACCAACGGCTCGCAGTTCTTCATCACCGTTGCTCCAACCACCTGGCTGCAGGGTAACCACACAATCTTCGGCAAGGTTATTGACGACGAGTCTAAGGCGGTTGTAGACGCGATTGCCGCAGTCCCAACGGGTATGAATGACAGGCCGGTTGAGGACGTTGTAGTCGAAACGATTGACATCGAAGAGTGAGCGACCAGCCACGCTACGGCGAACGCAGGTCACAGCCCGCTGTGGCCTGCCCTCGTCACCCTAACCTCCCCGCCATTTCCACATGTAAACGGTGCGGAAGAGGTACCTGCTCGGACTGCACTATCCACACTGAGGTAGGTTCAATCTGCCCCGAGTGTGCGAACAGCACTACTCGTGCCCGCATGCGCCGGCCGGCATATCGCTTGCAGGGTAAGAGCATCACCACTTGGATTCTTGGCATAACCATCGCGGTTTCGCTTCTTGCTACGGTTTACAAGCCGCTCCAGGTTTGGTTAATGTATGTGCCCGCCTGGTCAATGCACGAACCGTGGCGCCTACTCACGGTTGCCCTCGTGCACGGCGGACTGTTGCACTTAGGGCTGAACATGCTGACGCTCTACATCGTTGGTAACCCCGTGGAACAGGTCCTTGGGGCCGGGCGCTACCTGGTTCTGTACGCGGCTTCTGCAATGGGCGGATCACTGTTCGTGCTGGCGTGGGGGTTTGTTGATCCCACTTCTCTAATGGGAGCGACAGTGGGCGCATCGGGCGCATTGTTTGGTTTGTTTGCAGCTATTTTCGTGCTCCAAAAGGCCTCTGGCTCAGACACAACGTCGATTGTGGTTTTGCTAGCCGTGAACCTTGTTTACGGCTTCGTTGTGTCTGGAGTTTCGTGGCAAGGACATCTAGGTGGTTTGATCACGGGCGCGCTTGTTGCATGGATTTTGGTGCGCCTGGCAAGACCGAGGCCTGGAAAGACTGAAAAGAGCCAAACCACCGCCACGGTGTTGGCATCTGTTGGGATTTTTGTAGCGCTGTTAGCCCTGAACTACGGGATCTACTGGGGGCTTGCTCAGTTCTACAGCTGAGTTATACACAGATTTCCACAACTGTTTCGAACCCGACCTGCTGGTTTTCCACAGGTCGGGTTCTATTACTGTTTGAGTACTTTAAACTACCTGAGATTCCAAGGAACAACATTGTAGAAACTACATATGTGTAAGTTTCCCCAGGTGTGGATATACCTGTGCATAAGTGGTGTTTGTTAGAGAATCTAAACGAATATGCTGCATAGCGCCGCAATGTTTCCCAAATCGCGCCCCACAATCGGCTCCGGTTTTAGACAACCGTGCGGACAACCTCGGGCATTAAAAAACCCGGCCTATTCGGCCGGGTGGTTGTGGAGCTAAGGGGACTCGAACCCCTAACCCCCTGCTTGCAAAGCAGGTGCGCTACCAATTGCGCCATAGCCCCTATTGGGAATCTGTTAGTCCATCGCGTTAGATGGTTCAGCCTGGATAGCCTGCCACAGATTCTTATCGTCTGAAAGATCGCGGGTGATCTGGTAAGTCACAAGACCTACTGTACCAACGATCCCACCAATAACTAGATTTCGTAGTCCTTCGCGAATCATACGAGCCTCCGTTACTGTGCTTCAAACGCCTGTGGGCCTAGCTGGACTCGAACCAGCGACCTCTTCCTTATCAGGGAAGCGCTCTAACCGACTGAGCTATAGGCCCTTGCGCTCTCGCACCAAATAAGATTACCCAACGCAGTTGGACAATTCCAAACTGCCATCAGTGACAATCCTTACATTAGAAGGATTTAGAATGACCAGCACTTTCGTTTCGCAGGTTGGTTATTCGTCCATGAGGGTGACTCGCACGCCGCCCACAAGTGCAGCGACGAGATTATAAATGAGCGCACCCAGCGTGGATAGCGCCGTGAGAATCACGATGTTTACCACACCCACAAGAGTTGCCATGGACATCACCTGCGGCAGGCGAGCGTAGTCAAGCAGCTTGACGAACGATTCGGCACCAATACTGACCAGGAAATGTTCGATGTCGGCAAATACGTGCATGCCGTCGAGCATCAGCCAGATCACGAAAGACGCAATAACCGTTGCGATTGCAAATGCCACAGAAAGCATGAAGCTGACCTTCATGACGGTCCATGGATCAACTCGGGCAACTGCCAGCATTACCTGATGCGGGGTGTCCTGCTCCCAACCTTGCTGAACGTCAGATCGCGAGGTGTCGCTCATTCGTCACCTTCCTCATTTCGCGCCGCGGAATCGGGTTCGACTCCTTCGGCAACCTCAGTTGCATTTTGCGCTTCCGTGGTTGCTGTGGCCTCATCACCTGAGTCTACTGCCTCGGAATCGTCATCCAACTGTGATTCCAAGTTTTTAGTGATTGCGATAATACGGTCATCCTTCGAGGGGCGCGCGAAGGTCACGCCCTGTGTGTTACGACCGGTGCGCGGAACTTCGCTTACCGCGCTCCGCACGATGTTGCCGCTCTCCATGATGACAAGCACTTCATCCTCTTCGGTGACTTCAAGGCCAGCTACGAGGTCGCCGCGCTCATCCACGAGGTTCGCTACCTTGACGCCAAGGCCGCCGCGGCCACGCGTTGGGTAAGTGTCGATAGCGGACCGCTTGGCGAATCCGCCCTCTGTGATGACAAGGAGGTCACGCCCCTCATGTACAACGTCGAGGGAAAGCAAGTAGTCCCCGTCGCGGAACTTCATGCCGCGCACACCTGACGTTGCACGGCCCATCGGACGCACAGATTCGTCACTAGCTTCGAAACGCAAAGCCTGCCCCATCTTGGAAATGAGAATGAGGTGCTGGTCAGCATTCACAAGCTTTGCCGATACCACCGCGTCTGGCTCTCCATTGACGTCCCGAAGGTTGATCGCAATCAGGCCACCGCTTCGCGGCGAGTTGTAATCCTGAAGGGCGGTCTTCTTGACCAAGCCCGACTTGGTTGCAAGAACCAGGTAATCGGCTTGATCGTAGTCCTTGATAGCGAGGACGTCGCTGATCTCCTCATCCGGTTGGAATGCCAGGAGGTTCGCAACGTGCTGTCCGCGCGAATCGCGGCCACCCTCAGGTATCTCGTACGCCTTGACGCGGTAAACGCGGCCAAGATTTGTGAAGAACAGCAGCCAGTGGTGGGTCGTAGTGACGAAGAAGTGCTGCACAACGTCATCTTGACGTAGCTTCGCGCCCCGAATTCCCTTACCGCCACGGTGTTGACTCTTGTAGGAATCCACGCGGGTGCGCTTTGTGAAACCGTCACGGGTGATTGTGACAACCACGTCTTCCTCAGGGATGAGGTCTTCCGTGGACATTTCGCCCGAGAACGGAACGATACGCGTGCGCCTATCATCACCGTACTTCTCGACGATTTCCGCAAGCTCCTCTGAAACGATCTGCCGCTGACGCTCCGGCTTTACAAGAACGTCTTCAAGATCCGCTACGCGAGCAGAAAGCTCTGCGTGCTCATCCATAATCTTCTGGCGCTCGAGTGCGGCTAGGCGCCGAAGCTGCATAGCGAGAATTGCGTCTGCTTGGATCTCGTCGATCTCGAGGAATTCCATAAGGCCTGTACGCGCATCGTTCACGGTTGGTGAGCGCCGGATCAATGCGATCACTTCGTCAAGTGCGTCAAGTGCCTTAAGGTAGCCGTTCAATATATGTAGGCGTTCGCGTGCTTTCTCTAGGCGGAACTTGGTGCGCCGCACAATAACGTCAATCTGGTGCTTGGTCCAGTAGTAGATGAAGCCGTCAATGGAAAGCGTACGGGGAACACCGTCGACGAGGGCAAGCATGTTCGCAGGGAACGAATCTTGCAACTGCGTACGCTTGTAAAGGTTGTTCAACACAACCTTGGCAACCGCGTCACGCTTCAGAACAAGCACAAGACGCATACCGGATCGACCCG
>NZ_KV811484.1:196402-223125 GCF_001813085.1 Actinomyces sp. HMSC065F11
AAGCACAAGACGCATACCGGATCGACCCGAAGTCTCATCGCGGATATCCGCAATGCCCTGAATTACTCCATCCTTTGCGAGCTGCGCAATCTTGGATGCGAGGTTGTCTGGGTTGACCTGATATGGCAATGAGGTGACCACCAGGCAGGTGCGTCCCTTGATTTCTTCAACTGTAACGTCTGCGCGCTGCACAATCGGTCCGCGCCCGGTGCGGTAGACCTGCTCAATGCCGGATTTACCAAGAATCGTTGCGCCCGTCGGAAAATCAGGGCCCTTGATGATGCCGAGGAGTGCTTCTAGAAGCTCTTCGCGGCTTGCCTCCGGATGATCCAGGTGCCACTGCACGCCCTGAGCAACCTCACGCAGGTTATGCGGCGGGATACGAGTGGCCATACCAACTGCAATACCCTCAGACCCGTTCACCAGGAGATTCGGGAACCGTGCCGGCAATACCGTTGGTTCTTGGTTACGCCCGTCATAGTTGTCAACAAAGTCAACTGTCTTCTCGTCAATATCGCGAACCATCTCCATAGCCATGGGATGCATGCGACACTCCGTATAACGCGGAGCAGCGGGGCCTAGGTTTCCTGGCGAGCCAAAGTTACCCTGGCCAGCCACCAGGGGGTAGCGCATGGACCAGGGCTGTACGAGGCGAGCGAGCGCATCGTAAACCGAAACATCACCGTGCGGGTGGTAGTGAGATAGCACGTCTCCAACTACGCGCATCGACTTGTAAAAACCCGCGTCTGGCCTGTAGCCGCCGTCATACATTGCGTAAAGAATCCGTCGGTGTACCGGCTTTAGACCGTCACGAACCTCTGGCAGTGCGCGTCCCACGATTACGGACATTGCGTAGTCGAGATAGGAGCGTTGCATCTCAACTTCAATGTCAACGTGGCTAATCCTCTGAGCCACCACGGCACCGGTCTGTTCGGTTGCGGCTACCTCATCAGGAGTCTGATTTTCGTCACTCACGTTATTTCCGTCCCTTATAAGCTTTCGATCCGAATTTGACCAGGTTGACTAGAAGTCTAGGAAGCGCACGTCCTGTGCGTTGCGCTGAATAAACGAACGCCTAGATTCCACGTCGTCCCCCATCAGAACGGAGAACACTTCGTCAGCTGATGCCGCCTCGGCAACATCTATCTTCTTTAGTAGTCGCCTTGAAGGATCCATCGTGGTGTCCCAAAGCTCGTCGTGGTTCATCTCGCCAAGACCCTTGTAGCGTTGCACGCCACCGGTCTTAGGAAGTCTGTATCCCGCATTCTTACCCGCTGCGAGTTGTTCGTCACGCTCCCTATCGGAGTAAACGTACTCGTGTGGCGCATTGGTCCACTTGAGCCGGTAGAGAGGCGGCTGCGCCAGATACACGTGGCCCTCTTCCACCAACGGACGCATGTAGCGGAACAGCAAAGTCAGTAACAAAGTGGTGATGTGCTGGCCATCAACGTCAGCATCCGCCATCAGCACGATCTTGCCGTAGCGAATCTTGGAGATATCAAATTCCTCTCCAATACCCGTGCCGAGTGCGGAAATGAGGTCGCGGATTTCGTTGCTGTCCAGCGCGCGATCAACGCGTGCCTTTTCAACGTTCAAGATCTTGCCGCGCAAAGGCAGGATGGCCTGGTGCTCAGGATCCCTGCCCATAACGGCGGAACCACCCGCCGAGTCGCCCTCCACAATGAAGATTTCACAGTCTTCCGGGTTACGCGACGAGCAGTCGCGGAGCTTACCCGGCATCGATGCGGATTCCAGAACGCTCTTTCGCCGGGTCGCTTCCCTTGCCTTGCGCGCAGCTAGGCGCGCCTCCTGAGCAGCCAGAGCCTTGAGGATGATTGCTTTCGCATCGGTCGGATGCGCATCAAACCAATCACCGAGCTGCGTGTACACCTGCTGCTGCGTGAAAGTTCGGGCCTCGGCGTTACCGAGCTTGGTCTTGGTCTGGCCTTCGAACTGCGGCTCTGTGAGCTTTACCGACACAACAGCGGTTAGGCCCTCGCGAATATCATCGCCCGTGAGGTTGTCCTGCTTATCCTTAAGGATCCCCTTCTCACGCCCGTACTTGTTGACAATAGAAGTCAGCGCGGAACGGAAACCCTCCTCGTGCATACCACCCTCGGTGGTATTGATCGTGTTCGCGTATGTGTGGATCGTTTCGGAGTAGGCGCGGGTCCACTGCATCGCGATTTCAATAGACATGGAGCCCTCAGCGTTCTCATTTTCAAAGTCAATGATTTCGCTGTTGATGACTTCAGCCTTCTTCGTCTTGTTAATGAAGTTGACGTAGTCACGCAGGCCGCCCTCGTACATGTAAGTAACCTGGCGGAAACCGGAAATTGGATCGTCATTAGATCCGAGGTCGTCCCCGGTGATCTCGTCACCCTCGTCAATAACACCTGGACGTTCATCCGTGAGGGTGATCCGCAGGCCCTTGTTCAAGAAGGCCATCTGCTGGAAGCGGCTGCGCAAAGTCTCGAACGAAAACTCAACGGAATCAAAAATTGAAGGATCCGGATAGAAAGTTTGAGACGTGCCGGTCTCGTCGGTCTCTTCTCCGCGAACAAGATCAGTGAGGGGGTGCCCGCCGTTACCAAACGTCTGCCTCCACACGTAACCCTGACGGCGCACCTCTGTTTCCACGCGAGACGAAAGCGCGTTGACCACGGAAATACCCACGCCGTGCAAACCACCGGACACAGCGTATCCACCGCCTCCGAACTTTCCGCCCGCGTGCAAGATGGTCATTACCACCTCGACGGTTGGGCGACCTTCCGTGGGATGCATGTCCACAGGAATACCGCGGCCATTATCTTGAACCGTGACTCCGCCGTCCTCGCGGATCGTAACTTCAATATGGTCACAGTATCCGGCCAGCGCCTCATCAACTGCGTTATCAACGACTTCGTACACCAGGTGGTGAAGACCGCGCTCGCCGGTTGAACCGATGTACATACCCGGTCGTTTGCGAACAGCTTCTAGGCCTTCCAAAACGGTAATGTTCGATGCGTCGTAACCACCATTTTGCTGTGCCTGGCGGGCTTCTAGGTCAGCCAAACTAGCCCCTTTCTAGCGGGAAGCAAACTGCGCCCGGGCTAAACCCGAAAGATCAATCAGATGCGGGATTTCAAGCCACGGGAAGATGACTGTCAAAAACCGCATAAACACGCAGATTTACACTTAAAAACCTTTATAATCTTACCACTTTTTGTCATATCCACAGATTCGAGCAACGCACTCTAGGTCAGTCAACCTTGTAATTCAAAAACCCCAAAAATGTCAGTTAAAAGTCATTCACAACGGTGGGAAAACCTGTGTATAACTTTTACAGGCATTTTTGATGTGCCTTCCTTAGTGAATCTCTCACCCGTATGTGTCACGCGGACCACGACCGGGAACGTGTAAGCGGCCCTTTCTCCACGACGGTGCCTGAGGTCCTCTTATAATGACCCGCTTTACCGCATTCTCTCCAAAAGCCTGTGCGATCTGCTTCTCTAGCGTAGGGAGCAAAAGCTTCATTTGATTCGCCCAGGCGGTTGATGAGGTCTTAACCACAAGGACGTTGTTTTCAAACGTCTCCACCTTGCAGTGCTGCGCGACTGAAGGACCTACAATACTTGGCCACCTAGCAGCAATCGTGGCAATGCTTAGCACTGAAGACCATCCGAGCCTGTTGACCAAATTGCCAATTACGTTGTCCACCGGTTGCGGATCATACTTTGATGGACCGGTACCCAGTTTGGAGGTGGCAAGCCCTTCCTTCGAACCCTCGTTATCATAGCCGTAACCCCTGCGACCAGATCCGCCGCCTTTGCTACGAAATGCGCTAGCGCGTGATTTACCGCCGCGCTCGCTCAGCAATCGGGCCTTGGCAGCCGTCTCGGGATAGTAGCCAGAATCTTGCGCAAGTTGCTTTTGCCGGCGCACGGCCTCTTGAGCATAGCTAGCCGCTCTTACTTCAAACTCATTCTTTGATGTCATGGAGCACTCGCCCCATCAGAGCCTGTCGAATTTGCATCATCAATTGGCGTAGTTGACTTCTCGTAAATATCTGCTGTTAGAGACTCTCTAACAATCGAGCCCTCCCGCCGGTCAAGGTGAACCGTCATTACCGTCGCGTCAAGTTCTGCGGGCAAATCCGTTCCAACCGCTGCGGTTATGAATACCTGCTGCGCCCGCTCTATTGCTCCCAATACGGCCTCTCGTCGTTTACCGTCGAGCTCGGAAAACACATCATCCAAAATCAAGATAGGAGGATCCAGTTCCTCACCAGTTCCTGCTTCGCCAGCAAGAGCCTCAAATGCACCTAGTCTCAGAGCTAGTGCAACCGACCAGGATTCGCCGTGGGAGGCAAAACCTTTGACCGGCATCTCATCGAGAGTCATCCCAAGATCATCCCGATGAGGTCCAATTAAATTCACGCCCCGTGCAATCTCTTGGTCAACCGCCTGACTCAGCGCGAATCTCAGTCGTTCCTCGTATGCCCCGGGCTCTTCAAGAACTTGCGAAAATAAATCTCCAGTATCAACCTGGTCAACCTCATTTAACGAGTGCTCATACCTTAGAGCGAGCTTGCGAGCCTCCTCAGAAACGATGTCATGAGCAAGAGTAACGGGTTGATTTAAAGCTTGAACAGTCTTCAAACGATATGCAAGTACCTGCCGGGCCAGCGGAATGTACTGCTCATTCCAGATCTCTATACCCGAATAGTCTACGTGCCTACCCGCTCTACGATCTTTTCCCAACTGTTTTAACAGAGCCGCACGCTGTTTTGCCACCCGATCAAAATCGTTTTTTACAGCTCTGGCAGCAGGCCACATTTGTGTTGCTATTTCATCAAGAAACTTGCGTCGACCACTTGGATCACCCTTGACTAGGTCGAGGTCTTCGGGAGCAAATATGACAACTTTGACAACTCCCATTAACTCAGTTGGACGTACTGGCGCACGATTAAGCTTGGCTCGGTTTGCGCGTCCGCGAATAATTTCCAGCTCGACTACGCGGTCTCTGCCTCCGGTTCTTACCTTCGCGCGTACTACTGCGCCGGCTGGGGATTGCTCATCTGATTTAGCAAATCGCACGAGAGCAGTGTCCGCTGCCACGCGGTGTGAAGAAAGATTTGCAAGGTATGCAATAGCTTCTACGAGATTAGTTTTGCCCTGTCCATTGCGGCCTAGTAGAACTGTGGTGCCCGGTGCAAACTCAACAACTGCGTGTTTGTAGGACCGAAAGTCATCAAGAGCTAGATGCGAGATATACATATCTTCTCCTCACTAGCTAATCTTTGACTTTTTCCTTAGCAATCAGTGCGTTCATCTACGTGCGAATATACCGCGGCACCGCTAGTGAAATCAGATTCCAAAACGGATAGGCATAATGAGGTACTTGAAGGAATCGTCTTGATCACCAGACTCATCTTTTTGTCCGGTAATTACTGCAGGTTTAGCGGCATCGGTGAAAGAGAAACGGACGTGGCTTGTGTCAATTACGCCAAGTCCACCTTCAAGGAATCTCGGGTTAAACGCAGTAGTCAAGCTACCGCCTTCGACGGTCGCGGCTACTACTTCAGAGGCCTGTGCGTTGTCGTCGGTACCCGCTTCTAGATTCACTTGCCCGTCTTCAAAACCGAGACGAACAGAAGTACGTTGCTCTGCTACCAAAGATACGCGCTTGACTGCCTCTACAAGCTCGTGGCGATCGACCACTGCCTGAATCTGCGCATCATCGGGGAATAGACGACGTACCGGCGGGTAGTCTCCATCCATGAGAGTTGACGTGGTGCGCTTGGAGCCAGATACAAAACCGATTAGAGAGTTCGCTGCGCCCGCTGCTTCAGTGTCGAAGGCTAGTTCAACACTTCCCCCTGAAGTCATCGACTTTGCGACATCACCAAGCACCCGCGCCTTCACCAAGAGAGCTGTGGAAATACCGGGCTGAGCCGGCTCCCACTTAAACTCACGCATGGCTAGACGGTAGCGGTCTGTGCCCAAAAGCGTAATCGTGTCATCCTCAATTTCCATTCGCACGCCAGTTAAAAGTGGAATGGTGTCATCAGAGGATGCTGCAACTGAAACTTGAGCGATGGCTTGCGCAAAAACCTGGGCATCAATAGTTCCGCGTACCTCGGGCATCACTGGCAATGGGGGATATTCATCAACCGACATCGTGGCCAGGGTGAAATGAGAGGTGCCGCAATCCAGGCTCATTTTCGGGCCTTCAAGCGTGAACTGAACCGGTTGATTGGGCAATGACTTAGCGATCGATGCAAGCAGGCGACCAGAAACTAGGGCTTCTCCTGCAACATCAACGGTTGCTGGAATTTCTGAACGCGTTGAAATTTCATAGTCAAATGATGAAAGCGTAAGAACTCCATCGGCTGCTTCCATGCGAACACCGGCGAGAATAGGCACGGAAGGACGCGTGGGAACTGTACGTGCAGTCCAATTAACGGCTTCAGATAGCACGTCGCGCTCAACGGTGAACTTCACAGTCCGCCTCACTTTCAATCATTAGTACTAGCTGTTTCACTTTACGTTATTTTATCCAATTAGGCACGTTGCTGGATCACACTCCAGCGCTGATGCAAGGTGCCACGCCGCGAACCTGCAATCCACAGATTTTTCTTTTCTGTGCGGACATAGAAATAATAATTTGTAATTCCAGTAGTAGTCATAGGCGGTGTGCAAACTGTGGATAAGTCGATTTTTCGCCGATGTGGTGCACTTTTATATTGTTAATGAAATCTGGATAACCCTGGTGATTGAGAATACTAGTTGTGAATTAGGGAATTACCTATAGAAATATATCCACAGAATTTCGTGGTACAAGGTAAAGAATCAGCCCCTTATCCACATGAATTCACAAAACCATGTGGATACTACTGGCTTTGCCGCGCCTGAGCGCGGATTCGACTGATGAGTTCGGTGACGTGATTGTAGATTTCACGTTTCATTGTCATTTGATGCGAGATTTTTTTATTGGCGTGCATAACAGTCGTGTGATCACGGCCCCCAAATGCCTGGCCAATCTTGGGTAGAGAGAGTTCGGTCAGTTCGCGGCACAGATACATGGCAATTTGCCGCGCCTCGACAATTTGGCGGGATCGGTCAGCTGAGTTCATTTGTTCAATGCTGACCTGGAAGTAGTCAGAAACCTGCCCCATGATCATTGCGATCGTGATCTCGGTGTCATCCGGGTCTGAAAGAACGTCTTTCAGAACCACTTCTGCAAGCGACCTGTTGATCTCTTGATTAGTGATCTGCGCGTACGCCGTGACGCGAAGTAATGAGCCTTCAAGTTCGCGAATATTTGAGGAAATTCGCGAGGCGATGAACTCTAGTACCTCATCATTGACATCGAGGTTCTCCGCGATAGCTTTCTTACGCAAAATAGCGATACGGGTTTCTAGATCCGGTGGCTGAATATCAGTGAGTAGCCCCATTTCGAAGCGCGACCGCATGCGGTCACCTAGGCCCTCGAGCTTCTTCGGCGGCACATCCGAGGTGATAACAACCTGCTTGTTCGCGTTGTGCAACGTGTTGAAAGTGTGGAAAAACTCTTCGACTGTCTGTTCTTTGCCCTGGATGAATTGGATGTCGTCAATGAGCAGGATGTCTACCTCACGGTAGCGACGTTGAAACTGCTCAGCGCGGTCGTCTCGAATTGAGTTAATAAAGTCATTTGTGAACTCTTCTGAACTCACGTACTTGACCTTCAGATTCGGGTAGAGCGAAAGCGCGTAGTTACCAATCGCGTGCAGCAGGTGGGTTTTACCCAGTCCCGAACCGCCGTAGATAAAAAGAGGATTGTAGGCTTTGGCTGGCATTTCACCCACGGCCGTAGCTGCGGCGTTAGCAAAACGGTTGGAAGAGCCGGTAACGAAAGTATCGAAGGTGAACTTGGGATTGAGTCTTGAGCCAGAAAGATCAATTGGCGAGGACGTAGCTTGGTTGCCCGCTTGGATTGGGTGCACCTCAGTTTCGACCTTCCCTGCAGTGGAGGGACGCGACTGTGACAGGCCAGCAATATCCACGGCAGGAGCTAACTCTTCAGCCTGCTCAGCTTTATCAATCTCGGCTTCGACTTCCTCATTGAGGGAGGGATCAACCGTGATTGCGATCCGAACGGATGATCCAACATAGTTTGAAAGAGCGCTACAAATAGCGTCATTGGCATTCTTTTCAATAAAAGTCTTAGTGAACTCGTTTGGGACTGCCACCAAAATGGTGCCTTCCAAGTCGCCGAGTGGACGCGTTGTAGACAAGAACGCTTTAACGGATGGACCAATTTCGTCGTCTTTTAAAAGGTCCGCTATAACGGTGTTCCAAGCGGCGCTTAACTTTTTGCCGTCCACCTCAGCTCCTTCTCCAAACGTGACGTAACACACGGCTGATCATTCAACTTCCCTTAGTTTGTCACTTTTACACCTAATTAGTGAAGTTATCCCCACAATGGGGAAAACTTTGTGGATAACACGAAAAGAACTACACGAATGTGGTTCCCACTGTTTTCACGCAATTAAGTTTCGTATACAACGATTTCGTATTGAACTTATGCACAGCCACAACTGTGTAGTTATGCCCAGAGTTATTCACAGTTGGTGATCGTAAATGTGGTGAATCTCGTTTCCTACCACGTTGACTAGACGAAAAGCAATCAATAAGCTGGATCGTTGTATGTGCAGACACTGCACCATTTAGTGCGCGCTTTTTGCGTTAGCAGTAAATGTGGAGATAGGGAGGGCCCTTCAGGCGCCCTCAAGCCTGAGGAGATCAAAGTGACGAAGCGTACTTATCAGCCGAATGACCGCCGCCGCTCCAGGAAGCACGGCTTCCGCCTGCGTATGCGCACGCGTGCAGGACGCGCAATCTTGGCAAACCGCCGCCGCAAGGGCCGCAAGCAGCTATCTGCCTGAGTGCTATCAGCTCAAAGCCGCTTACGAGACCCGGAGCTATTTCGCAAAGTATTCCGCTTTGGTGAACGCGCGGGCAACCGGAAGTTAGTAGTTCACGTACTGACCGGCGAGGTTTCTCAAAATGAGCGCCTCGTCGGTTTCGTCGTACCTAAGAAGGTATTTGCCCGGGCAGTTGCTCGCAATAAAGTGAAGAGGCAGTTGCGGCACATTTGCCGTGACAGAGTGCAAACACTTCCACCTGGCACCGTCCTCGTGATTCGAGTTCTCGAAGGAGCTCGTGGTAGCGACTACCATGAACTTGAAGAGGCAGTAGATGATGCGCTTTCACGTGCATTGGCGCGGAGCGCGAAATGAATCCTATTTCGCGTATCCTGGTAGCGCCTGTACGCTTCTATCAGAAGTTCATATCGCCGGGAATGCCGCCAACCTGTAGGTACTATCCGAGTTGCTCCAGCTACGCTGTCAAAGCGTTGGAAGTGCACGGACCTGCTAAAGGACTAATACTTGCGACGTGGCGGCTGCTCAGATGCAATCCGTGGTCATTGGGCGGTGTGGATCACGTGCCCGATAAGGGTAAGTGGAAACCAGAGCTCTACGTGAGGCCAAAAGACGACGAATGGGAAGAACCCTAAAATAAGTAAGGAGTCTAACCGTGTGGTTTGACAAGCTTCTGTACCCCTTCAAGGTTGCAGTTGCCTGGGTGATGGTGCGTCTGCACGACGTCTTCGTTTTCCTTGGCATGGATGACGGTTCTGGACCGGCATGGGTGCTGTCCATCATTGGCCTCACCATCATCGTTCGTATCCTCCTTATTCCGCTATTCTTCAAGCAAATCAAGGCCTCCCGAGGCATGCAGGCACTGCAGCCGGAGTTGAAGAAACTTCAAGATAAGTACAAGAACAAGAAGGACCAAGCTTCTCGCCAGCGCATGAGCGAGGAAATGATGGCCCTGTACAAGGAACACGGAACCTCTCCGTACTCCTCTTGTATGCCAGTCCTACTTCAAATGCCGGTGTTCTTCGCCCTCTTTCGTGTGCTTGCATCCACCGGACCGATTGCAGAAGGCACATACCAGTACTCCTCGCTGGGCCCGCTAACGGCGTCGAAGGCGGCAGAGATTGAAGGCTCTACCCTGTTTGGCGCGCCGCTATCTGCAACGTTCCCAACAGCTGATGGTCTTACCCCGAAGATCGTCATCGTCGTCATGATCGTTCTCATGGTCATCACGCAGTTCATCACGATGCGTCAGCTGACCATGAAGAACATGCCGGAATCGGCTAAGGACCCCTCGAACCCGATGATGCGTAGCCAGCAGATGATGATGTACACAATGCCTCTCATCATGGGTGTTTCTGGCTTCTTCTTCCAAACGGGTGTGCTGGTTTACTGGTTCACCACCAACCTGTGGACCATGGGCCAGCAGTTCTGGACCATTGCGCAGATGCCGACTCCTGGCTCCGACGCGTACATCAAACTCATGGGCAAGCGCCGCAAGGACTACATTGAGTGGGCTCGCCCCGTTTTCGAAGAATATGACAACGAAGTTCGCACGCTTGATGCTGACGATGAGCAGGGCCGCGCCGACCTCGTTGAACGCACTTTGAAGAAGGTAAAGAAGTCTGCGCCGAAGCAGAAGATTCCCACGAAGTTTGGTGCAGACGTAACTGCTGAACAGCAGCTTGGCGCCTACCGCGAGTTGGCATATTCCGAGTGGGATGCGATGCCGGATGAGCGTTGGACGCGCAAGTTTGAAATCGCGAGGCGCAACGCGGAAGCTGCGAAGGAACGTAACCAGCCGCAACGCCTCACCAAGCGTGAGAGGCAGCTGCGAGACCAGGCGGAGCGCCGCCGGATTGAACGCGAACGCCAGATCAAGGAACGCCAGCAGGGAATGTCCCCTGAAGAACTTGAACGCAAGCGGGAGGAGCGCCGCCAACAGCGTCGCGACGCCGCACGCAAAAAGAAGCAAGGTAAGGATCAAAAAGACCAGGCATAGCAGCACCACGGGTACTGCTAGAAAGATCCAGAAGGTACAAAATGACTGACGAAACCCCCAAGAAGGACCGCATCGCTCACCTCGTTGAAGAGGGTGACATTGCGGCGGACTACCTCGAAGAACTCCTCGACATTGCTGACCTTGACGGCGACATTGAACTCGACGTTGAGAACGATCGTGCCCTCGTGGAAATCGGCTCTGAAGACCCGTCCTCGCGCCTGGAGCGTCTGGTGGGCGAGGATGGTCGAGTACTTGACGCTCTGCAGGAGCTCACGCGCCTAGCGGTACAGAACGAGACGGGTGAGCGCTCGCGCCTCATGCTGGACATTGCGGGATTCCGCGCCGATAGGCGTCGGGAACTTACCGCGATCGCCGAAGAGGCAATCACGCGTGTGCGCACCACCGGCGAGGCCGTGATGCTTGAGCCGATGAACCCGTTTGAGCGCAAAATTTGTCACGATGTGGCCGCGCGCGAGAACCTCATGTCTGAGTCCGAAGGCGTTGAGCCGAACCGCTGCGTAGTGATTCTGCCCGGCAAGCTTGCTGAGGAAGATAGCGAAGAAGAGCCCCGCGAAAGCTCGGATTCGGCAGAGTAGGTAGGGCCTTCGAACAAGGTGGAAACTACTATGCAGGCTGCCCCGGACGGCTCTTTTGTTGAACAGCCGAATGAGGCAGTTCGCGAATTCTTCGGCCCCCAGTTTGGGCCGATGGATCACTTTGCGCGCATGCTCGTTGAAGAAGGTGAGCTTCGCGGCCTCATTGGTCCACGCGAATTGCCGCGGCTGTGGTCCAGACACATCGTGAACTCGGCAGCCGTTCTAGGCTTCATTCCCGAGGGCGTGCAGGTTCTGGACGTGGGTTCGGGTGCGGGATTCCCCGGGCTGGTGGTTGCCATCGCGAGGCCGGATCTGGATGTACACCTTGTTGAACCTATGGTGCGCAGGTGTGAGTGGCTTGCTGATGTGGCCGGTGAGATCGGGCTCGAAAACGTTACGATCCACAATGCGCGAGCGGAGGAGCTTCATAATGTTGGCGAAGCCGACATTGTAACTTCTCGCGCTGTTGCCAACCTTAAGCAGTTGACGCGGTGGACAATGCCGCTAGTATTGCCCGGCGGGAAGATGCTTGCTCTGAAAGGTCGGCGAGCCGCTGAGGAAGTGAAGGCCGCGCGGCCCCTGCTCAAGAAGTTCAACGTGGGGCGCGTGCATGTTCACGAAGTGCCTTCTCTCATGGAAGAAGAATCAACTCGCGTAGTGGAGATGCAGAAGAAGCGTTAGCGCAGTTCTCCACAGGCTTCGCTGCGGGGTATTGTTCACACCCGGCAAGCCCGCGAGTTCCAGACCGTGCAAAACAACTACACTAGGCGTAGTTGAAAGGAGCATTGGTGACCACTGGTTCTAGTCCCCTTGCAGAAGAGATCGCGCGCTCAGCTAGTTTGCGTGCACAACTTGAGGGTGTTGTGTTTCCTCGTCCTCAGCGACCGCTGGTTGTTGCAGTCGCGAACCAGAAGGGCGGAGTAGGCAAGACGACATCGGTTGTGAACCTTTCGGTTGCATTAGCTCAAGCAGGCCTTTCCGTGCTGGTGATTGATTCTGATCCGCAAGGAAACGCTTCTACGGCGCTGGGCGTGGACCACAGGCCGGGTACCCCCTCTACGTATGATGTATTGAGCAGCTCGATGAGCCTTGCTGAGTGTCTACACGCGTGCGAGGAGTCTGAGAACCTGCTTGTTTGTCCGGCCACGATTGACTTGTCTGGTGCGGAACTTGAACTCTCAACCGTCGACGGCCGCGAATTCGTGTTGCGCAAGGCCATTAAGGATTTCCTCGCGGTCAATCGAGGTGTGGACGTTGTGCTGGTTGACTGTCCGCCAAGTCTGGGACTGCTTACCCTGAACTCTTTTGTGGCTGCGGATCAAGTAATCGTGCCGATCCAGACCGAGTATTACGCGCTGGAAGGCCTATCCATGTTGGTCAATACCGTTGAGCGGATCAAGAACTACTTGAATCCAGGTCTAACCATTGGCGCGATCCTGCTAACGATGTACGACAGGCGTACAAATCTTAGTTCCGAAGTAGCCGCCGAGATCAAACGTTATTTTCCAGGAGTGGTTTTGGAGAACTACATTCCGCGCCTGGTTAAGCTCTCTGAGGCTCCAAGTTTCGGAACCAGTATTTTTGGGCATGATCCACGCGGCCAGGGTGCTGTTGCCTACAAGGCGGCCGCGTACGAGTTGGCTTCGCGTTGGGCGAGTTTAGGAGTAGAAGATGGCGGCGAGTGAAAGGCGCGCACTGGGGCGCGGGCTTGGTTCCCTAATTCCGGAACGAGATGCAAATGTTTCACGTGAAACAATTGCACACGAGGATAAAGTTGGCCGGCCCTCTGACCTATTTTTTGCGGGTGGCTCGGGTAAGGACTCGGGAGAAAGACGTTCCCAGTCTCTCTCCGCTGATCTCTTGAAGCCAGCACCACGCAAGGGCCGTGGGACACGGGCTAAAAACACCTTGGCAAAGGGAGCAGCTAAGGGCGGTTCGGCGACCGCTGGCATTTCTAAGCGAAGTCAAGCGCGTTCTTCTTCATCAACGAAATCCTCGAAGAGGGGCGCATCTGTTGATGATGCACGTGCGGTTCGTGGAGATGTAGGTTCTTCTTCGCTAGATGCTGTGGGCGGTGGTTCCGGTGGCACTACGGGCGCCGGAGGTCCCTTGAACTCTGGCTCCAACGCTGTTAGTGGCGGCGGTTCTGGCCGTGAAAAGCGTCCCCTATTTGCAGACATTATTCCGGAGGACACTGAAGCTGGGGATGCCGAGGTAACGACCTCTGATGCGCCGGATCTGGTAGAGGTTCCCGGAGTCTACTTCACGTTGATAGACATTGATTTAGTGGTGCCTAACCCTAAGCAACCTCGTGAAATTTTTGACGAGTTCGAACTAGCAGAACTGTCTGAGTCGATTAAGGAAATCGGAGTTCTGCAGCCTATCGTTGTACGCGAAATTGATGGCGGCGCTGCGCGCTATCAGGAACTCGTTGAACAGCGAAAGGCAGAGGGGCTGGACAGGCTCCCGAAGTTCGAGCTGATAATGGGCGAACGCAGACTTCGTGCTTCAAAGCTTGCGGGCGCGCAGACTATCCCTGCGATCGTGCGCAATACCGAAGATGATGAGCTACTGCGTGAAGCCTTGGTGGAGAACCTGCACCGTTCGCAGTTGAACCCGATTGAAGAAGCAAATGCGTACGCGCAACTGATGTCTGATTTTGGGTACACGCAGCAGGAGTTATCAGAACGAATTAAGCGTTCGAGGCCGCAAATAGCTAACTCTTTACGACTGCTGAAGCTGCCCCCTTCGGTTCAACGCAAACTTGCTGCTGGCGTGCTCAGTGCGGGCCACGCGCGTGCACTTCTCGGCCTGCCAAGCGTTGCACAGATGGATGCCCTTGCCGATCGCATCATTGCGGAAGGCCTGTCAGTTCGCACAACGGAAGAGATTGTTGCGTTAGGAGAAGTCTCTACCATTGCCGCGAAGAAGAGCGCGAAGCGTATTCCACGCCCCCTGTCAGAAAACGCCTCGAACGTAGTAGAACGCCTCACTGACTTGCTGGACACACGTGTGACAGTAGTTGAAGGCAAACATAAAGGACGCATCTCGATTGAGTACGCCGGCCCAGAGGACCTGGAGAGAATTACCCAAGTAATCGCCAACCTCCGTAGGTAAGGATCGTCGCCTACTACCAGACGGGCAGCTACGCCGCTGTAGGCGGAAACTAGATCTGCGCGGTAGCGTTCCGTGTGCCCGCTCAACAGGTCTGCTCGGTAAGCACCGTGAAGCTTCTGCCCTGTTTGTGCCCCGCACTGGCCCAAGTAGGTCAACAACGGAATGGTCATAGATCAAGACCGTAATGGTTCTGGCGATTGTGGAGATTCCGCTCGCATCTGCGCCGGGTAAAGTACGCAGTGAGCACGAGCTGATGTAGAGTTGCGAGCTAGTGTTTTGGTGCCAGGGTGTGCTGGAAGTAAGAACGGCGTCCTTTTACAGTGTTCCTTTTGTAGGTTGTTAGGATTCACGTTATCACTACGGAAAGTAAGGCGAACCATGGCCGCCGACTTTTGCGAACGTTGTGCGCGTTACCAAATGTTTCACGTGAAACAATTGGTTTCATGACAGGTCGCGCATTCAGTACCAGCATTCCAGTCCGATGGCACGCGCGCACGTACAACTTCATCAGCCCTTTCTGAATCGTGTGATGGCTGGGGTCTACGCAAACCGATATATGTCGCTCTGATGCACAGACACTAACGCGTCGTGAAGCCACTGAGCTAGAGACAAGACCGAGTGTTAGTTATCTAGAACGCGAAGATAGCTGCGGTTACTTCTTGTGCCAATGAATACTTGATTGAAAGCAATCTTCTCGATAGACGCTATTCCACAAATTGTTTCACGTGAAACAATTTTGCTTACCGCTCTTGGAATGCATGTGAACTCATCTGGTTGAGCATCAAGCTATTGGCATTATTCCTCGGGAACGACATGCTTAGCGGATCGCTCTACGCTGTAAATGGACCGGGTTTCACATCAATGGTCTAGCGGATCGAACGGATGAAATGACCGGTCCAATGTGCCACTCATTGCACGACTTGAGTAGGCACCATGTAGATCAAAGCCAAGAACATTGAAGTTATCTGTGTGGAATTATTTTGTGTGGAACTCTTTCTACCCAATCAATTGTTTCACGTGAAACAATTGATTATCGCAACTTGAGCTCACTGGGTGACAGCAAGTAATCCAAGGCCGTACTCGTTTAAGGAGAGAGTGCGTGCGGGCGTTCGGACTCCTTCAGAGAGCGTGTTGATCTGGCGCATATGCAGATTCGCGAACCTGATTAAAGTGTCAATGCGGCAAATAGGCGAGTGATCTGATTCGTCGAGTCAGAATACTGGAACTATGCAAGTAGATAACTATGCATGGATTCTGTCAGAACGGTAATTAGACGACTGAATTAAAACGGCAAGCCAAGCGAACCATAAGCTAGAGCGATTCATTTTTGAACAGATTATCTCTTTCAAAAGCATCGCGAACAGACCTTTGCCAGCAGGAACTGAGCATCACTATCCGTAAATTGTTTCACGTGAAACAATTTTGGCCAGCCCTTAAAGAGCTGGTCAAAAAGAGAAGTACTACATCAAGTCCTAGTCCCGATTACCCGCAGCGTACTGGGCTATATCTTCCAATACGCCGCTAAGACTTCCGTATTCCTCAGCGGCAAGCGGGAACAGGGAAGTGTCCGTCATACCCGGGCTTACGTTGGCGTCAATGAACCAGACCGTGCCGTCTTCACCAAGGATGAGATCAATACGAGACAAGTGCCTCATTCCCACCGTCTTATGAACCTTCAGCGCTACATCGCTCACAGCTGCCAGCTCTTCCTCGGAAAGGCGCGCGGGTACAAAAAACTTAGATCGGCCCGTGTTGTAGCGGGCGTCGTAATCGTACCTGCCGTCATCAGTTTCGATCTCTACCGGAGGTAGCGCCACCGGCTCGCCAAGATCAAGCACTGAAACCGCGATTTCCTTTCCCGGAACGAACTGTTCAACCATCACGGTGTCTCCGTAGGCGAAAGCGTCAACCATCGCCGAGCGGAGCTCTTCCTCGTTAAATACCTTTGATAGGCCCAGCGCAGAGCCACCATCTGAAGGCTTAACGATCAGGGGGAAAGTAAGCCCGGCCTCATTATTGACAATCGACTGAATGATTGCGGGCGCTCCCACCTGGCGGAACAAAGCCTGCTTTAGTGATAGCCACTTCGGTGTCCTCACCCCGCTCAGCTGTGCCAAAGACTTAGCTGTTGGCTTACTAGACGCCAACGCGCACGAGGATGCTGTGGAACCAACGTAGGGGAACGAGATCAGCTCAAGAAGATCCTGAACCGAACCATCCTCGCCCACCGATCCGTGGATCAGTGGCCACACCACATCCGGCTCGAACTCAGCAACCGTAGGTAAAAACTGAGAATTCAGATCGCAAACCTCAACCGTGTGACCAGCATGGCGAAGTACTGTAGCCACCCGACGCCCAGACCGTAGCGAAACGTCGCGCTCGTGCGTCAAACCACCAGAAACAACCAAAATCTTCAAAGTTTCAGACACAACGATCTCCTCACTTAAACCTGATCCGGAGCCGGCGCTGACACCGCGTCATCGGGCAACTCTGCGCGATCATTCGTGCCAAACATTTCAACCAACTCGCGCTCCGCATTAATCACGCGCGACAGGCGGCTAACGCCCTCACGAATCTCCTCGGGCGGCGGATAACAGAACGAGAGCCTCATGTGGTCGCCCCCTCGGCCATCAGCGTAAAACGCCGTGCCGGAAACATACGCGACCAATCCGGTTACCGCACGCGGAAGCATTGCCTTTGCATCCAGGCCCTCCGGCAACGTCACCCACGTGTAAAAACCACCCTTCGGAGTGGTCCACTGCAAATCAGGTAAGAAATCCTGTAGCGCGGTCATCATCGCGTTGCAACGATCCCGGTACATCTGCCTGTAAACCTTAACCTGGCCGTACCAGTCATAATCAGACAAGTACTGTTCAATAGCCATCTGCCCAACCATGGACGGCGAAAGAATCGCAGACTCCGAAGCTAAAACCAGCTTGTTGCGAATAGCGTGCGGAGCAAGCGCCCAGCCGATCCGGAAACCAGGAGCGAACATCTTCGAGAACGAGCCCAGATAAACCACGCCCTCGGGATTATAAGACTGTAGCGCTGGAAGTGGATCCGAGTCGAAGCCAAGCAGCCCGTACGGATTGTCCTCAACAATCAAAATATGCTCGCGGCGACAAATCTCGACGATTACAGGACGGCGCTGCTCCGAAAGAGTTACGCCCGCCGGATTGTGGAAATTCGGGATCGTGTACAAGAACTTAATCCGGCGCCCCTGTGCGCGAAGCCGGCGGATCATCTCTTCAAGTGCTTCGGGAATCAGGCCATCCTCGTCCATGTCCACATGGACAACTTCGCCCTCGTACGCGCGGAACGTGCCGAGCGCGCCCACATACGAGGGAGCCTCCGCCAACACGACGTCGCCCTTCTCCAAGAAAATCTCAGAAACCAGATCCAACGCCTGCTGCGAACCAGTGGTCACAACTACGTCATCAGGATCTGCATTAATACCGTCATACGTCATCACCTCAGTGATGCGCTGGCGAAGATCCTCCCACCCCTGGCCAGAGCCATACTGCATAGCCTGCGCGCCGTGACGAGAAATGAGCGTGCGAGCGGACTCAGCCAACGAATCCAGAGGCAAATCCTTAATGTTTGGCATGCCTCCAGCCAAAGACACTACTTCTGGCCTCGAAACCACGGCAAACAGAGCGCGGATTTCTGACGAACGCAACCCATGAGCTCGCGCTGCATACGCTCCGTGCCAGGGGTCTAGCCAAGTACCTGAATCGGAATGCGGATCTGGACGTTCAACCAATGTAGTAAATCTTTCAAAGCGAAGGGAAAGTTCTTATCTCTCGATTGTGCCACCCAAATCACAAGGAACCAAAGAAAAACCTCGAAAATAAGACAGCGCTTCAGGTCTGCAACTACAAACCAGACTCGATGTCAGCCTTCAGCTTGGCCTTTGCGCGACCACCAACGATTGTCTTCACCGCTTCGCCGCCCTTAAACAGGATCATTGTAGGAATCGAAACGATTCCGAACTTCGTGGCGAGCGTGGGATTATCATCGACGTTTACCTTGCCAACAACAATCTTGTCTGAAAGCTCGTTTGCAATCTCATCCAAAATCGGAGACATCTGCTGGCACGGGCCGCACCATGGCGCCCAAAAATCAACCAGCACCGGCAACGCAGAGCTGTTCACTGCGTCTTCGAAATTGGCATCCAAAATCTCGATTGTCTCAGCCATTCTTAACCCCTAACTAAGCGTTACAACTATCTACAGGTTCTCCAGGTAATGCTGTGCATCAAGGGCGGCCTTCGCGCCCGTACCAGCAGCCGTGATGGCCTGCCTATAACGGGGATCTGCAACATCACCACACGCAAACACGCCCGGAACGGAAGTGTTCGTAGTGGGATCAGCCACCTTGATGTAGGCGCCTTCCAACTCAAGCTGATCTTTCACCAGTTCCGTACGCGGATCATGACCGATAGCAATAAACAGACCGTCAGCGTCAAGCTCGCGGCGCTCACCCGTGACAGTGTCCTCAAGAATCAGACTCTGCAGGCTCGTCTCACCCTTCATGTCCACAACAACAGAGTTCCACGCGAACGAAATATTCGGATCCGCAAGCGCGCGCTCCTGCAAAATCTTCGAAGCGCGAAGCTCGTCGCGACGATGAATCACCGTAACCTTGCCAAACCGGGACAAGAACAGGGCCTCTTCCATAGCGGAATCACCACCGCCAACAACAGCAATCTGCTTATCGCGGAAGAAGAAACCATCACACGTAGCGCAGTATGAAACCCCGCGACCAGCGTAAGTTTGCTCGCCCTCCAAACCCAGCGTGCGGTACGCAGCACCAGTTGCCACAATCACCGCGCGAGCCTGGAACTCCTCGCCGTCCGAAACAACAACCTTCACATCTGATGCAAGGTCAAGGCGCTCCACGTCTTCCATCCGCACGTCAGCACCAAACTTCTCGGCCTGTTCCTGCATCTTCACCATGAGCTCCGGACCCATCACTCCCTCAGGAAAACCCGGGAAGTTCTCTACCTCCGTAGTGTTCATGAGTGCTCCGCCAGCCGTAAACGAACCGGCAAAAACAATCGGCTGCAAACCCGCGCGCGACGCATAAATAGCTGCGGTATAACCAGCGGGACCGGAACCAACAATGATCAGATCATGGACCATGAGACAAACAACTTTCTGTGCAAAACAAAAGGCCTACACGCAATAACACTCTAACTAACCGCTTCGCGCGCGTAAATATTTCACGCGCGGCGCAAAAAGCTCAACGAACGTCTATTTGAGATCTGGTTCGCGTCTAGTTGAGAGTGAGCTCGTCAATCTTTGCGCGGAACTGTCCTTCGTCATCCGTGGGAAGAGCCACGAAATCTAACGTCACCGTGGTTCCCACAGCTGGTTCGGACGGCGTGAGAGTAGTGGTCTTAGCCATCTTCGAGGACGTCAAAACGGGCGTCGCAAACGGATCCGAACCATCATTCACCCGCAAATCTACCTGCCCACCATCAATCGGACCCTGGAAGCTAACGCTCTTAACAGAGCTTTCCTCTGCCAAATGAATTACCAGGCGAATGCGATTATCCTCAGGTAGTTCGGGCTGGGCAAAGTAGCGAGTTTGCCACCTGGTGGACTGATCTCCATCAAACAGGTACTGCGCCCATTCTGGGTGGTCACCGTCGTCGTTGTTATATGAAATAACGTCAATCGAAGCGATCTTGGGTGCGCCCGCAGGTGGTGGAGTGGGAGCCTCCGACGGTGCTTCCTCCGTAGCCTCAACAACTTCGGTTGGCTTTGGCTCAATGTTGAAAATAGATGAAGAGAACGTGTGCGTGCCCGCCATCGTAGTTAGCGACACGATCGTAGCGGCCACCATCAGCGCCGCAAACAGCGCAATCGTAGGCCGAGTTGGATCGATACTCTGGCCCTCGTTCAAAGCATCGACAGTGGAACGAACCGAACGCATCGAGTTTTGAATGACCCGTGTGCCCGAAGGCAGTTTCATAATCGAGGAGCCACGCCGCGTGAAACTAACTTTCTTTGGCAAATCCGAATCGACGGCCTTCAAGCTGTCCGTGTCCCCAGCCATCCGTACCGGCGCACCTGTTGGCGTTGCTTTCGGAATGCTCGTAGAAGAGCGCTCGCGGACAGATTCTTCCTTCTTCGAGGCTACTGCCGCGCTCTCGTCGTCGGAAGGTTCGCCAACGCTGGGCGAACTCTCGGAACTGTCCGAGTCAGAAACGGCATCATCAATGATGTTGCCCCAGCCGGTCTCGACAGGTTCCGGAAGCTCCTCTTCCTCCTCTTTTGCAAGCTTCTCGAGGCGCTTAGCCTCCGCTTTGGCCCGGCGAGCATTCTCTCGAGCAGCGGCTGCAGCAGCAATCTTCGCAGCCCTTGCTTTAATAAAGCTTTTCGAAATATTTGCTAAATGTTTAGTTTCTTCTGTGAGTGAATGATCGGCGACGGCATCCTCGCTTAGATCATCATCCGAATCGGAGATCGCTTGAGCTTCCTCACTAGACTCCGAAGTCTTAGCTTCATCTTCAAGTGTGGGGGGAGGGGGCATTTTCGGAGAGCGCACGCTAGGGAAACGCTCATCTAAAGATGAGATAAACTCTCGCGTCTCATCCGAACTTTCGGCAGCGTCATTCTCCACGATATGCGCATCGGGCTCGGCGTCATCGGAGGTGGGCGCGCTACCGTTCAGCTCATCTTCAATATCTGACGTTTCCTTACCGCGTCTGCCTGCCCAGGAAAAAGGGTTGCGCAAACGACTAGCCAAGCGGCCCGAAACCATCTTCTCGTTCAAATCCTCAAGCAGGGCATCAAAAGATCCACTGGTCTGCTCCGGCGTGAACTGATCGCCGCGATCCTGCTCAGAATCGAAATCCTCATTCGACCCAAGATCGTCTTTAGACATAGAGCCCCCTCAATAACATCAACTGCAAGACTAATACACGCACGCAAGGCAAACCCGCGCCGCCGCCCAGTGTCGCTCAAAACCCGCCATCGGTAGGGCTCTAGCAAGTCAGATCCTCAGTTAGGACGGCACGCGGGGCTACCCGTTGTCGGTGAAGCCTTCACCGTCGCCCGAAGCTGTCTCCTCGGATGCAAATCGGCGGAAATACGGGATTCGCGACCCCAACATTCCTAGAGCTGTCTGGAAATTTCGACGATCAATCGTTGCTATGAGCGCGAAGTATCCGACGCTAACAACCACGGCCACCAGAACTGCACGCCAGAAACCACCCCAAATCGCACCCGTTACCGTGTTTGACGTATCAAACGCGCCCACAAAATGCAGCGCCCCCATACCTAGCAGGCCAGCGCCAACCGCTATCGCGCCATACTTCACCATATCTCCAATAACCACCCACGGATTCGCCTGCGGCAACCTCGCACGAACAAAATACGTCGACAAAACACCCTGCACAATGCGCGAGACGGTCTCGGCAAATAGCGCCCCAAACAGCCAGTACACCGGAGGAAGGAACATCATCAACGTCCAGCCTAAAACCACCTGGCCCAGCGTTGGCCAAAGCACCGTATAAAAGACGGGTCGGCCATCCTCCATCGAATAAAACACGCGTTGACTGAAAATAATCACCACGGCGCCCGCAAGACCCGGCAAAATAATCACCAGAGCGTTCGCATACGCAACCATCTCTGAAATCGCGTTAGACGGCCCCAAAATCTGGAAAACCGGGATCGCCGCCGCGCCCAAAATCGCTGCCATCCACATCGTCAACAACAGTGAGGAGCGCACGCCAATCTGATAATTACGCACCATGCTGGTCTGATTACCATCAGCCGCTGCCGATGCGATCTTTGTAAACAGCGCCGTAGCAATAGATACCGAAACGATCGACTGAGGCAGCATGTACACCGTAAACGTAATGCCCAGCGCCGCAGTTGACGCCGCAAAAACACCGGTTTGCGCACTCCACGCGTTGGCCGCTGCCGCGATGTTCGACGTAGACAGGTAGCCCACCTGACCTACAACCAGCGTTGCGAACACCCAGCCCGCAATCTTTGACGCCCTGCGCAAGCCGGTGCCTCGGAAATGAAAATCCAAGCGCAACCGCACACCCGCGCGTCGGAGCGGAATGATCAGCAGCAGGGCTTGCGCAATCACACCCAACGTTGCCGGCCCCGCCAAAAGCGCCGTGCGCTGGAAATCCCACACCGACGGGTCATTCACGTCCGAGGCCGTACCGTACACGGCAATGAACACGATCAAACCGATAATCGCGATCACATTATTAACTGCCGGCGTCCACATGTACGGGCCAAAAATGCCGCGCGCGTTCAAAAACTCACCCAAGAGGGCATATATGCCGTAGAAGAAAATCTGGGGCAAACACCAAATGGCAAACACGATTGCCAGCGACTTCCACGCCGGAGCCATCAAACCGGCCGTCAAATTCACCAAAATGCCCGCGGCAGCAACCATCACTATCGTGATACTGAACATGATCAGGCCAGCCAGCGTCAACAGGCGATTCACGTAATCCGAGCCAGACCTCGTCTTAAATGCCCGCACAATCTGCGGCACCAAAATCGCATCCAGCAAACCCGCTGCCAACAGGTTAAACACCACGTTCGGCAACGTATTCGCTACGTTAAACGCATCATTCGCCCCAGCAGCACCCAACGCGGCGAGAAGTAGCGCAGTACGCAAAAAGCCAAGCCCTCGTGAAAACGTGGTGCCCAGCGCCATGATCGCCGAAGACCTAAACAGGGAGGACTCCTTCGGATCACCCACCGGCTGGTCGTGATCGCCAGCCAACTCGGCCTCACTCATCATGTCCTCCCAAACTCAAATCAGTAGGCGCACCCTCGTTCACGTGCGGTGTTTCCAAACCGCCGCTCGCACCTTCCTCGGCGATATCCACGCGGCGGCCTCGCCTAATAGTGCGCCAAATGCCCGCCGCCAGCAAAAGTGCCAAAGCAATCGAGAAAACGAGCGTACCCGTAGACTCCCATTCCGCGCGAACGCGAATCTGTAACCGTGCCGCATCATCGATCACGAGGCCATTTGGGCCCTTTATTTTAACTTGAACGGCGACATTACCTGAACCAATCGCGCGAACCGGAATTTCCGCCAGCGATGAGCCGCGCGCCGGCACACTAACATCAACACTCTTCTCGATCTGCAGGCGCGGATCAGGTGAAACCAGCTCCACAACCACATTCACCGGCTCATCAAGCGCCGAACTAACGCGTACAGGTAAATGCGCCTTGCGATCCAACAGATTGATGGGGGCAGACTGCTCAACCTTCACGGACGTCGCCAACGCCTCGGCTTCCTCATTCACTCCCTTAATCAACCGCGAGCGCAAGTCTGGCTGTTCTCGCAACGCCAAAGATGTCGCCAGCAACACGCGAGAGCGCTGCTCTGCAACCGTGCCCGTCGAATCCTCCAGCGCCGAAGTCATTGCAGCCGTAGACTCAATCGCTTCGTACAGAGAACGAACCTCCGCGTCCGTGATGCTACCCGCCGAAGGAACCAGATCCGGCAGGGCAGTGCGAGGCTCGGGCGCACCCGACATGTCTTTCACGTCCGCCACGGAGATTGGGTTCACCCAACGGTCTCCCAGCGCCGCCTTCACCCGGGCCACGGTGACCTCGCTATCCGGATTACGCTGCGTCAAAGCAAGTACGGTGCGTGACTGGTTGGGTAACTGGCGCGTAATAATCGCGGTGGTAGAACGAATCATCTGCTGAACATCTAGCTCATCGCTCTTAGAAGTAGAGGAAGAAGAAAGAAGATCCGACAATGCGTTGTGTGCAAGTAAAAGGTCCGTGCCGGGCTCCTCTGCGTTCACCGCACTGCCGGTCTGTGCGTCGTAGCGAGACCACGCAGACGGGTCATAAGTGAGGACATCTAAAGGCGCCAGTCCCTGGCCCGTGCTCACAACCGTCTGATCGGCCCACAAATCCACTACCTGGCGGTCAAGCTCTTCCACCTCTGGCAAAACAAAATCATCCAAAACCTGCAAACCGGCCCCGCGCGTCACCGGCAGATTTGTTGCCGACTTCGAATCTTGCACCAACTGCACAATCTGTGAACGCTGCGAAAGATGGGCAATACCAGCCACATCCGCATCCGCTGCCGGTAGTGAAATCACCGGACCCGCACCCGCCTTCACCAGACTCCGAGCGAAATCCTCCTGCTCAAGCAAGCCCGCTCCAACCGCAAGCGTCACGCCCTCAACACCAGCTAAACTTTGCGCCACACGGACCTGCCCGCCGCGAGCATTCGTCGCCCTAACTCCCTGGTCAGTTTCATCCACACCCATAGCAATTGAACTGACCACAGACAGGTTCAAAGGCTGGACCTCGTAACCCGAATCCCACAGCAACAAAGACCTGTCCGAGACCACGCGGCCTTCTACCTCAGCCCGCACCTCGATGCCTCGCGGCCCCCAAAAAAACGGGGAATAAAAAGGTAAATCGTCCGTGGGGATAGAAATCGAGAACGGAGTTGGCGTGCCCGCCTTCACATCCTTCAGCGTCGTTGCAGCAACAAAATCACCCGCATAATTGAAATCCTCTAAATATGCCTTCGCATCCGATACCGTCACCATCGAATCTGCGCGCACAAACACGCTCAAGGTCGCCTCGCTTTGCGCCTTCGCAAAACTAACCGTGCCAGAAACCTTCACACTCGTCTGATTCGTCACAACACGGGGCGCTAGATCATCAATCTCCACGGTGTATCCAGACTCGGGGGCCGCTGGGGTTGCTACCGCCTCGAACCCCCCAAAAGCGCCGCAAACAGCGGAAACCAAAGCTCCCGCCAGCAGTATCGCAATGCCTCTAAAACGCCCGCTCACACGTTCGCCTCTGGGTACAGCAAATCCAACGCGATTGCCACCACGCGCCGCTCATTCGGATACGCCAACATTCGCGAAACCTTATCCAACGGGAACCACGCGGCGTCCTCGGCCTCTTGATCCGGATCATTCTCTACGGTTACCTCGCCCGACACGTACTCGAGCAAATAATGGTGCACCACCTTATGCACCCGGCGATCTCCCGTAGAAAACCAGTAATCAATCGACGTCAAACCCGTCACCAATCGGCCCGTGATACCGGTTTCCTCAGCAATCTCGCGAACCGCGGCTTCCTCCGCCGACTCCCCGCGCTCAAGATGGCCCTTCGGTAAACACCACTCGATATTGCCTGCCCGATTGCGGCGCGCAATCACAGCGACCCACGGCACGCCTTCGCGCACCTTAATTACCAGGCCTCCAGCCGACGTCTCATCCACAACCGGCAAATGCCGCGCGCTCACCCTAAAACCGCGCACCGAAAAATGGCGACGCGGGGGACGCGGAACACCCATCCGAGGAGTGCCGTCATGAATATCCATGCCCCTACTCTATGACGTGGCGCGTCCGATATACCGAATTGGGAGGATTCATGGCACGCTAATAGGGATGCTAAAGGAACAAGAAACCAACAAACGGGCAACTAAAGCAAGCCAAAATGCGAACGCACTTAACGCCGTGGGGTGCGGCGACCTCGAACTGCTTCGTAGCAACGCCCAAAAAGCCCTCGCCGAACTTCCCTCACAAATCATCGAACTTGGCCACGTTTTTCACGAGGCCGGATTTGAACTCGCCCTCGTAGGCGGACCAGTACGCGACGCCTTCCTTGCCGTAACACCGCACGACTTCGACCTCACCACAAACGCCAGACCTGATGACACCGAACGCCTCCTTGGCATCTGGGGCGACAAAACCTGGGACGTCGGCAAAGCCTTCGGAACCATCGGGGCGCGCAAAGGCGACCTCCAAGTTGAGGTCACCACATACCGCACAGAAGCATACGACCCGAACTCACGCAAACCCCAAGTTGAATACGGCGACACACTAGAAGGTGACCTCACCAGGCGAGACTTCACCGTCAACGCCTGCGCCATCACCCTGCCCGACCTTGAACTCGTAGACCCGCACGGCGGCCTCCAAGACCTCGCAGATGCCGTTCTGCGCACGCCCGTGACCGCCACGCAATCCTTTGACGACGACCCCTTACGCATCATGCGCGCCGCACGGTTCAGTGCCCAACTTGGCATCGACGTGTCCGAAGACGTCATGAAAGCCATGGAGCAGCAAGCACCC
>NZ_KV811484.1:223225-364429 GCF_001813085.1 Actinomyces sp. HMSC065F11
CCCGCCTCGAAATCGTCTCCGCAGAACGCATCCGCTCCGAGTTCGAACGGCTACTGACATCCCCTAAGCCACGGCGCGGCCTCGAACTCATGGTCCACACCACGGTTGCCGACATCGTCCTGCCTGAACTATCCAACCTCCAAGACCTCAAAGACGAGCACAACAGACACAAAGACGTCTACGAACACACCCTCACCGTCCTCGAACATGCAATCGCCCTCGAATCCGGTCCCGACGGGCCTGTTCCCGGCCCCGATTTCATCCTCCGGTTCGCAGCCATAATGCACGACATTGGCAAACCTGCCACGCGCAGATTCGAACCCGACGGAACCGTCACATTCCACCACCACGAAATCGTCGGCGCGAAAATGACCAAAAAACGCATGGTCGCCCTCCGCTTTGACAAAGCCACCACCAAAGCCGTTGTCGAACTAGTGCGCCTGCATCAACGATTCCATGGTTACGGTGAACAACAGTGGACCGACTCTGCCGTACGCAGGTACGTTACCGACGCCGGTCCCTACCTCGAATACCTCCACCGTCTCACCCGCGCCGACTGCACTACGCGCAACAAACGCAAATCCGCATACCTCCAAGCCGCCTACGACGACCTCGAAAATCGCATCCACGAACTCCAAAAACAAGAGGAACTAGACGCGGTACGGCCCGACCTGGACGGCGGTGAAATCATGCGACTGCTGCGCCTAAAGCCGGGTCCGCAAGTTGGAAAAGCATACAAATACTTACTCGAACTACGCATGGAACGAGGCCCCCTTAGCAAGGCGGAAGCCGAACACGAACTACTAAAATGGTGGGAATCGCAATAAATCCGTGCACAATTACTACATAGACGAAACGAGGAACCCGGCATCCGATAGCCGCCGGGCAATGCTCTAGAAAGGTGGTTCACATGGCTGACAGTCGCGAACCTAATAAAAACAGCAACCGGAAACCTTCCGGGCTGCCTTCGCGCCGCTCCATCCACCACAAGGGATCGACCGCCAATACCGGATCTAAGGCGTCCTCTTCTATTCCTAAGCGCCCCCAAAGTAAAGCCGCCGATACAGCGCCGCCTTCGCCTCGAAAAAATACAAACAGTGCGAGTAAACCGAGCGGCAAAACCGGCAAGAAAACCGCGAACAAACCCGCTAGCAAAAACGTCAAAAAGACAAGCGGCGGGAAAAAGAAGAAATCTACCGGCGCGCGTATTGGAATCGGCATTCTCATTACCATCCTCATGATGGTCATTCTTGGCTCCGTCGGGTTTATGCTCGCTTACGCCTCCGTTACTGTGCCAAAACCTGGAGAGTTTGCGATGGCACAAAAAACGACCGTCTTCTACTCCGATGGTGAAACCGAACTGGGCACCTTTGCCGAAATTGACCGCACCATAATCGACACCTCAACCATTCCCGACTACGTTGGGAAAGCAGTCATAGCTTCTGAGGATCGAACTTTCTACACCAACTCTGGTATCGATCTGAAGGGCGTAGCCCGCGCCTTCATCAACAACGTACGCGGTGGTTCTCTGCAGGGTGCCTCCACACTCAGTCAGCAATACGTCGAGCGATACTACCTGGACACCACCACGAGTATCCCGGGCAAGATTAAAGAAGCCCTGCTAGCCCTCAAAATCAACAGGCAGCAATCCAAGGAGGAAATCCTGGAGAACTACCTGAACACCATCTACTTTGGGCGCGGCGCGTACGGAGTAGAAGAAGCTTCGCTCAAATACTTTGGGCATCCCGCAACAGACTTGACATTGAGCGAATCAGCCATGCTTGCCGGCATCATTCCCGCGCCCTCCGCGTGGGATCCTGCAGTAGACCCCGACATGGCACAAGCCCGCTTTGACCGCGTCCTTAAACACATGGTTGAAGATGGTTGGATCACTCAGGAAGAAGCAGATAACACCGCCTTCCCCGAAACTATTGACCCGCAATCTGAAACCAGCATGACTGGCTGGAAGGGTCACCTAATGCAACAGATCCGCAGCGAATTTGAAAGCCGTGCAGGCATCACGCCTGAACAGCTGGATTCGGGCGGTTACGTGATTGTTACAACTTTGGATAAGGACCTGCAGAACTTTGCCGTTGAGGCAGTTAATGAACTTCCGGACGATCACAATGCAGGACTTCAGGTGGCTCTTTCGTCCATTAACCCAGCCAACGGAGAAATACTGGCCGAATTTGCTGGGGCCGACTACCAGGAACGCCAATCCAACTCCGTTACACAGGACAGGGCAATGGCAGGATCAACGATGAAGCCATTTGGCCTCATCGCATACATGCAAGCCGGTGGAACAATCGAGGACATGTACAACGGCAACTCGCCGCTACAAATCACCGACAAGCGCACCGGAGAAGTCACGCCCCCGCTCAGTAACTATGGAGACTACTCATTCGGCTACGTCAATATGATTCGTGCGACCGCGCTATCCATAAACACCCCATTTGTTGAAATGAATAACGAAATGGGGCCGGGCAAGACGCGCGAGGCTGCAGTTAAGCTTGGCCTTCCAGAAGACACGCTGGGCCTTGACGACACGATCCGTAATATCCTCGGATCAGCATCACCGCACAATCTGGACCTAACCCGCGCATACGCCACAATCGCGTCGGGAGGCCTTCGTAGCACGCCTCACATAATTAAGGAAGTTACCCGCTACGACGGCGAACAAATTTATCAAGGCCCTACAAGCACCGAGCGCGTATTCGACTCCGAAATCATTTCCGCTGCGCTTCCGGGCATGCAGGCCAGTGCCCAGTGGGGATCCGGTGAAAAAGCTGGAATAATCGGTCGACCCGTTTTGGCCAAGACCGGTTCATCTGAAGAAAATCGTTCTGCACAGTTCGCAGGCGCAATCCCGCAACTTGCAACCGTCGTGTCGATGTACCAGATCGGCGAAAACGGCAACGAAGTCTCCATCACCCCATTCGGTGGAGAATACGAAGTTACCGGATCCACATGGCCGGGTACCGTGTGGCAATCGTACATGTTGAAAGCGATCGACAAGTACGAGGTCGCAGACTTTGACTGGTACAAGCCTGACTTCCGTAAGTCCACGTTCAAAACTTACACGCCTCCAACGGAGACTACAGCTACAGAAACTAGGAGTACAGAGAGGAACCAGGAACCAGCGCAGACGCAAGCTCCGAACGAAACAGGCGCAACTAATCCTCCCACCGAGCCAGCAACTGAACCCGGTGAGGATCATTAACCCATAGGTTGGACGGCGCCTCGTCAGAGGCGCCCTTCAATTTCGTAGGACATAAAAGGTGCCGCCCTCAAAATCATGAGGGCGGCACCTTTTATGCGTAAACTACTTGGCGCTTACACGAACCTTGACTCGTGCGGAAACCTCCGGGTGGAGGTTGACGGTCACGTTGTGGTCGCCAACGTACTTGATAGCCTTCTCCACGACGATCTTGCGACGATCGATGTCGATGCCGGATGCTTCCTTGATAGCGGAAGCAATATCACCGGTTTTGACAGCGCCGTAAAGGGCGTCGGTGGTGGAAGCAAGCTTGAAGATCTCAACAAACTTGATTTCCTGAAGCTGGTCACGAACCTCGCGAGCGTCATCCACGTTTGCGATTTCCTTCGCACGCGCGCGCTCAGCGATCTTGTCCAGTGCCTTCTGTGCGCTCGGCGTCCAACGCTCAGCTAGACGACGCGGAACGAGGTAGTTGCGAGCGTAGCCGTCCTTAACGGTAACGACGTCACCAGCAGCACCGAGGTTAGGGACATCGTGGGTCAAAATTAGCTTTGCCATTATTCAGTCTCCTCCCTCTTTAACGTCCGGAGCTCGAGTACGGCAGAAGAGCCATCTCGCGGGCGTTCTTCACGGCCTTCGCGATCTTGCGCTGCTCCTGAACAGACACGCCAGTTACACGACGGGCGCGGATCTTGCCGCGGTCCGAAATGAACTTGCGCAAAAGCGCGGTGTCCTTGTAGTCAATCTTTTCAATCTTGGCGGACTTTAGCGGGTTCGCCTTCTTCTTAATCGGCTTATTGCGAAGTTGAGGCTTCGCCATGGTGTCTCCTAAAAATCTCTCGCACTAGCGTGCGCCCTTGTTGTTGAGCAAAGTTAGATAAGAACCGTTAGAACGGAGGCTCCGAATCGAAGTTCGTGGAACCACCCGTTGCCCACGGGTCATTAGAAGCCCCGCCCTGAGGCGCGTCGTAGCCAGCGTCACCGCCGTAAGACGGTCCGCTTGAACCAGAGGAATCTTGCATTCCGCCCTGGTTGTATCCGCCGCCGCCCCCATAGTTGGACGGGTTGCGGGTAATCTGCGTGCGCGCGTAACGAAGCGACGGGCCGATTTCGTCGACCGCGAGCTCCATGGTAGTGCGCTGCTGGCCATCACGGGTCTCGTAGGAACGCTGCTGGAGACGCCCTTGAACAATCACGCGTGTTCCCTTAGTTAGGGAGTCCGCTACGTTCTCTGCAACATCGCGCCACACAGAGCAGCGCATGAACAGGGTTTCCCCGTCCTTCCACTGCCCAGAGTTGCGGTCAAAACTACGCGGAGTAGACGCAACGGTGAAGTTAGCAACCGGTGCGCCCGACGCGGTGTAACGAAGCTCCGGGTCGGAAGTCAGGTTGCCGATGATCGTGATTACGGTATCTCCAGCCATCTTTGGCTCCTCAGATTCTCATCCAGTGTTACGCTTCCGGGCGCATCAGCTTGGTGCGCATCACGGATTCGTTTAGTGACAGCAGTCGGTTGATTTCCTTGGAAACTTCCGGCGTGGTGGTCATGTCTACAACCACGTAAATGCCTTCAGACTGCTTGTTGATTTCGTAAGCAAGACGACGCTTGCCCCAAATGTCGACGTTCTCAACGGAGCCGCCAGCCTCGGTTACCTTGGTCAGAAGCTTCTCCATCGAGGGGCCGACGGTGCGCTCATCAACGGTGGGATCGAAGATCACCATCAGTTCGTACTTACGCATGTTTCCCCACCTCCTCTGGTCTCAACGGTCACGGTAGTTCCGTGACAGGAGGGATATGCGAATCGGTACACAAATGTGCACCGAACTCTCATGCTACCGTGATGGCCCCTTATGTACCAGACCGCGCGAACAAATGTGAGCAACTCCCACGAAAACGCGTGTTACTGAGTCTCTTCGGCTTGAGCAATCCATTTCGATCCGCGAGCGCGTAGTCCGGTAGTGAGCGCACGCGCTCCCATGAATATGCCGGCAAATGCTACCCACACCCACATAAGTACTGTGGTTTGCGTAGTGGCAGTAAGGGTCTTCTCATCCGCGAAAACCTCCAGGATAATCCACAAAACGGGCAGGTATAGCACCAGCGTGAGTATGCCGGCCACAGCGAGGAAACGGTTGTCTCCCGCGCCTATCAACACGCCATCCATCATGAAAACAAAACCGGCCAGAACTTGGAAACCGCCCGCAATCCACAGGCCGCGCATAGCTGCGCTGTGCATGGTTGGGTCGGTTCCGAAGATCCATGGAAGTAGGCCGGATGCAGCGATAATCACAAGTCCGAGCACAGCGCCAGTTGCAACACCCCAAATAGTGATGCGGCGAACGAGCGCGCGGGTTCGTGCACGGTCGCCGGTACCGATGGAGTAGCCGGTTAATGACTGGGCGGAAATTCCAAGAGCATCGAGAGCGAAGGCCGCGAAGTTCCACACTGTGTTTACAACCTGGTGGGCGGCGAGGGCAATCGCGCCCGCACGCGTAACTACAGCAACGGTTGCGAGGATCGCGATGCGCAGTGTCAGAGTGCGCACAAGTAGTGGCAGGCCAGCGTTTGTGGCGCCTAGCAATCCTCCGAATGATGGCTTCAGGCTGACGCCCTCACGCCGAGCGCCTTTAACCACTACGGCCACGAGGATGATCCCCATCAAGGTTTGTGCTATTGCGGTGCCCAAACCAGAACCGGCAATCCCCATGTCTAGCCCGTAAATGAAGATCGCGTTTAGAGCTGCGTTGCCGGCTGCACCTGCCGTGGCAACGTACAGCGGGGTTTTTGTGTCGAGGAGACCGCGTAATGTTCCCGTCGCTGCAAGAACTACGAGCATGCCTACGAGTCCGGGTGATGAGTACTGCAGGTAGGCGATGGCGTGTGGGATAACAGTAGTGTCGGCTCGAAACCAGCTGATGATGATGGGGGCTGCCAGAATGAGAGCGCTCGCGGTTATGACGCCAAGAAGTGCGGCTAACCAGATTGCCTCAATGCCTGCACGCAAGCCAGAAGCAATATTCCCTGCACCTAGTGCTCGCGCGGTGATCGATGTTGTGGAGTAAGCCAGGAAAATGAATAGGCCTACCGCCGTCATAAGGATCGTTGAAGAGAGGGCGAGGCCCGCTAGCTGCTCCGTTCCTAGGTGCCCCACCATAGCCGAGTCGATGGTAGTGAACAGTGGCTGAGCCAAAAGTGCCCCGAGTGCGGGGAGGGCGAGACGGAGAATCTCTCGATTGAGCTCTAAACCTTCAAGTTGCGGTTCAGTCTTACTTGAGTGTTGTGCCAAAGTTATCCACCTATTTACCTTCGACTTTTGTTCCACAGGGTGTGAACAAAACTGTGGATAATTTGGCGCTGTTCCAAGGGTTTGAGAATGGACATCGTTGACACGACTTCCACACAATCCACACGTTATCCACAGGTTTTAAACAATTTATGGGAGTTATCCACCGAAAATGCACAAGTTATTAACATTTAGGGTTTTTGGAGTTGCCCTTTCGGGGATAACCTTACCGGTATTAACTGTTTCCCTCAGTAACTGTTGATAACCGCGCCTGTGTGCAAAATAGAGCGTGTCTCTAGCGCGGCCTCACTAAAATCGTGGGCGCAGGGTGCATGTAACTAAAAGGCGGTTTTTGTGGCAGACCAGTCGGGTTTTGATCGAATCCCCCCGCAAGATATTGAAGCGGAGCAATCCGTTCTCGGCTCCATGATGCTTTCCAAGGACGCCGTGAACGATGTCATCGAGGCGATGGATAGCTCGGACTACTACCGCCCGGATCACGAGATGATCCACAACACGATCATGGAGCTGTACTCCCGCGGCGAGCCTGTGGATACCCTCACAGTTGCCGGTGAGCTCAAGCGCCAGGGAAATCTAAGCCGTCTGCCAGAGCCAACGTACTTGCACACTCTGATCGCTTCGGTCCCGACGGCTGCAAACGTGGGTTATTACGCGCGCATTGTGCGTGAGCGGGCGCAACTGCGGCGTCTTGTGGAGGCAGGCACTCGTATTGTTCAGCTCGGTTACGCCGAGACGGGCGGGGATGTTGATGACATTGTGGATGCCGCGCAATCTGAGATTTATGCGGTCTCTGAGCGGCGGAGCACTACGGATTATGTGCAGCTGTCTGAGATCGCAGATCCATTACTTGCCCATCTTGATGAGCTTGCGCAGAACAAGGACGTTTCGAAGGGCGTGCCTACGGGTATTGCAGACCTGGATCACCTCACTACGGGCTTACAGCCGGGCCAGATGGTTATTGTTGCCGCTCGCCCGGCAATGGGTAAGTCAACTCTCGCGATGAATTTCATGAGGGCAGCGTCGGTGCACCACAACATCACCTCAGTGATCTTCTCGTTGGAAATGTCACGAGAAGAGATCGGTATGCGCTTGATTGCTGCCGAGGCCGGAGTGCATTTCGGCAAGATGCGCCGAGGGGAGATGGAAGATCGCGACTGGACGCGGCTGTCGAAGACGATTTCTAACATCTCAAAGGCGCCGTTTTTTATCGACGATTCGCCGAACATGGCGATGAATGAGATTCGCGCGAAGTGTCGCCGTTTGAAGCAGCAGCACAATCTTGGACTCGTCGTTATTGACTACCTCCAGCTGATGTCGTCAGGCAAACAGGTGGAGTCGCGTCAGCAGGAAGTCTCCGAGTTCTCCCGCTCTCTCAAGCTTTTGGCCAAAGAGTTGGAGATCCCGGTGGTTGCGGTTGCGCAGCTGAACCGCGGTCCGGAGCAACGTACGGATAAGAAGCCGATGATCGCCGACCTGCGAGAGTCGGGCTCGCTGGAGCAGGACGCGGATGTGATCATGCTTCTACATCGTCCGGATTATTACGATCAGGATGAGCGCCCGGGTGAGGCCGACATTATTGTTGCCAAGCACCGCAATGGTGAGACGGGAACGATTCCGGTTGCTTTCCAGGGTCATTACGCGCGTTTTGTGGATATGGCAAGGCAGTAGTTTGAGTGTAATCTTTGCGTTGTAGGTGCGCTCTCAAGGCGCTTGCTTATGCTTTTCGAACTATTTATATCGAGGTGGAAATGTCGTCGAGCAATCCAGTTAAGGTCATGACGATCGCAGGCAACGAGGCAACTGGCGGTGCCGGGCTACAGGTGGATTTGAAGACGTTCCACCAGCTTGGCGTGTTTGGTATGGGTGCGGTTACTTGCATCGTGTCATTCGACCCGAAGAATAACTGGGCTCACAGGTTTGTTCCGGTTGATCCGCAGGTGATTAAGGATCAGGTTGAGGCTGGGGTTTCCACGTGGGATGTGGATACGGCGAAGATCGGCATGCTTGGCACTGTGGCCACTATTGAGGCGGTGCGCGAGGCACTGGCGACAAACGAGTGGAAGAACATTGTTCTTGACCCGGTTTTGATTTGTAAGGGCCAGGAGGCTGGTGACGCGCACGATACGGACGAGGCGCTGAAGACAAAGGTGTTGCCGCTGGCAACGGTTGTGACGCCGAACTTGTTTGAGACGGAGCAGCTTTCTGGCATTGAGGTGCGCACGGAGGCCGATTTGGCTCGCGCGGCGCAAAAGATCGGCGAACTTGGTCCGAAGTATGTGCTTGCTAAGGGTGGCATGCAGCTTGGAGGCGACGAGGCCGTTGATTTGCTGTGGGACGGCGAGAAGATCACGCGCTATGCCTCGCCGAAGATTGGCGATGAGCGTCCAACGGGCGCGGGTTGCACGCTTGCTGCCGCGATTACGGCCGAGCTTGCTAAGGGCTCGGATATTTACGAGGCTGTGCGCGTCGCTAAGGAGATTGTGACGCGCGGTATTGCGGGAAGTCTTCCCGCGCACACCCCGTTTGATGCTGTGTGGCAGCAAGCCTAGTTAATGGTTACTGGCGCATGAGGCGCTGTTGTTAGCTACTTGAAGGTGGCCGCGAGTTTAGTCTCGCGGCCACTTTTGTGTGCATCGTGCGTGGAGGTTGTGGTTGGGCGGCTCATAAATGGGCTTATCCGTTGCGTGCGGGAATGTAGTTGTTAAACTGAACCTAGTCGTTCAAACTTGAACAATCATGTTTTGAGTCTGATTTTCTACCTAGGAGAGCCATGCAGTTTGGGATTTTCACCATCGGTGACATTACTCGTGACCCGGTAAACCACACCGCACCCTCAGAAAACGAGCGCATCAAGAACACCGTTGAGATAGCAAAACATGCCGAGGAAGTCGGCTTTGACGTGTTTGCAACTGGTCAGCACCATAATCCTCCGTTTGTGGCGCCCGGCAACCCGCCGACTCTTCTGGCATATTTGGCAGCGCAAACCGAGCGCATCATCCTTTCAACCGCGGTCACCTTGATTACCACGATGGATCCGGTGCGTCTGGCTGAGGATTACGCTTATTTGCAACATTTGGCTGATGGTCGAGTGGACCTCGCTCTGGGGCGGGGAAATACCGGCCCGGTATATCCGTGGTTTGGAAGGGATATTCGCGAGGGCATCTCGTTGGCGGTTGAAAATTACAATCTGCTCTACCGTTTGTGGCGCGAGGACGTGATCAACTGGCAGGGTAAATACCGCACGCCGTTGCAGGGATTCACTGCCACGCCACGTCCGTTGGATGGGGTGGCCCCGTTTGTGTGGCACGGGTCGATCCGCAGTCCCGAAATTGCGGAGCAGGCCGCGTACTACGGTGACGGCTTCTTCCATAACAACATTTTCTGGACGAAGGACCACGTGATCCGCATGGTGAACCTGTACCGTGAACGCTACGAGTATTACGGTCACGGGAAGGCGGATGAGGCGTTTGTGGCGCTGGGTGGACAGGTGTTTATGCGGAAGAATTCGCAAGACGCCGTGAATGAGTTCCGCCCGTACTTCGATAATGCGCCGGTTTATGGTCATGGCCCATCGTTGGAGCAGTATCAGAGTATGACGCCGCTGACTGTGGGGTCGCCACAGGAAGTTATTGATCGCACGCTCGAGTTCCGCGAATGGGTGGGCGACTATCAGCGCCAGATGTTCCTGATTGACCATGCTGGTTTGCCGCAAAAGACGGTATTGGAACAGCTTGATATGTGGGGTGAGGTTCTTCCGGTTTTGCAGGCGGAGTTCGATTCGATGAGGCCCGCGCATGTGCCGGATGGTCCCACTCACGAGTTCCTGGTGGAACGCGACCGTGCAGGTAGGGCGCCGATAGCGGGTGGTGGCCCTGGGTCACAGGCGTTTGCGGATCGGTCCGAGCGTGGCGAAAGCGGCTCGAAGTAGAGCATTTGGAGGAAAGATGAGTGAGATTTTTGAGGGCGGAGCGATTGACTCTACGCGTGATCCGTTCACTCCGGCTTCGCGTCGCGTGGTGGTGGTAAGTGGTGGCCTGTCCGAGTCGGCGTCGTCGACGAGGCTGGCTAAGGCGCTTGCTGAGGCAACCTCGAACCACTTGTCCCAGGAGGGTGTGGGCGCGGATGTGCAGGTCGTTGAGTTGCGGCCTTTGGCTGGTGCGATCATGGACGCGATGCTGACGATGAACCCGGTCGGGGATTTGGCTGACTCGTTGCAGGCGGTGCGCGAGGCCGATGGTGTAATAGCTGTTTCGCCTACATTTCAAGCGTCCTATTCAGGTTTGTTCAAGGCGTTTTGGGATTTGTTTGAGGATCCGCTCCGCGAAAAACCGGTGCTGCTTGGCGCTACGGGTGGCACGGCTCGACACTCGCTGATGATTGATTATGCGATGCGCCCACTGTTTTCGTACCTGCGGATGGACGTAATGCCTTCGGCCGTGTTCGCGGCGTCCGATGATTTTGGCGACGTGATTGATAAGAATGACGGCACGCGCGACGCGCCGTTGCACGAGAGGATTCAGAGCGCGGGTGCTCAGTTCGCGATGGCGCTAGTTGCTCGTCCCGCGATTGGTCGGGCGGAGGCTGACGATAAGTTCAAAAACGTGACGCCACTGGAAGAAATGCTGGGTTCCCTTGGGTGAGTTGAGTGAAAAGGACGCGAGGCCGCGCGTTAACATCGCAGCTTCCTCGCCGGAGGAAGCGAAACGCAAGGTAGCTACGTGGCGTGCTTGGCGTCTCTATTTTGAAACTACGGCACGCGCGCAGGACGCTATGGAAGCGGTGCTTCGCGAGGGCGCTGGCGTGACGCTCGCGGAATATAACGTGCTCGTGTTGTTGCAGGAGGCCGAGGGGCGCAGATTGAGGTTTAAAGACCTCGCCGCCAAGATGTCGTTCTCGAAATCCCGCTTGTCGTACCAGGTGAAGGTGCTGGAAAAGCGCGGCTTGATATGTCGAGGTGATGTAGAAGGTGACGCTCGCGGATTGTACGTGCAGCTCACGGAAGCGGGTTGGCATACGTTCTTGGAGGCTGGGAAGTTGCATGCGCGTCAGGTCGAGCAACTGATGTTGAACGAGTTATCGACGGGGGAGGCCGAGGTGATTGAGCGCGTGTTCACCAGGCTTGCCAAGCGCTTGGAAGAGCCTGCTGAAGCCTAGCGGCAGGTACATATATGTAACACGCAAATTATGAAAACCGCGCCATTTTCATAATTGGTTAACAGGGTTAAGCCGCACTAATTCAACGATCTGCTGGCCTGCACCATTGCGCAACTGGCACGTGCCTAGCATGAACATATGGTCGAAATAAGAATTCATGGTCGAGGCGGACAGGGTGTTGTAACTGCCGCGGACCTGTTGGCAATGGCGGCATTCGAAGACGGCCACCACGCGCAGGCTTTTCCTTCTTTTGGGTCTGAGCGTATGGGCGCCCCGGTTGTGTCTTACTGCAGGATCCGCGATGAAGTGATTCGCAGTCGCGAGCCTGTGCTCTCGCCAAATGTGGTTATTGTTCAAGATCCAACTCTTTTGCCGATTATGGACGTGTTTTCAGGTTTGCAGCCGGACGGCTACGGCCTTGTGAATTCAGCAAAGTCGCTGGAAGAGCTCGGACTAGCCGAGTTGGAGGAACGTTCTTTACCGGGACATATTGTTACGATTCCAGCCACTGAGATTGCGTTGGAACACCTGGGGCGTCCGCTGCCTAACGCGGTGCTTTTGGGTGGTGTTTCGGCGCTAACCGGAATTGTGCGTTTGGAGTCGGTGCTCGGCGCGATCTCGGGCCGATTTGCAGGCAAGGTTGGCGAGGCGAACCAGGAGGCCGCGAAGGCCGCATTCCGTTTGGTTGAGGAAATGAAGGTAGATAATGCTTGAGCAGATTGAGGGCTCGCAAGCCATCGCGAAGGCTGTTGCTGCGTGCCATCCTGAGGTCGTTGCGGCCTACCCGATTAGTCCGCAAACCCATATTGTGGAGGCCATTTCAGCTCTGGTTAAGTCCGGCAAGTTGGAGCATTGCGAGTATGTGAATGTGGAGTCGGAGTTCTCTGCAATGTCGGCATGCATTGGTGCGTCGGCGGTGGGCGCGAGGGCGTACACGGCTACGGCGTCGCAGGGCTTGTTGTACATGGTTGAGGCTGTTTATAACGCTTCGGGTCTAGGCTTGCCGATTGTGATGACGGTTGCGAACCGTGCGATTGGCGCTCCGATCAACATTTGGAATGACCACACGGATGCGATGAGCCAGCGCGATTCGGGTTGGTTGCAGCTTTACGCGGAGAACAACCAGGAGGCCGCGGACTTGCACGTGCAGGCTTTCCGCATCGCGGAGGAGCTTTCGTTGCCCGTCATGGTGTGCATGGATGGCTTCATTTTGACTCACGCGGTGGAGCAGGTGGATGTGCCCGAGGCTGGGCAGGTTGAGAAGTTCTTGCCGTCCTATGAGCCGCGGCAGGTGCTGGATCCGTCCGATCCGGTTTCGATTGGCGCGATGGTGGGTCCGGAGGCGTTCACTGAGGTCCGCTACCTGGCTCACGCGAAGCAGTTGCAGGCGTTGGAGCTTATTCCGCAGGTTCAAGAAGAGTTTAAGCGGGTGTTTGGCCGCGATTCTGGCGGTTTGGTGCGCCCGTATAAGTGCGAGGACGCGGAAACGATCATCGTGGCACTTGGATCTGTACTCGGCACGATCAAGGACGTCGTTGATGCTCGCCGCGCTCGCGGCGAGAAGATTGGCGTTCTCGGCATTACCTCTTTCCGTCCTTTCCCCTCCGACGCGGTTCGTGAGGTCTTGCAGGGCGCGAAGCGTTTTGTGGTTTTGGAAAAGGCGTTCTCGGTGGGCATTGGTGGCATCGTGTCATCGCACTGCCGGGCGGCAATGCGCGGATTGAACTTCACCTGTCACGAGCTGATCGCAGGCCTGGGTGGCCGCAACATTACCGCGGGCTCGTTGCATGAATACCTCGATAAGGCGGTTGTTGACGACGTCGATCACCTCACTTTCTTAGATTTGGATAAGGAACTCGTTGAGCGTGAGTTGGAGCGCGAGGCACGCACGCGTCGTTCGGGTGCTCCTGCTGAGAACATGATTCGCGACATGCAGGATCGGGTGAACGCGAAGTTGGATTTGGAAGTTTCTACGAAGGCGGATAACTGATGAGTACTGATAGTGGAGTACGTGAGGACTTTCCGCAGGTGCGCCAAACTGCTATTCCGGCGCGAGAGAAGGTTAAGTTTTACCAGGTTGGCTCTTATGCGGTGGGTAACCGTCTGGCTGACAAGCAGTTGCGTTCGGTTCAGTCGGATCCGGACCGCTATAACTCGCTGACTTCCGGTCACCGCGCTTGTCAGGGATGCGGTGAGGCGTTGGGCGCCCGCTATGCCCTCGATACGGCGATGCGTGCAACCGATAAGGACATGGTGGCTATTAATGCAACCGGATGCTTGGAGGTATTTTCAACGCCCTATCCGGAAACGTCTTGGACTATTCCCTGGCTGCATTCCCTGTTTGGCAACGCGGCGGCGGTGGCAACGGGCGCGGCCGCAGCGTTTAAGGCAAAGGGCCGTACAACGCGCGTGGTGGCTCAGGGCGGTGACGGCGGCACGGTAGATATTGGCTTTGGCCCGCTGTCTGGCATGTTTGAGCGCAATGATGATGTGCTTTACATCTGTTACGACAACCAGGCGTACATGAATACGGGCGTTCAGCGTTCGGGTGCTACGCCGGCGACGGCGCGCACGGCTACCACCCAACCGGTGGGTCCGAATCCGGGCAACGAGTGGGGCCAGGGTAAGGACATGCCGCGCATCGCGATGGCTCACGAAATCCCGTACGTGGCAACGGCAACCGTGGCGGACTTGCGCGACTTGGAGTACAAGGTGAACCGCGCGATGCAGTTCCACGGAGCGCGTTACATTCACGTTTTGGTGCCGTGTCCGCTGGGTTGGGGCTCGGCCTCGGCGCAGACGGTCCATTTGGCACGCCTTGCCGTACAGACGGGTATTTTCCCGGTTTACGAGGCCGAGTATGGTGAGGTCACTTCGGTGATGAAGCTACGTAGGCCCACCCCGGTTGAGGAGTATTTGAAGCCGCAACGCCGGTTCGCACACCTGTTTAAGAAGGGTGGCGACCAGGAGGCGATCAGGCGCATCCAGGCGGGTGCGGATAGGAATATTCGCCGCTACAACCTGGTGGATGATGAGGATTATGACCTCGCAACTGAGCGTTTTGTGGAGTTTGAAGAGGCTCGCTACGGGTTCAGGAAGCCATTTGATGAGTTTGACGAGGGCGCCACGGAGCAGACGGACGCGACCTCAACGCAAGGTGAATACTCTGCGGGCACGCAAACGCGCGCTGACGGGGCTGCAAATGTGAAGGCTGGCGAGGGCGCTGGCAAGGCGGACAAGCAAGGACAGAACTGACGATGAGTAAGAGTGATGTGACAAGTGAGGCCGTAGACGTTTCGGCGGCGGCACGCAGTGACGCAACTTCTGGCATTAGTGGTGATACGAAGCCGTTTGCTATCACTTTGGACGTGGGTTCGTCGCTGGCAAACGAGACGGGTTCGTGGCGCACGGAGCGTCCGATCTACGTGGATTTGCTACCTCCTTGTAATAAGGCGTGTCCGGCTGGTGAGAACGTTCAGCAGTGGCTTTACCACGCCGAAGAGGGTGACTACGAGTCCGCTTGGCGCGAAATTATGGTGAACAATCCGATGCCTGCCGTGATGGGGCGCGTTTGCTACCACCCGTGTCAGACGATGTGTAACCGCGGCAAGGTTGATGAGACCGTGGGGATCAATGCGGTTGAGCGTTTCTTGGGCGATAAGGCGCTTGAGGAAGGCTGGACGGTTGAGCCGGTGAATGCGGATACGGGTAAGAACGTGCTGATTGTTGGTGCGGGCCCGTCCGGCTTGTCCGCGGCGTATCATCTGCGACGTTTGGGTCATAACGTGACGATTTACGAGGCTGGTCCGATGGCTGGCGGCATGATGAGGTTCGGTATTCCGTCTTACCGTCTGCCGCGCGGCATCCTTGAGGGCGAGATTCAGCGCATTGTGGATATGGGCGTGAAGATCGAGCTTAACCGAAAGGTTGAGAACGTTGAGGACGTGACGGACGACTTTGACGCGGTGTTCCTCGCGGTTGGTGCTCATATCGGTAAGCGCGCTTACGTGCCTGCGGGTGAGTCGGCGAAGATCATGGACGCAGTTTCGATGCTGTCCGAGGTGGAGACGGGTGACAAGCCGCTGCTGGGCCGCCGCGTGGTGGTTTACGGTGGTGGCAACACTGCTGTTGATGCTGCTCGTACAGCTAAGAGGCTCGGCGCGGAAGAGGCTGTGATTTTGTATCGCCGCACGCGTGACCGTATGCCGGCACACGACTCTGAGGTCAAGGAGGCCGAGGAGGAAGGCATTATGATGCGCTGGCTCTCCACGGTTAAGCACGTGGATGGCGGTTCGATCACGATTGAGAAGATGGAGCTGGATGAGAAGGGATTCCCTCAGCCCACCGGCGAGTTTGAAGAGCTTGGCGCGGATTCGCTGATCATGGCGCTCGGCCAGGAGGCCGACCTGTCGCTGATTGAAAACGCTAAGGACATTCAGATTGAAGATGGCGTGGTACAGGTTAATCGCCAGATGATGACGGGCCTGAAGGGCGTGTTCGCGGGTGGTGACATGGTGCCATCTGAGCGCACGGTTACGGTTGCGATTGGTCACGGCAAGAAGGCTGCTCGCTACATCGACGCATATCTGCGCGGAGGCGAGTACGAGCCGGCGGTCAAGCATGATGACGCTGCGTTTGAGCGCCTGACCACCTGGTATTACGCGGATGCACCAAGACGTATGCGCGCTCGTTTGGAGGGGCCGCGCCGCGCGTCTACGTTTGATGAGGTCGTGAAGGGTCTGGACGAGGATTCGGCGCTGTTTGAGGCTCGCCGCTGCATGTCGTGTGGCAACTGTTTTGGTTGTGACAACTGCTTTGGCGTGTGCCCAGATAATGCGATCACGAAGATCAAGCCGGGCGAGTACGAGTTCAAGTACGACTACTGCAAGGGTTGCGGAATTTGTGCCGAGGAGTGCCCGTGCGGCTCGATCTCGATGGTTCCCGAGCAGGTTTGATTCTGTGAGGCCTTGGCCGCTTTGCGGTTAAGGGGAGCGCGGTGGTTTGCCGCGCTCCCCTTGTTTTTGGGCTTGGCGGCGGCATAACTGGGCGCCTTTTGTCGCTGTTATACTTTAGGCGTGCAATTGCAGAAGATTTCCATTGTTGTGCCCTGTTTCAATGAGGAGCAGACGCTACCTGAGTTGGTTCGCCAGGTGGAGGCCGTTTTTGTGGACGGTCCGCAAGATTGGAACCTCATTTTGGTTGATGATGGGTCTTCGGACAATACTGCCGCGGTGATTGAGGAGCTTGCGGGCAAACATGACCGGGTTCGCGGCGTGTTGTTTTCGCGCAATTTCGGGAAAGAACCGGCTATGCTCGCTGGGCTGGCGTATGCCGATGGTGACGCCACTTTGATCATGGATGCGGATTTGCAACATCCGCCCCGGCTGATTCCTAAGCTGATTCAGACGATGGAGGAAGAGGGCGTTGACCAGGTGGTTGCGCTTCGCAATCGCGATGGTGACTCGAAGCTAAGAACCGCTTTTTCGCGCATGTATTACAGGCTGTCCAACAAGATGATGGAGGAAGTGGAGCTCGTGGACGGAGCCGGCGATTTTCGTCTGCTTTCGCGCCGAGCTGTGGAAACACTCCTCGCTCTCGATGAGCGCTCGCGGTTTTCAAAGGGTTTGTTCTCTTGGATCGGCTACCCCACTTCCTACGTGAAGTATGAGAATGAGCAGCGCATTGCGGGGGCTTCTTCGTGGTCGCTGAAGTCCCTGTTCAATTACGGTTGGGACGGGATTGTCTCATTTAACGCGAAGCCGCTACGCATGGTTGCGGGTCTCGGCGGTTTCATGTTTGCCCTGGCCCTTGTTTACCTGGTTTGGCTAATCGTCAACTGGTCGATTTACGGCGTGCAGACTCCCGGTTACGTTACGACTATTGCGGCGATCATTGCGTTTTCAGGAATTCAGCTACTTGCGTTGGGTGTGATTGGCGAATACGTGGGTAGAATTTATCGTGAGGTCAAGCATCGCCCTCATTTTGTAGTCGATAAAGAGGTCGGATTCTAAGAGGCCGGTGCGCGCGAAGGAGCGGGGCATGGCGCAGCAGGTTACGTTTGAAGGCGCGACGGGACTGAAGCTCAGCGGGGTGTTGGATACCCCCGATGGCGAGCCGCGAACTTGGGCCATCGTTGCGCATTGTTTCACGTGCAACATTTCTGTTCCCGCGGTGTCACGGATTGCGAAAGCTTTGAAGAATCGCGGGATTGGCGTGTTGCGTTTCGATTTTGCGGGGCTGGGAGCGTCGGCTGGAAACTTCACAGAGTCTACGTTTTCTGCCGATGTTGAAGATTTGAAAGCCGCCTGCCGGTGGATGAACTCGCAGGGACGCACAGTGAAGCTACTGGTGGGTCATTCACTTGGCGGCGCAGCGGTACTTGCAGCAGCTGGGGATTTAGATTCGGTTGTCGCGGTTACAACTATTGCGGCGCCCTCGGATCCGGGGCATGTGGCTGAGATTTTGAAGGATCGCTTGACGCCGGTATTTCAACAGGGCACGGCTGTCATTCAGATTGCGGGTCACGAAATGCTAGTGGGAGCACCAATTTTTCACGACCTTAAGAATCAGGACGATTTTCATAAGAAGATCAGTTCGCTCTCTGCTGCTCTGTTGGTGATGCATTCGCCTCAAGATGGGGTTGTGGACGTGCATAACGCAATGGATATTTACCGGTCTGCGCAGATGCCGAAGAGTTTCGTGGCACTAGACGGAGCGGATCATTTGTTGACAAGGCCGGGTGTAGCTGCCTGGGCGGGAGAGATTATCGCCAGCTGGGTGTCCCGTTACATTTAGCGAGGCCGTGCAGTCGACTTTGTTTTGTAGACCTTTGGCTGGCTTCAGTGGGCCTGTGTTCGGGCGGATGTTCGCATACTTGTTAGACTTTGGGCGCTAGCGATCTGAGGGGTTTGGTATGCGCGCGTTTTCGATTAGGGCACGGTTTCTGTCCGGTTTGGTTGCCGCATTGATGATGAGTGGTCTAGCGGCCTGCTCAAGCGCGCCTAATGGCTCCTCTGAATCTGCGTCTGAACTTACAGAGGCTACGCAGCCCGCCGCGCCTACTGAAACGGTTGCTTTTGATACGGATGTGGAGGTTTCAAAGGCGCTGTTTGATCAGGCTGAGGCCGCGGTGGTTGCATCTACAGAACCGGTTGCGCAGGCGCGGGCGGCCGCGGTGGCGCGAGCTCTCTCAATCCCGATGTTGACCGAGACGGACGCCAGTGAGGTGGGTGCGGAGCTAACTCGTTTGGGCGTGAAGACGGTATTGGCCGTGGGCGCAGTGGACGTTGTAGCTGATGTGGATGTGATGACGGATGCGGGCGACGTGCAGGCGCTGAGCACCGTTTTGGGTTCCGAAGTCCGCGTTGCCGATGAGTTTGGCGTGGATGATCTGCTAAGTCTTGATCCAGCCAATATGGCGGTGCCAGAGTTTGAGCCGCAGCCGGTAGCCGAGGACGTTACGGAACTCCCCGCTCAGACAGAGCAAACCGGCGGGGAGGAAATCGAGACGGGACATACTGAGGCAGCCCCCACCTCGCGAATGGTGGAGCTAGCTTCCCTTCCGCACGGTGAAACGGGAAAAGCGAATCCGAATGCGGTTGGCTTTGCCACGCAGGATTCTCCTTTGGGCGTGGTAGCTAACGCACTGACTGCGGGACTTGACGTGAGCGTGCTGGCGCAGGCTGATCCGCGTGCGACGAGTGAGTCAATGAAGATGATGCGCGAGGGTAGGGTTGCGGTTGGTTTAGGCCCGGATTTTGGGGGAACGCGGATGCTGGCCCAAACCGCCCACCTGGCGACTTCTGCGGATGAGTTGCCGGGCGGGGGTGGCCTGGTGTTCCCCGGCAGGCGAATGGTGGCCCTGTACGGCCACCCGAAGCTGGCGGCTTTGGGAGTGCTAGGTGAGCAATCACCTGCTGAAGCAGCACAACTGGCATTGCAGTACGCGCAACAGTACCAGCAGTTCAGTGATGTGTCGGTTATTCCGGCGTTTGAAATCATTGCGACGGTTGCATCGGCAGGTGCGGGAGATGACGGCCTTTATTCGGATGTGACGCCGGCAGCTGATTTGGTTCCGTCTGTTGATGCGATTACAGAGGTGGGTGGCTACGCGATTATTGATCTGCAGCCGGGGCATGCGAAACTGCTTGATCAGGCAAAGCTTTACGCGGAACTGTTGAAGCGCCCGAACGTTGGATTGGCGCTCGATCCGGAGTGGAAGTTGTATGGCGACCAGGTGCATTTGCAGCAGGTTGGCCACGTTGAGATTGCGGAAGTGAATGAGGTTTCGCAGTGGCTCGCCGAGCTTGTGCGCGATAACAATCTTCCGCAGAAGGTGTTTATGTTGCACCAGTTTCAGTTGCAGATGATTCGCGACCGCGACCAGATGGTGCAGCATCTTGAACTGGCAACGGTTGTTCACGTGGATGGCCACGGAAGTCCGGAAGCGAAGATGCATACGTGGGACGTGATTCGTGAAGACCTGCAGCCGTGGGTTTGGATGGCGTGGAAGAACTTCATCGATGAGGACAAGCCGATGCTGAACGCGAAGCAGACTATGGGCATCGAACCGCGCCCGTGGTTTGTGTCGTTCCAGTAGCGAGGTAGCCGCACTCGGTTCATGTGCGCAAGGCCCATGCACGCATGTTTTGTACTCGTGTGCCCGCAGTGGGGTAGCGGAGAGTCGAAAGGCGTGCCATTTGGCCTAATTTGCCCCGTAAGTGTGAGCTAGACTATAGGGGCGCTAAGCCGTGCTCAACGAGGAGCCGGCATTTGCAAATATGGATGAGGACGCAAAGTATGACCCCCGGATCTAAGCAGGTTCGGCGTCGTTCAGCTACGCCGACGGTTAGGAAGTCCGCGCCCCGTAAGTCGGGGCCAAAAGCAGTGATCGCTCAGCAGGCCACCAAGCTTCAGCGATTTGGTCAGATCGCCGCAGTAATAGGCTTTATTGTTCCGTTTGTTGTGGACATTCCGGGTCTTGATCCGGTGGGCTCGCGCATGTTGGCGATCTTCTTGGCCGCGATCATGCTGTGGGTGACCGAAGCTATCCCACTGTCTGCTACCGCTGTGCTGGTGATAATGGCAGAGGTTTTGCTAGTTTCCGATCAAGCTCTTTTGCCGGTTCCTGACAGTGTGCCGACTTCTGCCACGTTCTTTGCATCGCTCGCTAACCCAGTGATCATCTTGTTCTTGGGCGGCTTTATGCTTGCGGATGGAGCAGCAAAGTTTGGTGTGGATAAGGCGATTGCAGCGGTTATGCTGAAGCCGTTCTTGTCCTCTCCGAAGATGATGTTGATGGGCGTCATGCTGATCACGGCCACCCTCTCGATGTTCATGTCGAATACGGCCACAACAGCCACAATGTTTGCGGTGTTCATGCCGGTTTTGGCGCAGTTGCCCGAGGGGAAGTCTCGAGTTGGCCTGGCCCTGGCGATTCCGGTGGCCGCGAACGTGGGCGGTATTGGTACGCCCGTGGGTACGCCGCCCAATGCTATTGCGCTAGGTGCGCTCCAAAGCGCAGGCATTCATATTTCGTTCATCGGCTGGATGGCTCTGGCGATTCCACTAATGCTTGTGGTGCTGGCAATCTCGTGGGCATGGCTAGCATTTGCTTACATGCCGAAGGACCTAAACATCGAGCTTGATCTAAGTGCCAAGTTCGATCGCGGTCGAAACGCAACTATCTTCTATGTAGTGGCAGGAATAACCGTGTTGCTGTGGATGACGGAACCGCTACACGGCATTTCGTCTAACACGGTTGGTTTCGTACCCGTGGTGTTACTGATGGTGACGCAGGCGATGTCGGGTGATGATCTGCGCAACCTTGACTGGCCTGTGCTGTGGCTTGTGGCGGGTGGTATTGCCCTGGGTATTGGTGTGGGTAAGACGGGCCTCGACGCTTGGATAATTGGCCTCATTAATTGGGAGGCCGTGCCGGTTGCTCTGCTTATGCTGACTCTAGCGGGAGTGGGCTTCTTGATGTCAAACGTTATTTCGCACTCGGCCGCGGCAAACCTGTTGATTCCGCTCGGTATGGGTCTGGGCGCATCGGTTGCGGCAACGCCGGCCGAGATCGCGGTGGTGTTGGCGCTGGGTTGTTCGCTGGGCATGTGTCTACCGATCTCGACGCCTCCGAACGCTATTGCCTACTCGACGGGCGAGATCAGCACGCCGCGCATGATCAAGACGGGTCTTGTGGTTGGCGTGTCCGGCACGTTGCTACTCGCTTTTGTGATGCCACTGTACTGGGGCGGGGCAGGCCTGTTGTAACGCGAGGCGTTTAGCGGAAAGCAGGTAGATGTGAGCGTGACGCGCGTGGGCGGCGATTCGGCAGAATACATGCTGCATATTCTGGCCGTTGCCGCAGATGAGAGCGATCCGGTTTGCCAGGCGGCCTCTGATATTGAAGGGCAACTGAAAAACTGCGACGTGCGTGTTGCGTTCGGGTTTGAGCAGGTGGAGCGCGCGCTCGCGTCACAGTGCGAGACCGGCCAGTGTTTAGTGCCGGGCGTCCTCATTTCCCCGCATCTTGGAAATGTGGACGAGGTGGTGGAGCGCCTACGTAAGTTTGGTGTGCTGGCGCGATCTGGCTTTGTGTTGATCACGGATAAGAAGCGGCACGAGGACGTGGCCCGGTCTGTGAATGATGGCTCTTTGGTGTCGGTGGTGGCGGTGCCGTGGACTCCGCCCGCACTGGTTGAGCAGGTTTCGGCGGTGATCAACAGGTGGTTGTTCAAGTATTTGCCGGACGCGGAAATAACGCGGGTGACTGCCGGGTTTGATGCGTGGGATGAACCGCGAGCGGGTGATTTGCTGTACGGATTGGACACTCCGGGTGAGCAGGTGCAGCGCGTGCTTCTGGAGGGCATTGAGCGGATTTTGGGACCGCGCCCACGCATGGTGTTGCCCGAGGGTGTGGACCTGACACGTCAGGGCGAGTCTGTGGACGCGGTGTACCTGGTGCTCAGCGGTTCGGTGGCTTTGCATCGCTCTTCCCAGTTTGGGGACGTGCTTTTGCATCATGCTACTTCTGGGCCGCTCATCGGATTGCTGTCGCTGGCCCGCCAACAGCGAGCCATGTTCACGTCCACCACCACAACGCAGGTGGAGTTGGTTCGCCTGTCTATTGAGCAGTTGGAGTTCGTGCTCCAACATTCTCCCGATACTTCAGCCAACTTGGCGGTGGTGGCAATCCAGGCTCTCACCGCCCGGTTGGTGCGCGCCGAGTACCTCCATATCGAAAACCATGAGTTAGCCGAACAGCTTGAGATGGAGCGGAAGAACCTGTCTGAAACGCTTCAGCAGCTTCGTTCAGCGCGTGAACAGCTGGTGGAGCAAACGAAGTTCGCGATGCTCGGTGAGCTTTCGGCTGGCATCGCGCACGAGTTGAACAATCCCGTGGCGGCGCTGCAGCGGGCCACCGAGCATATTGCCAGCGATGTGGCTACAGTGTTGGGCGCTCGCGGTGGCATGGAGGATGCGGCGGAAGCGATGGTGCGCGCCCGCGATGCGCGTCCGCGTTCAACGGCGCAGGAGCGGGCTTTGGTGCGCGAGGTCATGGCTTTAACTGATGACAACCGGGAGCTGGCGAAGAGGCTGGTGGGCGCTGGCATTACGGATCCAGATCAGGTGCGACATGTGTTGCGCGGGCAGAAGAAGGGCCGGTTTGGACGCGGCTCGGATGGCCCGTCGTTGGAGGTCGTTGAGGCCGCGGCTGGAATCGGACGTTCGGTGCGAAACTCCACGGTTGCCGCGGGACGGATTACGGATTTGGTGTCTTCTTTGAAGGCGTATGCGCGTCCGGATACGTCCCCTGTGGAGGGCGTGGATCTGGATGAGAATATCGAGGACGTGCTACGCCTAACCGCGCATCGCATGCGCGGGGTGGAAGTGGAGAGCCACTTCGCGGATTTGCCACCGATCCGCGCATATCCGGCGCGGTTGGAGCAGGTGTGGACCAATCTACTCATTAATGCAGCAGAGGCTATCCAGGACGAAGCTGGAGAGGTGGCGCAGGCGCCCACCCCCTCGCTTCCGGCGCGCGGTGAGGAAGCGGCGAAGATTGTGGTGGAAACGTCGGCTCCGGATGAAGCGCACGTGCGGGTTGCCATTACCGATAACGGCCCGGGCATCCCCCAAGAGCTTGTGCATCGCATTTTGGAGCCTCATTTCACTACGAAGGGCGGCCAGGTGCGGTTTGGGCTGGGTATGGGAATGTCGATTTCGAAGTCGATTGTGGATGATCACGACGGCTCGCTTTCGATCGCGTCCGTGCCAGGGCGCACGACGATTTCTGTGGTTCTACCCGTTGCGGGGTCAGATGTGGAAAAGTTGTTGTTAGAAGATAGTGGAAACGAGGAATGATGAAGCTTGCGATCTTGATTGTGGAGGACGAGCCGGAGGTTCGCGACGCGCTAGAGCGTGACCTCGAGTCGTTTCAGGGCGTATGCCGCATTGAGGTGGCTGATTCGGCGGAGGACGCGCGCCTTGCGATTGATGAGATTGAAGAGGACGGCGACGTGCTTGCGCTGGTTCTGGCCGATCACAGGTTGCCGGGAGAGTCTGGCGTTGACTTCTTGATTGCGCTGGCCTCCGATGAGCAGACGGCAGATACGCGCAAGGTGCTGGTGACGGGCCAGGCGGATCAGGAAGACACGATTCGGGCGCTGAATGAGGCGAGCTTGGATCACTATTTCACAAAGCCGTGGAACGTGCAGGAACTTGTAGACGAGGTGCGCGAACAGTTGACGGACTACGTGATCTCGATGGGCGTTGACCCGCTGCCGCATATGCGGGCGTTGGATGCTGTGCGCGTGATGGATGCGATCCGTTAGGCACGTGCCTCCCGCTCGTGGGGGAGTGCGCCCGATTCGCGTGGGCGTTTCGGATTTTTTGACGCTTCGCGACGCCCTGGTGAATCGGTTTCCAACCCTGGATGAGGCCGTGATTGAAGCAATTTTTGCGTCCGGGGATGTGGTTGATTCGCGAGGGAGGAGCTTGGATGCGGACGCTTCTACGGTAAGTCTTTCGCAGGGCGTGTGGATTTATAGGCCAATCCCGGACGAACCTTCGAGCGCGATTGAGGTGGAGGTGCTGGCTCGCGGTGAGGGGTGGCTGATTGCGGATAAGCCGCATGATTTAGCCACAATGCCGCGAGGTAGGTTTGTGGCGCGCACGCTAACGGTGGCGCTTCGCCGGCAGGAGGGCAATGATGACATCGTGTTTGCGCACCGCTTGGACCGAGCCACGGCCGGGGTGATTTTAGCGACCTCGGATCCGGCTAAGCGCGGCATGTATCAGCAGATGTTTTCGCGCGGCGAGGTGAAGAAGAGATACCTTGCGGTTACGGGTCTCCCAGCGGAGGACGCTGCGGGGTTGCCGGGCCGAGAGCCCTCTGGCGTGGATAGTGCGGGCGCATTGGACGTGAGCTGGTTTGCGGCTCGGGCGCACGAGAATGTTGCAGTATCAGGCGGCGTGGATGAGCGCGGCCCCTACCTGTGCGTTACTTCGCGTATTGAAAAGCGCGGAATGAGGGTTTTTAACGAGGCTGGTGAGCCTAACTCGCAGACGATTATGCGCCCCGCTACCGGTTTTGTTCCCGAGGCTTCCGGGCCGGTGCGTGGAGCGGGTTTGCAGGTGTGGGACGTTGAGCCGGTGACTGGGCGCACGCATCAGATTCGCGCACACTTTTTTGGGGTGGGTATTCCGATTGTGGGTGACCCGCTGTATGGAGGACAGTTTGCGGCAAAGTACGGGCTAGACGAAACCCCGCCGGGATTCGCGCAGCTACAGTTGCTGGCGAAGAATCTCGAGTTCACTGATCCGCAAACGGGTGAACTGGTCTGTGTGTCTAGCCGGCGAGGGTTGGAGTTTGCAAAGCCGGGCTGAGGTTAGACCTTGAGACGGCGTTGAAGTAGCTAATGATTTAAGGAAAGGCTCGCTCGAAGGAGCGAGCCTTTTGCGATCAATTAGACAATTTGCAAAATGAGGCAAAGAACAAAGTCAATAGATGGTAAAGTAGCTTTACCTAATCGTAAAAGAGGATAGGGGGTTGCGATGTTTGAGATGAGTGCGGCATTCGATTCACAATCGGTGAGTCTGGACGCTCCAGTTGGTGTTAGCTTGACCAATGCGTTCGCTCGCTGCGCACAGAGCGCCGGCGTGGAACAGGTTGATCTTTCCGGCCTGCGTTTTGTTGAGGCCACGGACTCCTCTTCGCAATCCCTTCTTGCAGATGCTCCCGCTCAGTCCGCTTTGAGTATCCACCTTGGTAACCCAAGCGAATCCGCGGCGCTGCCCGATCTTGGTATGGACCCGCAGCTCCTTGAAGTTAGCATCTTGGCGGCACTCCAACGCACGGGCAGAGAAAACCTGGACATCGTGCAGCTAACCGGACAGTGCGCGGACCATTTGCTCTCGCGCAAGCAGGTGCAGACGCTTCGCTCCTTGAAGGATGAGGGCCTGGTTCGCAATTGGGGTGTGCGTGTGCGCACGGTCCGTCAGGCAATGCGCGCAATGTCGATAGTGGGTCTTAGCTACGTCTCGTTTAACGCATCGGACTTTGGGGCCGAGGCCACCGCAGGAATCCTCGCGGCGGCGCGCCGAGCGGGAACCACCGTGATCGTTTCGGTAAATGCTGATACGCCCGCCCAGACCATCTCTGGCTTGCGCCACAATCCGAGTGTTCTTGGTGTGTTGATTGAGGTTAATTCCCTGGAAGGTCTGGCAAAATCAACTTCCACTATCGAGGAGCTACGCCGCTTCAGCAACGTTTTGCGCATCGCTTAACAAGAGCCTCTGCTCTCACGAGTTTTGCTTGGAGTGCAGCACGGTTTGCCGCGGGGACATCTGCAGCTGATGGTTTACGCAGAGGGCGCCTGCCGATTTTTACCGGTAGGCGCCCTCTAAAATATGAAGACGAATGCTTTAGTGGTCTACGCGTGAAAGATCGGCGGTTGCGGGGTCTACCATTTTTGAGCGGGTAACTATCTTGTGGCCGATCCACAGCAACAGGAACGCGATCAGACCAACGTAGGTTGAGAAGATTGCGCCAACATTGAACTGGCCTGAGAATATCTCCATGTTCTGCCCGAAGATAATGACCAGAACCATGATGAGGGCAACGATGGGGCCGAGTGGGAACAGCTTGGAGCGGAAGGGAAGCTCGGCCGGATCGTGACCCTGGACCTTCATGGCCTTGCGGAAGCGGTAGTGGCTCCACGCGATGCCCGCCCACACGATGAAGCCGGACAGGCCGGAGACGGTGATGAGCCACAGGTAAGCCGCTCCATCGCCAATCAGTGACGTGATGAAGGCGAATGCGCCTACCGCGGTGGTGGCCAGGAGGGCGGGCATGGGGACGCCGCGTTTGTTTACCTTGGTGAAAATCTTGGGGGCCTTGCCCGACAGGGCTAGCGAATACAGCATCCGGGATGAGGCGTACATGCCGGAGTTTCCTGCTGACAAGATCGCGGTTAGCACCACTGCGTTCATTATGGTTGCCGTAGCCAGAATGCCCGCGCGCTCAAAAATGAGGGTGAAGGGCGAGATGGAAATATCGCCAATATCTGCCGCTAGTAGGTGCGGGTCAGAGTAGTGCAACAGGAATCCGATGACAGCAATCGCACCAATGTAGAACAAGGTGATGCGGAAGAATACGGTGCGCACAGCCTTAGGGATGGTGCGCTCAGGGTTCTCGGCCTCGCCCGCGGCAACCGCAATAAGCTCGGTGCCTTGGAACGAGAAGCCCGCGATCATCATAATTGAGAACCATCCCAACCATCCGTTAACAAACGGGGCGTCACCAGAAGTCCAGTTTTGGGTGCCGGGGGACGGGCCGCCCAAAATGCCAAAAATCATGGCAACGCCAACGATCAAGAACACGATCACCGTAACGACTTTGATGAGGGCGAGGTAAAACTCGGTTTCCCCAAATCCCTTAACGGTGAATGCGTTGATAAGGAATAGGACGGTGAGGAACACGGCTGACCACACCCAGGAGGGCACGTCTGGGAACCAGTACCGCATGACTAGCGCAACGGCCACGATCTCTGCGGCCAGGGTGATAGCCCAGTTGAACCAGTAGTTCCATCCGGTTGCAAAGCCAAATGAGGGTGAGATCCAGCGGGTTGCCCAGTTCTCGAACGAACCAGCGGTGGGTAGCCACGTGGACATTTCCCCCAGCGATTGCATCAGCAGGTAGACCATGAAACCGATGGCTGCGTAGGCGGCTAGGGCGCCACCCGGTCCCGCTTGAGAGATGGAACCGCCAGACGCAACGAGGAGGCCGGTGCCGATAGCGCCGCCCATAGCGATCATGTTCAGGTGGCGAGCCCCAAGCTTTCGCTGCAACTTCTCCGGGTTTGACCCAGACTCACCAGCCTGTGGTCCCGATGGGGTATTTTGAGGAGCGCTCATCACGGTTCCAATCTCGAATGCTATTTTCTATTGGGAAACTTACAGCAAAACGCTTCGCGCTCCGAAGGGCGCTTGTTTTCTGCCCGAATTGTGGACGATACCCGCAAGTAAGGGCGCGTTCAATTCTTTGTGCCGAGTGCCGCAAATCCAGGCGTGTGTGCGCGTGGTTTGAGTTTTTGCTCGGGCCCTGCTTGATAAATTTGGGGTGGAAGGAGCTGCTATGAGTGTTAGTGAGCGTTTGGAAGAACTTGGTATCGAGTTGCCGAAGGTGGTGGCTCCTGTAGCGGCGTACACGCCGGCCCTCGTTTTTGAAAATACGGTGCGCACGTCCGGTCAGTTGCCGATGGCGGACGGGCGGGTGACGTGCCAGGGCCGCGTTGGACCGAACCGGACCAGTCCAGTGGAGGCGTACGAGGCTGCGCGCCTATGTGCTTTGAACGCGCTGGCTGCCGCGGCTGAGGCTGCCGGGGGAGTAGATCGTATAAAGCGAGTGTTGAAGGTGACGGGTTTTGTGGCTTCCTCGCGCGCATTCCACGCCCAACCGGCCGTGATTAACGGGGCGTCGGAGCTGTACCAGGAGATTTTTGGCAGCCAGCACGTGCGCTCCGCGCTTGGAGTGAACGCACTCCCGCTCGATGCTTCCGTTGAGGTTGAAGTCGAGTTCGAACTGCAAGATTAGGCAAAGAGCCGGTAGCGGGATTTTGCTACCGGCTCTTTGTTAGCTACTTGGCTACGCCCTCTTTGACGGCGGCTGCGAACCACCTGGTGATTGACGTGGGGTGCGTGATTGCGGTGCCAACCACGGCTGCCCAGGCGCCCGCTTCCATTACTTGACGGGCTTGATCAACCGTGTGGATGCGGCCTTCGCACAGCACGGGATGGTCGGGGAATTCCTCGACGATGCGGTGGAGCACTTCAAAGTCGGGGCCATCGGTTTTGGGTCGTTCACCGGTGTAGCCCGAAAGCGTGGTGGAGAGAATGTCACTGCCGGCCTCGGCGGCCATAACCGCATCCTCAAAAGACCCGCAATCAGCCATCACAACGGCTCCTTCATCGTGCAGGGCCGCCACGGTTTGTGCGTAGGTTAGGGCATCTGGGCGGGGACGGCGCGTGGCATCAAGAGCAACAATGTCGGCTCCGGCCATCATGCACGCACGCGCGTGGCGCAACGTGGGGGTAATGAATACGCCGTCGTGGCCGTCTTTCCACAGGCCGATAACGGGCACGTCCACCTGACCGCGAATCGCAGAAATATCGGCTAGGCCCTGGCAGCGAATAGCCACCGCTCCGCCCTGCTGCGCGGCGAGCGCAATCTGCGCCATCGTTTCGGGGTGGCGCATTGGCTCGCCCGGATAGGCCTGGACCGAGACCACAAGGCCGCCTTTGATCTGTTGCAGAAGGGTGTTTGCCCTATCGTTCATTTTCTACTCCTTCAAGTTTGGAAGCGGCCCAGGTGGTGGCGCCAAGTAGGGGAGCGTCAGATCCGAGCGTGCCTTCAAGTATTTCGATTTCTTTAAGAATGGGCAGGGCTCCGGCTTGGAAGGCATTCTTGAGCGCGGACCACCAGATCTCGCCCGACCTTGTGACCGAACCCGATAGAACCACCGCCTGAGGGTCAACACAGTTCGCGATCCCCGCAATCGCATCGCCCAGCCCGGCGCCCGAATCTGCCAGAACCTGAGTGGCAAGGGCCTCGCCAGCCTGCGCGCGCTGAGTGATTTCTCTCCCGCTCTTGGCCTGGTCCTCATTCGCACTTGTGCGCGCATTGTAAAGATCAACCTGGCCGGTGCCGGACGCAACGGACTCGATGTGTCCACTAGCGCCGCACGAGCAGGGGAAACCGGCCGCGAGCGGGTGGGGAACGTGGCCAACGTGTCCGGCGGCGAAGTGCGCACCCATGTGGAGCTTGCCGTCTGCAACAATAGCCCCGCCGATGCCTGTGCCAACCGCTACCGCGAGCACAGAGCCGTATTCCTTCCCCGCCCCGTAAGTACATTCGCCAAGGGCGTGAGCGTGCACGTCGTTCAAGGTGGCCACGGGCAAGCCAAATTCTTCCTCCACCAGCTTTGCCAGCGGCGTTCCGGCCCAGCCTTTGATCAAATCCGTTGCGGAAATGATCGCTCCGGTTTCAGTATTCACAACGCCTGCAGATGCAATGCCGATAGCCGCAGGGGCTTCATTTTCGAGGGCGAGGCAACGTCGAACTGATTCAAACACGGCCTCAACTACGGCCTTGGACCCGGACCTGGCGGGGGTGGGAACCTCGGACTTGTTGCTAACGAGGGGGAGGGGGCTGGCAAGCTCCACGATGGCTGAGGCTATTTTGGTGCCGCCAATGTCGATGGCGATAAAACGCCGGGGACTGGTTGTGGCTGAGGAGGTTGGTGCCACCGCTGGCTCCTTTGCGTGCACAAATGTTTCTCTCAAATCCTAACAAATAAGACATCAGACGAAAGGGGTGTTGGTCTTGAAAATGGAATCGCGCTCGCGGGCGAGCGTTAATCTGGTGGGGTGGCACTTACAGATCTGACTTTGACCGAGATGCGCACGTTCCAACCCGACGTGCACATGCCCTCTGACTTCACCTCGTTTTGGGAGAATACGCTGGCACAAACCCGCCAGAAGATCGCTCGGGGTGGCCTGGTTTATTCGCTAACCCCACTTGACACCCCGTATAAGCAGATCGACTATTACGACCTCGAATTCCCCGGTTTTATGGGGGACCCAATCCGGGGGTGGCTGTCCGGGCCGGCCGGTTTTATGCAACAAAACGATCTGCCAATCATGGTGCAGTATCACGGCTATGGGGGAGGGCGAGGAATCCCCGGCGCCTACCCGCACTGGCCGATGGCAGGCTACGTGCACCTGTCGATGGACTCGCGCGGGCAGGGCGGTGATTTTGGAGGATACGCTGCTACGCCGGATCCTCATCCAGCTTCTCCTCACGCTCGCGGCTTCATGTCGAACGGGATTGAAAGCAAGGAAGACTACTACTTCCGCAGGCTGGTAACCGACGCAGTAATGGCTGTGGATACTGCGTTGGAGCTTCCGTTTGTGGATAAGTCGCGGGTGTTCGTTACGGGTGCGTCCCAGGGCGGCTACCTGTCCATCGCGGCGGGGGCTCTTCATGATCGCGTGCGTGCCTCCATGCCCGATGTTGCGGGCTTTTGTTACCTGATGCGGGGAGTTGACCTCACGGATGACAATCCGTATCGCGAACTAGCGCGCTTCTTCAACACCCACCCGGGCTCCGTAGACCATTATGAGCAAGTACTGAACTATTTTGACGGCGTGAACTTTGCACGCATCGCTCAAGCCCCGGCACTGTTCAGCCTCGGCATGATGGACGTGACGGTGCCGCCTTCAACCACATATGCGGCTTACAACGTTTATAACGCGCCCGCCGAAATGGAGGTTTACCCCTACGCCGGGCATGATGGCGGCGGCCTGCACCACTTCCTAAAACAGGCTTCGTGGATAAGCCAGTTTGTCTAGCAAATCGCAACCACAGCCGTGAAAAGGCCCGCTTACATTCCGATAAGTATCGGGGTAAGCGGGCCAAATACTAGTAGGTGTTAGTACCTGATTGCGTCGATTGGTTTTACCTTTACCGCGATGGCCGCGGGAATGATACCTGCAAGAGCTCCCACACCGGCCGCGATGAGGACGCCCAGAAGGGCGGCGGTCATCGGGTAGGGGATGGATGAAATTGGGATCGGGAAGTCTAACCAGTCATTCGGGGCAAGCCGGATAGTGAGGATAGATAGCAGCACGCCGGTAAAGCCGGCGGCCGTAGTGGCCACCACGGATTCGAGGAACACAGAGAAGAACACGCGCCGAGCGGATGCGCCCATTGCGCGTCTAATGCCGATCTCGCGAATGCGTTGGCGAACCGTCACAATCGAAACGGTTAACAAACCAAACGCGCCTAGCATAATCACAATGCCACCAATGATGGAGACGATGGTTGTGATGATGGCTCGCTGCCCCTCGCCCACATCGGATTGTTCACCGGACCAGTAGCTTTCAACTTGCCAGTTAGGCCCAAGTTGAGACTTTAGCGTTGCTAGTACAACATCGTTCGCATTTTCTTCTTCGCCAACGGGAACCAGTGCGCGTAGCTCGCCAGATTCCAGATCCGGAGCGGCGTTTTCTCCCGTGGCAAGACGAGGCTGTGAACAAATCAGGCCGTCGTAATGCATGAAAATCTCGTTTTGATCCCACCGCGTTTGCCCTTTTACAACGCCCACCACGGTAAGGGTTAAGCCGGGGTCGCCCTCAACAATGATCCGCGGATAGTTAAGCGGATTGGGCCTGCCCATGTTGTCCCACAGCTTCTCGTTGATCACAACAGGATTCATCTGCAGCATCGCGTCGGCGTCATTAATGAAACGCCCCACCAAAAGCTGGCGCGCAAAAAACTTGAAGTAAATCGGGTCAACGCCGCTTAGTTCCACCTGCTTATCAAAGCAGTCTTCCTGTTTGTAATCGCATTTGGAGGACCACGAGGAGGTGCGTATGTTCGGAGATACTCTCACCGAACGCGACCAGTTGGTGACCTTTAGGTCCGTCATGGTTGCGCGCGCGGCCGCCCCGAACTTGCTTGTACGCGTGCCGGTGGAATCCTCTACGAGGTCGGCGCTCTTGCCAAACTGCGGTTGATCCGACCCAGCGCCGTAACCGGCGGGGCCGTACGGACCGTAGGGACCAAACTTGCTTTCTGGATTGGCGTTGTCACCGCTTGAAGGAGTGGCTTGGAAAGTGAGGATACCCGGTCGGTTTCCCGAGATTGTTTGGAAATACTCGTCGGTTGCAAGTGCCATCGAGCCTAACGCCAGAACGGTTGCCATTGCCCATACGGCTACGGCCACACCCGTCAGCGATAGTACAAACCGACCCTTGTTAATCTTGATCTCGCCCCAGGCCTCGATTAGGGCGCTCAGAATCTTGTTCACTGCGCCTCCACCTCTAGGGACCGGGTAGCTAAAGCATCGCGTACCTGCTCATGGCTACGTTTAACCAGCACGCCCTCGGAAATTTGATAAATCTGCCTCGCGCGAGCTGCTACCTGCATGTCGTGCGAAATGATGATGAGGGCGGAGTTCATTTCTGCTGCCACTTGCTCCAGCAGGTCCATAACCATACTGCCGGTTTGCAGGTCGAGGGCGCCCGTGGGCTCATCCGCGAGGATCACTTTTGGCCTGCGCACGAGGGCGCGAGCAATCGCAACGCGTTGCTGCTCACCACCCGATAGCTGGCTGGGCATTGCCTCTAAACGGTCCCCTAAGCCCACAAGCTCAAGCATTTCTGCAGCCAAACTCGAGCGGCGAAACAGCGTTTTTGTTGAGGACGAATACAGTAGCGGCACCTCTACGTTCTCCAGGGCAGTGCGTGCATTAAACAGGTTGAACTGTTGGAATACGAAACCAAACGAGCTGCCGCGCAGAGCCGCACGCTTGCTTTCGGAGAGCTTAGCTACGTCCTCGCCGGCAAAAATGTATGAACCCGAATCAGGTAAATCCAACATGCCAATGATGTTTAGTAGCGTCGACTTACCCGTTCCGGACTGGCCCACAATCGAAATGTGATCGCGCGCGGACACGGTTAGGTCAACCCCGCGCAAAATCGGGAGGGGATTGCCGTTTTGAAGAGTGACCGTTCTGGTTACACCGGTAAGTTCTAACACGGTTTAACCGACTCCACCCGCGCCCATGTCGTCACCTGCCGGATCATTATTCTGGTTGTCCTGGCGGGGGACGAACTCCAAAATCTCCTGGCCTTCCGTTAGGCCCTCTTTGATTTCAATGAGGTAGCCATCCGAAATGCCAAGCTTAACCTCAACTTTTTCGGGCTTTTGCGTAATGTCGTCCGTGGGGAGGTAGACCGTGCCCTTCTGGTAGCGGCCTTCCACAGCTGTAACCGGTACGACGAGGGCGTTCTTGGCCTCGCCGCCGTGAATGATTAGCTTGGCCTTCACGCCGTCAAACACGAGCTCTGATTCGGGAATATCGCAGCGTAGCTGAGGACCGGAGTTGCTTTGCTCTTCGCCCTCTTTTTGTGCCGGAGAGCCGGTAACGGTTTTAAGACCGGTGCATTTGAACGGTGCGGGCCCGCCGGTGACGGCCAGCTCGGCCTCCTCGGGAACGCCCTGAAGCGAATACAACTGATCGGGCGTCACGGGAACTTCTGCGTGGAACGTGTCGGGCACGATAGTTGCAACGGGCGTGCCAACCTCAACCTGCTGGTCGATGAGGGCATCCAAAGAAATCGTGCCGGGCGAGGCCGCAATCACGTCGTGATAAGTCACAACCGCGGCAGGGGGCGGTCCCGCTTCACCATCGGGGCCCGGATCGGGAGCCTCAGGAACTTCCTTTTGCATGATCTGCATAATGCGATCGCCCGCGTTCACCTTTGCGCCGTCCTCAACGAACAGCCACACGACGGTACCCTGCGCCGTTGCCTTCACCGTTTCAGACTTGTTTCGCACAACCGACGCATCCAGCGTGACCTCGTGCGAAATATCGGAGCGCGTCACTTGCGTGGTGGGGAACGTGAAGTCCCCATCTCCTACCAAATCCGGCGCCTTTTGTTGGTTTGGAAAGAACGCGAACTTAACTAGCGCAACGGCGATGACCACCCAGACTAGTAATCGCAGGATCTGCATTATGAAAGTTCTAGTGGGGTGTGCGTTCATTGGGCGCCCTCTTTGGCTTCGCTTTAGTTAGGTATTTATGAGCATATTACTTTGTGGGTGGCCGAAATTTTCAATTCCGCACTAGTTAAATCTGCGCGTGTCGCTGTGCATCCTCATTCAGCGGCCGGAAAAAGGGAAAAGGGAATGAAACTGAACCATACGCCCGCGGTTTCTCGCTCCCACAGCATTCCGATCCCATTTTCGAGGGCAACGATGCTCTGGTAGCCGTGGTGGCGCGGATTGATCGCTAGGCTAATCCAGTTTGGTTTCGCATCCGGACGCGTCAGGCTTTGCGCGTCGGTTCGATACAACGTTCCGCACCCACGGTACGGCAACATTCGGGAGGCGTTAGCAAAATATATGAAGCCTTCGTGGGCTGTGGCTGCCGGTTGGCAAAAAATCTCCGAAATCTGTGTCTCCTCCGTGACCTCGCCCCAAGTTAGACCCCCATCTCGTGAAACCGCGCGCTGGACGAACGGGCGTTGCGACCTCGAAAACATCACAACGTCTCCATCGGGTAGTTCAACTACCGCGGACTCTGACATCGTTGCCGCGGGATTAGTGAAGCGGCGCGGATCCACCTGCTTCCCCTCAACCGTGCGTGCGTCATTAGTGGAAGCGGAACGTTGCCACGTTTTGCCGTCGTCATCGGAGTAGATTACCGCGGCCGAGAATTGCGAAGCGTCCTCGTTTGAAAAATATACGGGCACCAGCAGCCGGCCCGCGTTATCCCCATGGCGCAAGCGGATCCCCGCGCCCGGTCCGATTCCCAGAAACGTCATCCACTCGTCTTTAACATCGGCAGTTAATAGACGAGGACTTGACCAGGTTTCTCCTCTATCCGAAGACGTCACGATAGCGATGTGCCCCGTTGGGACTACCGTTAGCGGGCCTCTTCCAAGAATTTGCGGTCCGGCCTCAGCAACAAACTCGGTGGGCTCACCGTCTCGCGTCATCACCGGTGTTGGCCGCTCGGGCCAACCTCCGGGCACCAAAAACTCCTGCCCGTCTTTCGCTTGTAGTAGCAGATCTTCTCCGTCATGGCCGTGACCCGGCTGCGAATTCAGCAGACCGATGCCAGATGGATACAGGTCAAACAGCAAGTGGATGCGGCCCTTGGCATCCTCCACGCACGCCGGATCCGTAACCGAAATTGGCTCCTCCGGGTTTGACGGATAGCCAGCAATAGTTTGCGGATCAGACCACGTGTCGCCCTCGTCGTCAGAAAATGACGCGACAATCTCGGTTACGTTCGGAGAATCATTTGGTAGACCGTGGCGAGCATCCGCAAACGCAACCAGGCGCCCGCTACTGTGGCGTAAAAGGCTAGGAATCCGGTGAAAAATCCCGTTTGGGAAGAGGTCGAACACGGGGTTTTGAAATACGCAGGCGCGCCCACTCAGAGCCGCAATCTGCTGATCGTTTAACGCTGGGTAGATGCCGCCGCGACTAACCTCGCCCATCAGACGCTCGCCGTGCAGCGATTGCCCAACCATGAAGCGATCAAAGTGCGGTGCAGAACCAGGAACATGGCCCGTCAACCAGCCGTCCACAAACACCTCGATTGCTCCGCCTCCAAATGCGATTACGAGGTCGTGCCAGCGCCCATCAGACCAAGCACCAGCGCACTCCATCCGGGTAGCTGCCGCGGGTAGCTCCACTCGGATGCCTTCCTTATTCACGAAAGCAGTGAGCGTGGGTTTGCCTTGGCTTTGGGCAGCAAACACGGTGCCGTACTGGCCTTTCCCGCGCAGCCGGAAGCGCGCGTGTACCGCCCATTCGCGCAAGTCACCAATGCGTGCGGCATCGCGTTCATTGAGCTCCATTGCCGCGAACTCAACCAACGCGGCCGGTAGGGAGCCACCTTGCCTTACCGCGCGAGCAACGTCCTCATACGCGGCTTCAGTTAGCGTAATTGAAGAATCCGCATCCACCGGGTCGCCAACGGTTACCGGCGCAGACCACACCTCGTATCCGTCCAGGAAAATGCGGGTAGGCCCGCCCGTATAAACCGCAACCGTGTGTTCGCCTCTTAGGCGCGTGTCCTCTATCGCGTAGTGAAAGGGTCCCGGTTTGTCTCCCGAGAATACTAGGCAGTCACCATCCACCTCGAGAGTCCAGCCAGGGCCGCTCATAACCGTGGCCGCACCGCCAGTCCACTTCGAAAACCAAACGTTACCGGGCATAATCATCGTCGTCCCCAAAATAAACGTGGCGCTACCCCATGCGAGGCGCGCCGCGATGAAATGTTCATTGCTCTAAAATCAGCTGAGATCAAGAATGTTTGCAAGAGGCTCGTAATGAGCGTAAACGGCAGCGCGATACGCATCCGCGTCACCAGCCTGCGCAGTTTCCAACATGAGGGCGTGCGCCTTCGCGGTCGATACCAAGTCCGGCCGGATCGTTTCCTCCATGTCTGGAATGAAAGACTGGTGCACCATCCACATTGCCGCAACCAGCTGATTTAGCAGGCTGTTGTCTAGGTAGGAGGAGAGCCCATTGTGGAAAGCAATGTCCTCCTCCAGGTAGGTCTGCCCGGCCTCGGCCTTCTTAATCATCACCTGAACTAGCTCTTCCAGCTGCGGATTAGAAGTTCCCTTCATCTCCCGCGCCAAGCTGTCACTCATCCCCAGATCAATGTACCTGCGAATAGCTACAACGTGTCGCAGCGATTCCGATCCTTCAAAATGGTCCAGGGCGTAGCGCAAAACCAGCGTTTCAACCATCGGCTGAAGCGACATTTCGCCAACGAACGAGCCGCGTCCTTGCTGGACGCGCACAATATCTAAAGCTTCGAGCTTACGAATCGCCTCGCGCACAGAGGAACGGGAAACGCCAAGATCTTCGCACAGCTGGATTTCCGTAGGAAGAGGATCGCCAGGTTTTAGCTGATGGTCGAGTATGTACGCCTTCACCGCATCCATCGTGGCTTTGGATCTGTGAACAGACGCAATTCGGCCGGACTCAGCCTTTTTCGGCAAGTTTTTTGAAGTAGTCCCTAAAAACACTTGCATCAGGTTGTCTGTCATCATACGATTATCCTAACTGATACGTAGCAACGATGCTTATTGTTTCAGAAGTGAAGCGAATCCGTTTCATTCCCATCTCAATGGAGAGGAAAAGTTATGAGTTCTTCGAAACGCTGGGCCAAAGTAGCCGCAGTTGCGGCAGCCGCGGCACTCGCGCTCTCGGCTTGTGGCGGAGGGGCAGACAAAGGCACCACAGAAACTACAGGTGCGGCCGGTGATGGTGCACCCACCGGCACCCTGAACCTGGGTGTAGCCTACGAAACCACCAACTACGATCCTTCCACCACGTCCTCAGCCCTCGCAATGGGCTCGAACTGGCACGTAATGGAAGGCCTGTACGAGTTCGACATGGCAACCTACGAGGTCTACCCCGCACTTGCTGACGGGGAACTCAAGCAGGTTTCCGAGACCGAATACGAAGCCACGCTCCGTGCGGATGCCAAGTTCTCCGATGGCACTCCCGTCACCACAAAGGACTACCTCGAGTCCTGGGCACGCACCACGGACGCGACCTCCATCTACCAGCAGTTCTTCGCAATGGTTGACTCGGTAGACGCCAAGGACGACTCCACCCTCGTGTTCAAGCTGAAGTACCCGTTCGCCAACCTGGCACAGCGCCTCGTGAATGTTAAGGTAATTCCCGCCTCCTCCACGCAGGAAGAGATGACGGCATTCCCCGTTGGTACCGGCCCGTACAAGTACGAATCCATCACCGACACCGCCATTGAAGCCGTTCCGAACGAGTTCTACAACGGCTCCAAGCCCGCAACGGTAGAGAAGATGCACTGGGACATCCTGAAGGATGACTCGGCCCGCCTCTCCGCAGCACTGGGCGGCACCATCGACATCATGGAAACCGTTCCCTCGGCGCTGAAGTCGCAGGTTGAGGGCGCCGGCTGGACCATCCAGGAAACCCCGGGCTACAACAACGCGTTCCTCATGTTCAACACCTCGAAGGCTCCCTTCGACAAGCCGGAGGTGCGTCGGGCATTCCACCAAGCCATCGACCGTCAGAAGCTGGTTGAGCAGGGTCTATCAGGAGACGCAGTAGCATCCACCTCGTTCCTGCCCGAAGTTAATCCGGCATACAAGAAGGCCGCTACCCAGTTCGACTTCGACACCGAAGCCGCCAAGGCAGCATTCGCAGATGCAGGCCTCACCGAAATCACGCTGATCACCACCGACCACGCGTGGATCGCAAACCTCATCCCGCAAGTTAAGCAGGACCTCGAGGCAGCCGGCCTGAAGGTAAACGTACAGTCCATGGCATCCTCGGACCTGTACGCAAACTACGCGGACGTTGACGCCGCAACCTACGACGTTGCAATGGCACCCGGCGACCCGTCAGTATTCGGACAGGATCCAGGCATCATCATCGACTGGTGGTACGGCGACAACGTATGGACTCAGAAGCGTACCTTCTGGCAGACCTCGGATCCGGAGAACTACAAGAAGCTCCGCGACCTCGTAGCCGAAGCCTCCCAGCTTGAAGGCGATGCAGCCAAGGCCAAGTGGGGCGAAGCTCAGGATCTAATCGCGGAGAACGCACCCCTCTTCCCGCTGTTCCACCGCACCATGATTACCGGTGTGAACGAGAACAGGGTCTCTGGCTTCCAAGGCATCGGCACCACCGGCCTTGAAGCACTTGGTGTAACTGTCAAGTAACACGTAGCTAACCAAGGGAGGGGCGGGATTACGTCCCGCCCCTCCCTTCAGCTTTACAATAAATCCCATCAAAAATCTGCGTGAGCTCTTAGCGAAGATAGAACAGGAAATGGGTTGTGAACAATCTTCTTAGACTTCTCGGACGGCGCCTCGTCGCCCTCCCGATCATGGTGATTGGAGTGACCTTACTGGTCTTCTTCATCATGTACCTGTCGCCTATTGATCCGGCCTACTCGGCCCTAGGCGAATTTGCCACGCCAGAGGCGTTGGAAAAATACCGGATCGACAACGGCCTAAACGATCCGTTCCTAGTTCAATACCTCAACTACCTGGCAGGCATGATCCAAGGCGACCTCGGATCCTACGGTGTTGGTAGCGCAAACCGCGTCTCCGACCTCGTTGGCACAGCACTGCCAATCACACTACAACTAACCTTCTTTGGCCTCATCATCGCGGTCATTTTCGCATTCCCCCTCGGCATCATCGCCGCCATCTACCGCGGCCAGTGGCCAGACCAGGTAATCCGCGTACTGTCAGTCATCTTCCTTGGAACCCCGTCATTCTGGTTGGCCAGCCTCCTCGTGCTCGGCTTCGTAGGATCATCCCTACCCGTGTCGGGCGCCCTGCCCTCAATCACCGGCGACTTCTCCGGCTGGTTCCTCCGAATGCTCCTCCCCGCCATCGCCCTCGCCACCCCCGTCGTTGGGCAAATGACCCGCGTGGTTAGGACATCAATGGTTGAAGAACTAGACTCCGATTACGTTCGCACCGCACTCGGCGCCGGCATCCCCCGCGCCGTCGTCATCTCACGCAACGTGCTGCGCAACGCACTCATCACGCCCGTAACCGTACTCGGTCTGCGCGTCGGCTACCTGATCGGTGGCGCAGTAGTTATCGAAATCATCTTCAACCTGCAGGGCATGGGACGTGTGCTCGTCACCGGCATCCAAGCGAACTACGTGACCCTGGTGCAAGGCGGCGTGCTCGTTGTGGCAATCGCATTCATCATCGTCAACATCATCGTCGACTTGCTCTACCTGCTAATCAACCCGCGCATAAGGTCGGTGTAAACAGTGATGACTTCAAAAAAGAAAAAGCTAGAAAAAGTCACTCAGCCGGGCGTTAAATTCACGCGCTTCAAGAATATGTCGATCGGTTCGCGCATCTCTGTTTTCGTGATCGCGTTCGTCGTCATCCTCTCACTACTTGCGCCCCTAATCGCGCCCTACAGCCCATCCCAAACCTTCGCCAACTGGGTATCCCCCAGCGGTGAGCACCTGTTCGGAACCGACCACGTGGGCCGGGACATTCTTTCGCGCCTCCTATACGGTGGCCGCTACTCGATTGCCATCGGCCTGTTCGCAGCCCTCGGTGCCCTCCTCGTCGGATCAATCATCGGCGCAATCGCGGCGGTCTCACGCAAATGGGTCAACGAAGTCATCATGCGCATCATGGACGTCATCATGGCGGTTCCTGGCATTGCAATGGCTGCCGTCATGGTCCTCGTGTTCAGTAAACGACTGGACGTAGACAACGTAGGTGGCATCGTCGCCGTCATCGTCATCGCAATTGGTTTCGTCTACACGCCCCAAATTGCACGCATCGTCCGCGCAAACGTCATGAGCGCCTACGGAGAAGACTATGTGCGCGCAGTTATCGTTTCCGGTGCGAGGGCCCCATGGATCGTGACCAAGCATGTTGTGCGCAACACGGCGGCACCCGTCCTCGTGTTCGCAACCGTCCTAGTCGCCGACGCGATCATCCTCGAAGCTTCCCTAACCTTCATCGGTTCGGGCTTGCAGCCAACCATGGTCCCCACCTGGGGTAACGTGCTTTCCGAAGCCTCATCGTCCGGCTCAATCCTGGCGGGCATGTGGTGGACCGCAACATTCCCCGGCATCATGATCATGCTGACCGTCCTTTGCCTCAACATCCTGTCCGAAGGCATCACGGACGCAATGGTGGCAGCTCCCGCATCCAGCCAGAAGGTGCAAGCCGTGTCCGGCGAACGGAAGGAAGACCGTCTACTCCTTGACCCGCGCCTCGCCTATGCCGAGCAGGCCGAATCCCTACAGGAGCGCATCAATCAACTAGCTGTCGTTGAACGCGAACGCACCGACCGGTTTGCCCCCGTAGAAAGCGGCAAGGTGCTACTCGAAGTCAAGAACCTGTCAATCAAGTTCCCTCGCCACGGCGACGTGAACGTTGTAGACGGCGTCTCATTCTCGGTCCGCGAAAACGAAACCATGGGCCTCGTAGGAGAATCCGGCTGCGGTAAGTCCATCACCGCGCTCACCATCATGGGCCTAATCGACCCGAAGGCACAGATCACCGGTGAAATCCTCTACCAGGGCCGCGACCTGCTGAAGATGACGCCCAAGGAGCGCCAGAAGCTGCTCGGTCACGAACTGGCAATGATCTACCAAGACGCCCTATCTTCGCTCAACCCCGCAATGCTGATTCGCTCCCAAATGAAGCAGCTAACCAGCCGCGGCGGCACCCGCAGCGCAGAAGAACTTCTCGAACTCGTCGGTCTGGACCCCAAGCGCACGCTCGAGTCCTACCCGCACGAACTCTCCGGCGGTCAACGCCAGCGCGTCCTCATCGCCATGGCCCTAACCCGCGACCCGAAACTCATCATCGCAGACGAACCCACCACGGCACTCGACGTCACCGTTCAACGCCAAGTGATCGATCTGCTCAACGAGCTTAGAGAAAAGCTCGGCTTCGCCATGGTGTTCGTATCACACGACCTCGCCCTCGTGGCCGAAGTCGCCCACAAGATCACCGTCATGTATGCCGGTCAAGTTGTAGAGCAGGCAACCACCTCGGAACTGCTCACCAACCCGGTACACGAGTACACGCGCGGCCTCCTCGGCTCCGTGCTTTCAATCGAAGCCGGATCGGGACGCCTCCACCAGGTTCCCGGCACCGTGCCGTCACCGCGAGACTTCCCCGACGGAGACCGCTTCGCGCCCCGCTCATCACACCCGGACGTCGGCCTGCACACCAAGCCGATCACCATGAGCATTCCGGGCGTCAGCCACAGGTACGCAGCTGAGCCAGACAGCGCTTGGATTGAGGCCGGCTACGAGCCGCCCAAACAGCCAGGCAAGCCAGTTGAAACCGAGTTGAATGAGGAGGCAAAATAATGGCTAGCAAAGCTTCAATGCCAGAACTCGCCCCTTACGATGGGCCCATCATTGAGCTACAGGACGTCAATGTAACGTTCAAAACCCGTACCGGCTCGGTTTTTAGCCCACACAAGGTTCACGCTGTGCAAGACGTCAGCATGAAACTTATGCCCGGCAAGGTCCTCGGCCTCGTGGGTGAATCCGGCTCCGGAAAGTCCACTACCGCCAACGTTATGTGCGGCCTGCAGTCCGCAACGTCGGGCAAAGTGTTCTTTCGCGGCGAAGAAGTCACCAAACGGTCAGCCGCTGACAGGCGCAAAATCGGGCGCGTAGTATCCGTAGTATTCCAAGATCCCGCAACCGCATTGAACGCCCGCATGGCTGTACGCGAGCAGCTGATGGACCCTCTTCGCGTCCACAGAATCGGTAGTGAAGCTGATCGGGAAGCCAGAGTGGAAGAACTCATCCAGATGGTGGGACTACCTCATTCGGCTCTAGATGCGCTTCCCGGACAACTTTCTGGTGGCCAGCGTCAACGCGTCGCTATTGCGCGTGCCCTCTCGCTCAGCCCAGACGCGATCATCGCAGACGAGCCCACGTCTGCACTAGACGTGTCAGTGCGCGCTCAGATCTTGAACTTGCTGATGGATTTGAAGAACCAACTCGGCCTCGCAATGGTCTTTATTTCTCACGACATTCAGACCGTCCGCTACATTTCCGACACTATTGCTGTGATGAACTCCGGCAAAGTTGTGGAACAAGGCCCTGCGAAGCAGCTGCTCGAAAACCCACAGCATCCATACACAAAGACTCTTCTCGGTGCGGCACCATCACTGCTACACCCGGATCTAGGAACCCCTAAGGCTTGAGGAAAATAATGAAATTCCACGGAATCATTCCCCCTGTTGTAACCCCACTTACCGACGATCACGAACTTGATGTCGTTTCTTACGAGCGGTCTTTGAATCGTATGATCGAGGCCGGTGTAGACGGGTTATTCGTACTGGGATCGTCCTCCGAAGTTGTGTTCTGCACGGACGAGCGGAGGCGCCAAATTGTCGAAACGGCACTGCGCGTTGCCGATGGCCGCGTGCCCGTCATGGTTGGCGTTATTGACACGTCCACTCCTCGCGTCCTCGAACACGTGCGCGTTGCGGAAGAAATGGGTGCCGACGCGATCGTTGCCACCGCCCCGTTCTACGCAATCGTTGGACAAAAAGAGGTTGAGCGCCACTTCCGCCTCATCCACGAGGCCACCGACCTGCCAATCTTCGCCTACGATCTGCCGCAGTGTGTCCACATCAAACTGCAGGGCGACATGCTCGTGCGACTCGGCGTTGACGGCGTACTAGCCGGTGTCAAGGACTCCTCGGGAGACGACGTAAGCTTCCGCTACCTGACGATGGCTAACGACCTTGCAGGCCACCCGCTACAGGTATTCACCGGACATGAAGTTGTAGTTGACGGCGCATACCTGTCCGGCGCGGACGGCTCCGTTCCCGGCCTCGCCAACGTTAACCCGGATCTGTACGTAGACCAGTGGAAGGCATACCAGGCCGGTGACTGGGATCGAGTTCGCGAACTCCAAACCCAGGCCGCACGCCTCATGCGTATCACTTCGGTGACCCGCGGCGAGTTCGGCTTCGCTGCCGGCGTAGGAGCGTTCAAAACCGCTCTTAACCTGATGGGCGTCTTTGACTCCGCGCAAATGCCAGAACCAGTACTGCCTCTGGAGGGCGAGAACCGGGTAGCAATCGCCCAGGTTCTCAAGCAGGAAGGCTTGCTGTAAAACTGCAGGAAGACCTACTGTAAAACCGTTCGGGTCCGAGAAATAAAGTTTCGGACCCGAACGTAAAACATGGGGGCGGCCCGAGCTTTTACTCGGGCCGCCCCCATGTCATCCCATCAACACAATGCAAGGTTTTCAGTCTCGAGGAAACAAATCCGAAAACAGCGCCTCGCTGATCTCCTCAGCGATCAATTAAAATGTAAGCCCCTATTCTGGGTAGGGCTTAAAACTAACCTGGAAGTTTCTTGGGAAAAATTTTGGTGGACCACTTTCGTGGCCCACCAAAATCAGTATTCAGCTAAGTAGCGCGGTTACATGCTTCGACGCACGATGTCGAGCGTGCGAATGTTAAACATTGCAAAGCGTACAAGCTGGTAGGGAATGAAGTTCCGCTTGAACGTCGTGTACTTGGTTGGAAGCGGTGCGCGTGCAAGACGTGCAGCCGTTCGCGGGTCAAGCTGTTCGACAGTCTTCATTGCTTCCGCAGTTTTTTCTGACATGTTGATCACTCCGGCAGTAGGTTCCAGCCCGGAAGAGCCTTCGCCTTGTAGATGAACAGGTAGTGGTACAGGATCTTGACCCAGTGGCCGAACAGGCCGAGCTCACCCTGCGTGAGGGTGGGGTGACGACCCGTTTCGGGGTACACGGTGTTATCCGGAACAACCGGGTACATGACCATCGCGGCAGCGGAGCCGGAAAGCATGTTGCGACCGGTAGAAGCATCACAAATCGCGCCGAGATCACCCAGGGATGCCTCGCGAAGCGGAGCATTGGGATCGTTTAGGCGATCGAGGATGGACTCAGCAACCTTAGCTGCCATCGTGCCCGAAGGCTGGCCGGTGCGCGGAGGCGCCGGAGCAATCATCGTGCCGTTCGGCGTCTTGGTCGGCTCAGAAATTGCGTGCGGCGGAGCGAACGCAATACCAACAGCAAACATGTTGCCGTAGGTCGGGTTCTGGTAGGTGCGCGGCCAGTCCTTTGCACGCCACTCCTCGTAAGGCTTCGGCGTGTAGTCCGCGTCAACCTTCATGAAGCCCGCCGGGTTGAAGACAACGTCAGAAATGTCATTGCCCTCGCGGTCGAATGCCTTCATCGGAATACCCGTGAACGGAGGTAGAAGCATAGCGAAATCGTAGTCGAGATCGTGCTCTTCACCGTCAGCGTTCTCGTACGTCAGCTTGTCGGCCTCGATATTCTTGACCGCAACCTGAGCAATAGCCTTAACGCCACGCTCGCGGAAAATGGACTCGGTCCACAGCTGTGAGGTGGTGTAGTAGCCGTCCTGCTTGAACGTCATGCCGCCAACGCCAAGGTCGCCCAGCTTCGGCTCGTTCGTGATGTAAACGATCTCAGCCTTGTCGCGCACGCCGTGCTGACGAAGCTCGAAGTCGGTGTTGAAGGTGTATTCGAAAGCAGCGCCCTGGCAGGTGCAGTTACCGGCGCCAGTGCCGATAACAAAGCGGAGGCGTTCGCCATTCTTCATGCGGTTAACCGCGCGAAGGAACTCCTCACCGCAGACCTCAGCGTGAGCGTCGGTGCACACGGACTGCGTGTAGCCGCCGTCCGGGCCAAGACCCGGCGTTGCCGCGAAGTTCAGCTTCGGGCCGGTTGCGTTAATCAAGTAGTCAAACTCAACGCGATCCGTCTGGCCTTTATGAGCTGGATCGGTGTATTCGAACTCTACCTGCGGACGCGGGTTATCTTCCGTGCCCTCCGGGTAGATGTTGTGAGCGGCCGCCTGGCGGAAATCGATGCCGTACTTTTCGTAAAGCGGGCGAAGTTCGAAGACCACCTTTTCACGAGGCATTGAGCCCGTGCCAACCCAAATGTTGGAAGGAACCCAGTTCCAGGTTGGTTTTGGCGAGACGACCACGACTTGATGTTCTGTGTTCTTTAGCTCTCTTGCGAGGATCATCGAGGCCGTGTGACCAGCGATGCCTGCACCAAGAACGACAATTTGAGCCACGGTGTTTCCAATCGTCGGAATTGAAATATGACAACAATAAATTAAGCTCAGCTGACACAACTTTGTGCTCTTAACTCACTGCGCTGTGCGGGTCGAGCTACATCCTCAATGCTAACAGGACGCCCGCGTGTTAGCCACGTCACCGAGTCGAAAAACAGCTCAAAATATGTGACTTCGTATACGACACCTCGAGAAAATGTGATTAGCATCTCACGTCTGTGTGGATAAAGTGAGCAGTGAATCCCCTCTGAAAACGCCTTGATCCAATCCAAGAAGAGACGAAGGGCGCGAGCCGATGCCCGCGCCCTTCCAGCTCAGCGCTGGTTTATAGCGCTGCGATGATGTTCTCTACCGAAGCCTTTGCGTCTCCGAACAGCATCTTTGTGTTCTCCTTGAAGAACAGCGGATTCTGTACGCCCGCGTAGCCGGTGGCCATGGAGCGCTTAAACACGATCACATCGTGGGCGTTCCACACCTTCAAGACCGGCATGCCGGCAATCGGCGAACCCGGCTGCTCAGCTGCTGGATTCACCGTGTCATTAGCGCCGATGACGAGGACGACGTCCACATCATCGAAATCGTCATTCACCTCGTCCAGTTCCTTAACGATGTCGTAAGGGACCTTCGCTTCAGCCAGTAACACGTTCATGTGGCCGGGTAGGCGACCGGCAACCGGGTGGATGCCGAACTCGACCTCGACGCCCGCGTCGCGGAGCTTGCGAGTCAGGTCCGCAACCGGGTACTGCGCTTGCGCAACAGCCATGCCGTATCCCGGGGTGATCATGACGCGCTTCGCGTCCTTCAGCAGCTCGGCAACCTCTGATGCTTGGATCTCTTGATGAGTGCCCTGCTCTTCGTCGCCGGAAGTTACCGCGCCATCCGAGCCGAATCCGCCCAGGATTACCGAAATGAACGAGCGATTCATGGCCTTACTCATGATGTAAGAGAGGAAGGCACCGGAAGAACCAACGAGGGCGCCCGTAATAATCAGCAGGTCGTTGTTCAACATGAAGCCGGCGGCGGCCGCAGCCCAACCGGAGTAGGAGTTCAACATCGACACAACCACAGGCATGTCTCCGCCACCAATAGCCGCCACGAGGTGGAGGCCGAATGCCAAAGCGATAAACGTCATCAGGATCAGCATCGCTGTTGCTAGCGGCGTAACACCGCCCTCGCGAATAAATACCACCATGATGATCAGCGTCACCACTAGGGCCGCCAGGTTGATCCAGTTGCGGCCGGGTAGCATCAGCGGGGCGCCCTTAATCTTGGCCGACAGCTTCAGGTAGGCAATGATCGAACCCGTGAACGTGACCGCGCCAATGAAGACGCCCAGGTAAACCTCACCCAGGTGGAAACCGCCGAGTAGCTCGGCCTGCGCATCTGGCGCCAGGTAAGAGTTGTAACCCACCAGCACGGCGGCAAGGCCAACAAACGAGTGGAGTAGTGCGATGAGCTCGGGCATGCCGGTCATCTCGACGTTGCGTGCCTTCCAAATGCCGATCATCGCTCCAATTAGCATTGCCACTGCGATCAACATGGCAGTGACGGCTACACCGCGATCGGGGTTGGAAGATATCGCCAGCGCAATCGTGGCGATGAGCGCAATGGTCATGCCAATGATGCCCGCATTGTTACCCTTTTGGGCGGTTTCGTGCTTAGACAGGCCTGCGAGGGCGCGAATAAATAGCAGTGCCGCGATGATGTATGCCAACGACACGAACGTTTGGACGCTCGATGCGGAGGTGGCTTCAACGGGAGCGGCAGGAAGCAGAGTGCTCGCTTTAATGAGAGAAGTAAACATCTATATCAGTCCTTCTTGAACATGGCGAGCATGCGGTGCGTGACCGTGAAGCCACCAAAAATGTTGATGGAAGCCACGACAATCGCAATGAACGACAGGGTTGAGACGAGGAGGTTGCCGGAGCCAACCTGCAAGATTGCGCCCACCAGGATGATGCCGGAAATCGCGTTGGTTACAGACATGAGGGGCGTGTGCAGCGAGTGGGTGACTGAGGTGATCACGTAGAACCCGAGGATAATAGCCAGGGCTAGAACCATATAGTGACCGAGCACGGGCGCGGGTGAAACCCATACCAGAGCCAGGCCAAGAACTGCCGCTACCAGAGTCCAGATAAACCGGTTGCGCTTCTTAGCGGCCTCCTTCCGTGCCTCTTCTGCCGCTTGAGCGGCTTCGAGTGCCGGGTCTGGCTTGGGGGTAGCAGCGGCGGGGGCCGCCGACACCTTTACCGGAGGGGGTGGCCACATCACATCACGCAGATGCGTGATGGTAATGCCGCGCACAATCTCGTCCTCGAGGTCGAAAACGATCTGTCCGTCCTTTTCCGGCGTCATGAGCTTTAGCAGGTTCACAATGTTTTGGCCGTAAAGCTGCGATGACTGAGCGGGTAGCCTGCCCGCAAGGTCGGTAATGCCCAGAATGATCACGCCATTATCGGTGACTACGCGCTCGCCGGGAACCGTGAGTTCGCAGTTGCCGCCATTTGCGGCGGCCATGTCGACGATGACCGAACCGGGCTTCATACCGGCAACGGCCTGGGCGGTGAGCAAAAGCGGCGACTTCCGGCCCGGCACGTTTGCCGTGGTGATGACGATATCGGAGGTCGCGGCTTGCTCGGTGTATAGCGTAAGTGCGGCGTCACGCTGGGCGTCGGTCATCTCCTTGGCATAGCCGTCGGAGGAAACCTCGCTGGCTGCTGGAATGGCAACAAAGTTGGCGCCCATGGATTCGACTTGCTCGCCAACTTCGGGGCGAACGTCGGTGGCGGAAACCTGTGCACCCATAGAGTTTGCGGTGCCGATTGCGGCCAGTCCGGCAACGCCTGCGCCAATCACGTAAACGCGTGCGGGTGGCATCTTGCCAGCGGCCGTGACCTGGCCGGTGAACAGGCGGCCATATTCGGCGGCGGCCTCAATGATGGCGCGGTAGCCGGCCACGTTTGCCATTGACGAGAGCACGTCCATGGATTGCGCGCGAGAAATGCGCGGAACGGTGTCCATGGCGAGGGCGGTGATGCCTCGGGTCGCAAGCGCTTCGATGAGCTCCGGGTTACGTGCGGGAGCTAGGCGAGCGATGAGGGTTGCTCCCTCGTGCATCATGTCTAGCTGACTCGTGGTGGGCGCATCGAGCGCTAGCACGATGTCGGAATCCCAAACGGTCTCTGACGTGGCGATGCGCGCGCCGGCTTCTTGATACTGCGCATCGGGGTAGCTGGCTAACTCTCCGGCGCGTTCTTCGAGGGCAACTTCGTAGCCCAGTGCTATAAGTTTTTTGACTGTATCGGGAGTGGCCGCCACAAGTGGTTGCCCGTTCCCTTCTTTTGGAACCCCTATGCGCAAAACTGCTCCTTTGTGTTCGAGGTTAAGGCGGCTTTACCGGTTCTTTAGTCCAAGAAGCCGCAACTACTTACGAGAATAGCGGGAAGGCAAGACGATGCAAACGCCGCGTTGGGATTTCCCATAATCCAAAATGACATGTCGTAAACGTAGTGATTTGCGCGACTTTTCGCCCAGTTTTGCCGCGTGGTACGTTGTGCGAAGGAGTTGAAGGAGGATATGTGGGCGCTTGTGATCCGTGGGATGAGAGCGCGCCGGCTAACGCATTTGAGCGTGCCGGCAGTGAGTATCAGGATTATCGTCCTTCATATCCGCCCCAGTCAGTGAGGGCAGCCTTAGGCGTTGAGGATGCACGTGGCTTGCGGGTTGTGGATGTGGGCGCAGGCACGGGTAAGTTTTCGCGCCGAGCGTTGGAGGCCGGGGCGCGCGTGTGGGCGGTGGAGCCCGCGTTGGCGATGAGGCGCCAGCTGGCTGCTGCGCAAAAGAATTACCCGGATGATCTGCAGGTAATTGAGGGAGTCGCTGAGGCTACGGGTCTGCCACAGGGGTTTGCTGATGTGGTGGTGTTTGCGCAGAGCTGGCATTGGGTTGATCCCGGCGCGGCACTGGTAGAGGCGGCAAGGCTTCTGCGCCGAAATGGGCATGTTGCGATCGTGTTTAACCAGATGGATGTGTCGATTCCGTGGGTGCATCGCCTGACTCGAATCATGCGCTCGGGAGATGTTCACACTCCCTCCCGGCCCCCGATACTTGGCGGAGGATGGACAGCGCCCTCGTTGCATAAAACTGATTTTGTATCCGGCCTCGATATTGAAGGGGTGAAGGCGCTGGCGCGCACACGCTCGTCTTACTTGAAGTCCACGTCGGCGAACAGGCAGAAGATGCAGGCGAACTTGCAATGGTACCTGGCGGAGCATCTTGGCTATGGCAAAACGGACGTTATCGAGATCCCGTATTACACACTTGTGTGGAAAACGACGCTGAAATCTGGAGCATCTGATATCTAACAGCTCACAAAATGGCTAATTTCTCCAGAGAATGGACGGATTAGCGGAGATTTCAGCAATCTTGATAATAATGTGACCGTCCGATTTTCGTTTGAAAGATGGTGCGCAAAATGCGTAACAGTCGCACTTACGTGCTTGTAGTAACCGGTATGGCTTTGTTCGCAATGTTTTTTGGTGCGGGCAACCTTATTTTCCCCGTCATGATTGGCGTGGACGCTGGCGTTTCGTTCACGCCCGCGATTCTAGGATTCCTAGGAACCGGTGTGCTACTACCTGTTCTAGGCATTGTTGCGGCCGCTACGTCGCAGGAGGGCGTGACGGGCATTTCGTCTCGCATTGGTAAGTATCCGGGCTTGGTGTTCACGATTGTGATCTTCCTGTCCACGGGCATGCTGTATGCGATTCCGCGCGTTGGTACGGTTAGCTACGAGATGGCGGCGGTACCGCTGATTGGCGCTGAGCGTGCGGGCTCGGGAGCGCTAATGATTTACACGGCAGTGTTCTTCACGGTCACATTCTTCTTGGCGCTTAATCCGAAGGGATTCTTGGATCGCATTGGTGCGTGGCTGACGCCGCTGCTCCTCGTTTTGCTGGTGGTATTAATCGTGGCCGCGATGGTCAAACTTCCTGTAGCGATGGGAGAGCCCACCGCAGAGTATGCCCAAACTCCGTTTGCTGAGGGCCTACTGAAGGGCTACTTCACGATGGATGCGATCGCCTCCCTGGTGTTTGGCATTGTCATCATCTCCTCGCTTCAGCACTCTGGCTTGTTCAAGACGAAGAACCAGGTTTTTGCTGGCACCGCCACGGCAGGCGTAATCGCGGGTGCGCTCTTGGCCGTGTTTTATCTTGGTCTTGGCCAGATCGGTATTCGCATGAGCCCGTTTAACCCGGATAACGGTGCCGAGGCCTTGGCCATCGCTTCAGTGGAACTGTTCGGGTCAGGACGTCAGGCACTGTTCGGCCTGATCGTTGTGCTCGCTTGCCTCACTACCGCGGTTGGCCTGGTTGGAGCGTCATCGCAATACTTTATGACGCTGTTCCCGCGTATCTCGCGCATCCAGATGGTTTCTATCCACGTGCTGGTTTCATTCGCCCTCGCAAATCTCGGTTTGCAAACAATCCTTAACGTGGTGGCTCCAATCAACCAGCTGATCTACCCGATTGTTATCTGCATCGTCTTCATCGCCCTGTTCGATATTTTCGTACCCGGCGAACTCTACTGGACGTACCGACTAGCGGCTTGGTTTGGCGCGTGCTTTGGCGTGTTGGAAGCACTGCGTTCGATCGGTGATTCGTTCAACTGGCTACTGCCGTTCCTGGATTCGTTCCCGCTGGGGCCGGTCAACATGTCGTGGGTTACTCCCGCGTTGCTGGGCTTTGCTATCGGCCTGATTATCGACACTGTTAAGGGAGACCACATCTGGACCAAGCGTCCAAACCAACAGTCTGTGGAAGCCTAACTCGCACTTGTCCCATAAGATCGAGAGCGTGGATACAGTTCGTCAAACAAACGTGGCGCTTGCACGCGACAGTACGTCGCGTCTCAAGCGATTCGTATCCACGCTCTCAGATTTTTCGCCATCGTCGAGGGCTGGGATGGTGCTCGCGGCGATAATGTTCGTAATCTCGATGTCGCCGTCTCTGCTACCACGCATGTGGTGGTGGCAGGGCGTGGTTTCGGGCATTGTGATCGAGGTTAGTTATGCGGTTGGTGCGCTGGCTGGCTGGTTACTGAGTCGTATTTGGCGCGGTGCTGACGTGCGAATCAGCGCGAACCCGAAGTGGGTGAGGGCTGGCAAATGGATACTTTCGATAGTCATCGGTTCGTGGGCTGCGTGGATGCTGGTCAGGTCGTTCATCTCAAATAATCGCGCTGCCAGGCTCATGGGTTTTACGCCTCTGAGTGTTATTGACTATCTGGCTGCAACCGCGATGGCCATATTAACGGCCGCAGTAATCGCAGGGCTCGCGATTTTGATTGTCGGACTGTGGCGCTGGGTTGCGAAATGGGCGTCACGCCTGCTTCCCAGGTGGGGTGCGGCCATTGTAGCTACGGTAATTCTAGCTGTGCTGTCCACTTTCTTGATCTCAGACGTGTTGTTCACGCGCGGCATGGAGTACGCCTATCGTACGTTTGCGGCAGTGGATCAGGCGGAAGAGGAAGGCGTGACTCGTCCGGTTGTACCACAGCGGTCGGGGTCGATCTACTCGTATGAGAATTGGGACAACATTGGCAAGCAGGGCAAAAGATTCCTGTCTAAAGGGCCGCGAGCGCAACAGATCGAGGAGGTGACGGGCCGCGAGGCGATGGAGCCGATCCGTATTTACGCGGGTTTGGCCGAGCATCGCAGTTTGGAAGAGAGTGCCCGCGTGGTGGCTACCGAGATGCAGCGTACGGGCGCCCTGTCGCGTTCGGCGCTCATGATTGTGACCACTACGGGCACCGGTTGGGTAGAGGAATGGTCTGTTCAACCGTTCGAGTATTTGACCGGCGGAGATTGCGCGATTGTCGCAACCCAGTATTCGTACGTGCCTTCTGCCATCGCGTTCTTGCGTGAGTTCGACCAGCCGGTTACCGCCTCGAAAATCTTGTTTAAGGCTGTGATTGATGAAGTGAATAAGCTTCCCGAGGATGAGCGTCCCGCGGTTTATCTTCAGGGCGTGTCTTTGGGCGCGTTTGGGTCGGAGTCGATTTTCGAGGATGAAGCTAGCCTGCTCGAAAATGTGGATGGCGCGGTGTGGGCGGGAACGCCTAATGTGACGCGGCTGTGGCAGAAGCTGACGCATGAGCGCAATGGGGGTAGCCCGATGATCGCGCCGGTGGTGAGTAGCGGGCATAATATTCGTTTCGCTACGAAGCCGGAGGATTTGCGGGCCGATATTTATGGCCGTGACCTGCCTCAGTGGCAGTATCCGCGTGTCGCAGTGTTGCAGCATGCTACGGACCCGGTGGTGTGGTGGAACACGAACATTATCCGTCGCGAGCCAGATTGGCTTAAGGAGCGCCCGCCTTCGGATTTGAATCCGGACATGCAGTGGACGCGACTAGCCACGTTCATTCAGGTGAGTGCGGATCTTCCCGTTGCCGGTTTGGCGGCGGACGGGCATGGCCACGTTTATCACCGCGAGTTCATTCCTGCGTGGGCCGAGGTGCTTGGCCTCGTGAATAATGGGGAGTCGCAACGCTATACGGGAGTAAATCCGTATCGTGGAGCGGATATTTCGTGGTTTGACTCGAGTGTAGAGAGTGCCATTTCTGCAGCAATTAGTAGTGATTTGTACGACTAGCAGATAGTGAGGGGCGGGTGGTTATGGTGAGGTCTTTCAGGCCACTGATTGGTTTAGGGTTAGCCGCAGCATTGGGGCTGGCCGCTTGTTCGCCTTCGCACGAGGCCGAGCCGGTTGTCGAAACGCAGCCTACACTTGCGGCTACGCAGCCCACTGAGCCTGAGGTCCAGCCGGTGACTTTCACGGTTGTGGGTACGGGTGATGTGCTGTCGCACATGCCGGTGGTGGAGCATTCGATTCAGGCTGATGGTTCTTATGATTACGCGCCGTTGGTAGCGGATATAAGGCCGTTTATAGAGGGTGCGGATTTGGCGCTTTGTCACCAGGAGGTTCCACTGACGCGAGATGAGGCTTCTGCGCACGGGTACCCGGTTTTTGCCGCGCCGGCTGGGTGGGCTAAGTCAACGGTTGGTTTGGGGTATGACGGTTGCTCAACGGCCTCGAATCATTCGTGGGATCGAGGTTGGGATGGCCTTGTTGAGACGGTGGAGATTCTGCAGGAGAACGGTCTGGGAGCTGTGGGCACGTCGGTGTCTGCCGAGCAGTCTCCCATCCAGTATTACGAGCTTGAACGCGCGGGCCGCAAGATTTTAGTTGCCCACCTCGCGTATACGTACGGGTTGAACTATGAGTATGTTCCCGAGGTCGAGCAAAACCCCTGGCTGGTGAACATCGATAACCCGGACCGCATGATTCAGTTGGCAAAGCAGGCGCGAAGCGAGGGAGCCGATGTAGTGATCGTTTCCGCGCACGGCGGCATTGAGTATCAGGCGGAACCATCGCAACAGCAGGTGGAATGGGCGCAAACGCTTGCAGATTCTGGCGTGGTTGATCTTTACCTGGGCCACCATGTGCACGTACCGCAACCTATCCAACAGTTTGAAGGCGGAGTTGAAGGCCAGGGAATGTGGGCGTTCTTCGGTACGGGCAACCTCGTGTCAAACATGGGGCCGCACATGGGTTGGGGAACGCAGAACGGTTACATTGCCCAAGCAACCATCACGGTTCCCGCTAAAGGAGCTGCCACTGTGGATGAGGTGGGCTATACCGGCCTCGTGTTGGATACGGACACGAACCACGTGTACGTTGCTGCGAATTACAATCAGGCGGATCACCCGGAATCACTTCTGTCGAATCAGACAAATGCCGCGTACTACGGGTATTTGAAAGAGGTGATGGGGGACGCGAAGGAGATCACGCAGGCGCCCGCGAATCCGGCCGTTCCTGCAAGGGTGATTGAGCGCCGCTAGTTAGATCAGCACGTAGAACGCGCTGATGAACAGGAATTGAGCTGCGATTGCTGCCCATAGCGTAGTGAACATGCGACGCAGCGCGAAAGTGCCGGCGCCGAGAACGGGCCCGAGGATTACGAGAATCACGCCGTTAGTGAGGGAGGGTGCGGTGGTGGCGATGGGAATCATCCACAGGATTGAAAGCAGTAGAGAGGCAAGTAACGGTTTTGCGTCGGTACGGGAGAGTTTGCGAGCCTGAGCAATCACGAGGCCGCGTAGCAGGTATTCTTGCGTGAATGCCCAGCAGAAAGCGGCGAAGAGGCCGGTTATGGCACCCGTGGGGGTGACTTCGCTGTCGGCAAGGCCGAATGTGATGACTATGAGGGCGCCGAGTGTTGCGAGAGTTCCAGCCAGCCACCACAGGCGTGAAATGCGTGGTTGGACGTTGATTTCGTAGAGTGGTTCGGGTTCTGACGATAGTGCGGTGCCCAGTAGAAGATCATCCGAGGTGTCGAGGGGCGGAGCATACGTAGGAGCCTTGCCCCCGTTCTTGGGGAGCACGTATTCGGGTTCGCGCCAGATGATGTGCGTGAGGTGGGCGCGCACCGCGAAGTACTTGACGAGCATTGCCCCGAGAATCATGGGGATTGCAACCTCGTAAATGGCGAACATTGGCTCGCGCAGACGCAGCAAGGCGGGAAGGGGCTCGTAGCCGTTGGAAACTACCCAGAAGTGGCCGGCAAGGGTAGTTGCGAAAACAAGGGCGTATACGGCGAAGTACTGGAGCAGCAGTCTGATCCAGAGTCTTCGCGTTTCACTTGCCACGGTTTCGCCTTTCTTTCACGGTTACGATGATGAGGGCGATGAGGACGGCCGCGAATGCGAAGAAGAGCCATCCGGGCACGCCGGCAACGCTGTTTATGATCTTTGATTCTAGTTCGACTTGTTGCGTTGCGGTGAGGATGGAGGGCAGCCCGGCTTGTCCGCCAAAGAATACGAGTACGGCTCCAAGAATGACGAAGATGGTGCCGGAAATGATGTTCATGCGAGTGGTCCACCGGCCAAGTAGTTTGGCGGGTTTGGGTTTGAGCCAGCTCTTTTCACTGAGGTTGAACAGTTCCCATAGGAGGGCGAGGAGGGCAACGGGCAGGACCATGCCTATCGCGAAGGTGGCCATGAGCAGGGCGCCGGTCAGAGTGGACCCGCCAAGGGTGGCGAAGGAGAGAACCGCACCGAGGATCGGCCCGGAGCACCCCACGCCGGCGATGGCATAGCCGATGCCCAGCAGGAATACCGCAAGGTTGGTAGGCGCCCCTGCACCGCCCTCTTGATTGCCCGCTGATTTAGGGGCCATGAGCGAGGATGCCCAGCGCGGCGTGGGTATAGAGATGGCGAACATTTGGATGATGCCGAGCGCCATGATGAGTAGACCGGCTACCAGGGTCACTGTTTGAGAATAGCTGCGGATCAGGGCTCCGAGGCTACCTGCGAACGCTCCGAGAGGGACCAGCACGATGATGACGCCGAGGGCGAATACGAGGGTTCGGGCAAGCAGTGTTTTTCGCGAGGTGAAGGCGTACGCGAAGAACGCGGGGAGGAGCATGGCAGCGCAGGGCGCGAAGATCATGAGGGCGCCGCCAAGGAAGGCAGCTAGGTAGCTGATTTCCATGGGTTATCCTGCTAGTTCTAGCTGGCGCTGGATGGTGTTGATGAAGTAGTCGACGGGTTGGGCACCTGAGATTACCGCGTCATTGATGATGAAGAATGGCGTGCCGGTGATGCCGATTTTCATCATGGCATGGTCGGTTTCTTCTTTGACGGAGGCCGCAGTTTCGGGTGCTTTGTAGTCGGCTTCGAATTTGTCTAGGTCGGTAATACCAATGGTCTGGGCAATTTCGAGGATTTTTGCGTCGTCGTAGGTGGGGTGATTGCCGGCTCCGGCCATGTCGTAGGCGGTTTCGGTGTATTCCCAGAACTTGCCTTGGTTCGCGGCGGCTCGTGCGCCGTGTGCGGCTTTGTCGGACCCGTAGTTCGGGAAGATGGTGAGGTCGTGGAACTCGATGCGCAGTTTGCCTTCGTCAACGAGGGGTTTGAGCTGCGGGTAGACGTTGGTGAAGAAGACGGTGCACATGGGGCAGGAGAAGTCTTCGTAGGCCACCATAACGACGGGAGCATCCACTTTGCCCAATGCGCGCGGATCGCCGTCTTCGCGCCGCGGTTGGGCGCGAAGGAGTTCCAGAATTTCAGGCTTTTCTTGCGAGTTGGAGTATTGGGGGCGCTCATCCTGCGATTGCGCTGCTTCGGGTTCCGTCGCGGCCGTTGTCTGCTCGTTAGGTACTGGCTGTGCTTCTGGCGGGCTAACGCTTGCGCGACCAAGGAAGAACGAGATCACCATGGCGAGGATTATCGCGTTGACGATCAGGATGTTCTTGAGAGTGGTGGTTGAAGTCTTTTCCATGTCTAAACACTCACATAACTTGCGTGGCTTGTCATCTTCGGCGGGGATTATTAGTTGTTTCGCGGATTGGTGTGCCCGCGTCACGGATTTGGGGGCTAGATGAGGTTGCGGCGCTGCAGGATGCGCAGGGCGATCCAGCCTAGTGGCGCCCTGGCGTAGAAGGTTACGAGGCGGTAGACGAGGGCAGTGGAGATGGCGATACCGGAGGGGATACCCGCGACGGTGAGGCCGGCCGTGAGTGCGGCTTCGACGGGGCCGATGCCGCCCGGTGCGGGGATGACGGAGCCGAGGGAGGTGGAGGCAAGGAATGTGATGGCCAGTGTGGTGACGTCAAGACTGTAGCCGAATGCGGCGAGGGATGCGCCGAATGCGGCAACGTAGGAGACGGTCATGATGAGGTTGCCTAGGACACCGATAGCTAGTCGTTTTGGCTGGCTGGCTACCCATACGAGGCGTTCCCAGATTTGGTTCCAGCTGGGCTGGATTTTTTCCCAGATCATGTTGCGCAGTTTGGGGATGACGAGGATGATCGCCACGATTGTGACTACTGTGCCTATCACGTAGACAAGGGTGCCGGATGGAATTTCAAGGGTTGTGGAACGTCCGGTTACAAGGATTACGAGTAGTAGCGTGATGACGGTTGTGGCGAACTGGGTGAATTGGATGAGGGCAACCGTGGCTAGACCAACGGGTGTCGAGACGCCGCGCTTATTTAGGTAGCGCAGGTTGAGGGCAGCGGGTCCAATACCGGCTGGGGCAACGAGGGATACGACGGAAGCACCAATTTGGACGAGTGTGGTTTCACGCAGGTGGAGTTTTTCAGGTACGAACCAGGACAGCGGCATGGCGGCACCCACGTAGGTGAGTAGGCCGAGGGCGAAGGCGCCAAGAATCCACCAGGGGTTGGCGGTTTGCACGGCCTCGTATACGGCTTCGAAGTTGAGGGATCCGAGGATGACCCACAGGGCGATGACGCCAATGATGGCAAGGATGACGGTTTTGAGCGAGAAACGAGTGAGCGGTGTTTCGGGCACCTGTTGGGGAGGAATCTCGCCAATCATGTTTTGCCGCAGTTCGTTCAGAAGGCCGGAGCGGCGTAGCTTCGCGCGCGTGGGGGCGGGGAGCGCAACTTTTTGAAGTACGGGCGCGGTGAGTTGCAGGGTGAGTTGGCCGAACACGCGGTTCGCGGAGGCGAGGGCGCGTTCAGGTGTGGTGATGAGGGCGAGGACGGTGAGCATTTGTGCAATGTCAATGTGGCGGTTGACGTTGGAGGTGGCAACTTGGCCTTCGTCCCAGCCGAGGATCCACGTGCGGTCGCCTTCATCTACGGCTAGTGAGGTGGCGGTGATGGAGCGGTGGGCGATGCCGCGGTGGTGGGCTCGTTTTAGTTCGGTGTAGAAGCGGTCGAGGATTTCGTCGGTGATGCGTTCGGGGGGAAGTTCGGTTAGGGGGGTGGCGTCGAAGACGGGTTCTTGGACGGTGAATACGGAGCTTCCGGCGGAGGTGACGGCGATGGGCTTGGGCGTCATAACGCCGGCGTTGTGTGCGGAGATTTTGACGAGGAGGCCGCGTTCGGCCGTGGCTTGTAGGGATGGCGCGATCCATCGACTGAGGTTCTTCAGCCGGATGTTGCTCCACAGGTCGTGGATGAGGGAGGTGTATTCGGTGTCGGGGTCGAGCACGATGAGGTCGTATTGGGTGCCGGTTGTGTCCCAGCAGACGTAGTGGCGGTCGGATTCGGCGGCGAGGCTTTTCAGAGTGCTGAATTCGAGGGTGCCGGGGTCGTGTTCGGCGGCAGCTTCGGGGCTTTCGATGAGGGGAAGGTAGGCGGTGCTCCAGCTGTTTTGGTCGCCGGTTTTTTCGGTGACAATGGTGGTTTCAAGGGGGTGCTGCTCGGTGTCAAGGTCGGCGCGAACAATGCGCGTGGGCGTGATGCCGATTTGGAGGAGTCCGTCAACGAGGTCGGTGGGGCCGCCGCGTTCTTCGCGGTAGCCGAGGACGTAGCGTGAAAGTAGTCCGATGGCTCGCCCGATAAGGAGGGTGACAAGGGCGGAGGGAAGGGTGAGGGTGCCGCGGAGCACGTAGATGAATGCCATGGCGTAGAGGAATATCCACGTGTAGCGTACGGCTTTGGATTCGGAGGCTTCGGATGCGCTGGTGAGGAATGCGGCGAGGACGGCGATGAGCGTATCGAGGGCCAGGTATGTGCTGGTGATGCTGGTGATGGTTAGGGGGCCGGTGATTTCGGAGGGGAGGTGGGGGCCGGCGGAGATCAGCGCGATCATGAGTAGCGCGGTGACGGTTGTGGTGATGATGGTTTCAACGATTTGACGCAGCCGTCCGCGGATGGCTAGTTGAACGATGATGAATATGGGGGCGGCCAGGACCACGACGGATTCGACGAGGGTGAGGGGCAGGAGCAGGATTTGGCGGAGTACACCGGATAGAGCGCTACGGACGTCTTCGGTGACGGCGATGGTAGTGGATTGAGCGAAGGCGCCGATGAAGATGATGAGCGCGATGGCAAGGAGTGCCAGGGTAGTGTCAATGAGGTCGCGGGTGCGACGTACGCGAGTGCTGCGCCGGTCGGCAACGAGCACGGGGCCGCGTAGGCGCGATACGGGCGTGGGCTCGTAGCTTACTGGGGTTGCGCTCATGGTTATAGCTTACGTTGAGTTGGCCAGATAGTGGTTTTTGGTGAACCTAACAACACTTGTGTTTTGCGTTGAGGCTTTGTTTGCGGGCGCGGTTAGGCTGTTGTCGAACTGTTGTTAGGGGGATTCCTTGTCGCTTACTTTTGCTTTTGCTGATGCGATTTCGGATTTGGTTTTGCAGGTGGTGCCGGGTGCGCCGTCTTGGTTGGAGACGGTGATTGAGTGGTTTAAAGATCCGGAGACGCTGCTGGTGGCGATGGGGCCGTGGGTTTTGGCTGGCGTTGCGCTGATTGTGTTTATTGAGTCGGGCGTGTTGTTTCCAGTTTTGCCGGGCGATTCTTTGGTGTTTTCCGCGGGTTTGTTGCATTCTCAGCTGGGGTTGTCCCTGTTTGTGTTGGTGGCGACGATTACGGTGTGCGCGGTAGCGGGCTCGCAGGTGGGTTATTACATTGGACATCACTGGGGCAGGCGCCTGTTTAAGGATGATGCGCGGGTTTTGAAAACCGAGTATTTGGTGCAGGCGGAGAACTTTTTTGTGCGCTACGGGGGACGCTCGTTGGTGATCGGCCGTTTTGTGCCGTTTGTACGTACGTTCGTGCCGATTGCGGCAGGTATAGCGCGGTATAATCACATGCGGTTCACGCTGTGGAACCTGCTGGGCGCACTGCTGTGGGGTACGGGCCTCACACTGGTGGGAGCGGCGCTGGGCGGTGTGGCGTTTATTCATGACAATTTGACGGTGATCATTTTCGTGATCATTTTCGTGTCGCTCTTGCCGATGGTGTTCGAGTACGTGCTGCACCGTATTCGTAGCAAGAATGAGTTTGATGTGGCGGAGCAGATTGCCGAGGCTGTTGTTGGCGATGACGAGGAGGCACCGTCCTCATCTGCTTCTAGCTCTTTTTCTGATTCGGAGTAAAACCGGCGTTAGGTTAGTGGATGGACTGGGTTTTACAGCTGCCAATTTTGGTGGCAATGCTGCTGGTTGTGGCGCTTCCAGGTTGGATGTGGTTGCGCGTTTTTAGCTTCCGTTTTGCGGATAGGCGAGTGGGCACACTGGTACAACTTGCCACCGCTCCGCTCCTCGCATTTGGCTTGCTTGCGGTTTTAGCTAATCTGGCGCCCCGCTTGGGTATCCGCTGGTCGGCGGGCTTCGCGGTGACTACGCTCATGGTGGTTGCGGCTGCTGGATTTGTGGTTGATTTGATTGTTCGTCGAGGACGCCGCGCGGTGGCTGCCGGGACTTCGCCTGCGAGGTGGGATTGGCCCCTGATTGGCGCTATTGCGGGTGCTGTCACGATTGCGGCTCTACCGCTGCTGGTGTTTGCTGATCCGCGTAATCCACTGCAACAGTGGGATCCGTCGTTCCACTACAACGGCGTGTGGCAGATGGTGCATTCGGGCGACGGTTCGCTGTTTGGTTTGTCTCCGATGTTCTCCCTGATGGGCGAGGCGCGCACCTACTATCCGTCTATGTGGCACGCGTTCGTAGCTTTGTTTGCAACGCCTTCAACTGTTGTGCAGACGGTGAATACGTCTTCCCTGGCGCTTTTGGTTTGGTGGATTGTGGGGATGGCGGCCTTCGCTCACTACCTGTGGGACAATCGCGTGGCAACTCTTACTGTGCCGGTGCTCGCGTCGCTTACTTTGAGTTTCCCAGCTGACTTCGTGTCGATGTACGCGCAGTGGCCTAACGCGGTTTCAATGGCGCTTCTGCCCGGCCTGTTGACGCTGGCGTGGGTGGTGGGAAACGCATGGGTGCGAGCCCTGTTTTCTTCCAATCAGTGGCGCGCCACCACGCTTTGGACCGCGCTGTTCCTGCTCGCTGCGCTGGGTGCGGTTGCGATCCATCCGATTTCTTTCTTCAACGCGCTAGTGTTCGTGCTTGTTCCCTTCGCGGCTGCGATGGTTCGCCTGATGTGGGGTGCGCGTAAGGCTGGTCGCCGCGGCCTGGTCGCATTTCTGGGTGTATCCATGGGCGGGGCCCTCTTACTGACGGCGCTCGCGGTGTTTAATCCGCGGACTCTTGCCACGGCTACTTTTGAACGTGAGCGCTCATTGATAGATGCACTGGTACGCCCGTTTATGCCGGTTCCGCCGTTCCCGTTGGCACCGGGTTTTGTACTTGCGATGGCAGTGTTTGCCGGATTGTTAGTGCTTGGTTTGATGCGTGCGCGAAAGCTTTCAAAGTCCCGCTGGCTGATTGGCACGTGGGCGATGTTCGCGGTTCTTGTTTTCTTGGCGTACGCGCCAAACTTCGGCCTGCAGATATTAACCGGTCCGTGGTATTCAGATCCGCGCCGCTTGATGGGTGCAATGCAGGTTGTGATGGTGCTTTTGTTCACGCTGGGCGCTATGCGCTTTTCGGCGTGGTTGCGGCAAAAGAAGTCAATGCATAGGGCTCTTCCGGTGCTGCTGATAGTCGTATTGAGTGGCGTTGGCGCTATTGATTCGAGGTCATTGGCAGTGCGTTCGGTTTATGACCCGCAGAATCTGGGCCCGGCAGGTATGGCGTCTAGTGAGCAGATCGATTTGTTCCGCACGGCCGGATCTGTGCTGCCCGGTGACGCGTTGGTGCTGGGTGATCCGTCGGTGGGAACAGTATATTTCCAGTCGCTGGGAGGCGTGCGCGTGGTGTTTCCGGGCTTGTCTAACGCGGATGTAGATGCGGACGTGCGTGCTTTGCAGTGGAATTTCAATCAGCTACACACAGATCCAGCGGTGTGTGAAACTCTTAACCGGATTGGCGTAACCCACTTTTACGAGGGTGCGGACAGGCCGTACTATCGCACGCTGCGCTCCGAGGTTCGCCCGGGTTTTTACGGGGTGGATACGTCTCACGGTTTTGAAGTTGTGAAGAGCGTTGACGGGGGAACACTGTACGAGCTGACGGCCTGCAGGTAGTTAAATTCTGCAAACCTCCGGTTAGAATGTCTGCAAATATCCGGCTAGACCGCCTGCAAACCTCCGGCTAGCCCTCTTGCAAGCCTATTTTTCCGCGCTGCGCAGTCTTAGTGAGTTGCTTACGACGATGACGGAAGAGGCAGCCATGGCGGCTCCTGCGATCATGGGGTTGAGGAGTCCGGCGATGGCTAGGGGAATGGCCGCAACATTGTAGGCAAATGCCCAAAACAGGTTCTGTTTGATGATTCGCAGAGTCTTGCGGGAGATCTTGATAGCGGTTGCCGCCGAGCGCAGGTCGGATCCGGTAAGCGTGATGTCAGCTGCCTCGATTGCTACTTCGGTACCCGAACCCATGGCCATGCCAAGGCCTTGAACACCAGCTTGGGCAAGAGCAGCAGCATCGTTCACACCGTCGCCAACCATTGCGACGTTGCGTCCTTGAGCTTGAAGACGGGCTACGATGTCGCGTTTTTCATCTGGCAGAACGTTCGCGTAAACCTGGTCGATACCTACCTCTTTCGCAACCTGGTTGGCGGCATTTTCGTTGTCGCCGGTCAGTAATGCAGGTTCGATGTTCAGCTCTCGCAGTTGCGAGATAGCCTCGGCAGACGTTTCTTTGACCTCGTCCGCAACGGCGATTACAGCGGTTGCAAATCCTTCACTAACGCGGGCTTCTTGCCAGCCCGTAGTGGTTACCGAGGTGTGTGTCGCCCCGCCTTCGCGCATTAGCGTGCGGCCCGTTAAAGAGGCCGTGTATCCAGCTTTTTCAATGGTTTGAATCAGTTGCTCATTGGTAATCGCTGCGTCGTCAAGAACGACGTGAGCTGCTTCGGTGGCCAGGTTTACTTGCGCGCTAACTCCTGGAATTTTGCCAAGTTTGCGTTCCACTCGGTTCACGCATGACGCGCAGGTCATTCCTCCAACGCTAAGGTCCACGGCCCATTTGCTGGCCGCAGAATCGTTAGAGTCCACCGCTACTACTTGGTGTTCTTCTCCCAAAATCACATTGGCGAGGTCAGTGGCTGCAACCACTGAGACCGTGGCGCCGCCGCGCTGAGCGTCTGAGACAGCTTCCTGGACTTTCTCCAAAGAGAAGCCAACCTCTTGGATCCACGCGGGGCTGCCCACAAATACGCGCTGGCCCTCAACCGTTGCGGAAACGCCAGAGCCGGCATGGTTTACGAATCCTTCGGCTTCGGCGTCGGCCTCGAAGGTGTTTGTAATTGCAGTGGCAACGGGGTGGGATGAACCCGCTTCCACGCTCGCGGCCATGCGCAGGGCTTCGTCTGGCCCAAAGTGGGATGCTACGTGCATTTGCGCTTTCGTTACAGTTCCCGTTTTGTCCAGAACCATCATGTCGATTTCGCGCGTGGACTCAAGGATCTCGGGGCCTTTAATGACGATGCCTAGCTGGGCGGCACGGCCGGATCCAACCAGTAGCGCGGTTGGGGTTGCTAGGCCAAGGGCACATGGGCATGCGATTACTAGTACGGCTACGGCCGCGGTGAACGCGGGTTGGACGCCGGGTCCAAAGACCAGCCACCCGATTAGGGTCAGGATGGCTATAGCAATGACGACGGGTACAAATACTGCACTGACGCGATCGGCTAGGCGTTGTACGGGGGCTTTACCAGCTTGTGCGGCGGCCACCATCTGGCCGATGCGAGCCAGTGTAGTTTCATTACCAACGCGCGTAGCGGTAATGGTTAGCTGCCCGTCGGTATTGATCGTCGCCCCGGTTACCGCATCGCCTGGGCCAACGTGAACGGGAATGGATTCGCCGGTAAGTAAAGAGGTGTCGAGGGCGGCGTGGCCGGTGTCGATAGTGCCGTCAACAGGAATCTTCTCGCCGGGTTTAACCACGATCTTGTCGCCAACTTGGAGGGCGTCAACGGGTACAACTTCTATGCCGCCCTCTGGTTTTACGCGGTTGGCGGATTTAGCGCCAAGTTCCAAGAGGGACCGCAAAGCATCTCCTGCGCGGTAGCGCGAGCGGGCTTCCGCGTAGCGACCGGCAAGTAGGAAGGTGACCACCATCGTGGCGGCCTCAAAATAGATTTCAGCGTGGTTAGTGGAGGCGTGTCGAGGCATGAAACTCATGTTCATGGTCATGCCAATGTGGCCTGCTCCGCCAAAGAATAGGGCCCAAAGAGACCAGAGCGTGGAGGCAATCACACCCATGGATACCAGCGTGTCCATGGTCGAAGAGCCGTGTCTTGCCGCTCTGGCGGCCGCAACGTGGAAGGGCCACGCTGCCCACACCACGACGGGTGCGGACATTGCGGCTACCGCCCACTGCCAGCCGGGGAATTGGAGTGCGGGAACCATAGAAAGGGTCATCACAGGAGTCGCAAATACTGCGGCTACGATTAACCTCTTCTTTAGGTCTTTGGCGCGCTCACGGGTTGCTTCACCAACTTGTGGAGATCGGGCTGGCAGCGGGCTTGAGGTCATCGGTTGATACCTGCGAGTTCGAATCCGGCCTCGGCAATAGCCTCACGCAGCTCATCGTCGCTGACAGTGCCGGTGGTGCTTACGTGCACCTTGGACGCTACGTCGGCGCTACCGGAAAGGTCTACGTTTACAGATTCGACGGCTCCGATTTCAGATAGCTCCTCGGTTACGGACATGACGCAGTGTCCACAGGTCATGCCTTTGACGTCAAGATCAATGTTCGTCATTTGCTTCTCCTAGATGTAATTTTGCGCGAATATTCGCCTAAAACGCGTGTTCCACGTTCAAGAGTAGCCCCCAAAGCCTGCAGTGTCGACAGGTAGAGTGGGGCGCTAAAGTGGTGTTCATAACCAGGTATTTTCGTCTCGGAAGGATGGTGTTATGGCCAGCAGGTCGCGGCTTTCTCGACTTCTCGCGCGCCGTGAAGCACTGCTTTCTGGGCGTTTTTGGCAGCGTTCGCCGATAGCGGAAGACGCGGATGTGACGCCGCGTAGGCACCGGCAGACGCCTAGGTATTACGGGGCGCGCAGGGTGCCCGAGACGATGTGGCTGGGTGACGCCCTAGATGTGTTGGGGCCACTGGTTGCACAGGTGGGGGCGCATTTTGCACTCTCAATGATTGCCGAGGCCGCCCCGCTACCTCCCGCGGCGAAGGCCATCGTAAGAGAGTTCTCTGCTCGCCAGGGTGAGGAGTTGTTGGAGGACGCACAGCGCCGGTTCTTTGATAATCCGGGTTTGGACACGCTGGTGGTGCAGGCCTTTGCGCGGGCGTGGCGTGTGCCGGTAAAGGCTGGCAGAGGTTACCTGCGCGCGAAGATCTCACTTGGCTTGGATGGGGACGGCCGGGCGGCAAGAATGCTTCCGCTGGTGCCAAAGCGAGATTTTGAGGCGCTGATGGTTAGCTATCTGACCATTGGTACAGCTGTGGGCTGGTTCCGTGGGGGAACGGTAACAGCGAATTTGTGGTACCGAAACGGCGAGTTTTTGGATCTGCCCACGGGCACCCCTAACGTGCGTCCGCGCAGGTTGGAGGCGCCGCGAACGCTCACGGACATGGCGGCCGATATTGACGACATGTACTGGATTGAGGGCATGGGTCAGCCGGTGAAGATCACGAGTGTGGGCGAGGGGCAGCTTCGCAGGTGGTTGATTTCGCTTCCCGGAACGGACCACATGGACCCCGCGTCTACGCTGAATCCCGCGGATCCGGAGACGAATGTGCGCGAGGTTTTGGGCCTTACATCAGCAATGCAGTCGGGTGTGGTAGCGGCGCTTCGCCACGCGATGGCGTTGGAGGGAGTGAGTGAGCGCGACATGGTGCGCGAGCCGGTGGTGATAATGGGCCACTCGCAAGGCGGCATGGTGGCGCTTTCTTTGGCGGATAAGCATCCGCGAAAGGTGAACGTGCGTGCAGTGGTCACTTTGGGAACGCCGGGCCGTAGGCTTCGCGTGTCGCGCGATGTTGCGGCATTGACGTTGGAGCATGACCAGGACGTAGTTCCCTCGCTTGATGGCCGCCCGCGTCGCCGGGTGGATGATCGCGTGGTTGTGGGCCGGCATTTGATTCGCCCCCGCACCGGCGCTCTCTTTTATGCGCATGCGTCGTCGACCTATACGGAAACGGTTCATTTGATGGAGCGCCACGCAAAGGTGTCACCGCAATCGCGGATTGGGCGAATGGTGGAGCGCATGGAACCATTTTTGCCGCGTGAGGGCGAGCCCTCCCGTGTGTATGTGTACGAGGTGGTTCAAGAGCTGCTGAGCGGTTCGGGTCCTGATTTAGAGGAGGCTATTGAGGTGTTTGCGGAAATGCCGGAGGGTGTTTATCCTCCCTCGCTGGTTGGTAGTGAGGTTAGTGATCGCCGGGTTACCACTTTGGTGCGGCCAGCGCTGGCACAATGGAAAGAGCGCAGAATGGGTAAAGGGAGGCGCGATGACTGATCCACGGCCGCTGTCTGGCATTGATAGGTGGCGCAGGGTTGTGCGCAGCATGGGTGAGAACTTGCCGGTGAACAAGTTTGAGGCTGGTGCGCGCCGCTCGCGCAGAATGCCAACTATTAGTAATCCGGTGCTTATTGGCGGCCTGGGGGTGGCGGCTGTAGGTGCGGGGGCTGCGGTGAAGTATTTGAAGCCGATGGCCGCGTCGAGGCAGGATCAGCAGCTGTTGAAGCTGTTGCACGCCAAGTTGGAGCGAGTGCCGGGGTTGGCAGATATTGGTGTGGAGACAAAGCAGTCGTTTGGTAAACCCCTGCTTGTACGCACGTCGGTTGAGCTCTTGCAGATGCCGGTTTCGCCAGCGGATTTGTTGGAGCGCGTGGCTCGCTACGTGTGGGATGGTGCGCCCAAGAGTCCGGTTGCACTGCAGGTGACGCTGTCGAGTCCGGGTGAGCAGTGGACTTTGAAGGACTTGGATTTCCCAGATGAGGTTGCGCGCCCCTACGAGCTGTACGAGAGGTTTGGAGCGCCGGCCGCGGATCCTACGTGGAAGCCGTGAGTTTTTCTAAGAAGCCGCAAACACGGCCAACCGGGCGTAGTCAGAATTGTTAAGAGGCGCGGACCCTTGCGGTGTCCGCGCCTCCTCGTTTAAGTGCGCTAGTCCACGTAGTTGATTACGTCTGCGGCGAGCCCAACGTAGGTTGCGGGGGTGAGCGCAAGCAGGCGTTCCTCGACGTCGCTGGGCATGTTCAGGCCCTTGATGAACTCACGCATTTGATCGCCGGTTACCCGGTTGCCACGAGTGAGCTCCTTAAGGCGCTCGTACGGATCTTCCATGCCGCTGGCTCCCGCGATGGACGCCGCGCGCATGGCCTGCTGGACGGCTTCGCCCAGCACCTCCCAGTTACCGTCAAGGTCGGCGGCCATCTTCTCAGCGTTAATATCAATGCCGGCCAGACCTCGTTGGAGGTTGTCGAGGGCAAGCAGAGAGTGCCCGATGGCAACGCCAATGTTGCGCTGCGTGGTGGAGTCGGTGAGGTCGCGTTGCATCCGCGAGGTCACCAGGGTGGCACCGAGGGTGTCAAGGAGGGCGCTGGAAATCTCTAGGTTCGCTTCGGCGTTTTCAAAGCGAATGGGGTTCACCTTGTGCGGCATTGTGGAGGACCCGGTGGATCCTTGTGCCGCGAGGTTTTGGTGGAAGTAGTCCAGCGAAATGTAGGTCCACGCGTCGGTCGCGAAGTTGTGTGCAATACGGTTGTAGCGCGCAATGTCGGCGTATAGTTCCCCCTGCCAGTCGTGGCTCTCAATCTGCGTGGTAACGGGGTTCCAGGTGAGCCCCAGGTGCTGCACGAATCCGCGCGAGATCTCAAACCAGTTGGCGCCCGGAACGGCCACGATGTGGGCGCCAAAGGTGCCGGTAGCGCCGTTGATTTTGCCCAGGTATTCGGTGTTTTCTACGCGTTTGATCTGCCTGCCTAGGCGGTAGGCAAATACGGCGAGTTCTTTCCCGATTGTTGAGGGGGTGGCCGGCTGTCCATGCGTGCGTGAAAGCATCGGTACGTCCGCGTTCTCGCGGGCACGGGTGAGTAGATCATTCTTGAGGGCGCGGGCGGCGGGTAGCCAAACGTTTTGGATGCCGGCTTGAATGACGAGGGCGTAGGCCAGGTTGTTGATGTCTTCGGAGGTGCAGAAGATGTGCACTACCTCGTGCAGGCTCGGCAGGCTGGTTTCGCCAAGTACGGCAGGCGCAGCCTCGAGCCGGTTCTTGATGTAGTACTCGACGGCTTTGACGTCGTGGCGCGTGACGGCCTCAGTTTTAGCAAGTTCCGCGATGGTGCTCGAGTTGAAATCGCGGGTGAGTGCGCGCAGATATTCGCGCTCGGGGTCGGTGAGGCTCGGAGCCCCGGGTAGGACGTTGTTGTCCAGCAGGTAGATGAGCCATTCCACTTCTACGTATACGCGCGCGCGGTTTAGGCCGGCTTCGGAGAAGTAGTTGGTAAGTGGTGCCACCGCGCCGCGGTAGCGTCCATCTAGTGCACCAAGTGCGATTGGGGGCTGCATTTGAGCCATGTCTTGCATTGTTTCGTTTGCGTACGCCATGTCTTCATCGTGGCATAAAACGGGCGGATTTTGGACGCTGGTCCGGCTTTTGGCTAATCGTCCACAACACTTGCGTGTGCGAGCTTGTCCACGACCTCAAATATTGATTGTGCTACGGGCTCGAGAAGGCTCTTAGGTTTTGCACCATGGATGCGATTTTGGAGGCCGAGGCTGGCCTGCAGGCTTTAGATTTGGCGATCTCGTACGCGGCGGGCTTGCGCATGGACTGGGACGGTGAGGCCGCGAGAGCGGCAAACGCAGCGCTGAACGCTCAAATAGGACAACTGGTGGATTTGCGCCACCGCCTGTTTGACGCGCGAGAGGCCGCCGTTGCAGCTCGGGTGAACTATTGCGCGCAGATGAGCGCCGCGTGTTTGGGGGCGCTGTGAGCAGTGCAGTGTTTATCGACTCGGGGCCGGTGCGCGTGAACGCGGGAAGTGTGCGGGATGGGGCGCGCTTGGTGGGGCTTGCGGCCGGGGCACTGGATTCAGCTCGGGCTCGGGTGGCGGCAAGCGCAGGAGCCCTCCAGTTTGAACCGTTGTTTTCCACCGGGTTTAGTGGCTTGTTTAATGCGGGAGGAGCCGGCTACCTGCACGCAAGCACGCAGCTGTCGGACGTGGTCGGACTGCTGGAGGTAGCACGGGAAAACATGAGCTGTTTAGCGGCGAGTTTAAGTCTTGGAGCCGACGTGTATGAGGGGGCCGAGGCAGCCACAACCCTAACATTTGCACAGATGCTCGGCCTGCAGCCAACCAACCTGGGGATCGCTGATCGCGCACAGGCAGGTATGGGTCTTTTAGACGAGCACCTAAGTCCCCTTATTTCGAAGGCGGATTGGTATGCGCGTGCCCTGACCGCAGTCGCGTGGGGCTTTTCTGACGTCACGAACTATCGGGTAAGTGCGGCCACGTCGTTCGCTGCGCTCGCAGCGCAGCGCTGGCGGTTGCAGCGGGGTGCGGACACTCCACTGGAGCGTTCAGCGGCAATACTCACGCAGGTTTACCCCACGCTTGAGAAGCTAACGGGAACATACAAAGGAAACCTGGTCATGCATCGATCTGAATCAGCTACTCCGGCCCTCGTGTGGAGCCGCGAATCGTACAAATACGGCCTCGAGGGGTTTAGCTTGCGCCGTGACGCAAAGCTTTCTTCCAACGCCCAGCAGGTGCTATACCCGCCGCTAACTGCAACGATCCTACCGGTGAGTGCGCTTGGTGGCCCCGCTTCAGGCCCGCCCTCTAGGGTGGCCACACCGCGCAAGGCTAGCGACTTGGTGGAACGGGTGCGAGAAATGCGCATGAATCCAACTGCTGACGGTGCAAAGGGTGATGACTCTACGCACGGCGAGTTTGAGATTTTGCGTCACAACAACGGGGAGGACAGGCCATCTTGGTCGGTGATCGTGCGGGGCACGCAACAGTGGGGGCCGGGCACGCCTAACCCGAAGGATCTGCAGGCGAATCTGCAGTTGATGGCTGCGGTTCCGGCCGATGAACAGTCGGCTATCATGGCGGCGTTGGAACTGGAGGGCGCGCAGCCCGGCGATGTGGTGGAGCTTGCCGGTCACTCGCAGGGTGGCATGGTGGCAGGGGCGATGGCGGCAAACCCGGTGTTCAATACTCGCTTCCAGGTAGCCAGTGTGGTGGCGGCTGGATCTCCTATTTCAACGATGCCGATTCCAAACTCAACACTGGTGCTTTCATATGAGAATGCCGATGATTTTGTGGCGTCTTTAGATGGGGCGAGGCAACAAACCTCACCTTCGAAAATCGCGGTCTATTCGCCCGGGAGGGCGAAAGATGCACATTCGCTAACCCAGTATGCGCTAGATGCGAGAAGCGCGGAGGGGCAGGGGAACGCGGACTTGCAGGCGTGGAATGAGAGGCGTGAGCGTGCCCTTGGGCTCACCGCAAATAGTGAAACTACCGGCCAGCGTTACACGTTTACAAGGCGGTAACGCTGGCCGGATTAGAGCAAGATTATTTCTTTGAACCCACTGTGGCGCCCAAAATAGCGCCGGCGATGGACGAGAAAATTGCTGTAACTACCGCGCCAAAGAGGGCCGCCCAGAATCCGGTGACCTCCATGCCGTAGCCAATCTGAGTGGTTACCCAGCCGGTCAGCATGAAGATGAGGGCGTTAACCACCAGGGAGAACAGGCCGAAGGTGAGGATGTAGATCGGGAATGTGAGCACCTTTAGCAAGGGGCGCACAACCAGGTTAAGCGCGGTGAAGACCAGCGCAATGACGGCCAGAATCAAAATGGCCTGCAAGGCTCCCTCAGAAGAAGGTAGCGTAATGCCAGGAATTATGAGGCTGGCAAACCAAATGCCAACCATGTTTGCAATCAGTAAAAGTAAAAAGCTCATGCTTCCAGTCTAGGCACGTAGCGCCACAGCCGCGCCTTGACAGTAGATGCTTGGGTTTAGGTCCACGGTAAAGTGGCGAACACCAGCAGCGAAAGAGCTGTCTCCAAGACACCCACCACGACCGGCCTCCACGGTTTATTGCGAGTGTTGGCAAGCCAAGGCATTAGCGCCGCGCGCACGCACACCACCACCCATGCCAGGCCGTGCCAAAGCGAAATCCAGCCCGATAGTGCAAGCGCGAGTGCCATCGCGGTTGCCACTACGTGTCCGATTATCGATCCCCACAGCCAGCCGGCACGTCCTCGCTCTCGAATTAGGGTCTTCACATACGGCACCGTCAAACCAAAATAGGTGCCAAGCAGGCCCGCCATCAGCCACGCCTGCGTGTCCAAGTGAGTGAACCACGGCCGCAGCAGTGGCACATTGACGGCCACGGGGAGCGCCAGAGCCGCGGCTGCGATCGTAGAGAAACGGGAAGCAAGCTCGCGTTCCTTTCGGTTGCGCACACTGAAAAACCAGTAACCAACCAGAGGGGCAAATAGGATGCTCCACCAAAGTAAGTGAGGCGAGGTTGCAAGCAGAGCGGCAGTGAATGCTGCGGTTACCACCCCGTAAGTGATTACTGCCGCGCGATAGCGAGGGCGGAAGCGGGACTTAATGTACTTCTCGCTGACGCTAAACAGCAGGAACCCGCTGATCCAAGCGAGCGCAAGAAAAATGTGCGAGGGCGTTTTGGGTGTAGCAATTATGAGGCCGGCGGCAAGTGGCATAAGCGCCATGGGCCAGGACCCGTGCTGGTCAGGAATCCATCCATTTTGGAGGAGGGGAGACCTCTTTCTTCTTGCTGAGCTAACGCTACCCATGCCCCAATTAAACGCGAGCAGAGCGGCAAGCAAACGAGGCGCGTGCCCTACGGCAACTACTAATGCGCGAGATATGGGCTATTGCGAGTGGCGTTATGAGATTCAGACAGGGCGTCATAAAAGCGGGACGCACGTCTTGTGCGTCCCGCTTAGGTGGTGAAACTATCTAGCTGAATCGGTTACGGTTCAACTTGTTTATCGCTTGGCTTCACGTCCCACTGGGGGTCGGACTGAACGCCCTTTTCAACCAGCTTCGGATCGGCAGAAAGCGGTGTGCGTAGCTTTGGCCAACGCTTGTCTACCTTCTTCCACCACGGCATGTAGCTTACGTAGCCGTCAACCGGAGGCGTGTCGGATTCGGGTTCAAATCCAAGCTCGCGCGGGGTTTCAGGGATCATGTCGGTAAGGAAGTACTTGTCCTTATCATCGCAGTGATCCTTAACGAGGTTCCGGAAAGCACCCATCTCAAAGAACAGTGCGTTGGTAATTGGGTTGCGACGGTGCTTGACCACCTTGTAGAGCCAGTAGATGAATACGCCAATGTTGAACGCGAGCGCTAGGCCGGAGCTGAAAATGTTCGCATTCGGATCCATGGTTGCGAAGTTGTGCATCGCTCCTGGTGGCGTTGATAAGTAGGGGAACCAGTTGTAGAAGCTGATCCAGAACACCAGAGTGAAGCATCGGAACCAGATCCATTGTCCCTTAGCCCATGTGAATGCCGGGATCGTACAGGCCAGTAGCAGGGCTAGCGTGCAGTACCACGTGTAGTCTGCCAGAGCGTTGTACAAGAAGGCGTGGTTCCACAGGTCGTAGGCGATGATCCAGGGCCACACTTGGTCAACCCAGAGCAGGCCTTGAACCTTCTGCTTACCCCTGGACGAGACGATGATCTTGCCCAGGCCGGTTACGGTGATGCAGTTGAGCAGGCCGGCAGCCGCGCTCATCAGGTTCCAGTATCCACCGATGGTGCGGAAGCCGGTTGCGGGGTCGATGCCTACGTGGCCGGCTGCGAAGTTAGCGGCAAGAGCCTGGTACCAGGCGTCCGAGTGGAGGGGTTCGGTAACTCCGCGCGCCTCGGGTAGTCCAGCTAGCATGTCTGCCGCGTGGGTGTCGTTAATGCCCTTCAAGCACTGCCAGTCCGCTGCGCATTGGTAGTACGTGTCTGCTTGGAAGTAGATCACGACGTCACGGATGTTTGCTTCCATAATGTTGAAAACAAGACCGATCCACAGGGCCACACCAAACCAAATGGCGTACCTGCGTGCTAGTTCGGGGTTTCGTTTACCTATGACCAGCAGTGTTCCTGTCATAGTTGCGGTGAGGACCATGAGGACGTATTTGCCAAACGGGAACCAACCAAAAACGGGTTCACCAACTATTGCGGCGTAGGGCATCATGAGGACGCCACCTACTGTCCACAGCGCAAAAATTGTCCAGTTCCATCGTCTGTTGATCTCAGCGATGGCAATTTGCGCTACAAAAACTACTATCCAGATGATCCAGACGCGAAGAGGTCCGACCTCCCATAGGAATAGGGAATCCATCTTTCCGACTTTCTTAATAACTGTGTTGGGATGATGTGGATCACATAAGTAAAATCCACTCAAAGCTTATCGCTGAGGAGGTTCTAAATTTTGAACTCAAATTTTGTTCAACAGATCCGCACAAAGCTGAACGAAATTGCAGGTTATGTTCAGGTTTTGTGATGTAGCTCAATGTTAATTTGTAATATGACCCATCAAATCTTTGGCACAAATTTTGTCGAAGTTTACACAGTACATAGCAGGTGATTAATTTGGCCTCTTCAATGACGAAGAAAATATTAAAAGCTGCTGGCGTTGCCGGCGCCGCAACATTGGGAGGAATGGTTTACTTCTCCCAGTTCAGCGGTAAGGCAACAAAAGCGGAACAAGAGTGGGTGTATCCCGCGGATGACATTATCGATGCGAACTACACCAACGGACGCTCGTCGACCTACGCGATCGACATCGATGCGCCGGCCTACGCCGTGTACCGCATTTTCAAGCAGATCGGTGCGCAGAAGGCAGGCTCCTACTCTTCAGAGTTCCTAGAAAGAGCGTTCGCGCGGCTACCGTTCTTTAACCAGTACGAAATTCAGGAGGAGTTCCAAAACGCTGACGCTATTGCTCCAGGCGATATTGCGGCATTTGATTACCACGGCATGTCAATGGAGTGGGCAGACGTGGTTCCGGGCAAGTACTTGGTGCAGTGGGTTGACACTAAGAATCCGCCGGCTGCTCCCGGCTCGTACGCGTTCCGCTACCCGGGCATGAAGCACTATGCGGCGGCTTGGTGCTTCTACGTGGTTCCACTGGAGGGTGAGCGCACCCGCCTCATCAACCACTGGCGCATTGGTTTTGAGGACGACAACCTGTGGAACAACGCGATCAACTGGATCAACATTGAGCTGATCGGCGGCGTGATGGCACACATGCAGAACATTTACGTGAAGCGTGTTGCTGAGTTCCGTAAGAAGGAACAGTGGCATTCGAAGTTCATGCGCGGCGTTTTGGGCGGAGAGTTCTTCAAGTCGGGAACCCCCGCAAGCCGCTGGTCTGGCACCCCGCTGTTTGAGGATACGCAAACCCAGTGGTTCCGTTACGGCAGGCAGGCCCCCGCGGTTGCGGAGATCAGGCCGCCGGTTACTGACAACCCGGATTGGCCGCCAACGGGCCCAGATTCGCCTTGGGCGGACCGCGTTGATAAGGAATACTTTGACGGCTGGTCCGAGCCGGAATTTAGCTGGGATGAGCAGATTCGCCAGAAGATGGAGAAGACGTACCTTCCCGGATGGGGAAAGGATAATTAACCGTGTTACCTTTGCAAGCCAATCTCTTCTTTTTTGAAGTAGGGCAGTGGTGGGATTACGCGATGCTGGCCGTTGTGATCGCCGCTTTGGCGTTCCTGGCTTGGATAGCGGTGCGTAGCAAGTGGGCGGCAATAGCTTTGTTTATTGTCATCCCCGTATTGCTAACCATTTTCTGGTGGCCTTACTCAACGCAGGGCACTCAGAGTGCGGGCTGGTTCGCGATTGTTAAGCAATATTCCGCCCTCCTCGGTTCACTGTCTCTGGTGGCGCTGCAGTACTTCCCTAAGTTGCGGCGTAACAACTACTATTTGCTGATTCCGCCGATCATCCTTGCGGTTAACATCCTGGAGGCCGTGATTCGTGACTTCCAGTGTTACGGCATTCATGGTGCAGACCCGGTTAGCGGTATCTGGACTATGGGTGGCCCGTGGAACATCATGAATGCTATTGCAGGCATTTTGAACATGATCATGATTGCGGGCTGGGTTGGGATCTACGTTTCGAAGAAGGACAAGCACATTATTTGGGCTGACCTGACGATTTGGTGGATCATCGGCTACGACTTGTGGAACTTTGCATACGTGTACAACTGTCTGTCTGATCGCGCGTGGTATTCGGGTGTTGCTCTGCTTGCGGCATGTACCATTCCTGCGTTCATGAAGATGGGTCGAGGTGCTTGGATCCAGTACCGGGCCTACACCCTCACGTTCTGGTCTGCGTTTGTGCTCACGTTCCCACGGTTTACCTATGAGACGCAGTTCGCGCACGAGCACAGCCAAAACCCGACGGCAATGTTCACCATCGCCTTCTTGGCGCTAGCGTTCAACGCGGGTCTGTTTGTCTACCACATCTGGTGGATTGCCAAGACGAAGCGTAACCCGCTAAAGGTTGAGCTTTACCCGGATGCATTTGGCAACCCGAAGCTCATTAGTGAAACGGCTACCGATGAGGTCAAGCAGCGGATCGCAAACCGCATTGGCAAGACGGTTCAAGAGGCTGGTTTTAGCCGGTAGTGGTTGAAAAGAGCTGATATTGGTTGGAGGGCGCGGCGGCGCCCTCCAACTTTTTGTTACGAGGTCGCGGTCTGCCCCTCGCCTCAATAAAGAGGTTGTTAGATGCCGAGTACTGCCTTGGCTACGAGGAAGTAGATGACCAGACCGGTGGCATCCACCAGCGTTGTAATGAATGGGTTTGCAAACACGGCCGGGTCCACGCCGATCTTGCGGGCGATGAGGGGCATGGTGCCGCCCACGGTTGCAGCTAGAGTGCAGATTGCCAGGAGAGTTAGGCCAATCACCATGCCGATCTGGGTGCTGTAGAAGACCGACGCGGCTAGGAATCCGATCGCTCCGAGCATGAAGCCGAGGAGTAGGCCGATGCGGATCTCACGGCCCATGACTTTTAGTACGTCGCGCGGGCGCACATCACCGAGTGCCAGTGCGCGTGTCACGGTTGTTGCCGCCTGGTTACCCGTGTTGCCGCCCGTTCCGATTAGAAGGGGAACGAAAACGGAGAGTACAACCATTTGCGCGATGGTATCTTCGAAAACTTCGAGCACCTGAACGGTTAGCGTTGCACCGATTGCGAGGACGAGTAGCCAAACTATTCGCGAACGCACGATCGATAGGATTGGGGCTGCAAGGTAGGGGTGGCGTAGGGGTTCGGTGCCTGCGATGCGCGCGTGGTCTTCGGAGTCTTCTTCTTCAAGAATTGCGAGCGCATCGTCAACGGTGAAAATACCGACCAGCCTGGATTCGGCGTCAACAACTGCGAGGGCGAGGTGGCGTTGATCTGCGCATCTGCGGGCTGCGAGTTCCGCGGAGTCGGTGGCGTTCACGTATTCGGGGCGAGACATGATGGCACCCACTAGGGTGTCGTCGGTTGCGCGCATGAGATCGCGGAGCGAAACAATGCCCACGAGCTTTCGCTGGTCGCTGACAACGGGCAGGGTGTAAATGGTTTCTGCGTTGTCGAGTTCGCGGCGCGCGGTTGCGATGGCTTCACTAACGGTGAAGTTTGGGTGGAGCCGCACAAACTCGGGGCTCATGCGGCGCCCGATGGAGTCCTCTGGGTATCCGAGGACGATGCCGGTGAGTTTAAGCTCTTCAGGTGAAAGGCCGGCCATTAGGTTGCTGGCCACAACCGCTGGAACTTCGTCTAGTAGTTCGGCACGGTCATCTGGGTCCATCTGTTCAAAAAGCGCTGCAACTTCAGTGTCGCGCAGGCTTCCGATGAGGTCTGCCTGCATTGATGGCGGCAAGAGATCGAACACTCGGATAGCAGTGTCTTTGTGTAGCATGCGGTAGATGACCGCGCGCTCCTTCTCACCAAAGCGCCCCATCAGTTCAAGAACTGTGCCGGCGGAGAGGTCGGCAATAAGTTCAGATAGCTCCGGCAGATTTTCCGAGCCTAGTGCTCTAGAAATTTTTGTTTCGAGGTCATAGGTGAGCCGCGCAGACATAGTTACCTCATATCGTCGGAGTTTTTGTGGGAAACAAAAAAGCTAGGAGGCTCAAACTCCTAGCTAGTGTGTCGGGGTGGCGGGATTTGAACCCACGACCTCTTCGTCCCGAACGAAGCGCGCTACCAAGCTGCGCCACACCCCGTGTCTCTTGGACTCAACAAGTATAACCAGCGGGGGCCAAACCCCAAAATTGAAAGGAATGCGTTTACCTCACATTCCAGCGGTTAGGCGCGGGCCGCCGGCCTCATTTCGATAATGGAGGCTTCTGGTCTGCACGCGAAGCGAACCGGCGCGTAGGGTGAGGTCCCCAGACCCGCGCTCACATGCAGTGGCGACTCTTTGCCGGCAAAGCTCCAAGCGGCCATGCCGGAGGCAAGCTCGCGCGGCAGGTCACAGTTTGTAACCAAGGCGCCGTACCCGGGCACACACAGTTGCCCTCCGTGCGTGTGTCCAGCAAGAATCAAGTGCGCATCGTCCGAGGTGTATTCGTTCAAAACCCTCTGGTAGGGGGCGTGCGTTATGCCCAGTCGAATCGTGTCAGCCGCGTACCAGCCGTCCGGCAGCTGCGGGATGCGGTCGCGTTTGATGTGCGGGTCATCAACCCCAATCAAGCCAACTCGCACCAGGTCAGTCTGGCTAGCGTCGCCCTCAAAAATAGATCCCTTTACGGGCACGTCAATGATTTCCGCCTGATTAGTTAGATTCACCCAACCTGCGGATTCAAAGAAATTGGCGAGTTCTTCCCACGGCAAGTCCGGAACGTTTCTCTTCTTGCTGTGTTTTGACGGACCGGTCAGGTACGTGGACCAGCGTTTCTTACGCGGAGAGTAGTAGTCGTTTGACCCAAAAACGAATGCTCCCGGCCGGTCCATTAGAGGCTCGAAAGCGCGCCTAACCATGTCCGCGCCTGCAATCGATCCAAAGTTGTCGCCCGTTGCAACTACGAAGTCGAAATCTTCATCTGCGAGTCCCCGAATGAAGTCCACGAGGAAGTCTCGGCCAGGGTACAGGTGAGGGTCCGCGATTTGCAGTATGCGCAGTGTTGGGGCTTCGAGGCCTTCGGGTAGCTCTACCGTGTAGCGGCGCAACGTCGGCATCCGCCGCTCAATCTGCGTCCACGCGGCCACGCCCACGCCAGCCGCGGTAGCAACAACCGCAGCTGAACTAAGCAACTTTCTTGCTCTCATTTTCCTCCGTACGCGTGAATCCGCGCATTTAGCGCGGATTCACGGGCTTTAGCCATCTTCTAGTCTTTGTTATCGTCCTGGTTTTGTGCCGGCTGCGTGGCGGGCGCTGGCGGCGGTGGTGCGGCGCCAAGCTCGGCTTGCGGGAGGTCCACGTAGTCCATTCCCTCGGTAGCGCGGTTCATGTATGCGCGCCACACGGGCCCGGTGAACGTGCCGCCGTATACGTAGCCCCACTGCACGCCGTTGGCGTAGATGCCGTTCATTGGTTGCGACGACGCCCGGGCGTGTCCCGCCCACACAACCGTGGAGATCTGTTTGGTCGCGCCAGCTGCCCACAGGTTAGCGTTGTCGTCAGAAGTACCGGTCTTAGCGATGAAGGGGTGACCGATAGCGATATTCGCGTAAGAGCCGGAGCGGCCCACCCTTTGTAGCACGGTTGAAACCATGTTCGCTTCCTTAGCGGGAACCGCCTGCTCGCAGGATGGCTTGTATGCCACGATCTGTTCACCGTCACGGTCAAGTACTTCGTCAACCGGTAGCGGCTGGCAGAGCACTCCCTCGTTCGCAAGCGCGGCGTATGCGCCAGCGAGGGCCAGTGGGGTTGCGGGAGCGCCGATTATCTGCGGCGGGTACGGCTTGTGCGGCGAACCGTCTGCCTCTGCGATACCAAGCGCAGCCATGCCGTCAAAAATTTCGCACATGTTCAGTTTGGTTGACATTTCCGCGAATACGCGGTTGATTGACAGCGAAGTCGCGTCTATCACGTTGAATGTGCCGCCCTTGCCCGCAAGGTCGCCAACCGTCCAGTCGGATGCGTATCCGGGGCCGCATGGGATGTTGAACTCAGAGGCCGCGAAGTGCGAGGAGTGTCCGCCCACTCGCTCCCACGCGCCGTGCCCTTCGCGGAACCACTGCAGCATAGTGAAGGGCTTTAGCGTTGACCCTGCAGAGAAGCCGTCACCACCGCCCTTTTCCTTCTCTACGTTGAAGTTGGACTGCGTGGCCTGGGGGTCACTTTCGGTGGGCACACCAAAGTTCGTGTTTTGCGCCATAGCAAGAATGCGTCCGGTGGATACCTCGCGCGTGACCAGCGCCGTGTTGGCTCCAGACGCGTCATTCACACCAATCAGTCCCGTGATTTCCTCGAACGCGGCCTGCTGCATGTTTGAGTTCAGGGTCGTCTTGATGGTGAGGCCACCGCGAAGTAGCTTTTGTTTACGCTCGGCCTCGTTGGAGCCAAACTGGTCGGATGCCAGCAGGTACTGGCGCGCGTACTCGCAGAAGTATGCGGCGTTACCCGCGCCAGCGCAGCCCTGCGAGCGGAAGTTTGGCTTCAGCATGTCACCGATAGGGATCGCGGTTGCCTGGTCGTACTCTTCCTGCGTGATCTTTTCTTCGGCAAGCATCGCGGCAAGCACCGTGTCACGCCTGTTCTGCGCGGCTTCCGGATCGTTAAGCGGATCGTACTGGATGGGTGATTTAACCATGCCGGCCATCATTGCGGCCTCGGGAATCGTGAGGTCTTTTGCGGACTTCGAGAAGTATCTGCGTGCGGATGCCTCCGCCCCATAAACGTTCGTGCCAAACGGAGCGATGTTCAAGTAGCCGGTCAGAATGTCATCTTTCGACATTTTTTGTTCAAGTGCGAGGGCGTAGCGCGCCTCGCGAAGCTTACGGCTGATGGTCTGTTCGGTTGCCGCGTCAATCTTGTCCTGATCGCCCTCTTGCAATCCGGCCTCGAGGAGGGTGTTCTTCACGTACTGCTGCGTGATGGTGGAAGCACCCTGCGTGCTCTGATCTGAAACGTTGTTGATGGCAGCGCGGGCCATGCCGTTCGGGTCGATACCCTTATGCTCGTAAAAACGCCTATCTTCAATGGAGATAATCGCGTCTTGCAGGTAGGGCGAAATTTCTTCGAGGGGAACGATGATTCGGTTCTCGGCATAGAACGTTGCCAGCACTGAGCCGTCGGCGGAAAGTAGCGTGGACTGTTCGGATGGGGGGAGGATTTCAAACTCGGCGGGTAGCGCGTCAAACACCTGCGGGCCGGCTTTAGCGACAAGACCAACTCCGCCCGCGGCGGGAACAGCTAGCCCCGCTAAGAGCACGCCAAAAAGCGCGGAAGACGCCAAGAAGGTAGTAAGCAACGTGGCGAACTGCCGTTTTCCGACGTGACGAGAACCTGAATTCGACATGATTCAAGCCTACTTTGAAAACGCTTTTTTGTAACGACCGGGCGCTAAACGCCGCGAATTAGAAAAACTTTGTAATCGGACCTTATGCCTAGAGATTTTGAAAATTTTTCTGCTAGGTGGGCGTGATTTGTGTAAACGATCGGTTCTGGGCGGCTCGTTAACGGATCTCAACTTGCTCCCAAACCCAAATTGTGTGTATGGTCACATCAGATTCAGTGCTTGAAGCACATGCGAACAATGGGGTGAAGATGAGCTACGCACATTCCGACAAAGATCAAAGTTGGGCGGCAAAGGCGCTTTGCGCAACTGAGACTCCAGACGCGTTATTTGTACAGGGTGCGGCGCAACGCCAGGTTCGTTCCCGCTGCATTGCATGCCCGGTTCGTCTTGAGTGCCTAGCGGACGCGTTGCAATCCGAAGCTAATTTCGGTGTTTGGGGCGGTCTTACAGAACGTGAGCGCCGCGCGATGCTACGCTACTACACTCACGTAACTGACTGGCGCACGTGGATCATGGAGTCTGATGACCCGCTCGCGGAAGAGCTTCGCTCGCCGCAGATCCCCCGCGTCTTGGCTCGCGTTCGTCGCTAGCCCGCATATCTCTTTACAGGAGTGACCTATGACTAAATGGGAATACGCAACCGTCCCCCTAATCATTCACGCTACGAAGGCAATCCTTGACCAGTGGGGCGAGGACGGCTGGGAGCTCGTTCAGGTTGTGCCGGCACCCAATAATCCAGACAACCTCGTGGCGTACATGAAGAGGCCAAAAGCTTAGGCCGCGCGTAGTGCCCACACGGGTTTAAAAAATGAGGGAAGGTTTTCACCTTCCCTCATTTTTGTTGTTCAGGCTGCTGCCTCGTATATCGAACTAGCGCGCGCGGCGTGCCAGACGATCGAGGTCAAGAAGCGTAACGGCGCGGCCTTCCAGGTGGATCCAACCGCGGGAGACGAAGTCGGCAAGCGACTTGTTAACGGTTTCGCGAGAAGCGCCAACCAGTTGGGCGAGCTCTTCTTGCGTGAGGTCGTGCGGCACGTGAACGCCATCTTCGGCCGGGGTTCCAAAACGATCCGCAAGGTCTAGCAGGGCCTTAGCGACACGGCCCGGAACGTCGGAGAAGACGAGGTCTGCAAGGCTCTCGTTGGTGCGACGCAGGCGGCGAGCCAACGCGCGCAACATGTGCTTGCCCATCGTTGGGTTCGTATCCAAGATCGCGTTCAAATCAGCGTGATCGAGGTGCAGAAGCGTTACCGGCGAAACCGCGGTTGCGGTGGTGGAACGCGGGCCCGGATCAAACAGGGTCAGCTCACCAATGATCTCGCCGGGGCCAAGCACTGCAAGCAGGTTCTCGCGCCCATCCATAGAGGTGTGGCCGAGCTTAACCTTGCCTTCCGTGATGATGTAAAGACGGTTGCCAGGCTCGCCCTCTTCAAATAGAACCTCCCCGCGACGCAGGGTGGTCTGTCCCATTTTGGAGCGCAACGAATTTTGCTGCGCTTCATCTAGCCCTTCAAACAGAGGGACTTGGCTGATGTAGTTTCCTTCCACGGTCACCTTCATTCTCCGCTAAAGCGGCTAAGTGGTTATAAGCGTATGTACGCCCCCGTAACGTGGATGTGCGCACCTACACACCAGTTTAACCGCTCTTCTTGCGTTTATGAGGAAAACAACACATGCCTTCACGATTTGGTGCATGTGGCGCACGTTTGCCAGGCGCTAAACTTCGCGGTTTGTATGCTCTAGGTATGAGCGTTCAAGAAATCAAAAGTCAGCCGGAAGAAGCTGCGCAGGTACTGGCCGATCTGTATCCGGACGCGAAGTGTGCCCTGGTGCATGAGAATGCGTTTGAGTTGCTCGTAGCCACTATCTTGTCTGCGCAAACCACTGACGAGCGGGTGAACACTGTGACCCCCGCGCTGTTTGCCGCCTATCCCACGCCGCGCGACATGGCGCATGCGAACGAAGCTGACATTGCTCAGATAGTGCGGCCCTTGGGTTTTCAAAATCGGCGTTCAACCCAGTTGCGGCAGATGGCGCAGGCGTTGGATGAAAAGTTTGCCGGCGAGGTTCCAAGCTCGCGGTCCGAGCTTGAGTCTTTACCCGGAGTAGGGCGCAAGACCGCGCACGTCATCATGGGTAACGCGTTTGGGGTCCCTGCGATCACCGTGGACACGCATGTGGGCAGGCTAGCGAAACGGCTCGGCTGGTCCAGTGCCAAGACGCCTCTTGCGATCGAGCGAGACATTGCGAAAGCACTACCGGGGCAGGACTGGACTGTGCTGTGCCATCGGCTTATCGAGCATGGGCGGCGCGTGTGTCACGCGCGGTCCCCGCAGTGCGATAGCTGCGCCCTCGCGCCCCTTTGTCCTTCTGCGCAAGTCGATTAGAACCAGCGGGTTAAAGCAGATCGATTAAAGAGGCTGGGGCCCAGCTCGTGCAGCCAGCGGGAGTTTCAGTCGGTGCAGGCCTTGAGGTGGTTAAGGACGGCCTCGTTCAACTGCTCGGGTGCTTCCTCGGTGGGGAAGTGGCCGCAATCCAGTTGGAATGTAATGATCGGCTGTTTTGCCCACTGCTGGTCGCGCAGGAACGTTTTTGGAGGCCGCAGCCCGTCCTGTAGACAGATGACGCGAGAGACGGGCATGTCTACAACCGTGTCGATGCGAGCGCGGGTGCGCCGGGTCAACGAGTTCGCGCGGATCACGGCCTCGAGGGCGGTTTCAGTTGCGAATGGGCGGGAGAACGCGTAGCGGTACACGCGCTCATCAGCCTGCAACTTGGACCTGTTTTTTGGCGCTGCCCAAGAGGCGGCGGCGTCTGCAACAATCTTGCCTGAACGCAGGTTTCGCACGTTAAACCACGGGGCGCGGATCTTCATCGCCGTGCGGCCGGCCGCGCTGAATGGGGAGGGGCTGGAGCGCTCCAGGTTTAGAGGGTGGGGCTGCGCGATAGACATGAGGGAGGCAACCACGCGCGGATTCGTAGCGGCCAGAATCCACCCGAAAATACCGCCCATGCCCTCGCCTATGATGTGTGCTTTTGCCACGTTCAAACTGCCGAGCACCGCGGTTACGTCTGCCGCCATGCGCACCGGATCTTGACCGTGCGGCTGCAGGTCGGAGGAGCCGAAGCCGCGCAAATCCATAGCCCAAACACGGTAGCCCTCGGCTGCCAGGTGCACCAGCAGATGGCGCATCGAGTACCAGGTGCGCGGAAAACTGTGCAGTAGCATCACGGGTTCACCGTCGGCGGGTCCCATTTGCGCCAGGTGGAAGTTCGCGCCTCCCGCATTCACGGTGATGTGCTGCCATTCGCCCTCGGGCAACAATAGTGACCGGCCATCCGTGTTCGACGTGGATGGCCGGTCTAAAAAGTTAGAGCTCATGACTCCAAGTTAGCTAAAATCGTCCTCATTTTCGAGGGCGGTTAGCCTGCGCGGTTTACTTCTTCTTCAATGTTCCGGGGGCGAGCTGCTCGATCTGGGTACGGATCTCTTGCTCGCGGCGTCCGTCGCGGCGCGCGAAGATGGACGTTAGACCAATGATGAAGAGGATTAGGCCAGATACCGCCATAACGCCCGTGTATCCGGTCCACTGAATGTGGTGGGCCACGTTGCCGCCAAACGCGTTGAAAGCGGTTAGCCAGTTGTAGGCGGGCTCCATGAAGTCTGCGGTCACCGCAGGTGCGGCGAGGAAGAAGATGCCGCCGGCCATCGCCAGGATGCCGAAGATGAGAGCGCCGAGCGAAGACCTGATGGTCAGCATTACCACGAGGATTGCAACGATTACGCCAGCGCCAAGTTCAATGAGTGCCGCTGGGTTGATAACGCCGGTTGCAACCGGGTTGTCCTGCGCCAGCGTTAGGCGAGCGGCCGAGTCGGTCAGCAGGTACCAGGCGGCGGGAACGCCGATTAGCGTGAGGAAGAATGACCAGACGCGGGCTCCAACGCGCGATGGAACTTCGGGCACCACCGTGGCTTCTTCGAAGATCGATTGCGTGTCGTTTAGCTCCACTGGTTCGCGCGGAATCCACGAGGATGTTGCCTCGGGTTCTTCCGTCTCGGTGACCTCGGGGCGCAGTAGCGACTTGCGACGCACCTTCGTGGCCTCAATGTCGTCTTCTGCGTCTGCTCCGGCTGTAACTGCGGCCACTCCAGCGGCGGCGCCTAGCCCTGCTGCTAGCTCAGTATCGGGCTGCGCAATGGGTGCGGCCGGCTCGGATGCCTGCTCTGCAACAGGGGCACCCGCTGGCTCGCCCGCGGGATCTGCAACGGCTTCGGGCTCAACATCTGGGAAGGCGGGTACTTCGCGCATACGCTCGTATTCGTCCTCGGGGGTCTGGCGACGCTCAAGTACGTCGCGAGGAATATCGTTGCCACTCGCCGCTACATGCGGGATGGAGTTTGCCGTATCCGTGGCTTTAGGAAGTGAGGTTTCGGTCTGTCCCTCCCACGCGGGTGCTGGTTCAGGAGCGGGCGTCGGCTCTGGTGCCGCCACGGGTTCGGGGGCGGGGACGGGATCTGACTGGTGCGTTGCAACCGGTTCCGCCGGTGCAGCCGTCTCGCTCTCGGTGTCCGCGTCGTGGGGGGCCACAGGGGCAACCGTGGTTTTTGCTTCAACGTCTTCAAGGACTTCGTCGCCAGCCGAGCCAACGATGTCTTCCGGCTGATCGTCGCCAAATACGGCGGCGCCCTCGTCGATCGTCAAATCCTCCTTACCAGCATCGAGAGTGCTATCAGCTTCGAGCGGATCTGAGGGGGCAGGTTCTGATGCCGGATCAATGAGGTCGGGGTGCTGTGCTTCGTCCTCTACCTGGCCGCCTAGATCCCACGTGGGGCGCTGTGCCTCATCGGTCTCGTTCGGGTCGTCAAAATTACGATCAGCCATGAAATCCTCCAATAATCTGTCGCCAACTGCGCGCGCGGGGGCACACAATGAGCCATAACACCATGATTACACGCGGTTTTTTGCAAGGCCGAGGCTGGGCCGGCGTGTTGAAAAGACGATTTTAGATAGTGACTGAGTTGATGCTGGTAGGGATCCAAGCGTCGGGGTTCGTCGAGATACTAATCGAATACGTGCACGTTGCGATGATGAGGCCGAATACGCCCAGTACAGGCATTGTGTATCCGATTGAGATCATGAATGGGTCTTGGGGCGTAACCAGTTTGTTGGTCAGAAGTGAGAACAGTGGCCCTAAGAATAGTGCGGGGATGAGGAGTAAGAACCACGCTACCAGTTGAACGGCAACAACCGATTTGTATGCCATCGCTGTGAACGCCATGAGGGCAAGGGAGATTAACAGTACCAGAAGCCAGTCACTTCCGGAAAGTTTTGGCATGAGCTGAGGCACGTTCAAAATCGTTGGCGTGATCGTATTTGGGGAGCTTGCGAGCACTAGGAAGATTAGAGAGAGTGCAAAAAGTAGCGTGACGATGAAGTAGCCCGAAAGAGCGGCCGGCCCAGGCTCTTTCTCTGGCTTAAAGTTATTGCGCTTACTCTGGCGTCTTTTCGCGAGCGTGACCATGAGGGCCGTGAAGAGGATGACAAAGGTTTGTAGCGGAAGCTGTTGCCACATGAGCATCGCTTGGGTTGAGCTGGTTGGTGCCGGCGAGATGATTGAGTTTCCGATGAAAAGGGCTGCGAACGCGCCGGCCCACGTGGTTGCAATCACGATGCCAATCGCAGACCAGCGTGTGAGGTAGGCAAGAATGATGATCAAGATAGCAACAACGAGGATGCCTAACTGACCTGTGGGCGAGCCGAGGGGAATACCCGTGATGCTTCCCTCTTGCAGTAGTGCCGTTGAGTTGTAGAGCAGGGTCAGGATGATTGGCGAGACAACAAATGAGAATACTGCGATGGTGCCCCGGCCCAGCAGGGCTTCGCGTTTTACGAGCGGGGCGTGAGCACGAACGTTTTCGGCAGTTAAACTCATGCCTACACTGTACCCAGCTAAGCTAAGACCGTGGTTGAACCTGGTATGTCGAAGTTCGCGTCACTGGCGGCGTCCGCGCAAATGCGGGATTTGTTGCGCGAAATTGATGAAGGTGTTGCGCGCATCCGTTTTTCGGAGGGGTTGCGCCGCGGCTGGGAGGCGGCGCGGGCGGAGGCCGGCGTGCAGCTCGCCCACTATGAGGCGGCCCTGGTGGGGGCGCGCACGGATTTAGCGCAGTTGCGTTTGGCCACAATGGGACGCGTGCCGGCGGAGGATCCGGCAGTACTTGCGGCGCTCGATATTTGGAAGGCGCACCGCCTGGCGCAGCAGGATTGGGCGCCGTTGAACTCGCGGCAGCCGGTAAAAACCGTGGGCCACCCGCTACCGCAGGTTCTTACGGCAGCGCACAAGGCTCTAACCGCGCGTCTTTGTAGCGCGGGCGTGATCGCTGAGGATGACGTTGCCACCCTTAAAGATCCGCGGGCGCTCACGGCCGTGCGGGCCGTGTTGGAGGCCAAGTTGCCGGCTCCCATGCGTGCGGGTCTGCTCATTTGGTTGTTTGCGAATAGGCCGCTGTTTGCTACTCATTCGGAGCAGCTCGGCCGCGTCCTTGCCCGCCATCATCTGGTGGTGAGCGGGTTCGAGCCCAGTGGCACGCTGTTGATTTCACGCCAGTTGGCGGGGGACGCGCAGGCGAGCCTCGCCCTCAATAATGAGGATCCAGAGCCCTGGCTGTACGCCTATTGTGAGACTATGGCCGCGGCGATTGACCCCACGCTAGACATGATTAGGGGCGTTCAGGCCGGAAAACTGCCGCAGTAGTTTCCACAGGTTCGGCGCAGCGCGTCTTACCCACAACACTGCGCAAGTGAGCCGGAAGCTTTCACGCCCCCGCATTTTCATGGCTCTATGCGCGTGTTTTTGAAAGTGGAAGACCAGGCCAACGAGGTTGTTCGCGTCCTGCAGTTGATGGGGCACACGTTCGAGTGGTTTGGCGAAAGCGTGCCGAAACCGGGCGATTTATTGATTGTTGAGGACGAATCGGGACCCACAGGGGTGCGGCCCGGCGTGAATGTGGTGCGCTTGGGCGTGGACGTTGTGCTGCCCGGGGGAGAAGCCCAGCTGATGAGGATCATTGACGCTGGTTTTGCCTCTGGCAGGTTTGCGACGGTCGTTTTTGCAGGGGTGCGCGGAGGGGTAGGAACAACAAGCGCGCTGGCCCGCACTGCAAAAGGGCTGAAGCATGAGTCGGTTTTTGTGCTGGATTTGGGTGATGATCCAACGCTACGCGTAGCTTTGGCTGATACGCGCGTGACGCTGCTGACGTGGGATGACGTGAATATTTGCGAGGACGTGGTGCTATCGCGCTTGCCCCGTGGAATCCTCGCAGTTGTGGGGGCTAATGGTTGCACCCCTCCTCAGATAGCGGAGGTGGCGCCGCTTGTACGCGCCTTGCGCCGCGTGGGTCCGGTTCTGATTGATGCGGGTAAATGGACCCGTCAGGCGGCCCAGTTTTGTGCGCGTGAGGACGCCCGCCCGGTGCTACTAGGTAAGGTCCGGGCCGCGCGCATTCAGGTTGAGGCTGCGCGGCAGCGCCTGGTTGATTTCGGCCTTGCAGACCGTGCGGTTTGGCTTCCAAAAAACCCGAAGCTAAAGGATTTGGAGGTGGCTTGTGCGCGCTAGGGATCTACAAAACCGGATTGCGCGCGGAGAAGTGCCTGCCAAAGCGGTTGGACAGGCGGCCTCCCCGCTGGCGGGGGCGAGCGCATTGGTTAGCTCCGCGTGGACCTTGGACGCAACTATCGCCGGGCCCGGCCCGGCTCTCATGGAGTTGATCTCGCAAGAGGGGGTTAGCGACGTCCTCGTGAATGGAACCTCGGTGTGGGTGGATCGGCGCGGACGTATGGAGCGGGCGCAGGTTGATTTCTCTTCTTCGGCGCAGGTGCGGGAGTTAGCGGTGCGCATGGCGGCAACTGCGGGCACGCGTTTGGATGAGGCCATGCCGATTGCGGATGGCACCCTGCCCGACGGCACGCGCTTGCACGCGGTTTTGTCTCCGCCCGCGGTTGGCGGGCCACTGATCTCTTTGCGCACAAAACGGCGCAAGTCTTTCACCTTGGAGGAGCTACGCCAGAACGGCACGTGCACGGCGCCAATGTTTGACGCGATTGTGGGGCTGGTTGAGGCGCGCGCAAACGTATTGCTGTCGGGCGCGACGGGCACGGGCAAAACAACGCTGCTGTCTGCGATTTTGTCGAAGGTGGATGCGGGCCAGCGCATCATTTGTATTGAGGAGGTTCCCGAGCTTTCTCCCACTCATCCGCACGCGGTAACGATGTGTCAGCGCGGGGCGAATGTGCAGGGTGAGGGCGAGGTGAGCTTAGCGGATTTGGTGCGCGCCGCGATGCGAATGAGGCCGGATCGGTTGGTGCTAGGTGAATGTCGCGGGGCGGAGGTGCGCGACGTCCTCACTGCTTTCAACACGGGCCACGAGGGCGGGTGGGCAACGATCCACGCGAACACTGCGGAGGATGTGCCAGCGCGCTTGGTGGCGCTTGGAGCGCTCGCGGGGATGGCTGATTCAACCGTGCACGCGCAGGCGGCTGCGGCGTTGGATGCGATTATTCACGTGGAGCGCCGCGCTGATGGCAAGCGCGAGGTCGCTCAGATAGCGGTGGTGGAGCCTGGCACGTCACTGCGGGTGCTGCCGGCTTTAACCCTTGCGGGCAGGGGGTCGGGGTTCGCGGCTCTGCAGGCGCGTCTTCAGGCCGGGGGAGTATCTACTCTTGGACCAGCCTCTATTGCTACGGATATGGCGAACCGCCCGGCGGAGGTCGTTTAGATGAGCGCGTTGGCCGCGGCGGTGTGGACGCTTTTGTTCGTGCTTTTTGCTTCATCGTTGGTGGTTCGCAGGCGTAGGGAGCAGCGAGCGTTCACCGCTTGGAAGGGCACGGGGGAGGTGGAACGAAAGCCTGCGGAGCAGGTGTCGGCTGCGATGTTACTTGCGGACGTGGTGGCGCGTTTGCGTTCGGGAGCGGGCGTGGAGGCGGCTTGGCGCGGCGCGATTCTAGACGCGGGTTTGCCGTGGGGCGGGATGGATAGTCGGGGCGTTCCACAGTTGCCCAGGCAGTTACGCGGATCGGCTCCGTCGGTGGAGGCGGCGTGCCGGTTGACGCATCAGATTGGGGCGCCGCTGGCCCAGATTTTGGAGTCGATTTTGGAGACGATTGATGAGGTCGATGCGGCGAATCGGGATCGGGAGGTGGCACGGGCCGGGCCGGAAACCACGGCGAAGTTGCTGACCGCACTGCCTCTTTTAGGCGTGGTGGCGGGGTTTGCGGTGGGTGTGGATGTGGTGGGGCTTTGGTTTGCGGGCGGCGTGGCAACGGTTGGCCTGATTGTGGGGGCCATGTTTTGGGTGGCGGGCGTGTTGTGGGCGAAGCGGTTGATTGCGGCGGCGTCCCAGGAGGGGGAGCGGATTGACCCGGTGGTGCTGGTGGATCTGCTGGTTGCCAGTTTGAGTTCGGGAGCGTCCATTCCGCATTCGCTGGATGCGCTGGGGGTGGCTTGTGGGGAGTCTCAGTTTGAGCGTTGCGCAGCTTTGCTTCGAATTGGCGCGCCTTTTGATGCGTTGCAGGAGCAGGTTAGCGAGGATGCGCTACCTATCGTTGCGGCGTTGCGGCCGGCGTGGACTTTTGGGGCGTCGCCGATTCCAATGTTGCGGCTACTTGGTGGGCGGATTCGGGCAACGAGGGCGGCCAAGGCGCGCGGTGAGGCGCAGAGGCTAGCTGTGCGCCTCGTCCTCCCGCTTGGGTTGTGCCTGCTTCCCGCGTTCGTGGCAATCAGCGTGGTGCCGATAGTGGCATCAATAACCCTGCCCGGGTTTTAGGGAGGCAACACCTACGCGTCGGCCGGATCGTCCTTGTCGTTTTGCTCGGCAGTTTGGGGCACGACGATCAGTTCGGTGTTGGATTCGCGGCAGATTTCCAGTACGGAACGCGATGGTTCAACGTCGGTAATCAGGTAGTCGAAGTCGCCAAGTTCAGCCGTTTTACACAGTGCGCGGCGAGTGAACTTCGTGTGATCAGCCACCAGAATCCGAACCTGCGCGGCCTGCAGCATCGCCTGTTTCGTTTCCGCAACGTAATCGTACGGGTTGTACACCGCTCCGTCGGTGATGGCCGTGTCGGACATTAGGCAGAAGTCGGCACGGAACCGCTCCACCTCGGCAACTGTGCGCGCCCCATAAAACGAGTTTGACCACGACGAATAGCGTCCACCCAAGCAATGTAGCTCCACCATGGGGGCTCGCCCCACCGCCTGCACCACGGCCAGAGAGTTTGTGATGACCGTAAGCGGAGAGCGCCCCGTCAGTTCGTGAAGCGCAGGCAGACACGAGGAGGAGTCGTCAATCATTAGGGATGAAGCACGCGGAATCAGTTCGCTAATCACCGGGGCAAACGATTCCTTAACCTCGGTCAAAATACCGGATCGGAGCATGGAGGAAAGGTCTACAACTGTTGATTCCGCCGGCTCCACGTACCCGCGGCCCAGACTAACCAGCCCTTCGCTGACCAGCTGGGAGACGTCGCGATAGACGGTGACAACGGAGACGTCGAGGAGCTCTGCAAGCTCCTCGACGTCTAGGCCGCCAGCTTCGAGCACGGCGCCTACCAGCCGAGCTTTCCGGCGCTCTTGTGCACTTAGCTTTTTCAAACAGTCCTCATTACTTCTTGTGCGGGACTACCGCCACCTTGATTCCGGTGCCATTAGCCGCCACGGTAATAGCTTCATGAACGTCTGCGAGCTCAAACGTGTGAGTGTGCAAAGACTTCACATCTATTTTACCCTCACCGATAAGGCGTAGCGCTTTTTCATGCGCTGCACGGCCCGCGTTGGACGCGCCGGTGATAACGAGTTCGCGATAGTGAATGAGGTTCGGATCGATCTGCGCTTTTGCGACCTTAGAGAAGCCCGCGAAAGCGTTTACGTGACCGCCCTTGCGCATGCACAAAAGCACGTCCTCAACAAGTTCAGGCCTGCCAATGCAGATCACGCCAATGTCTGCGCCTTCTCCGTCGGTCAGGTTTTTACAGAACTCAGCGAGGTCCGTCTGCGTGGGGTCCACAGTGTGTGTGGCACCCATCTTCTTGGCGAACTCGCGCCTCGACTCTGACGGGTCAGAAACAATGATGTTGCTGGCTCCTGCCAGGCGGCACACCTGAGTGTGTAGCAAACCGATCGGCCCAGCACCAGCAATGAGAACGGTGTCTCCAATGCCGGGCTGGTAGTTGTGCGCGCCATTAATCACGCAGCCAAGTGGTTCGGCCAAAGCAACCTCAACGGCACTTAGATGCGAGGGCGCTTTAAACACGCCACCTCGTTGCAGCGCCTCGGCGGGGATGCGAATGTATTCAGCCAGGCCGCCGTTAATCCCGTATCCGAAGATTTCAGAGTCGGTGCACAGGTGTTCCATTCCGCGGCGGCAGTAGTAGCACTGCCCACACGGCACGGTTGGGAGGACGCCTACCAGGTCTCCAACTTCGAAGCCTTCAACTTCGGAGCCAACCTCTTCAACGTACCCAGAGATTTCATGTCCGAGGACGATGCCAAGGTCGATGCCCGCGGTCTTCTCACCGCGGAGAATGCGCCCATCCGTGCCGCACACGGTGTTTGCTCCCACGCGGAGAACGAGGCCGTCGGTACCTGCGCTAGGCTTCTCAATTTCTCTTAGTTCGAGCTGTCCAGGTCCTGCAAAAACCGCGGCTTTCACTTGGCATCACCGTGAACAATCGCAGAGAGTTCCTTCATGACGCCAGCCATATCTTCTACCTGCCAGACGTTGCGGCCGTAGATCAGGCCGCGAGCGCCCGACTCGATGGCCTCGCCAGCTAGGCGGCTAACTTCACTGCGGTCAGCTGCGGAGCCGCCGAGAGTAAGAACAGGAATGTTACCAACCTCTTCAATCAAAGTGCGTTCAGCTTCAACATCGCCCACGTATTCGGTCTTGATAGCGTCAGCACCGATCTCAGCGGCAATGCGGCACATCTGGCGCAGGAGCTTGGGGTCCTTTTGGTCTTCGTTTTGCAGGCCCCACAGGGTTGCTTCAACAATCACGGGCAGGCCAATCTGGTGAGCTTCCGCGATGAAGTGAGCAACTTCCTGCACGTTGTCGTAGAACATGCCGTCAGCAGCGGGGCGTCCGATCAGGTACATGCATACGGCGGTGGCGCCAAGTTCAAGGGCCTCTTGAGGAGTGGTGAGAACCCGGTAGGCCTCTCCCATCTCCTTCTTCATGTTCGGGTCCAGGGTGGTCCAGTCTACGCGCAGGATCGGTTCGGGGCCGCCGCGCCGACCAAACAGGTGTGCTCCCTGCTCAAGCATTCCGCGGTTTAGGAGGATACCCTCGGGGTTGCCCTCAACGATTTTCTCTAGCAAATCTACGGGATTGCCCAGCCCGTCGGGGATTGGCAGAGACTGGCCGTGGTCGAATGCCACAATGAATGACCTGTTGGTATCGCTGTCAAAAATTCGTGATAGTCGAATGTTCTTGCCGGTCATGTTTTCTCCTAATATTCTTCGTCTACTTCGGGGTCTTTACCGAGTCGGCCAACTGCGATCTGATCGAGCGTGCGCATGTTGTTCTCGCTAAGTTTGATGCGCGGGGCCGAAAGATTGTCTTTCCATCTGTCTGGGTTTGCGGACTTAGCTACCGATGAGATTCCGCGGGCAGAAGCCCACGCGATGCACACTGCCGCGGGCGAGCAAGAGTGCTCAGCGGCAATCTTCTTGACGTCAGGGTGTTCAAGAAGGCCTTTGCCTCGTCCAATAACTCCCCAACCTTGCGGTGCAATGTCGTTTTCAAGGCAGAAATTCACGAGGTCGATTTGCGCAAACCCAGGGTGTACCTCGAACTGGTTCACTGCCGGGTATTCGCCGAACTCCTCGCGGATTTTTTGTAGGTGCGCGATGGGGAAGTTGCATACGCCAATGTTCTTGATGAAACCTTCTTCACGTAGCTGCATGAGCGCCTCGTAAGACTCGAGGTAGAGCCCTAGGCGCGGTAGGGGCCAGTGAATGTGGTACAGGTCGATGTAGTCCAGCCCAAGGTTTCGTAGCGTGGCAAAAAATGCGCGTCTAGCCTGCTCTAACCCTTGGTCGCCACCGCGCAGTTTCGAGGCAACAAGTACCTCTTCTCGCTCCACGCCGGAGTTTAGGACGCCTTGCCCTACTCCATATTCGTTGTGGTAGCGCTGCGCGGTGTCGACCATACGGTAGCCGTCGCCAATTGCACGTGCTACGCAAGTGGCTGCGTGCGCGTCATCTAGCTTCCATGTGCCATACGCAACGGCTGGAATTTTCATACGGGTTTTCTCCTTATCGACGCTGAATGTCGGCAAGCTTGTGGCTCATCGGAGCCGTTGCCGGGTACAGGTCGAGGTAGGTTTGGAACATTTCTGAGTAGAGCTCGAGGTTGTCCTCATTTGGCACGATTTCGCGCTCGGCTCGGTTCCAAACGGTGGTTTCATCTACGCATCCGGCTGCCATTGCGGCTAGTAGTGCGTCACCGTAGGAGGCGCCGATCGTTACCTCGGGGATGTACTGCTTAATGCCGATAATGTCGGACATGATTTGAGGCCAGAGCCCGCCGGTGGTTCCGCCGCCAACAGCCCAGTATTCGGTTGCTTGGCCGCCGCAGCCCCGGATCGTTTCCAGCAGGTGGCGAGAACCAAATCCGGTAGCTTCAAGCGCGGAGCGGTAAATGTCGCCCTGCTTGTGTGTAAGGTTCAGGCCGGCCAGAAGGCCGCGCGCGTCCGGATCTGCAATAGGTGTGCGTTCGCCCGAGAAGTAAGGCAACATGATCAGGCCGTTCGATCCGGGTTTGGACTGCGCGGCCATCTCGGAAAGCTCGTCATATCCGAGGCCGGTGAGTTCGCTGATCCACGTGGTGAGAGAGCCGGTGGTTGACATGCCGCCCGATAGGTTCGAGGTGCCTTCGAGCAGGCCTGCGCAAGACCACAGCGACGGGCCCTCGAGAGCACGGTCCGAGATCTGTACTGCCACCATGGTGGAGCCGTACATCAGCATGACTTGACCCGGCTGGCGCACGCCTACCGACAGTGCTTCAACGAAGGCGTCAACGGAGCCTACGGCCACGGGTGTTCCGGGGCGGAGGCCGGTGATGCGAGCAGCGTTATCGGTGATGCGGCCGGCAATCTCGTTAGACCACATCAGGCGCGGCATTGGAAGATCGCCGCAAATGTCCTCGACCCACTCATCTACCCAGTCGTTGGTAAACGGCGAGTAGAGAGGCTCGCACATGGATGCGGCCAGGTGGTCTAGTACGTATTCGCCCGTCAGGTGGAACACGCAGTAGGTGTGTGCCATCAGGAAGCGGCGAGTCTTGGCCCAAACCTCGGGCTCGTTGCGCTTAACCCATTCGATCTTCGGACCCACGGACTGGGACGTCATGCCGTTGCCACACTTCTTCAGCACGGCCTCTTCGCCGTAGCGTTCGGTGAGCTCGTCAATTTCCTTAGAGGAGCGGGTGTCAACGCCGTAGAGGATTGCGTTGCGCAGCGGCGTGCCGCGCTCATCAGCGGCGAGGAACACGGGGCCGATGCCCGAAATACAAAGACCTGCTACGTCGCCCTTCGCGCGGGTTGCGAGTTCGCGGCAAATTTTAACAACGTCGGACCACCACACTGCGTCCGCATCGTGTTCTGCCCATCCGGGCTTGGGGAATGAGGTTTCGTGCCTAACTACTTCCGAGTAGAGCACGTTGCCCTTGGTGTCTGAAAGCACGCCTTTAGTGGAACCGGTGCCAATATCAATGCCTATAACTAGATCTGCCATGGCTTTAATCTCCTTTGACCTTGCCAGCCATCGTTGATCGCTTGTTGCATTCAACGCCACTAAGTTATCAAGAAAATGATATATGCGATACTACTTTTGAGAAAAAGCTTTAGAACTTTCCAATTCGTTGCCAAATTTCACCTATACTCGGCGCTATGAAGCCTGATACCCCATTTGTTGGATCCGACCTAGACTCTCTGATTCGTCTGGCCCGCGCCATGGGGCGCGTGGACGCGATGGCATTTGACGTGGACGGCACGCTTGCAGACGCAAGCTCGTACGTTCCAAAAAGCACGATCAGCGCGCTGGCCCGCCTCGCAAATGCCGGTGTTCAGCCAGTAATCATCACCGGACGCGTGTACCCGGCCGCCTCGAAGATTCTTCATGACGCGCACTGCCCGGGCATTGTCGTAGCCTCAAACGGGGCGGTAGTGGGCGACTGCGAAACAGATGAAATCTTGTACCAGCACCCTATGGAGCCGGAGTTTTCGCGCGGCCTCATAGATCTTGGCCGTAAGCACGACCTGTCGATCACGCTGTTCCTGTTCGATTCCATGGTTTCTGATCGCGACGACTTTTCTGCCCGGTTCTTGAAGGATGCGAATGAGGGGTTGGCCGTGCGGATTGAGGACATCGATCAGATTGATCCGGACCTCATTTTGAAAATCATGTACGCCCATCCCGATCCGCAGGTGCTTGACCAGCTGACTCCGGAGCTTCTTGAGCGTTTCCCGGATTTGCAGCGGTCTTTGAATAACTACTTTGAGATTGTTTCGCCCGGCGAAGGCAAGAAGAAGGCGCTACACATTGTGGCGGACAAGCTGGGTTGGGACCTGGAGCGTGTTGCTGGATTTGGTGACGGCGGCAATGACGTGCATTGGATGCCTGAAACCGGCTGGCCCATCGCGATGGAGAACGCGCGCGATGAGGTGAAGGCGATCGCTCGCGGCGTCATTGGCCACCACAACCACGGGGGCGTTGAAAACTTCATTGACGCCTACCTGCACGTGCACGGCTAAACGTAGTTTTGATTGTTGAGGCCGCCTCGAGCATCTGCCGGGGCGGCCTTGCCGTGTCCCTAGGTTGAAAGCTACCCACAGGTCCGGCAAACCGGGGCGTGTCCACAGCGCCTACAAGGTGGCCTCGAATCCGGATTAAGGGTGCGAGAAAGTTCCGGTGACATATCGAGAAGGAGGGAAAATATGTCACCACAAAAACGAATTTCCATGCGGATGTTCGCGCCCTATTGGCAGGGTCGTTCTATGCGCGGAGACATTGATGGCGCGCGGCGTGATTTTGATGAGGGTGGTTTTGTTACCGCGGAATACGCGGTGGGTATTTTGGCAGCGGTCGCGTTCGCTGGAGTTTTGCTGGCGGTACTGAAGTCCGGGGCAATCAAGTCGATGCTCACGTCAATCATCCAGTCGGCGCTCAGTGTCTAGGTTGAAGGGCGAGGCGGGGATGGTGACGGCTGAAACCGCGGTTACTATCCCCGCACTTCTCGCAGTTTTTGCTCTGATGATTGCAGGAGTGTCAGCCGCTACTAGCCAGGGTCAGGCATGCCACGCGGCGCGAACAGCTGCTCGGGCAGTGTCCGTTGGCATGAGTGACGCGCAAGCGTCCAGCTTGGCAGTCCAGTCGGTTTCACGCGAAGCAAGCGTGTCGATCGCGCACGCGGGAGCCGGCGCCACGGTAACCGCGGCGATGTCTGCGGGCACCCTAGCAGTGCCGGTTCGGTGTGAGGTTTCCGTGCAAAAAGAGGCCAGCTTTGCACCGTGATGAGCAGGGAGGGGCGGCTATGAAAGCGGCGAACACGGCTGCGCTCACACGGGGCGGTAGCCAGCGTGTGGCCCGCGGATTACCTGCTGCGGCGCAACATTGGGCTTCTAAAAGGCGTGCGCACAGCGAGGCGGGCAACGCCACTGTGAGGGCGATTGCGGTTGTGACAGCTCTGGTAATGATTGCGGCCGTGGCGGCACTTGCACTTGACGTTTTGGCCGCAAAAACTAGGGCGCAGGCGGCTCTAGACCTAGCCACGTTAGCTGGCGCGTCGGCATTGATCGATTCAGTTGGCGCTACCTACGGGGCTGATCCGTGCGCGGTGGTGAGCCAAGTGTGTGCAAGCAATGGCATCGCGCTGACCAGTTGCGTCGCTGACGGGCTCGACGTTGTTACCGCAGCCAGTGTGCGGGTGTCCTCATATGACGTACATGTGCGCTCGCGGGCGGGCCCCAAGAACCCGCAGGTGATTAGCCAAGTTCAGTTTGACCATTGATGATGCGGCTTAGGCAACGCGGGCCCGGGCTAGGCGGGGCAGTGCTCGATCAGATAGCGCAAGAGGGTGCGGGCTCCTGATTTAGACAGGGGTTCGTTGCGGTTGCCACACTTGGGTGATTGCACGCAGGAGGGGCAGCCGTCCTCGCAGGGGCAAGCCTCAATCACGTTAAGGGTTGCCCGCACCCACTCGTAGGCATTCTTCCAAGCGTGCTCGGCAAAACCAGCGCCCCCGGGGTAGGCGTCGTGTACAAAAACCGTGGGCATGCCCGTCTGTTCGTGGTCGGCCGCCGATAGGCCGCCTAAATCCCAGCGGTCACACGTTGCTAGCAACGGCAAAATGCCGATAGAGGCGTGCTCTGCCGCATGCAGAGCGCCGGGCAGGTCCGCGGCTGACACTCCGAGCTTCGCGGCCACGGCCTCGTCGATCTGCCACCACACGGACATGGTCAGGAGCTTTTGTACCGGCATGTCCAACCTGGTGTTCGAAATGAACTGCAGGCCGGGCAGACGCAACGTGTCAAAGTCGGTGACTTGGGAAGACACTTCCACTTCACCAAAACTCCACGTAACCGCACCATCGCTCCAGGTATCCGCGGCGTTCAGGATCTGCACGCGCGACTGCACGGTTGGGCGAGTGCGCAAGTCGGTCACCACCGGGCGCACCAAAGCCACGCGGGTGCCGCCCGTAGCTGCGCTGGTTGCGCCCGAACCAGTGCCGCTCAAAGTACCACCCGCAACTGCGGGCTGCGAAGTCAGCTCGGTGACTTGGAAGGTGCGGCCTTGATGCACGTAAATCGCCCCCGGATGCACTTGCGCGCTAGCCTGGTCTGATGCAACGGTGCCAATCACGGTGCCCGTGGCTTCTTCCACCACCTGCACCTCCATTGCGCTGCCGCGCAACTCCGTCAGGTCGTGAGCGCGCATCGGTAGCGCCACGTTCCAATACCATCCGCTTGGGCGCCTACGCAGGTAACCCTGCTCCGCCAGCGCGTCAAAAACCGTTGTCGACTCCAGCCCAAACAGTTCCAAATCCGCCTCAGTTAGCGGAAGTTCGCTCGCCGCCGCGCACAGGTGCGGTGTCAACACGTACGGGTTTGCCGGGTCAAACGTGGTGGCCTCGGCTGCCTCTAAAATCAGGTTGGGATTGTGGATGATGAATGAATCAAGCGGATTATCCGAGGCAATCAGCACCGATACTCCGTGTGCGCCGGCCCTGCCCGCACGCCCCACCTGTTGCCACAGCGATGCGCGCGTGCCCGGCCAACCGGCCGTGATCGTCGCGTCCAGGCCAGAAACGTCAACGCCGAGCTCCAGCGCGTTAGTGGTTGCCAGCCCGGCCACCGCGCCCGTGCGAAGCGAGGTTTCTAAAGCGCGACGCTCCTCGGGCAAATATCCGCCGCGATAAGACGCCACTTTAGACATCAACTGCGGCGCCCGCGTTGACAGTACATCCCGCGCCTTAGCCGCAACAGATTCCGCGGCCGCCCGCGAGCGCACAAACGTCAGCAGTTTTGCGCCGCGTTGCACCATTTCGACCATCAAGATAGCGGCCTCCGAGGTAGCAGACCGGCGCTGCATGCCCGCTAAGAGCACGCGGGTTTCCTCCCCCTCGGCCTCGATGGCAGCAAGGAAGTCTTCAATCGGAACGTCTTTGGGGGCCATGAATGCCGGCTGCCACAGCACCAGGTCTTTCGGGCCGGACGGTGAACCGTCTTCCGTCACCCACACGACCTCGCCCTCGTGAACGCCAATCAGGTTCGCGGCCGTGCGTTCGGCCTCGGATACGGTTGCAGAAAGCATGATGACAGTTGGATCCGCGCCAAGATGGCGGGCAATGCGTAGCAGGCGGCGCACAACGAGGGCGATGTGGGCTCCGGTAACGCCGCGCCAATAGTGCATTTCGTCGATCACTATGAACCGCAGGCCAGAAAGCAGGCGCGTCCACCGCTCGTGACCGGGCAGGAGGACGTGGTGCAAATAGTCCGGGTTTGTGAGGATTACGTCGGCAAACCCGCGGGCCCAATCCTTCGCTTCGCGAGGCGTGTCCCCGTCAGCCGTGCCGATGCGCACCGAAAGAGGCTGCTCGCCACCTGCAATCACGGTCTGCAAATGTTGTAACTGGTCCGCTGCCAGCGCCTTCGTTGGTGCCAAGTACAAGGCGGTGGATCGGTGTCGCATCTGCGAAAGACGAGTGCCAGAATCCTCCTGGATCGCAGACAGGATGGGGAGCCAAGCGGCAAGTGACTTGCCCGAGCCCGTGCCCGTAGAAATCACGGTATGCCAGCCCTCGTAGGCGGCTGTGGCGGCCTGTGCCTGGTGCGACCACGGCCGCCTAATTCCCATCCGCTCATAACTGGCCACCACGCGCGGATGCGCCCACTCGGGCCAATCAGTTAGACGCTCCTCGCGCCCCGGTACGGTAAGGGTGGAAACCAGGCGGTCACTGGTGCCCGCAATCGAAGACAGTGCGCCCAGCAGGCGTTGCGCCATTGACTCCGCCTGCCCGCCCATCGCTAGTTCGCTAACTGCGTTGCAACGCCCTTAGCTATCGACTGCATGAAGTTGATGCCATCCATGCCAGAGGCCACGCCAGCGGAAATGTTATCCACCAGCTGCTCCTCGTTCATGCCCGCATCCACCGAGCAAATATAATCCGCACAAACCTCAATCATGCCGTCGCTTACAAGCGTGTAAATCGTGGGGAAGTAGCGTTCCCGGTTCCACTGGTCCGCAGCCGTGAACAGTGTTGCCATCGCCTGCATCGACATTGGCAGATCCGTCTTCCACAAAATCCGAACCGACAAGAACTTACCCGCGGTGGTGAAAGCGAACTGGAACGGGAAGCCCGAGAAGTTCGCCAGGCCAAAGTCCTCCTCCTCGAACACTTCAAACGAGGTCCCCATCGACTCAACCGCTTGCCCGATGCGCTCAAACGTTACCGGCGCGGGAACCTTCGGGTCATCTGATACCACGTGCAAAGTCATCGGCCGACCTCCTCTTCATCGCGCGATGCATCAACGAGGTGGGGCAGTGCTTTTTCTAAATCCTGGAAGTAGCCGAGCACCATGGTAAGTGCCGTCTCGTAAAAATCTGTCAGTTGCGCCTTTGTGGCACCCTTTGAAATCACGAGGCTGGCCTCTGCTCCCACGCTGAACTCGGCGGCCTCCTTTATAGGAACCAGATAGGCTTTTGGGCCAGAACGCTGCACGTTACACGCGTGCACCTGCTGAGTTAGTAGCCCAAAATCGTCCTCGGACTTTGAAACGCCGCGCCAAAGTCCGCGAATCTGCAGGATTGACGGCGACGAGAAGTTTACAAAAATGAGGCCCGTCTGCGCCGCAAACACGAACTCGTGCTCACCATTTTTGTGAATGTCGAACCCATCTTCTGAGTTATCAAGCTCGCACAGGAAATGTCGGACGCGTTCTGGTGTCACTAGCGATGGGATTTCCGCCGTCACTGCCACTCTCCTCGTATAAGCCTCAAACTCTTTGATCTGATAACAGGTTAGGTGAGGTGGATCGCTCGCGCGCGTCGAATCGAATCAAATGGGGCGGGATGAGATTATTATTCACTGGTAACACGTGGAGGGAACAAGAGTGAGCGACCAGGGGCAAACCCCGATATTCACAGCGAATAGTCGGCGCACACTACGCGTCGTACTCACTTTTGGTGCGCTCTTAGCGCTACTTCTGCTGGCCATCGGGGGCTTATATACGAGCACGGGCCAACTTCTGGATCAGGCGGCTTTGGACGTTGCGATGCAGCGCGCCTCCAGCTTCGACTGGGTTAACGGCATACTGACCAACTCGATCTCGCTGTACACCGTCGCGATTGCCGCGGGCGTAATCATGCTGATTGCGGCCGTGCGAGGACGCTTCGCACTCGCGCTGCGTGCCGGCGTGATGATACTCGGCGCAAACCTAATGACACAGGTGCTGAAAACCTACCTGCTACACCGCCCCTACCTGGGGATAGGTTTTGACCTGCCCAACTCGTTCCCATCGGGACACACCACACTCCTGGTGTCACTAGCGTTGGCGCTCGCGGTCGTGCTGCCGCGCGAAATCCGCTCAATCACGGGGTTCGTACTGTCGTTTGTTGTGGCCGGCCTGGTCATTTCAATAGTTATCCTCGGCTGGCATAGGCCCCTCGACGTCATCGGAGGCATCCTGGTGGCGTTCATGTGGGCGATGGCGCTTGCGCCGCAGGAGGAACCCAGCCCGCCCTCGGACCGCCTAAATACCGGGGCAATCATCGGTTCTTTGGTAGTCCTCGTTCTGCTGATTACCGCGTTCATGATTAAGCGCGATCAGTTGGCGGCAACTCTTACGCACGTCTCGCAGGGAGTGCCGGTAGACGCTTTAGCTACTGGATCTCGCGCGCTTGCTCACATATACACCGCCGGCACATGCGCAATACTCGCCGCCCTGGTTGTATTAGCCATTAACCTCGTGGTCTACCTTCAAACCGGGCGCAAACGCGCATAAAACGAGGCCGGGACGCGCCCGGCCTCGCTCATGTTATCTGGATCAACTGCTACTTCTTGGTTGAATCTGTAGCGCCGCGCCAAATGTTGATGCCGGCTTCAACCGCGTACTGGTCGATCTGCTCGATTTCTTCGTCGCTGAACTCCAGGTTTTCGGTGGCCTTGAGGTTCTCCTCCAGCTGTTTCACCGAAGAAGCACCAATCAGGGCCGAATCCACGCTGTAACCATTCTGGTCGCGGAGCACCCAGGAGATCGCCATCTGGGCCATCGTCTGGCCGCGCTGCTCGGCGATCTTTGACAGTTTGCGTACATGATCCAGGTTCTCTTCGCGAAGCATGTCGTGGCTGAGCGACTTGCCTGCGGCCGCCCTCGAATCCGCAGGAATGCCGTGCAGGTAGCGTCCGGTAAGCAGGCCCTGCGCCAGGGGGCTGAACACGATCATGCCCATGCCTTCGCGCGCACACGTCTCGATCAGGTTCGGCTCGCCCTCCTCAACCCACCTGTTCAACATCGAGTAGGACGGCTGGTGAATAGCCAGCGGCGTGCCCAGGTCACGCATGATTGCCTGCGCCCGCATCGTATCTTCTGGCGAGTATGAAGAAATGCCCACGTATAGTGCTTTGCCAGCTTTGACCGCGCTATGGAGTGCAAGCATGGTTTCTTCAAGGTCGGTGTCGGCGTCGGGGCGGTGAGAATAGAAAATATCCACGTAGTCCAGGCCCATGCGCTGTAAAGACTGATCCAGCGAGGCCGTCAGGTACTTACGCGAACCGCCGTTGCCGTAGGGGCCGGGCCACATGTCCCAGCCGGCTTTGGAAGAAATGATGAGTTCGTCGCGATAGGGAAGCAGGTCTTCGTGCAGGATGCGACCAAAGTTCTTCTCTGCGCTACCAAATGGAGGTCCGTAGTTGTTGGCGAGGTCGAAGTGGTTAACCCCCAGGTCGAATGCGCGGCGAACGATGTCGCGCTGGGTTTGTAACGGCTTGTCGTCGCCGAAGTTGTGCCAAAAGCCAAGTGAGACGGGAGGAAGTTGCAGACCGGTCTTGGCCAGGCGACGGTATTCCACGTTGTTGTAGCGGTCCGAAGCTGGCGCGTACTCGTCGATGCCGTAGTTTGGGATTCTGGAATTCCTCATGTGTCCCTCTCTGCGCGTTTTTGTGATGCATTGCACATGCGCGCGACGCAGAAAATAACGAATGTGTCCTCATTAATCGTACCCAGGGATCGAATGGATTTTGGGCGGGGTCGAGAATTGCCTGAAATGTTAGGAAAAGTAGCGCCTGCCTCGCCTCGAAAATCGGTTTAGAGTCCGCGCCACGCCGAAACGATATACAAATTGACACCCTATCTAGTAGTTGCAATAGTGTAACTACACAACATGTAGGGGTTGTGGTGCGTTTTCGATCTCATGCGCCAACTCTTACGTAACGATGCGAAACCCCAACCCAAAAGGAAGCAGTGAGCGAGTATGCACTCAGAAAATGGCGCTGTGCCGGTTTACAACGTGGACGCAATCTCCACCATCGACGAGTACCTGGATCAGTCTGACTGGCGTGTAAACGCGAACGCGAACCAGGATTACTCCGTGGGCGGCCTCATTCTCAATACGGCTGGGAAAATGGTTGCAAACTACTGGCTCACGCGTGTTTTCAGTGCCGAGGCCGGCGCTGCGCACCGCGAGGGTGACATTCACATTCACGACCTCGACATGCTGTCGGGCTACTGCGCCGGATGGTCCCTCAAACAACTCTTGCAAGAGGGTTTCAACGGGGTTCCGGGCGCCATCGCATCCGCGCCGCCCAAGCACTTCTCGTCCGCCTGCGGCCAGATTGTGAACTTCCTGGGCACCTTGCAGAACGAGTGGGCCGGAGCGCAAGCGTTCTCCTCGTTTGACACCTACATGGCGCCTTTCGTGCGCCTGGACAACATGAGGTACGAGGACATCTTGCAAAATATGCAAGAGCTTATCTACAACCTGAACGTTCCCTCGCGCTGGGGTTCGCAGTGCCCGTTTACGAACCTGACGTTTGATTGGACCTGCCCGGAGGATCTGAAGAACGAAACGCCCCTCATTGGCGATGAGCTGTGCGACTTCACCTACGGTGACCTGCAGGCGGAAATGGACATGATTAACCGCGCGTTCATGGAGGTCATGACGGGCGGTGACGCGGACGGTCGCGTGTTCACGTTCCCGATCCCTACCTACAACATCACGCCCGATTTTGATTGGGAGGGCGAGAACACAGATCTGCTGTTTGAGATGACCGCGAAGTATGGCCTGCCCTACTTCCAGAACTTCTTGAACTCGGACCTTGATCCGGGCATGATCCGTTCGATGTGCTGCAGGCTCCAGTTGGATCTGCGCGAACTGCTCAAGCGCGGCAACGGCCTGTTTGGATCGGCAGAACAGACCGGTTCGATTGGCGTTGTAACGATCAACATGGCCCGCCTCGGATACCTGTTTGCGGGTGATGAGGACGGCTTGTACAAGCGTTTGGACCAGCTGATCGATATTGCATCTGACACGCTGGAGAAGCGCCGCAAGGTTGTGCAGCACTACATGGATAACGGATTGTTCCCCTACACCAAGCGCTACCTGGGCACGTTGGATAACCACTTCACCACTATCGGCGTGAACGGCATGAACGAGATGGTTCGCAACTTCACGCTGGATGAACATGACATTACGAGCGAGTATGGCCACGACATGGCGGCGCGCATCCTCGATCACGTGAATGAGCGCATGGTTCATCTTCAGGAGAGCACGGGCAACCTGTACAACCTGGAGGCCACGCCCGCGGAGGGCACCACTTACCGCCTGGCGCGCGAGGACCAAAAGCGCTTCCCCACCATCATTCAGGCGGGCACACCGGACGCGCCCTACTACACCAACTCTTCGCAGCTACCGGCCGGTTACACGGATGATCCGTTCGAGGCCCTCGAAATGCAGGAGGAGTTGCAGGGCAAGTACACGGGCGGAACGGTGTTGCACCTGTACATGGGCGAGCGAGTCTCCTCGGCTAAGGCTTGCAAGGAACTGGTGCGCCGCTCGCTGGCCGCGTTCAAGGTTCCCTACATTACGATCACTCCGACCTTCTCGATCTGCCCAACGCACGGTTATCTCGCGGGAGAGCACTTCGATTGCCCCAAGTGTGCGGATCGCGGACGCGAGCAGGCATGCGAGGTGTGGACCAGGGTTATGGGCTACTTCCGCCCGGTAACTTCGTTCAACTCTGGCAAGCAGTCGGAGTACAAGGAACGCCAGATGTTCACTGAGCAGGCGGCAAGTGAGCACGGGCCGCTGCGCTCTCGCGTTGCACAAAAGGCGCAGCTGGAGGCGCAAGCATAGTGTTTGAGGCGGATGCGCGGGACCTACAGATTGCGGGTCTCGCGCCCATGTCTACCGTGGATTGGCCAGGAAAACTCGTTGCCACGGTGTTCACGCAGGGGTGCCCTTGGGCGTGTGGGTACTGCCATAATCACGCGATCATTGACACGCGTGTGCCCGGCGTTGTTGCGTGGGATGAGGTGGTTGCTTTGATGCGCCGCCGCCAAGGCCTGCTCGACGGCGTGGTGTTTTCTGGGGGAGAAGCCACGCGCCAGCGCGCCCTGTTGGCAGCCGCGGCTGAGGTGAAACAGATGGGTTTCGAGGTGGGCCTGCATACTGCCGGGCCGTACCCGAAGCTGCTTGATGAACTGCTTGGCACCGGCCTGGTTGATTGGGTGGGTATGGATGTGAAAGCTACCGCGCAGAACTATCCTCGCGTTGTGGGGCGGCCCAACTCGGGTGAGAAGGCGTGGGAGTCACTGGGCATCCTGCTTCGCCGCGCCCGCGAGCAGGATTTTGACTACGAAGTGCGCTTAACGGCGTTCCCCGCCTCGTTTGGTGACGAGCTGGACGTGGCGCGCGGATGCTTCGAGGCCGGCGTGAAATCGTTCGCTCTCCAGCAGGCGAGGGCAGAAGGGGCGCCCGATAATTTCCAGGCGGATCTGCCCGGATGGCAGGATCAGTTCGACGCGCTCGCTCGCGATATTGGCTCTCTTGGCTTTGAATCCTTCATTGTTCGCCCCGCTTAAACTCTGGAAATGCGCTAGGTTCATGGAATACTAGCCACGTCAGATATTTGCCTATAAGGGGACTTCCATGAACACGGATCCGACTGCTTCACCGCAAAGACCGGATTTAGCGCAGATTGCCGCCAACCCGGCAACGAACCTGGAAGTTTTACGCACGCTCGCTTTTGAATACCCAAAGTTGCGTCCGGTGATTGCGCTGAACCCGTCCACCTATCCGGGGCTTTTGGAGTGGCTGAGCGAATTTGATGACGAGGCCCTAAAAGCTGCCCTGAAGCAGCGTGAGGAATCCGGCCCGGTCTACCCCTCTGATTCGGCGGATGCGCCGCTCGCGGCCGGCGCGGCAACTGGGGCGGGGTCGCAGGAGCCGGTGCGTAACTCTGCACAGACTGCGGACGCAGACGAGGACGACTCGCAGCAGCATTCGAATAAAACGGGCCTGATCGCCCTGATCATTCTGCTTGTTATTGCGATCCCATTGGTGTTTGTGGCTGCGAAACTGCTTGTTGGCACTCCCACGGCTCCCCGGCCGGAACCTTCTACTACTGTTTCCGCAGAGTCGGAGGCCACCGCTACCCCCTCGGATACGGGGGCGTCGGAGGAGGCCACTACGGCTACGGAAATCAAGTTCCCGGCTCCTGGGGAGGCCGCGGATTTGGAGCTGGTTGCGGCTCCCTCGGGAAATATTCTTTGCAAACTGACAGACGGGTCGGTGGCATGCACGGTTTTGCAAACCCAACAAGGTATGCGTGGCGGGGCATGTGATGACGGATCTGTAACGGTTGTGGCAACCGCGGAGGGTGTGAAGCGCGATTGTTCGCTGCGCGTGAATGCGCAGGGCGCAACCAAGGTGGATTACGGCCAGTTCGGCAAGTCCGGGGACGTTGCGTGCGGGTCTCAGTACAACGGGATTTCGTGCTGGAACGTGAAGACGGGCCAGGGATTTGCCGTATCGCGACAGGGCTGGGCTACAACCGATAAGGGATTCTTGCCCGAAGACCAGTTCCCCTGGGTCCAATAGGTCTGCGAGTGCTAAACCTCCACGCCAAGCTTTTCGGCAACGGCGGTGAGGATTTGCGAGGCCCCTCCCTCTATCCGTAGATCGGCGTAGGCATCTACCTGGGTGGGGCCGCGGTTAATCACGACGAGTTTAGTATCAGGATTGCGCAGCCCCTCTTGAGCTACCCAAACTCCTGTTCCAACGATCATCGAGGAGCCAACTACCAGTAGCACGCCTGCCTCGCGCGCGTATTGGAACGCCAGGTCCATGGCGTCTGCGGGTAGCATCTCGCCGAAAAATACCACCGAGGGTTTTAGCGGACCGCCGCACTTTGGGCACGGTGCAACCTTGAAGGTTGAAGCGTTAGCGCCAGCCTCGTCCACGTTGGCGAGGATTGCCACGTGCGCCGGATCAGGGTCATCCACCACGTCGGGGTTTAGTTTGCGCAGCCACTGGTCAACCTCGCTGCGCGGATAGTTGGCGCCGCACATGACGCAGTCCGCGGTATCGAAGGTTCCGTGTAGCAGGGCGGGGCGGTCAATGCCGGCTCGCACGTCGAGCCCGTCCACGTTTTGCGTGGCAATGCCATTTACGTATCCAGCTTTTTGCAGGGCGGCAACGGCCAGGTGTGCGGGGGTGGGGGATAGGCCGGCAACGGTTTTCCAAGTTTCTTGGTTGCGTTGCCACACCCAGCGCTGCCACTTTGGATCCGACATGAATAGGTCGAAGTCCACGGTTCGGCCGCCGGAGGATCCTGTGCCGCGGTAGTCGGGGATTCCCGCGTCGGTGGACATGCCTGCTCCCGCGACTATGGCGGTGGTGTGTCCGCGCATCATGTCCGCAAGTGCATCAACTTTTGCCTGGTTCGTTTCGCTAAGTTGCGTGTAATTAGTCACTTCAGATCACCCTATTTCCCATTGTAGGCGCGGAAAACCGCAAAATGTCGCGGCTAAGTGAGGGTCTATTAATTTCCGAGGACTCCGGCCCGCGCCCTGGGCGGCCACGGGTTGGACACGAGTTTGGTGGATTGGGGGCAGGGCGATACCGTGGAATTCCGGTCGGGCTAAGCGTGTGTTTAGCCGTGGTGACAAAACACAGATCGGAATTCCATGAGCACATCTGCTTCGGGGCGCAGGTCCCAGCTTCAAAAGTTCTTTTCGTGGCGACTTCACGGGGATGGGAAGTCGATTTCTCCCGGTGAGGTAGTGATGCCGTATGAGCGTCTGACTTGGCCTCGCACTATTGGTATTGGCGCGCAGCACGTTGTTGCAATGTTTGGTGCAACGTTCCTGGTGCCGTTGCTGACGGGGTTCCCACCTAACACGACGCTGTTCTTTACGGCGATTGGCACCCTCCTCTTCCTTGCGATTACTGCCGGGCGCCTTCCGTCTTATCTTGGTTCTTCGTTTGCGTTGATCGTTCCGATCGTGGCCGTGTCCCAGTCTTTGGGCCCGGCTTTTGCTTTAGGTGGCATTATCGCAACGGGTGCAACGCTGGCGACGGTTGGCGTGATTGTACACTTTGCGGGCGCGCGTTGGATTGACGTGGTTATGCCGCCGATTGTTACGGGCACAATCGTTGCGCTGATTGGTTTTAACCTTGCGCCGGCTGCGTGGAACTGGGTGCAGCAGGCTCCGGTCACGTCGGTTATTACGATTGTTGCGATCTTGTTGACCACGGTTTTGTTTAAGGGCATTATTGGCCGCTTGTCGATTCTGGTGGGCGTGCTGATTGGTTATGCGGCCGCGGCGATTCAGCACGAGGTGGATTATTCCGCTATTGGTGAGGCCGCATGGTTTGGTTTGCCGCAGTTCCACGCGCCGCAGTTTGCCTGGTCTACGCTGGGCCTGTTTGTTCCGGTGGTGTTCGTGCTGGTTGCGGAGAACGTGGGTCACGTTAAGTCGGTTGCCGCTATGACGGGACAAAATCTTGATGATATTACGGGCCGCGCCCTGTTTGCTGATGGCCTGTCCACGATGATTGCGGGTTCTGGTGGCGGTTCGGGTACCACTACTTACGCGGAGAATATTGGCGTTATGGCTGCTACCCGCGTGTACTCGACGGCCGCTTACGTGGTTGCCGCACTGTTCGCACTGGCACTGTCTTTGCTACCCAAGTTTGGTGCGATAATTTCAACGATTCCCGCGGGTGTGCTGGGCGGCGCCGCCACGGTGCTGTACGGCATGATTGGTATGCTGGGCGTGCGGATTTGGGTGCAGAACCAGGTTGATTTCGCTGATCCGGTGAACTTGAACACCGCGGCAGTGGCAATGATTATTGCGATCGCAAACTTCACGTGGGTTCCAGCTGGCATGGAGTTTGGTGGTATTGCGCTGGGCTCTGCGGCAGCGATTGGCGTTTACCACTTGATGAGGTGGATTTCGAAGGTGCGGGGCACAAACCTAGAGGCGGCTTCGCCGGCCTCCGCGCCTGCTGGTACTGATCTTGAGTGGGAGGGCTACGCGTCCCGCCACAAGGGTGCGGGCCAGCAGTAACAATCGGCAGAGAAAGTTAGCGGCTTCCCGTAGTGGGGAAGCCGCTAACTTTTTGTGCTTGAGTTACTCGCTCGGTTCAGGTTCTGTGGCCGTCTCAGTTCCGGTTTCGCTGGGCGAGGTTTCTTCTTCGCCGGGCTGCTCGGTCTCGTCCTCGGCGGGAATCAGCTTGCAGTTTTCTACCTGCTTCAGCGGGTCCGTGTTAGAGAGCAACGCCGCGACTTCCTCGCTACTTGGCAGGTCGGTGAAGCGTTCGCCCAGAATAATGGTGACGCTTGCAGGGTCGGACGGCGCGTAGCGGACCGTGGAATCGGTGAATGCTCGTGCCAGGGTGTAGGCGGCTACCACTTGGGAGCGCCCGGCTGTGAGCTTCACGGTTCCGTAAAACTGGCCTTCGTAGTTGCCCGTCGCGTCAATGGTTACGCCCTGTTCTTCTAGCGACTGGGCAATCGAGTTTGCCAGTCCGGGCCTGCCGGTAGCGTTTAGGACGGTTGCATGAATGCCGTCGAGGCTTGCAGGTTTTGAATCTTCAGGGAAGCACGGCACCTCGCCCGCCTTTGCTTCATCTTTGCCCTGCGAAAACTCGTTGAAGAACGGGGTTGGCAAAATGCCTGTGAAAACGAGCAGGGACAGCAGGGAAAGGGCAACCATGATCGAGGCGATCACGGAAAACGCAAGATTTTGACGCCGCTGGCGTGCCTCTCGAAACTGTAGGCGAGGGCTGGTTTTGCGCGGCTCTACTGGTTGGGGCGAGGTGGGATTCACCCTGTTAACTCTAGTCTAATTGGGCGTTATTGTGCACCAACCTGGGACGGGCGGCGCGCCAATAGTGCGAAGCTTTGAGCGAGCGTGTAAGTCTTAGGGGAGCGCATTCGCGTCCAACAAGCTATTGCAAGGAGTTCAAATTGGGTTTCCTCAATGAGGATTTGCTAGAGCGCATCCATTCGCGTGCGGACCGTTATGATCGGGAGAACGAGTTTCCGTTTGAAGACTATGAAGAGCTAAAAGAGGCGGGCTACTACGGCGCATTCGTGCCAAAAGAGTATGGCGGGGCAGGTCTTACACTCGCGGAAATTGCAAGGGAACAGACGCGTCTAGCTAAGGCGGCTCCGGGCACGGCGCTGGGCATTAATATGCATCAGATCATTGTGGGTTTGGGGCGCCACATGGTTTCGCGCGGCAACATTAAGGGCGAGCAGATTCTTCGCGGAGCGGTCGCAGGCGAGCTGTATGGCTTCGGTATTTCAGAGCCGGCTAATGACCGCGTGCTACTCGGTTCGCTAACCGAGGCGCGCCCTGACGATCAGGGTGGCTACTCGTTTTATGGCAAGAAGGTGTTCACCTCGCTGTCGCCGGCGTGGACCAAGCTGATGACGTTTGGGCGCGATTCCGTTTCAGAGGATGGTCCGAAGTCGGTGTTCGCACTGTTGTCGCGCGAGGGCGGTGGCTTCCAGATTCTGGATGACTGGGACACGATGGGTATGCGGGCCACGCAGTCGAACTCCACGATACTCGAGGGGGCTCACGCGGATGAGGACGCGGTGCTTGCGCGCATTGACGAGGGGCCGTCGCTCGACCCGGTGTTCCTCGGCATTTACGCGAACTTTGAGATTTTGCTGGCTGCAACGTACGCGGGTATTGGCGATCGCGCAGTTGAGGTTGCGGTAGAGACAGTGAAGAAGCGCCGTTCGGTTATGAACGATGCGCCTTATTCGGATGATCCTGATATTCGCCGCATCATCGCTACGGCGGCGGTGGAGATGGACGGCATCCACCCGCATATTGAGCACATTTCTAACGCGTTTGAGGCATTCGAGGATCGCGGTTTCTTGTGGTTGCCGCAGCTTTCGGCAGTTAAGCACCGCGCTGTTGAGGCCGCGTTGTTCTCGGTGCAGCAGGCTGTGCGCGCGTGTGGTGGTTCGTCTTACTACAACTCCAGGGAGCTTTCGCGCCTCTATCGTGATGTGGTTGCGGGCTTGTTCCAGCCCTCGGATGCCGAGTCCGTGTATTCGGGTTGGGCGGCGATGCTACTGGGGCCCAAGTCTAAGTAGCTTCGGCTTTTTGAGGGGATCGGGTGTCTGCCCGGTCCCCTCTTTTGTTTACATGCGGTGCGGGGGCACGGTTTTTGCGCAAAGATAGAGGAAGCCGAAGGAGTTAGTGATGTCGCTAGGTGTTTATTCTGAGGTTGGGCAGTTGCGCGAGGTGATCGTGTATCGGCCAGGTAAAGAGATGGACCGGCTGACGCCCTCGAATATTGAACAACTGTTGTTCGATGACGTGTTGTGGTTGTCGCAGGCGAGGCGTGATCACAACGCGTTTGTGCAAACGCTTGCTAGTCAGGGTGTGAAGACCCTGTATTTGAATGACTTGTTGAAAGCGGCGTTGCGTAATGAGGAGGCTAGAAAGTACGCGGTAGATGCGGCATTCTTGGATGACTATTTCGGGGTGAGTGCAGCGAGCGCGTTGCGTGAATACGCGGCGGGGTTGGACAGTGATGACCTGGCGGATTTGCTGATAGATGGGCTAACTAAGCAGGAGCTTGAAGACGAGCTTGGCCACGTGGAATCAACGTATTTTCACCGTTTCCACGGCGATGATTTGGTGGCGCCGTGTTTGCCGAACTTGTATTTCACGCGCGATACGTCGATGTGGATGTACGGTGGCGTGTCAGTTAATGCGATGCAGATGAGGGCGCGCCGGCGCGAAACGATTATTTACAACGCGGTGTATGGCTGGAATCCGCGGTTTGTGGGCGAGAATTTCAAGTTTTGGGCGCGGTGGAGCGTTCGTGACGCAACGGTAGAGGGCGGCGACGTGTTGGTGCCCGGCAGGGGCGTTCTGCTTGTGGGGTTGTCGGAGCGCACAACGCCGGCCGGTTTGGAGGGTTTGGCGCAGGCTGTGTTTGCGGATCCGGATGTGCATACGGTTGTGGGCGTGATGATGCAGCGGGAGCGCGCTCAGATGCATTTGGATACGGTGATGACGATGGTTTCGCCGGACACGTTCATGGTGTACAAGCATTTGGGACTGTTGGATACGGTTGTGATTCGCCGGGGTGCGCGCGGTGGTTTGGATGTGCGCGTGGAGGATGCGGCGAATATGCATGGCGTGTTTGCGAAGGCATTGGGGGAGCCGGATTTGCGGTTTATTTCGACGCCGGAGACGGGGCCAAATGCGGAGCGGGGCCAGTGGAATGATTCGTGTAATCTGCTGGCGGTTCGCCCCGGGGTGGTGCTTGCGTATGACAGGAACGAGGCTGCCAACGAGTTCCTTTCGGCACAGGGCGTTGAGGTTTTGACGGTTCCCGGCGGGGAGCTTGGCCGTGGCCGAGGAGGCCCGCGCTGCATGTCTTGCCCAATATCGCGCGACCCGGCCTAGTGTGCCGGGCCGCGGAATCCAGTGTTATCGCCCTGTAATCCCCCACTCGGAAGGGATCCCAACCCTACGAAATTCGGGCAGGAGCGCGGTTGCGCAACCGGCTAGCAAGTTCAAGGCAATGAACATCGCCAATGTGGCGGTGTATCCGAATGCGTCAAGTCCAACTCCAGCCATAATCGGTGCAAGAGGTAGAAGCCCGGCGTTGATGAGGCCGGCTGCTGCCCCGATGGATCCGATTTGATCTTCTGGAATTTGCGCGATGGACCACCCCGATGCGGCGGAATTAAATAGGGGCACACTCAGCGCTGCGATCGCTACAAAAATGAGAACCACGTAGAAGTTGTCGATCACAAGCAGGGGAGTGAGTGCCACGCCCTCAAAAATTAGGGAGGCGATGGCTAGTTTTCCCGTGGGTATGCGGCTAGTTATTCGCCCTGCTATTAGCGATCCGATGATCATTCCAACAGCGATAGCTGTGGATACAAGTCCAATCCGAGCCTCGTTTGCGCCACTTGCGGCAAGACTCAAGATGAGGGTTTGAATGGTTCCATTGAGTGCAGCCGCGGTAATGGCGACGAGTACGGTCAGAGTTGTGATGGTCGGGTGGTGTTTCAACCATCTGAAGCCTCCCGCAATCTGATCGCGCACGCGAAGTGCTTCGGTGGTTGCGTCGGCTTCTTCTGATAAGGACGTTGCATTTGAGGCTTGTGCTCTGCCCGGCCTCAGGTCAGCTTTGATAGTGCGCGAGAAAAACCAGGCAATAGCATGTCCGATGGTTTGCGCTGCAAATGGGGCCCAGACCGAGAGGGCAACGAGAAATCCTCCCACCGGGCCTGAAGCCATCTGTATGGCTCCGTCTCGCGCTTGATTAGCGGCGAGGGCGCGCGGTAGCTGCTCGCCCGGTACGAGTTGGCGTAGCGCGGGAATGGAGACTCCGCCAAAGAATCCACTGCGTAGACCGGATAGTGCCGCAAGTGCGAACAAAGTGGCCGTGTTGAGGTTGCCGGTTAGGTAGGCAACTATGGCGCTTGCCCAAATGAAGACGCCGAGCCCGTGCCCAACTACAAGTAGTTTCTTTCGGTCAACACGGTCGGCCACTACTCCTCCGGGCAAGTACATGAGTAAGGAGCTGATCATTGAAACGCCGCCTATGGCTCCGGCAAGGCTGAGTGATCCGGTGATTGCAAGCCCGATGAGGGGCATAGCGAAAGCTCTTATAGCGTTCCCAGCGTCTGCCGCGACGTCTGAAACGAACCATTTCAGGTAGTCCGCGTTTCGGTGTAAAGGTTTCGCTGCCACGGTGTTCTCTGTTTTTGTATGGGTTGCTTCGTTGATGCTCATGGCAACAACCATAGATCAGCAAATAAGTTTGCGCAAGAAACCTTGCGCAAAATATTCTGTATTGTTTATTTATGGCGACTAACGGCGAAGTTTTGTTAAAGACGCTGGCAAATCCAAAGCGGATGGATATTTTGTACCAGCTTGCATTTCATGATGAGGGCGCCCGCGTGAGTGATCTGGCGCAAGCGCTAGGGGAGGCGCCGAACTCGGTGTCTTATCATGTTCGCGAACTGGCAAAAGCAGGAATTGTTGAAAAGTTTGATGCTCCGGGTGGCGACGCGCGTGAGACTTGGTATCGCATTGCAGGAGAAGGCATCAAAGTTGATTCTTCCACTGAAGCCGGTGGCAGGGATCTGGGTGCTGTTATCGAGCAGCTTTATGATTCGGTTGGCAACTCGTCGGTAGTTAGTCGCTATCGCGCGGCAGCCGCAAATGCTCCGGGCGGAGATGATGTTGTCTTTGGTTTTCAGAACGTGCTCCGCCTAACTGAAGAGCAGAAGAATGAGCTTTTTGCAGGGTTGCGCAGTGTTTTGGAACGTGCGATGAGTCAAAATGACGAGCATAAGAAGCGCCTCGCTGATGCGGGTGAGCGCGAGGAAACGCTGCAAAACACTGAACGTGTATATGTGAGTATTGATTACTTCCCGGTGATAGAGCAGGGCGAGTAGGCGGATTCCTTTTATGTTCGAGGCCCCGGCTTGGTGTCGAGTTGGTCGCGTGCGGGTTTGATGGGTAGTCGGATTTGGTTGCGCTCGTTAGGGCGTAAAGGTGAATGTGCGGATCTGCTGTTCATGTTTAATCGCTAAAAGTGCAGAAAATCGGTTTCTATTCATGTTTAACCCTTAAAGGTGATAATCTGGCGACTCTGTTAATGGATAAGCGGAAAGGGTGAACATGGGTATCTTCACTGAAGCTAAATGGGAAGCTGACCACACCCTCCCGGGACGAGCTAACAGGCGCGGCGGATCGTACTGGTATTACTTGCCTGACCGGTTAACAACGCTTCAAGTCTCGATCAGTCCTCAGCTTAGCGAGGAGATCGCTGCTGTTGAGCGCCGCGTCCTCGCCCTAGCGCAGGCAGATGGCATCACAGAGCTTGAAGATTTGTCCCGCTTCTTGTTGCGTTCCGAAGCCATCGCATCCTCGCAAATCGAAGGAATCGTGCCCGCGGCAAAACAGGTCGCTTTGGCAGAGATAGGTGAAGCAGAGGATATTCGAGGAATCTCGGATGCGGCGAAGCTCGTCGCCCGGAATATGACTGTGGTTCGAGAGGCATCGGATCGCCTTGCTCGATCGCAGGGTGTTGCTATCACCGATTTAGAGCAGCTGCAAAGAGCGTTACTGGGAGCTGATCATCCGGCAGTTGGGATCCGAACGGTACAAAACTGGGTGGGAACGTCGAACTATCATCCAATCGGCGCGGAATATGTGCCGCCGGCGCCACGCCTTGTTCCCGACTTATTGGAAGACCTACTGTCTTATCTGAATGGTGCGACGCACGGTCCACTTGTGCAGGCTGCCCTCGTTCATGCGCAGTTTGAATCTATTCACCCATTTGTTGATGGCAATGGGCGTGTTGGGCGTGCGCTGATCCATACGGTTTTGACTCGCCGCGGCCTCACTTCAAGTCGCCTGCTGCCGGTTAGCCTCGTGCTGGCAACATTTCGAGAACAGTATGTAGCCGCTTTGAACGATCTTCGTTTTGAAGGATCGCCTGAAGCGCCCGAGAATGCTAGGCGGATCGCTGAGTGGATAAGAATATTTTCGAGGGCGGTGGACGAGGCTGTGACGCAGGCTGAGGACCTGCGGGCACAGCTGTTGCTACTGGCTGAGCAGTGGCGCGGGCAGCTCGAGGCTTTCCGAGCGGCTAATAATTACACGCGCGCGTTGCGTTCAGATTCGGGCGTGGCGCGTATTTTGGGGCGGCTTGCGGGCACTCCGGTTTTGACGGTTAAGACGGCAAGCCAGATTTATGGCTTGTCGGTTCAGAATGCTTCAGAGGCGTTAACTCAGTTAGCTGATGCGGGTATCTTTTCTACTCGTTCGATTGCGCGTGGAACTACGGCGTTTATTGCGAATGAGGTTTTAGATCTTGTAACGCTTAGCGAGCGTAAGCTTGCATCAACTCAGTTTGATACGCGAGTAAGCAAACCTGTGAGGCAGGTTCCTAGGTTCCCTCGCAGTTGAGCACGATACAGGGGCTCCCTCGTAGTTGAGCCCGATAGTTATCGGACGGAAGCGCGCCCGCCTCGTGGGCTGATTTGAACTCGTTGGCGGGCTTGAACTCGAGGTCTGGTTGAGCTCCCGCGCTGGTGAATATAAAGGATCCCTCACGTACCCGGCAGAGCTACCGTATCCTTGCTGCCTTCCGGCCCTGGGGAGGTTCGGGTGATACCGTCACGCGAGGGATCACGCCCAGTTTACTAAACCGCGCGGCGATTACAAAAGGTGGAGGCTTGCCGGCTGTTCGGTGAGGAGAAAGTGAGTGCCTGCCTGCAGGTTATCAACGGTTGAGGTGCAGCGGTTCCTGCAATGGCTTGAAGCTGAATTGTTTAGTGCCCGCATCGTTTACTTCGGTGGCGCTGACGCCGTAGACTTCGCGGATAAGTTGCGGCGTTAGGATTTCCGCCGGGTTGCCCTTGGTATGCAGGTGTCCGTTTTTGAGGATGATGGCGTTGTCGCAGTAGCGTGCAACGAGGTTGAGGTCGTGCAGGATAATAACGGCGGTGTCGCTGACTTTCCTGATGACACTGAGAATTTGGTGTTGGTATTTGACGTCCAGATGATTAGTGGGCTCATCAAGAAGGATGCATTTGCATTGTTGAGCGAGTGAGCGGGCGATGAGGACGCGTTGGCGTTCTCCTCCAGAAAGGGTGTGAACGTATCGGTCTTGGGCATAGCTCATTCCGACGGCTTCGAGGGCTTCGCGCGCAATTTTATGGTCGGTGGCGTTGTAGCCTTGGATGTCTTTGCGGTGGGGTGCTCGTCCAAGTAGCACGATGTCAATGACGCGGGTTTGGTCCATGTCTTGTTCGAATTGTGAAACGACCGCGATGCGTCTGGCAACTTGGCCTGGGCTGAGTGTGCTCAGTGGGTCACCGTTGATGGTGATTCTCCCCTCGGATAGTTTTTGCGCAGCGAATAGGGATCTCATGAGGGTGGTTTTTCCAGAGCCATTAGGCCCGGCAATTCCAAGGATTTGTCCTCGAGGTACCTCAAAAGAGACGTTGGTAAGGACTTGGGTGTTCCCAAACCGGACGCTAGCGTTTTCTATCTTGAGGGGAGAATCGCTCATCGGTTTATTTCCCTAGTTCCTTCAACTGCTTGGCTAGCTCAAGGGTGCCGTGTATTGCCGTGGGCGAGGCGTAGGCAGCAGCTGATTCGGCGTAGATGATGTTGCCGTTCTTCACGGCTTTCATGTCGTTGTAGCCGGGAATTTTCGCAAGGCGTTCTAGGGAGCTTTCTTTTGTAGCCCCGCCCATGCCGGTGAGCACGATGACGACGTCGGGGTCTGATTTGACGAAAGCTTCAGGAGCAATGGGGCCTTGGTGTGGGTGGTAGTTCGGGTCAATTGCGGTTTCTAGGTTGAGGGTTTTGTTGATTTCTCCCACCACGCCCTGGTTGCCGTAGCTGAACAGCTCAGGATCTTCCCCGTAGTAGTAGGCGTAGGAAACTTTGCGTCCTTTACCGATTTTTTCGCTTCTGACTTGCTCAAGTTGGGCTTTGAGATCAGCAACCGTGGCGTCGGCTTTGTCTGACGTGCCCATGAGCTTGCCGAGCTGGGTCACTTCTGCCAAGATCGCGTCGAAGGACTCGTTTTCTGGTTGATCCGGGTAGAAGTAGGAGCATTCTGGTGCGTCAACGATGGCAGGGATGCCTTTCGCCGCGACTGCCTCAGGGCTTGAGTTTTCAGAGCTGAACCCGCCACCGTAGGCCAGGTCGGGCTCTAGTTTCAGCAGCGCTTCCATTGAGATGGACTCGTTGGAAAGCACGTCGATACTGTCTGCTTTTGAGCCAATCCACGCTGGTGGTTCTTCGCCCCATTCGTTGGCGCGGCCGATGATGGAGTCCTGCGCGCCAGCGGCGAACAGGTAAGCCAAGCCGGTTACACCCATCGAAACGGTTTTCTTCGGGTGAGTGTTGAAGGTTGTTTCTACTCCGCAGTTGTTGATGGTAATAGCGTCGTTTTCAGCGTTGGTGTTGGGATTATCAGTTTCTGAGCAGGCGGTTAGCGCGCCAGCGGCGAGCATAACGCCGAGAGTGCCGGCGATGATTTGTTTCTTCATCATCACGGGTTTTCCTTTCTGTTTTCTATTTGGAATATCTTTTGATTAGGGCCATTAGCATCGGAGTTCCTACAAGCGCGGTAAGGATGCCAATAGGTATTTCGGCGGGTCGGATTATGATGCGAGTGCAGGTGTCGGCTATGACAACTAGGAGTGCGCCGCACAAGGCGGCGATGGGTAGTGCGGCCCGCGTTGTGGAGCCAACCAGTTGTTTGGTGATGTGGGGAACCACAAGGCCAACGAAGCCGATTGCTCCGGTGAGGGACACGAGGACGGCAACGGTTAAGGCTACGACGAGGAACAGTAGGTTGCGGTAGAGGCGGGGGCTTGTCCCTAGTGAGATTGCGGTATCGTCACCAAGGTTCAGTATGTCTACCCTCCTGCCCCACATTGCGAAGCAGGCGAGGGCGACAATGACCACCGCGGTGGCAAGTGCGGTGTCACCCCAAGTGGCATTGGATAGAGAGCCGAGCGTCCAGAACATGACTGATTTGGTTCCGGCAGCGTTTTTTGCCATGAGTGTGATCAGGCTGGTCAGCGCTGAAAATAGGTAGGTGGTTGCCATGCCCGCAAAAATGATGCGCGTGGGAGTGATTTTCCCGCCGGCTGAGGCCAGAAGGGTGACGAGGATGATGGCTGCTAGTGCCCCAAGGAAAGCGCCGATGGTGACGCCCAGTGCGGATAGTACACTGCTGGAGGCGCCCAGGACGATGACGGCGGCCGCGCCGGCAGATGCACCCGACGAGATGCCGAGGATGTAGGGGTCTCCTAATGGGTTGCGCAAAAGTGATTGGGTTATGAGGCCGCATATGCCAAGGCCGGCACCAACTATTGCTCCAAGAACAGCGCGGGGGAATCGGACCTGCCCGATGATTTGGGTGTCAACGTCATTGGTGGGCGTGTGTAATAGGGTGGTTTTGATGCCTTCGAGCGCTGCGTATAGGGAGATGTCAGTGGCTCCTACGATTACCGCAACAACAAGGGCGCACACCAGCAGGATGGATAACGCGGCGGCTAGGACAAGGCGTTGATAGCGCTTAGTTAACATGGTGCGCTCATGCCTTTCATACTCGCACTACCTGTCGCAACATAACCCCCATGGATTTGCGTGGTCAGAGCAGTTCCGCCACTGACGTGGAGCAGATTTCCCTCAGATAAGCGGATCTGTTCTAGAAGCTGGGCATTGCCCGCGCATACCTCATTGCGCTGCAAAATCTGCGGGTTCACAAGCCCTCCTGGCTGGTGTGATAAAGCTGTGCGCTCTTGTCATGCTGAGAGAAACATGCCAAACTGCACTTAGGTAAGCCTAACCTAAGGTTAGTTTTGTGGCTAGTCCTGCTTTCTTCAGACACGCGAAGGTGGATAACCATGTTCATGAAGCAGCGTTTAGTGATGCGCGCAGCCGGGCTATCCGTGAGGATGTTGACTCCCGCCGTTTTAGTGGGCGTCCTCGTCTCTGGCTTGTTCATCGCCACTGCGGTATGTAACGCGATCCTGTTTAATGAACTACTCACTACCCGCCACATGCCTACAGTGATGGGCCTGATCGTAACTATCGTCATCTTGCTTTTGGTTCGCCCACTAGTGCAGGTGGGCGGGCAACTGTTACAAAACCGTGCCGGACTGGTGGTGAAAAGCCGGTTGCGCCGTGCCCTCCTTGAACAAATCGACGCTCGCGGTCCCATGCGGGCGGGGTTTGGCCGTTCTGGGCAAATCCAGTCGGTTGTGACTGATGGGGTCGAGGCAGTGGAGCCCTACTTCGTTAAGTACTTCACCCAGCTGGCGGTCACTGTTATTACCGCTACAGGGTTGACGATAGCTATCGGAGCAATCAGCCCGTTGATTGCGGGAGCGCTATTGATCTGCGGCGTCGCTATTATCGCTATCCCACGGCTATGGGACAAAGCCCTTTCCGATCGGGGGCAGTCCCACTGGATCGCGTATGAGGATCTCAACGCGGACTTTGTTGACGCCATGATGGGAATGGCAACGCTGAAATCGTTTGGGGCCGCCCAAAATCACGGTGAGAAACTAGCTAAGCAATCACGCCAATTGTTGTCAGCAACAATGGGCCAGCTTCGCCTTTCGCTGGGGGAAACCGGCCTGTCCAGCATGATGAAGGTGCTTGGTCCTGCTCTTGGCCTGGTTATTGCTATCAGCTTGATACGGGCCGGCGATATGCCGATGAACCACTTGTTCATCATCACTTTGTTATCGATTGAGCTGTTTCGCCCATTCACTGCATTGTCAACGTGTTGGCATGAGGCATTCTTCGGGATTTCTGCTCTGCCAGCAATGAGTGAACTATTCGATCAAGAGGGTGTCCAAACCAAACCCTCCGCAACGGTTGAACGTCACCATGATGGCACCGGGGTGTCCTTCATTGATACCAGCTACACGTATTTGGGTGCGACGAAGCCCGCGCTTTCAAACGTTACGTTCGACGCGCTGCCAGGGAAGACAACTGCTCTGGTTGGCCTGTCCGGGTCAGGTAAATCCACAGCATTAGGGCTACTGATGGGTTTTGACCATCCCAATAGTGGAACGATCACGGTTGGTGGCGTGCCAGCAGACCAACTGAACATTGCGCAGGTAGCTACCCTGGTTCCGCAAGATCCCATTATTTTCCCTGGAACTATCAGATCCATATTGGCTGAAGCTAACCCGAAAGCCGATGACGAGGCAATGATGAACGCCTTAACTTTGGCCTGCGCTAACGATTTGCACCAGGATGTCAGCGGTCAAGCAGGAAATGACAGTGTGCTTGACTTGGTGATTGAGGAGCATGCCCACAATCTTTCTGGCGGGCAGAAACAGCGGTTAGCGATTGCGCGTGCTCTGATTCGCCAGTGTCCACTGCTGATCCTCGACGAATCTACGTCAGCGTTAGATACCCAGACGGAAACCGCTGTGCTTTCCAATATTCGCCGTGCTTATCCGGATCTCACGCTTATTCTGGTCACCCACCGCACGGATGCCGCTGCGCAAACAGATCACGTTGTGGTGATGGGAGATGGCCGCGTGCTCTGCGCTGGTGCACCCCAGATTCTGGCTGGTGAAGACAACGCGTGGTCACAGCTTATCGACGCACAGTTAGGAGCCTGATCCGCCATGTTTTCTACGTTTAACGACTTCACTGCGCTGATGAAACGGCTACGCGAATGTGTTCCCCTTTTCGTTTCCTCCACGATCGTTACCGCTTTGGCGCAAATCAGTGTTGTGGGTGTGTCGGTTACGTCCGTGTGGGTTTCAACCCGGTTCATTCTTGACCCGGCTCATGACCTCACGCCGCTGGTGACTTTGCTGTTCACTTTGGTGGTGGTTCATGCGGCCAGTACCCTGTTTGAAGTGTGGTGGTCGCACGAAGTTGCCTATCGAATTTTGCACACTTTGCGAGTGCACATCTATGGGGCTATCGAACGAATCGCACCACTCGGGCTCCACGGGAAACGCACTGGCGATGTGGCGTCAGCGGCCATGAATGATGCGGAACAGCTTGAGTGGTTTTATGCGCACACTGCGTCTACCGCAATCTGCGCGGTGTTCTCGCCAGTAGTGTTCACTGGTGTTCTTGTTAGCTTTGTGGGGCCGCTGGGGCTGATCATGCTAGTTCCCACTATCGCTATGATCGTATTCCCCTTCATTCTCATGCCCATTCAGCGTATGCAGGGCACACAGATGCGTAGTCAGCTAGCCGGGTTGCGGGTTGCGGTGTTGGACTCCATTCAGGGGCAACGTGAGTTGCGTTCCCTCGGAATGGTTGAGAAACAAAATCAGCTTATTCTTGACTTGACACGTCAAGTGCAGGCCACAAAAAATGCGCAAACCATGCGGCAAGCGTGGGAGTCAGCGTTCGCGATGATCGTTACCACGATCGGATCTACCATTTTGTTAATTATCCTCACTGGACGTGTGCTTGACGGCAGTTTGGATGCGGCGATACTTCCCGTTGCTGTGGTTTTGGCGGGGCTTGTACCCACGCCGGCCACCACGTTGGTGGGAATGCTTGGGCGCGTTGGAGAGATCGGTGCCTGTGCACACCGGATCAATACGATTCTTCACGTGAAAGACCCGATTCCTGCTGTACCTGAACCTCACCACACCGCCTATGACGGGGAGGAGAACTGTCTTGTTGTTGATAACGCGGTGTTTGCCTACCAGCTGGAGCTTCCGGTTATCAACAAAGTCAGCCTTACTGCTACTCCGCAACGTTCTGTGGCGATAGTTGGTAAGTCTGGGGCGGGTAAAACTACTTTGGCTAATCTCGCTATGCGCTATTTGGATCCGCGGTCGGGGCAGCTGCGTTTCGATGGGAAGAATTTGCGTGGCTATGAGCCGAACCGCTACCGAGACAGACTGGCCCTGGTGCCTCAGGACTGTCATATTTTTGCTGGAACTGTGCGCGATAATCTTATTTTGGCGAACCCTAATGCTTCTGATGAGGATATTTGGCGGGCTCTTGCTGATGCGGACATTAGCGAGTTGGTGACTTCGCTTGGCGGGCTTGACGCGAGGGTGGGTGATAGAGGAACCACGCTTTCTGGAGGGGAGCGCCAGCGCGTTGGGATTGCGCGTGCATTCTTGCGCAACCCGGATATGCTCATCCTTGACGAGCCATTAGCTAATATCGATCCGTTCCTTGAAACGTCTATTGCTAAGAACATTCGCCGCGCGCGGGCTGATCGCACGACGGTTGTTATTGCTCACCGGCTTGCTTCTATCCGGATTGCTGACCACATTATTGTTCTTGAGGATGGGCGCATTGTTGCTGACGGGGCCCACGAGCAGCTCAAAAACAACCCCACTTACGCTTCTCTTCTTGGGAGCCAAATAAACTAGTTGGTTGACAGCTTGTTTCCACCCGTTGGCTTTTGCACCTTGAATTCGACACACCGGGAAACCTTATATTGGTTCCGCATCCGGCAATGCTCGTGGGTTGTGGCAACGCTGGGTCTCATACGCTGGCTCACGTAACCTCGCGGGTGGGTATCGTAAGCTGGAGCTACGCAAAGCCCAAGAAGGGGAGCTATACCTCGTCGATAATTTCCGGTACTCGATCGTCGAGTTTTCGACACGAAACTAAATTGGAAGACGTTATCAAACGCGAACCGTATTGGAAGCGCGTGCTTTTAGCTCGGTAGCAGGGTCTTAATGACAACTAGGATGAGGCAGTCATGGGCGAGTTAGACAAACGAAATGAACTCTCTGCAGCTCAGGTCGAAGCGATGCTGCTGGGGGCTGCTACTGGTGATGCTTTCGGAGTTCCTTTCGAGTTCCTCTTGGCAGATGAAATAGCGCAGTATTCATTGGACGCGATGCGTGGTTCTGGTGATGATATTCCGGTTAACTCCTATTGGGGGCAGAAAATTCCTGCCGGAGCCTGGAGTGACGATACTTCAATGGCCGTGGCTACGATGGAATCCATTATCCGCACTGGTGGCGAACTGGATTTTACTGACCTGATGAATCAGTTTGTGGCGTGGTGGGAAAAAGGAGAATATAGCGCGCTCGATCATTCTTTCGGTCTAGGCGGCACTGTTGGTATGGCGATTGGTCGCTTTGAGAATGGTGTGCCGGCACTTGAATGTGGTGGAACTCGTGAGCGCGATAATGGCAATGGCGCGCTTATGCGTATCTTCCCTGTGGTGCTCTACCTGTTAGCGAAGCAAGCTGGCCGTGAAGAGAGGTGGGAGACCATTAGTAAGGCTTCTCGTGTTACTCATGGTCATGCTATTTCTCAGCTTTCCTGCATCATCTATGGTGAGTTTCTTGGCGCAATTCTTCGCGGAGACGATGTAGAGCAGGCGTATCGAGCGGCTATCGATCTTCCTTACCAGGACTGGTTGCCGGGTGACCAAGAGTGGCAGACAGCTTTGGCGGCACATAGGCGGATCTTGAGTGCAGAGCTAATCGGGCTTACGCCAAGTGATTTCAATGCGACTGGCTACGTGGTCGATACTTTGGAAATTGTCTTTTATTCTCTCCTTCATGCCGATACGTACCGTGAGGCGATGCAGATTGCAGTGAGCTTTGGCTTCGATACTGATACTTACGCGGCAATCGCTGGAGCGGCTTGTACCAAGGTGAACGCGATACCGCCGCAGTGGTTAGCGCCTCTTAAACGCCGCGACTATCTTGAAGACTTAGCGCAACGCTTTTCCCAAGTCCTGGAGCTGAACTAGATAAGGGAACCCAATTCGTGGCGATGGCTACGAATGCGACTACTACCGCAAGGATTAGACGCGCCAAAGAGGCAACTCGCGCCAGTTGTCAGGTGCGCCTATGCGAGAAAACGGCACGATGGGATTGTGCGGGTAAGTGTCGAACAGCTTCGGTAGTCGGTCGGCTGGAGACAAGTCCAGTTGGCGGTGCAAGTATTGGATAAGGGAGAGCTGCCCGAACACGCGATTCATCCCTCTAGCTACCGGAGCCAGCCTGACGTCATTGTTCAGCTTCGGTTTGATGTCGTAAACACGGTTGAACATTCTTGCATGATGAGCTGCATAATTACGCAGAATATTCAAGGATTTCATCCATGATTCAAGCTGAGGACCGGTTAGGCCGCAGGGCTCGGCAATCCGTTTGCGCACGATATTGGGTGACATGCCGTACAGGTACGACAGCATCCCCCAATCCATGATTTCGACAGCTGCCCAGATGGGTAGAGTCCCGCCATATTTGGATTTGTGGTGGGCGACGAAGTCCTCCTTCGACGCTTTCAATGCCGACTGGTACTTTCTCAACCACACCTCGTGCACGCTACGCCCGTCTTTGTTTCGCTGCCGTGCCCGGGCACTCAAACGCTGGGGATCCAAATAGATCAGCGGGTCAAGGCGACCCAGTTCGTGACCGAGCTTGGTTCGAATAGCCAACTCCACGCGATCAAGCTCGATGAACACGCTGTGGCGCAATTGTTCATCAAACCCATAGAGGGCTACCACCAGGTCAAACGATGCTCCCTCAACGAATTCATCTCGGGCAGTGCCGTTGCCTTGGGAGAAACGACGCATCGGGTACCAGTATCCGGACAAGCGGTAGTAGTTCAATCGCGCCAGCAACGTCTCAGCATGCTGGGGATCATTCACTCGCATCCCACGCTGACGAAGCAATTCGACCTGTTCACCGTAGGTCTTGAACTGCTTCACCTGCTCCACGCGCACCCCTGTTTGATACGAAAAACGAAGACCGGCCCTGGACTCCCACCGAGGCGGGCAGCGGAACCGGTCATGTTGGTTACAAGGTTACCCGGTTGATGGCGCCGAAGCAATAGCACGGGGCACGGAGCCATCGGTACATTCACACACCAGTGTGCCCTCTGACCCGCCCGGATTCGCCGGGCCTCGGGGACGTACGGGCGAGAGCATTCCTCACACCGTGTCCAGTTTCCGTGCCTGCCGTGACTGTCAGGTGAGAGCATGGCGCATCCCACGCCCGCGATTGTCTACCCGACTCTCAGACAAGGAGCCGATCATGGCTACCGCGCTACTTGCGTTCACCTACCACGAGTTCGACACGATCCGAACCCTCACCTCGGGCGGATAGATCCTGTTGTGCGGCAAGGACGTGGCTACCGCCCTCCGCTACGCCAATACGAAAGATGAACTGGCGCGTCACTGCAAGGGAATCGTCACTCACTACCACCTTGAGACGACTGGGCTCACGATCTTGAACTGCCAATCAAATACTTCAACCACGATTTTCAGGAGGTCACCCCGTGAATACTCCCTTTACCCTGCATGCCGCCACCCTCAGCGGCATGCAGGGCAACACAGCCCATTCCGCTGGTACACCCTCCTCAACCGCACAGAGGTCACTGAGAGGGCGACCTACTTTGTGTTTCGAGCTGGGCGGTCCCAGACTAATTCGCTCATTCCCTGACTAGATCAGCAATCCGTGCCACGTCACTATCTGGATCCTGGGCGGTCGTGTAGACGGTTACTTCGTGGTAGTTCGGATGCGAGATCTTCAATGACGACAGTGGTGCTTCTCTTAGACGAACGAGTATGAATCCCTCAGCTAGCAGATCCATGCTCTTGTTGTGGTCGATGTCGGCCTTGTCTCGGTGCCAGTAGCAGCCGTCATATTCGATGATGAGGCGTTTGCCTGAAGGAAGGCTGACCAAAATGTCAACGGTCCAAGATGAGTGCGTTTTGAAGTTCTTTGAATGGATTCGCGGCCCCGATTTAGCATTTCCCCAGTGCGCTAGAGCCGACGAATAGTATTCAAGCTCGATTTGTGATTTTCCGTTTTCGAGACATTCCGGGCATCGTGACCCGTTTACTCGTGTGCTTGGCATAGCACGCCAGACATGGCTTGCTTCGTTCCTGCAAACCCAAAGTGGGACTACTTCTAATTGCGTTGTGTTTGGTCGAATCATCCATGGAGATAATTGATTTTCCGGTGACCATTCCTCGGCCAGCTCCGGATAGTGATATGCCAGTGAGTCAAGGATCGTACGGCAGATCGGGCACCGCCATCTGTCGTACTTGTCGCGTTCACGTGGCGTGGCTTGAAACTCGTGCCCACAAACAGGGTCTTGCCACCAGACTGTACGACGAGACTCCGGTGAAATTTCTGCGAGTCGAAGGTTGCCGTTTTTCGTCGGGTGCCATTGACTGCTGATTTCGGGCGTCAAACGGCTTGACGATGGATCTGCATCCGCAGCTTTCGCGTTACCTTTGCGCGTCTCAATCGCCTTGCACGCAGAACAGCCACCGAAGAAGTAGCTGCGCGGGTCCCGGGTGTTGCGGTGCCCCGCCGGGCATCGAAATTTATAGCCGGGGCCCCAGTGGTTCTGGATTACTGGCACCGTATCCGGCGGGGTATCATCATCCCATGCCGATAAAAGTACAGGCACGTCCGCGATAGTCTTTCCAGTGAGCGCGGCAATCTCTCTTTCGTGAGCAGCTTGCCTAAGCGAGGCGCACTGGGGACAGGAGAAGTTCTTGTTTGTAACGTCAAGGATGCGAGCCTGAAATGAGTGCCCTTCAGGGCAGATCCACCATGCTTCCTGCCGCCCTTTTAGTTTCGCAGCGTTCCACAATGATTCTTCGTTGCGTTGATGATCCCACCAGCTAACTGCTCGATTGTCTGAGTTCTTCAACAGGTTTGCGCCTCGGGCTTTCTTAGTCCCTGCCGTAGCTGTTTTGGGGTTACGTCGGCAGGGACAACCCCAACCAATATCTTCGCTTCGCAGTGCTTTGATCCGTCCACAGGAGTTGCAGCGAGTGGCGTGCGGATCGTCTGCCAAACTGGGGTTCGTTAGAGGACCAAGATAGGTGTACCCATTCTCTTCAGCCTTCTTCCGGATAGCGGAAATACTCACCGGGTCATCGGTGATACCAGCCAGGGCACGTGCATTCTTTGCCCAAGCACGCCAGTAACACGCTCGGCAAACTGCCTCGCCAACATCAAGCCGATCAAGTACGTAGTCAAAGCGGTAGTGCGCTTCGAAGCCACATTGTATACACCTAGTAAGTAAGTAGGCAGATGACTTCGTGAAATCCTCGAGCAGGGTCAGGCCGCCTTCACCATAGATTTCGCGAAGATGAACGAGGCACCACGTCGGTTTGGTTCTCGTGACAAATGCTCCAGGACGGCTACACCCATCTACGTTGCAAGGCTTCATTGCTATATCTCACCTCATTCGGTTCCAACCGACGCTGGTTGAACCAATCAAGCGGCTAAATCGTATTTCACGCGCGTTTACATCCGGCGTGTCATGAAGGTTTCCATGACCTGGAGCTACCCGATCGCGTCGCGCAGTTTCGCATACTTTTTACGGCGCCTGCAGATCTCATCGAGTGAAAGTGTGGTGGCCACATCGCCTCCCTAATTGTCTAACGCAATATTAGCCGGGGCTACGGCCAATAATTTGGAAGTGGAGCGAGCCAGGTGCGTTCTAGCTCTGAAACTGCCTTTTCGCTCATATCGACTGTTAACGTTGTGCTTGCCTGCTGACTCGTAGTAGACGCGCTAAAACCGTGCTATTCCAACCTTCGCGCGCGATTTCAAGAACTTCCCACAAGCTTCCCACTCAACTTCCCAAAGTGGTATGTTAAGCGGGAAGTTAAGTGGGAAGTTAGTGAGCACTCGATGGACACCGAACGCTTAGAGCCAATCATCCACACATTGCGCCTGATCGGAACAGACAAGCAACCGATCGAAGTCAAGAGCAATGTTGGAAAATCAATTCGCGAAACACTCAGCGCATTCGCGAACGCCAACGGAGGCCTCATTATCGTCGGGCTAGATGAAGCAAACGGCTTCCTGCCCGTGGACGGCTTCGATGCAGCAAAAGCTCGGGACGCACTAGAAACTCGATGCGCCCAAACCACGCCCCCTGTACGCCCCCTCATCGACACAGTTCCCTTTGAGAACTCGTTGGTTGTTGTAGCGGAAATCAATGAAATGACTTCCGAAGATAAACCCTGCTACGTAACTGACCAGGGAAAATATGGCGGCAGCTACATTCGGGTTAGTGACGGCGACATCCGCCTCACACAATACGAAGTCGACCGCCTCATTGAGGAGCGGGCCCAACCCAAATGGGACGAACAGCCGGTAACAGAAGCACAACTTGAAGACCTGCATTCAGACACCGTGAATGCCTACATGACTGTTCAACGCAAACGTCGCCCCAAAACCTTTAATGACGGCACCGAAACCGCGATGAAACGTCTACGCATCCTCAAGGACGGACACCCAACCCTGGCGTCCTTGCTTGTCATGGGTGAGTATCCGCAAGAATTTTATCCGCGCCTCACCGTGACATTTGCGAGCTTCCCGGGTACAACGAAGGGCTCTGTCACTGAAGGAGTTCGGCTCCTAGACAGTAAAACCCTCACCGGAACCATTCCAGAGCTCGTTGATGAAGGAATCGAAGTAGTCAAAAACAACATGCGCACTGCCGCTCTCATTGGCGAAAAGTACCGCTCAGATTTGCCGGACTATCCTCCTGTCGCAGTGCGCGAAGCGCTCGTAAACGCCCTCATGCATCGCGATTACTCGCCGCACGCGCAAGGCAGCCAAGTGCAAATAAACATGTTCGTTGACCGCCTCGAAATCACAAGCCCGGGAGGTCTGTATGGAGGCGTTACCGTACGAAACCTAGGAAAGCCAGGCGTGAGTTCAACCAGAAACCAACGCCTATCTTCTTTTCTTGAAGACGTGAAGTTTCACGCCGATGGGGGAGCGGAAGGTGTTGTGGCTGAAAATAGGGGCACGGGCATCGCGGTCATTCAACGCTCGCTCGCCGATGCCCTAATGCCGCCACCTGAGTACATCAACCGGCTAGACAGCTTTACCATTATTATCCGCCGGCGAAGAGTGGCCGAGAAAGAACGCTATGCAAGCGCCTTTGACCAAGTACTTACCGCATTAAAAGGGCAGGCGTCTGCCTCCACAACTGAACTCGTCAAGAGTACAAAACTGAGCCGCACAGCAGTGCAAAATGCAGTGAACGAGCTTATTGCCGAAGGTGTCGTCGAGCGCACTGAGCCGCTGAGAAGTCCTCGGCAACGCTACCGCATCAAGACGTAGCCACGCACCAGAAGCCCCGGCGCTGTCGAACTTCCCACAAGCTTCCCACTCAACTTCCCAAAGTGTTATGTTGAGTGGGAAGTTAAGTGGGAAGCCGGAAAATGCGTCCCGGTTAGAGTTGTCTCACCTCGCTGAGCGTTCGAAACCTCCGGCTAAATGAGAACCAACAAAAAGACGCATACAACAAAGACGCGAATCACGTCTGCGTTTCCAGTGGCGAAAATATAGTAGGCGGTATGTGCAAGATTTATGAGCAGTTGGCTAAGGGTTTGTTCCCAATTGCGGCGCAAGTTCGAGATGATGGTGAGGCGGATTTAGAAGAACTTGAGTACCTCTACAAACATGATCCGGCCGCTGCAATAACATCGGCTTCAGACACTCTTATCAACCATGATGTGAAGTTGCCAGACCACCTATATGAACTGTTCAAACAGGTCGGTCAGCCTGGCGATTATTTAGATGAAGACTTTGCTGATCTTGAAGAGATTTACCTGCGTAAATAGTTAAACTCGTCCCTGTTGGGGGTGGGCTGATTAGTTTTGTCCTCTGGTTGGTCCCGCTACCTTACTTCTTCTTTCGCTTTGGCTTTCTAGCCTTTTGGGCTTTACTTACCGCTGTGATCAGTTCGGCTGTGGCTTTGATTACCGCGGCGGTTCTGACGCCGTCTTTGGCCATGTCGCCCGTCTAGTTTGAGGTTCTGTATGTTCTGTCCAGGTTCTATTAAATGAACATTATTGTCATTAAATGTCATGTGTTGTCATGTTGTGGAGGGCTTAAAAACCCCGATAATTCAGCGTAAATACAAGAAAAATCCCGGCAACTCAATGAGCTACCGGGGTAGATGGCGGAGGATGGGGGATTCGAACCCCCGAGGGCTTGCACCCAACCCGCTTTCCAAGCGAGCGCACTAGGCCACTATGCGAATCCTCCTGTGGGTTTCCACGCGTGAGCGCGGTAACGCTTCGATAGTCTACCGAATGACGGGCGCATTAGTCGAGTTAGCATGAGTGTGACACCTGTCAGATAGGCAACATTTGGGCGTTCAGGATGGGGGCGTGGTGGATCAGTCGGTTTCTACTCCAGCGGTCGCGTACTTGTTGGAGGCAGGAGTCCCGTTCTCGCAGCTAACCTATGAGCATTCCAGCGAGTTTGACCACGGGTTCGGTGTTGAGGCTGCACAAAAGCTCGGTTTTGATCCTGCGGAGGTGTTCAAAACCCTCCTCGTTGACGCTGATGGCGAAGTCGTGTGCGTAGTTGTGCCGGTGGATCACCGCATGTCTCTCAAGAAAGTGGCGCGAGCGGCGGGCGCTAAGAAGGCGCAGATGCTTCCTCCCGAAGTAGCGCAGCGCCGCACGGGCTATGTTGTGGGCGGGATTTCTCCGTTTGGGCAAAAGCAGCAGGCGCCCGTCATCATTGATCAAAGCTGTTTGAATCAAGACTCAATTGTTGTGTCTGGAGGCCGGCGCGGTTTCTCCCTTCGCATGGACGTGCTGGATTTTGTAGAAGCCGCGAACGCGCTGGTGGAGGACGTGGTTGCGGCCTCATAAACGAGCGATTCTGCCCCGTTTGTTCTCCTTCAAAACTTTTGTCCGTGCTTAACGATAGAGTTCACTTGTGACCATAGCTTTGTATCGCCGCTACCGACCCGACACGTTCGATGACGTGATCGGGCAAGACCACGTGACCGAACCCCTGAAGGCAGCGCTTCGGTCTAATCGAATCACGCACGCCTACTTGTTCTCCGGGCCGCGAGGATGTGGCAAAACCACGTCCGCTCGTATCCTCGCGCGTTGCCTGAACTGCGCGGAAGGCCCCACGGACACGCCCTGCGGCAAATGTGAGTCTTGCGTGGAGCTTGCCAGCGGCGGCACCGGCTCTTTGGATGTTGTTGAGATTGACGCGGCCTCGCACAACGGTGTGGATGATGCCCGTGAGCTACGTGAACGCGCTTCTTTCGCGCCCGTTCGAGACCGCTACAAGGTGTTCATCCTTGACGAGGCCCACATGGTCACAACCCAAGGCTTCAACGCGCTACTAAAACTGGTGGAAGAACCACCCGAGCACGTGAAGTTCATCTTCGCCACAACCGAGCCGGAGCGCGTGATCGGCACAATTCGTTCCCGCACGCACCACTACCCGTTCCGCCTAGTGCCCGGTGACGTCCTGCTCCCGTATTTGGCAAACCTCTGCGAGTCTGAAGGCATTGAGGTTGGTGAGGGCGTGCTACCCCTCGTTATTCGCGCGGGCGGCGGCTCGGTTCGCGATTCCCTTTCGGTGCTTGACCAGCTGATGGCTGGAAGCATTGACTCGAAGATCCCGTATGACCTCGCTGTCGCTCTGCTTGGATACACGGACACGAATCTGCTTGACACCGCGGTTGAACAGCTTGCCAAGCGCGACGGGGCGGGCCTGTTCGCAACGATTGAACAAATGGTTGAATCCGGCCATGATCCGCGCCGGTTTGTGGAGGACTTCCTGCAACGCCTCCGCGATCTACTGATCATCGCGGTAGCGGGCGAGCAAGCCAAAGACATTTTGGGCCAACTTCCCGCGGAACAACGCGAACGCATGTTTACGCAAGCAAAACAGTGGGGCGCCCCCGCGCTTTCGATGGCCGCAGACCTAACCGATGAGGCGCTTCGCTCCATGGTTGGTGCCACCTCACCCAGGTTGCAACTAGAGCTGATGATTGGCCGCATTCTCGTTGAGCTAAGCGGCGCCCGAGTCCGCCCCAGTAGTGGCGAGGCCGAGGCTGGCTCGGCAGGTCACTCAGCCGCGCCCTCGTTCGGTGGCAGCAGTGGCTTTAATGGGCCTGCGCAAGATGGGCCGCAAATCCTAGGCGAGGACGGCAAGCCACTGACCGGAGCCGCGCTTGCGCGCGAACAGCTAAGGCGCTCGCGGGCACAGGAACAGGTGAACAAGCCCGCCCAAGCCGCCACTGGCGCAAATGAGGCTGCGCATCAGCAAACCTGGGCAGGTGCCCCGCAAACAGAAACCAGGCCCGAGCCAGCTACGCAGGCCCAGAAACCTGCACACGCCTCGCAGGCGCAGGCCCCGCAACGGCCAGAACCCGCCCCAACCTCGCAATCTGCGCCATCGGCGGAGTCTAAGCCCGAGTCTCAGCCGCAGTCGAAGCCTGAAACGGCACCTGCCGAGCAGAAGCAAGCCGGGTCCTCGCCCGCTCCGGGCAACGTGACCGCAAACCTGCACGGCAAGTGGGACCAGTTTGTAGAAGCCGTGCGCGTAATCATGCCTTCCTCGGCCTTCCTTATTGGGGAGCACGCCAAACTAATCTCAGAAGACTCCTCAACCGTTATTCTCAGGTTCGCCAACCAAGGGCTTGCGAACGTGTTCCTCAACCGACACCAAGACACCGCGCTAAAAGCCATCCAAGTAATAACCGGAGTATCAAAAACCATCCAAGTTCAAGTGGGTGGCCAACCGGCGCCTTCTGCTCCCACGCCGCCGCCACACGGTAACCAGGAATCCGGTAACGGCGATGGCCCCCAGAGTCCACAGCGCCGCAATCAAACAAGTAGCCGGCAGGGGTTCAACCAGGCAAATAATGGGCGCGAACACGTGGCAAACCGCACTGCGCAAGACGAATCAGCGCCAGATGACAACGAGGGTACGGCGTGGCCCACGGTCCGCGCAGTACCCAACGCCCAGCCGCGCACTCCAGAACAGCAGGCCGCCACGGCAAGTCCGAATGCTGACGGCCAACTAAACAGCCAGGCTCGTGAACAGAGCGCGCCCGCTGAACAGGTCCGGTCCAGCGCTGCAGAGCCTGACCAGCCTCCGCGCCCACACGTCCTCGCAGAACTGTCGCAGCAGAGCGCGCGCTCGCAGGAGACCGCTGGCCCTCAAGAGTCCTCGCATCCACAGGAATCCTCGCGTCCGCACAGCCCAACAGCTGCACACCCACAAGTCGCCCCCGAACCGTCACGAGAAACCGAGCCAGCCTCGCTACCCGAAGAGTCGGAGTACGACTTCGACACTGGCGGGGCTAATATGGACGACGCCGACGCTGAAAACTCAAACCTCGTGGGACTCCCACTGGTTGAAAAAATGTTCGGCGCAACAATCATCGAAGACACGAGTGAAGGAAACAAATAGCCTTGTACGAAGGTGCAGTCCAAGACCTCATCGATGAACTCGGGGCGCTCCCCGGCATCGGCCCAAAATCTGCGCAACGCATCGCGTTCCACATTCTTGGAACCGACCGTGAAGACGTAATGCGCCTGGCACGCGCGCTCCAAGTAGTTAAAGAAAAAGTCCGATTTTGCACCATCTGCGGCAACATCGCAGAAGAAGAAACGTGCAACATCTGCCGCGACGCGCGCCGCGACCAAACCATCATCTGTGTAGTTGAAGAAGCCAAAGACGTTGAAGTAATCGAACGCACCGGCTCTTACCGCGGTCTCTACCACGTGCTCGGCGGCGCTATCGACCCGATCCGTGGCATCGGGCCCGACCAGCTTCGCATCCGCGGCCTCATGAGCCGCCTATCATCCAACCAAATCAACGAAATCATCATCGCCACCGACCCCAACATTGAAGGCGAAGCCACCGCAACCTACGTAGCCAGAATGCTAGACACCATGGGAGTGCCCGCATCACGCCTCGCCCTGGGCCTACCAGTTGGCGGAGACCTCGAATACGCAGACGAAGTCACCCTGGGCCGCGCTTTCGAAGGCCGCCGCACCATCGGAAGCTAACCAAAACCCCCTCTAGAAGCGTAAAAAAGGTCACAATTTTGGCCAAAATGTTCGCAAGGTGGATCCAACAAACACGCTTCCCACTACCGCGCCTACACTGATCACAACATCAGTGGCAATGCCACCCACAACATAGAAGAGGTCGACGTGGCGCTAATAGTGCAAAAATACGGCGGGTCATCCGTATCAGACGCGGAAGCAATGAAACGCGTTGCCAAACGTATTTGCGACACCCACCATGCGGGCCACAAACTCGTAGTGGTCGTATCCGCAATGGGAGACACAACTGACGACCTACTCGACCTGGCCGGCCAACTAACCGAAGAGGCCCCCCAGCGCGAAATGGACATGCTCCTATCCGCAGGCGAACGTATCTCAATGTCGCTGCTCGCCATGGCCATCAACCAAATGGGTGTGCCCGCAGTGTCATACACGGGAGCGCAGGCAGGCGTCCTCACCGACAGCCACTTTGGAAAGGCCCAAATCACAGGCATGGTGCCAGAACGCGTTGCCCGTTCCATTCGCGAGGGCCAGGTGGCCATCGTTGCTGGATTCCAAGGCGTGTCCTCCGATGATGACGTCACCACGCTCGGACGCGGCGGCTCCGACACCACGGCAGTTGCCCTCGCGGCCGCCCTCCACGCCGATGTTTGCGAAATCTACACGGACGTTGACGGCCTTTACACCGCAGACCCGCGCATCGTGCCCACCGCAAGACGCGTGCGCAGGCTCCGTCAAGAAGAAACTCTAGAGCTTGCGGCCCACGGCGCTAAGATCCTGCACCTTCGCGCGGTCGAGTTTGCGCGCAGGTATAACGTACCCCTTCACGTGCGCTCCTCGTTTTCCAATAAGGACGGAACGTGGATCGCGAACTCTGACGCGCACCCCGAACTTGTTGGCCTCGTGCCAGATGCAGCCCTAAAAACCCTAGAGGAGGATCAAGTGGAAGCTCCCGTTATTTCCGGAATCGCGCATGACCGCAGCCAAGATAAGATCACGATCGTTGGAATCGCGGACGCGCCCGGCATGGCGGCGCGCCTGTTCCAAATCGTTGCGGCAGCCGGTGCGAATATCGACATGATCGTGCAGAACATTCCCACGTCGGGCACGGGCCGGGCGAATATTTCGTTCACGCTTCCCGGAGATGACGCCGAGCGCACTATCGCCGCGATCGAGGCGGCCAAAGATGAGCTGGACTACCAGGATCTGCGTTACAGCCCCGGCGTTGGCATCCTTTCGCTCGTGGGTGCGGGAATGAGGACCAATCCGGGTGTTTCCGCCAAACTGTTCGGCTCCCTGTCAGACGCGGGGATCAACATTGACATGATTACGACGTCCGAGATCCGCATCTCGGTTGTTACCAAACTTGAAGACTTGGATCGGGCTGTGCGCGCCGTGCACTCGGCGTTTGGCCTTGATTCCACTGAATCTGAAGCCGTTGTTTATGGAGGTACGGGACGATGAAAGAACTAACTCTCGCTGTTGTTGGCGCCACCGGCCAGGTGGGCCACGTGATGCGCCAGATCCTAACCGAACGCGATTTCCCGGCCACAAAGGTGCGTTTCTTCTCCTCGTCGCGCTCGGCGGGCACAAAACTCCAGTACTGCGGTGAAGAAATCGTGGTCGAGGACGTCGCTACCGCTGATTACTCCGGCATCGACATCGCGATTTTCTCTGCTGGGGGAGCCGCTTCGCGCGAGTACGCACCAAAGTTCGCCGAGGCCGGCGCAGTGGTCGTAGACAACTCGTCCGCGTGGCGTAAGAACCCGGATGTGCCGCTGGTGGTCAGCGAGGTCAACCCGCAGGCTATGAAGTCGCGCCCTCTGGGCATTATTGCGAATCCGAACTGCACGACGATGGCGGCAATGCCTTCGCTGAAAGTTCTTCACGAAGAGGCCGGTTTGAAGCGCCTCATGGCGTCCTCCTACCAGGCCGTATCAGGTTCGGGTCTGGCGGGCGTGCGTGAGCTCATCGACCAGGTTGAGGCTGGCGTGAAGCAGGATTTGCAGGCGCTCACCACTGACGGCAAGGCAGTTAAGTTGCCCGAACCAAAAACGTACGTGGCGCCTATCGCGTTCAATGTGGTGCCACTAGCAGGTGGCCTCGTTGATGATGGTTCTTTGGAAACGGATGAGGAGCAAAAGCTTCGCGACGAATCGCGCAAGATTCTAGGCATTCCAACGCTTGCGGCCTCCGCAACTTGTGTGCGCGTGCCGGTGTTTACGGGCCACACGCTAACGGTTCACGCCGAGTTTGAAAAGCCGATCAGCGTAGAGCGTGCTAAGGAACTTTTGCAGGAGGCTCCTGGCGTCCAGCTTGTGGATGTACCTACTCCGCTGGCGGCCGCTGGCATGGATGGAACGCTGGTGGGCAGGATCCGCCAGGATCAGGCAGTTCCGGATGGGCGCGGCCTGGTGTTTGTGGTTGCGGGTGACAATCTGCGAAAGGGCGCCGCGCTTAATGCGGTGCAGGTTGCGGAGCTTGTTGCCAAGGAGCTTTCCGGCTCGGTTGCCTAGATCACTCACTGCTACGGAATACATTCGTAGCGCTTGTGGTTTAGGGTGTTAGCAACGCAAATAACTTTTGGAGGGTTACCTAATGGCAACTGTTGATGTGGACTTCGAGAAGTTCGGTAAGACCATTGAGGAAAACGATATTGTCCTAGTGGACTTCTGGGCAGCGTGGTGCGGTCCGTGCCGCATGTTCGGTCCGATCTACGAGGAGGCTTCGAACCGTCACGAAGACGTAGTTTTCGCGAAGGTTGATACGGAGGCCGAGCAACAGCTGGCCGTTGCCGCGCAGATCCAGTCGATTCCAACTCTGATGGCGTTCCGCGAGGGCATCGCGGTGTTCCGCCACTCTGGCGTGCTACAAGGCGAGGCCCTGGATGACATTATCCGTCAGATTAAGGAGCTGGATATGGACGAGGTCCGCAAGCAGATCCAGCAGGCTGATGGTGAAGGCACGGAAGGCAACTAACGCCAAAGTGTGAAAGGTTCAGGCACGCGATATGCGTGCCTGAACCTTTTTACGTGCCCGAACCCTTTTGTAGTGTCTGTGAGCGCGGGGTTAGCGCGCGGTTTTGTAATGCATGGCTCCGGTCACGGGGCAACGAGCCTGCGCGCTCTGTTTGGCAAGGTCAAGCTGGTTGGCATCGTCGTCGCGATTGTTGAGGATGGAGAAGTTGAACCTCAAGTTCGCGACAGCTGGATCAATGTGGTTGATATCGGATTCGGCTGCCCCGAGGCCTCGCAAAATGAATGCCTCAGTGCAGGCCATGACGTTGCTACGCTCTTGCGGATTGGCGGGCAGGTCAATGTTGGACAGGCAGGAGAGCACCAGGCGAACCGTGCTAGCGTCCGGGGTTTGAGTGATTTTGCCGGCCTCGTATGCGCCGTTCAAAAGCTGGTAGATGATGTGCTGAATTGTGCGGGCGTGTTGTTTGAGTTGCTGTTGTGGAACCGCCGAAGTGATGCGTAGCGGATAGCTGAAGTGGTTTTGGTTTCGAAGCTCTAGCTGGGCACGGATGTAGACGCGCAGCTGCTGAATCGGATCATCGATGATGCTGAGAGTTTCGCCGAGCGTCCTGGTGAAGCGCTTTGTGCTCTCAAGGGTGAGCGCCACCAGCAGGCTTTCTTTGTCTTCGTAGTGGTTGTAAAAAACGGTTCGGCCGATGCCTGCGCGCCTCGAGATTTGGGCGATCGAGATTTGCTCGAAGGAGTATTCGCGCATGAGCGATGCGAGCGCGGCAAATAGGGCATCGCGGGTATTTTCGCGGTGTTCGGCAAGGTTTGTCCCAGAGATTTTCGGCATAGATGTATTGTGACATTTTTCCCGTAAGTGTCGCAAAATCGTTTTGGGTAGACTCGAGGGCGTGAAGAAACTTGTAGTGGCAGCAGCTTTCATGCGCGGTGAAGGTGCAAAAGCGCAGGTGTTCGCGGCCGCGCGGGCGTATCCTCAAGAGCTTCGCGGCTTGTATGAGCTGCCGGGCGGCAAGGTCGAACCGGAGGAGCGGCCCAGCGATGCCCTCGTTCGTGAAATCCGCGAGGAGCTAGGGTGCGACATCGAGCTTGGCCAACCGGTTTTGTCAAAGGACGAGGACGGAGCATGGCCGGTGCTGGGCGGACGGCGAATGCTGGTGTGGCTGGCTCGCCCGATTGGATCCCCGCAGGTGGGTGACGGTCACTTGGAGGCACGATGGGTGGCTGCCAGCGACCTGCATGAGATCACGTGGATAGAGCCGGATGTGCCGATTGTGGAGGCCGCTTTCAAACTGTATGCGCACGGGCTAGATAGTTTTGGCGCGTGCGAGGGACCGGCTATATACTGATCGGGCAACTAGACGCCAGATATGCCTGGTTTCTGGTGCTTGCGGGTGTAGTTCAATGGTAGAACATCAGCTTCCCAAGCTGAGAACGCGGGTTCGATTCCCGTCACCCGCTCCAACATGACGTCGAAAATGATAAGTAGGCGTTTGCGTTAGTGCGTACGCCCCAAGGGGGTCAAGAAAATCGCTTGCGTTAGCGGATTTGGGTTTTCCGTTACCTAGTATCCTGTTTTCCCTGTTCAGGTAGGGTGTCGGGGTTCAACTCGCTAACGGAGATGAAAAATGCGCCTCTGTGACCCGGCGTTAACGGTGGATCAGTGGTGTTGGTTCTAGGTTAGTAAACTTAGAATGATATTGTCTTATTTTCGGGCATTAGCCCGAATACCGCGTTATCGAAAGTGCTTTTAAAGCAAGCGCCTAAAACTGAATTTTGCTCTGTTGCCAGAGAGGGCCTATTGGCATCCTAAGTACGTCTAAGGCCTTGGAGTACACGCCTCCAAGGCCTTAGAGTCAGCGATTTAAAGGGCAAAAATCCCCACGGCTTTAACCGTCAATTTGCGGAGCCACATCAACAAATTCGGTTATAGGCACCGCCTGCTCACGTACCTTTTGAGCTTCGGCTTCGCTAACTATACCCTCCGCCTTTTCTTCGGCATCACACCGTGCCTTGTAGTTTTCTATCTCATGCGCCTTGGCCGCCTCGTCCCAGCCAAGAATATCCGCAGCTATTTTCGCAACCTCGTCAATAGCAGCCAATCCGCGATTCCGATGCTCGTAACAGAGTCTGGTGCGGCGCGCCAGTAAGTCTTCCACATGCA
>NZ_KV811484.1:364529-426520 GCF_001813085.1 Actinomyces sp. HMSC065F11
GGTGCGGCGCGCCAGTAAGTCTTCCACATGCAAAACACCCTCATATAAAACACCAAACGCTATTTCTGCACGTCGAGATGGAGGTTTCCTCTTCGTCCATACGCAATAGGCTGGGCTTAGGCTTCGGTATAGGCTGCGGATTCCTGGGAGAAGCCTGCGTGCTGTGAAGAGCGATATTTAGTTCATTGATGGTGACGTATTTGATGTAGTCGTACCAGTTGTTTGGGAAGCTCTGGATATAGTGGATTTTCTTGTGTTTATTGGAAAATCGCAGGAAATAGAGTGAGAGGCTGAAAGGCTCTGTTCTTAGCTGGATGCCTTGCGATTTTGGGCAATATTTTATGAGTATTGATGATTTCTCTTGTTCACGGGTTCGTTAGGCGTTTTCGCGAGGCAAAATCGCTATCTCTAAACCGGCGAGTACGACTTCCATGATGATTTCAAAGTATTCCTGACTCATGCGGTCTTCATTTTTCGGGTTGGCTAGCGGAATTAAGTAGCCCTGGATGATGTCAGCCAGCGTTGTGGAGCAGACAGCTAGGGGCTGAAGTTGGGTAATCATTTGGCCTAGGTCGTGGCGCTGTTCCTGCTTGGTTGGGCTGCGCAAGTTGCGAGCAGTAATGCTCCACAGCATCGTGTTGATGATAATTGAGTATGCGATGTGAATGTACTTGCTAAAACCAGCATCCCGTAGTTTTTCGTAAGCCACCTCCAAGATTGGTATCAACGCGGCGTTCATATGTCCATACATCAGTTTGTCGGTGACTCCGGGGAATTCAAGAAAGACAGGCCTGACATTTTCTGCTAGGGAGATGAACCAATCTTTCCATTCCAGCTGCTCGTCCGGTAGTTCGATGGTGCTAGTGATCTCGCCTATTACAGAAGCGGTAATGGCGTCACGGTTTTGGTAATGGTGGTAGATGACAGAGGGAACTACTCCCAGACGCTGCGCAAGGTCACGAATCGACCATTTTTCTAGACCGCACTCTCGGGTCAGTTCCATTGCGGTGTACATGATCTTTTCCTGCGTCAGCCAGGCGCGTCTACCCGTGTTTACCCGCTTGTCTTTATTCCCCACGAAAACAGCATACCCTCAACCTCGACAATACTAGAACATTGTTCTAGTATTGTCTCAGCTTGATTGGTAGCTCACTTTGGAAAGGATGTTTTAATGTGCGCCACTAATGAACGAAACGAGAAAGTCGAATCAAAAATAACGGGACTGTTTCCCCTGTTTTTGACGGTGCTACTGGCATATATGGGGCAGATGATTCTTAATCCAATTCTGGCTCCACTATCGCGCGAAATCGGGCTGAAGGAATGGCACATTGGCGCCACCATTTCGTTAGCAGCCATAATGTTTTCTCTTACCTCCACCAGGTGGGGACGGGTCTCATTGCGATGGGGATCTCGGCGTATCTTGCTTATTGGCATGCTTGCCGGAATCCTGGCTCTAAGCGGATTCGCTATGGTGGTGTGGCTAGGATTTAAGGGTCTGCTCACCGGCATAGCGTTGATCATAGGAGTAGTCATAACTAGGGGCGTGCTGTACGGCGGTGCCATCGCATCAGTTTCCCCAGCCGCGCAAACCTACGTTGTGACTCATACCTACAATGAGACGCAACGGGTAAAAGGTCTGGGAGTCTTGGGCGCTGCACAAGGATTCTCGTCTATTCTTGGAGCCTTATTGGGCGGCAGCCTTGCAGCTATAGGAGGTTTCATGATGCCCCTGCTGGTGATGCCTCTGGTCATGCTTTTAGGCGTTGCCGTTTTACTGCTAACATTCAAACCCACAGGTAGCGAAGAAAAAGTCGCTCAACCGGCAAAAGTTTCCTATTTTGATTCAAGAGTATTCGTGTTCCTGGCTTGCGGTTTCCTAATGTTTACCGCTTTTTCTACCGTGGCTACACTTTTCGGCTTTTTACTGCAGGATGTTTTGAATCTAGCGGCCGGCGCCACAGCAGGGCTCACCGCTTTGTGCATGTCAATAATGGGTTTGGTCATGATACTTGCGCAGGCCTTGGTGGCTCCAAGGTTAAACTGGGGTGCTAAAAAACTCTTTAGAAGAGGATTAATAATCGTTCTTCTCGGGTTACTACTCTTGGTTTATCCACTAAATCTTGGACTGTTCATCGTGGCCAGCATCTTGACAGGCTTTGGTCTAGGCCTGGCGATGCCTGGCTACAACACGGCGCCTACTTTGCAAATGAAGCCCGAAGAACAAGGTGGGCTAGCCGGGTTGATTAATGCTAACAATGGTGCAGCCTATGTAGTGGCACCGATAGCCTCCACCGCACTTTACGGACTCTCTCCGTGGCTACCAATGACATGTTGCGCAGTCCTGATAGCTGCGGCAGTTTTGCTGAGTTTTTACCATCCCGAGTTCCGCAAATAATCTCTTTATGATTAGAAGCAAAAACCATAAAAATCCCTGCTAAAGCGGTATTGACTTCAGCAGAACTATGATGTCTAGTCGCTACGAGATTCAAACAAACTCAAACGTCTCAAAAACCCCATGCAAACACGAGGTCATTCAGCTCAATCGCTTGTAATGGTGTGTATATTCTTCTTGGTAATGACCCTGAAGCTATTGAGAATACCTAGTGTTACATCGGCAAGATAGAAAACTTTGTTGAGCGCTTACGCGATCATGACAAAAAGAAGCCGCAGTGGGAAAGAGAATCAGCCAACGAGTGGACAACATCGACCAGGGGAGTGCCAAGCTTCCCGTCATAAACGCGCCGATAGCTTGCACCAAAACGATGCTAAACACGAGTCCGAATGCGATGGCGAGCTTTTTTCGCAGGTGTGAATCTGTGGCGGCTTCTTGCGCGCTTGGCCCATGATCGTGGTGATGCTCGCTCATGATGACCCCCTTCTAGAAACTCGGCTCGTGAATCCCTCGTTCACTCCTGTAGACACATGTCTGAGCAGGCGTTGATTTGGTCAAGGCGGACGCCATGGTCGGCGACCTCGGTAACGAGTTCAGCGTCGTGGGTAATGACAATGACGACGGCACCAGTGTCAGCGAGTTTACGCATTACTCGGGAAATCGCGACAAGGTGTTTGTAGCCAACACCGGACGTGGGCTCGTCGAAGATGTAAACTTTCTTGTTCGCAGCAAGCGCTGTAGCAATAACCAGACGTTGACGTTGCCCGCCAGAGAGTGCTTGCGGATGATCAGCCTCGTGGTCGGCAAGGTCGAGTTCTTCAAGGATCGCGTGGGCATCGATGTGTTGCTTTTCGGCTTTGGTCGTGCCGAGCGTGACTTCGTCGATGACGGTATCTGAGAACAACTGTCGGGTGGGGTCTTGCATGACGAGATATGCGTCTCGGCTGGCGAATTTTTGTCCGCCGAGTGTGATGGATGCATGTTTGGCTTTTTCTAGTCCGCAAACAATGCGTGCCAGAGTTGATTTCCCTGAACCGCACGGGCCGAGGAGCGCCGTGATTTTCCCCGCCGGAAACAACACGTGGTTAATATTGAGGACTGTGTTTCCATGACGGTAGGCAAAGGTGAGGTTGTCGATCGTGAGCCCGTTCCCTGCCGGTGGCGGGAGTTGTGGAATGGGCACGGGAACAAGGGACCGTAGTCCAAGGTGTTTGCGTTCCGCCTCTGGCGTGGCGTAGAACTCTTCGCCGGTTGCGGTGAGGGCTATCTTGCCTTTGTCGAAACAGTAGACACGGTCAGCGATCCCGGAAAGGAAACTTAGCCGGTGTTCAGCAATGATGATGGTGTGTCCATCAGCTTTGAGCCTGGCGATGAGTGTGGCGAGTTGGTCGATAACGTCAGCGGACAAGTTCGCGGTTGGCTCGTCAAAGACGATCATCGACGTGTTGTTGCACATGGCGACGGCGCAGGCCACGCGTTGCATCTGCCCACCCGACAGTTGTGTGACGCGGGATTCCAACAGGTCGGCGATACCTAACTCGGCTGCAACCTCGTCAATGCGGGCACAGATCTCCTGCGGGTCGCGGCCGAGATTTTCTGGGCCGAAGGCGAGTTCTTGGCGCACGTGGGTGGTGTAGAACTGGGTGCGCGGGTTTTGAAACACTGTCGAACAGTGGTGGGCAAGCTCTGATAGATCTACTCGTGCCACGTCAATGTCGTCGACTGTGACGTTTCCGGTAAGGTCGCCGTCGTGGAAGTGCGGGATGAGCCCGTTAAATAGCCGTAGTGCGGTGGTTTTTCCTGACCCTGACGCGCCACACAGCAAGGTGACAGTTCCCTGCGAAATAGTGAGGTTGGCGCCATTGATTGAGGGGTGGTCTGCTCCTCGATAGGTGAAGGTGACCCCAGTTGCTTGGGCTATTGTCATAGGACGATTCTCCATATCGCGAAGCCGATAACGACGAGCAGAATGACTGCGTCGATCACACGGAATTTCACGACCGTGACTGAGGTGGGCTTTGCGGTTCCGCCCAGTCCGCGCACGAGGGCAGCCGATGCCAGTTCGTCCCCGCTGCGTACCACGGTCGATAGCAGCGGGATTGTGAAGTATTGCGCCGCACGCAGGGAAAGCGCGGACATGCCGCGTAGTTTCATGGCATCTGAGATCGCTTTAACTTCGTGGCCGATCACGGGCAGCACACGTAAGGCAACCGAGATTGGGATCGTGAAACAGGTCGGGATCCGTGAGCTGGCGAGTGCTTTTTGCAAGGTGGCGGGTCGGATTACGCCGATCGCGTAGGCTCCCATTCCTGCGCTGACGCTGAATCGCCACATCCACTGCAGAAACAGCACGAGGAACGCGCTGGCTGTTGATTTCCAGACCAGTGGTATCACGAAGACGAGCCCGCTGAGGACCGCAAACGTGGCCAGGTAGACGGCCACCCAGCTCGGGCGCACGAGCGTGTTGGGGTTGATCGCAGCGCTCGTCAGCATCACGGCGGCGAATCCGCCCAGAGTACACACGAACCACGGCGAGTAGGCACTGTAGATCGTGGTGGAGACGATGACGAGCGCTGCGATAATGGTGCGCGGGTCGGGAAGTTTAGACAAGACCGGCCCGTTCAAAGTGTTTGCGCGCGACCCTGGTTCCCAACAGACCAGCAAGCCAGCCCACGATGAGCATCACGCCGAAGAAGCCCAGCAGAATCGGAATCGTGACGACCTGTGCCATCTTGGCGGCATACTCGGCACCCATTTGTTCGGCGATTTGCGACATATATGCGTCTTGGTTCATAAATAGCGGCATCCACGGTGACACGTAGATCGGCAGAATAAACAGTGCGTATGCCAGCGGAACGCGAACCTTAACGTTCTTCGGTCCCTTGGTGATGACTAGGTCGGCGAGCAGGCCGAATACAGCGGCCACCGCGATGCCTCCCACCCAGTGGCCGGTCACGAAAAAGAGGATTTCGATGATAATCAGCATGATTGTCAACGCCCCCATCTTCGGAGTGCGTGCTGTGAACAGCGCAAAGACGATGCCGTTAACGAGGATAGAAAGCAGGAAACCGGCATACATGGCGGCGGGGATGAACCCGAGCATTCCGAATGCAAACACGATGACGAACATCAAGGCGGTGAAGACGCCAATGTTGATGAAGTCGCGCGCGTTGAGGCGCGAGGATGTGGGTGTGGACATAGTTTTTCCTTTCATGTGCTTATACGTGCTGTGTTTTAGACGAGTTGCCATCCGGCTGCGTTGATGCGTTCTTGCCAGAAATCGCGGTATTGACCTGGCTGGTTGACCAGCTCGTCGTGGCACCCGCGCTGAGCGATACGCCCACCGTGGGAGAGCACAATGATTTGGTCAGCTTGTCGAATGGTTTCAAGTTTGTGGGCGATGACAATCAGTGTGGAGTGTTTGCGTAGCTCATTCATCGCCGCAACAATATTGGCTTCATTTTCCGCGTCCAACGCGCTAGTGGCCTCATCGAAAAGCACGATCGGGGCCTTCTTCACCAAAGCGCGGGCGATAGAGACGCGTTGCCGTTCCCCACCCGACAGTGCACGCCCGCCAGAACCCGCCAATGAATTCCAGCCGTCTGGGAGGCGGTTGACGATTTCCGTCACGCCCGACAGGTCAGCGGCCCACCTGATTTCTTCATCGGTGGCTTCTGGGTTGCCAAGGCGAATGTTGGCTTCGAGAGTGTCGTTGAATAAGTAGACGTCTTGGAAGACAAGAGACACCTGGCGCATCAAATCTTCGGTGGTCTGCTCGCGCACGTCCACTCCGCCAACGCGCACGCTGCCGGACTGCACATCCCAGAAACGTGCAACCAACCGGGCGATCGTCGTCTTCCCGCACCCAGATGGACCAACCAGGGCACACATGTCACCTTGCGGGACATGGAAGGAAATATCACGGAGAACCGGGGTGTCCGGATCGTAGCCGAAGGTGACGTCCTCGAAACGAACATCACCAGGGGCGTTTATCGGTGTAGAGGCATCGGGTTCGGACAGTTCGGGGGCATCCATGACCTTGTCGACGTGGTTCATCTGCTGGCGGCGTTCTTCCAGCCCAGACATACATCCGCCGATGTCTTGGAGCATAGTGGTGAACCGCAGACACATGCCGATGGTGACCACAGCGTTCAACGCGCTCACCTGCCCGCCGAGGGCGAGTTGGGCGGTCAGCCAGATCATCACCACAATGAGCGCTTGAACGAACATCCCATTAATCAGGTTCGCTAATGTTTCGATCCACAATGCTTTGCGACCCTTGCGGTCAGCCTGGTCGAAAGCCTGATCAAGGGCCGGGTAGTCGTCGGCGACATGGCAGGAGCGCAGCGCGCCTTGGCAGGTGGCGAATTCGACCATGCGAGCCGCCAGCTCCGATTCGGCTGGTTCGGAAACCTGCTTACCTTTATCAAGAAGCACACGGGAAATATGGAGGAAGGCAAGCATGATCGGGAACGCGATCGTCAAGGTCAGTCCCAGTCGCCAATCCCAGAACCAGGTTCCCACAGTGATCACCAGCACGGCCGAGAGTTTTTGGACGAGAGAGAAAATGAAATGTGCCGCCGACTCGCCCAAGTTCATCATTTCCTGGGTGACCATGCGCGACAGCCGTCCAGAGCTACCCGAATCGAACACTCCCAACGGTAGGCGGGCTACCTTGTTGCCGACCGCTTGATGGACGTCGTGAATGAATCCGAGCGCGCCGATATAGCCGGTGCGCATGCCATAAAACTCCGTGCCCACGCCCAGCACCGCGATCACCGCCAAGGCGATGAGCCAGCCCGAAAACGACAGCCCCCACACCGGCATTCCGGTTGCTAGGGCACTTGCGGCGGGAAGCAGAGTCAGCAGGGCAAAGCCGTGACACAGTCCTGATACCGCACCCCACGCTTGACCGACCGAGAGGTCTCGCCACGAGGCGGGTTCCATCAAACGCTTAAAGCGTGGCAACAATAGTTGATTCATTGTGTCATCTCCTCGCATGCACCTTGGGTAAGAAGTGCCTGATAGTGCGCATTACCCAACAGCTCGTCGTGTTTACCGACCACAGCAATGCGCCCGCGTTCCATGACGACGATTTGGTCTGCCCCTCTGATCGAGGCCAGTCGGTGGGCGATCACAATCACGGTTCTGCCTTTGGCAAGAGTCGAGAGAGCTTGTTGGATTTTCGATTCCGATTCCGGGTCCGCCATCGCCGTCGCCTCGTCCAGCACCAACACTGGGGCATCAACCATGAGCGCGCGGGCGATCGCGATACGGGCTGCCTGTCCGCCCGAAACGTGGGTGTCCTCCCCCAACACGGTGTCGTAACCATCTGGCAGGCTCATGATGAACTCGTCGATCTGCGCTGCTCTCGCCGCCTGCCGCACCTGATCTAAGGTTGCGTCTGGCGCGCCCAGGGCAATGTTGTTGTGGATGGTGTCGCGAATAAGCTGTGCATCTTGCAGGACGAATGCGACCGTCGAATACAACACGTCCTGGGAAATGCTCTTTAGATCAACCCCGCCGATGGTGATCGTGCCAGCGTCCGGGTCATCAAAGCGGGCCATCAAACTCGCCAACGTCGACTTCCCCGCACCCGACGGGCCAACCAGCGCGGTCACCGTGCCTGCCGGAATGCTCAGGCTTACCTCGTCTAATGCCTGGGTGTCGTCATAGGCATACGACACACCCCGAATCTCGATATCATGACCGTGTGGTGTCTGTGGTGCATCGGGTTGGCTCAATGCCGGTAGCTCCATCACCGCAACGAGGCGCACCGCAGCCGATCCCGCAAGCTGGTAAGACCAGGCGATGGTTGCGACTGTCATCAACGCTCCCGGCAGCACCAAGGCGATCAACGTCGTCGTTATCACCTCGTAGATGCTCACCCAACCGGCGTTCATCATCAACGCGCCACCGCCAAGGTTCACGATCAACAACACCGGGATCGACACCCACGAAAATGAGGCGACCGACATCGACACCAGCGGCATACACCACGCTCGGTAGAACTTAGAAAACTCGTTAGCTGCATCTAAATAGGCTTTATGTGCTTGGCCGACCTTGCCGAATGCTTTCACCACTGAGATACCGGCAACGAACTCGGCCATCGTTGCCGAAACCTGAGCGAGCTTGGTATCCATTTGCGCGGTCTTCTCATTCATCCCACGCATCGACATGCCATACATGCCCACATAGAGCGGGATCGTCGCAATCGACAGCAACGCGAGTCGCCAATCCACCACAAACGCATACATCAACAAGGCGAGCGGGGATACGATCGCGTTCAGTTTCTCTATCGGCCCGTGCGCGATTACTGTGTGCACCGTGGCCGTATCATCCTGAATGGTCTTGCGGATCTTCCCCTCACCCTCGCGGGTAAACCACGACAGCGGAGCAGCCGACATTCGGGCGGCAATTTGCCGACGCATCTGGTTACGCAACGACAGGTCAATAAAATGCGTCACGCCCAATGCAACAAAATATAAGCTCAACCGGGCCATGTATGCGCTGACGAGGAGTATGACGATCCAGTTCACCCGCGCCGGGTCCACCTGGTCTTGCATAAGTTCTCTGCCAAGCTCCACCAGAGCCACATACGGGGCAATAGCCAACACGCCAGAGAGAAAAGCCAAAACCTGCGCGACGAACAGCTTGCCTTTCACTGGCTGCGATAGTTGACGGATCGCGTTCTGGCCAGCGACAGATTTTTCCTTCGCGGACCCATACTCGCCGTCAACAACCTGATCCATTGCACTATCGTCCATGCAAACACCATCCTTATTAGGCAAGCCTAACCTTATCTAAATTCTGGAAGATGTACCTAACCGTGCATGTAAACCGATACGAGCATCACCCTTTCAAGGCCATACTCACCTGTTCACCAGTGCGGAATACGAACCGGATTGTATCCTCAGATCAATTCTGTGCCGTGATACCATGGTGAGTCCACGCGCCGTTTAGTTTTTCCTTGTATTTCGCGCGTGTTGATGAAAATTCTTGGCTTGAACGGGTTGGGATAAATACGTGCGGTTGTCTTCTTCGATAGCTGATCACTTGAAGTTTTTGTTACCGTCCGCAGATGATTATCGCGAGGCGAATTGGCGCCGCGACCTGGTTGCAGGCGTGACGGTGGGTATTGTTGCACTGCCGTTGGCGTTGGCATTTGGGGTTTCGTCTGGAGTGGGCGCAGCCGCCGGTTTGGTAACGGCAATAGTTGCGGGCCTGATTGCAGCGGTTTTTGGCGGCTCACACGTGCAGGTGTCGGGGCCAACGGGCGCGATGGTTGTGATCCTGGCGCCAATAGTTGCGCAGCATGGGGCAAGTTCGATCATGTTGCTGTCGGTGATGGCAGGCCTGATGGTGTTTGCGTTCGGATTGTTGGGCCTGGGCAAGGCTATCTCCCTGATCCCTTGGTCCGTGGTGGAGGGTTTCACGCTGGGAATCGCCACGTTAATCGCGCTTCAGCAGGTGCCGATGGCGATGGGGGTAGAAATCCCGGCGGGCGTGAATTCGCTGCATGGCGCTTTCTTGGCCGTGCAGGCAGCGGACTGGGCGGTTTCTGCATTCACTCTGGGCATTGTCCTAGTTACTGTGTTGGTGATTGTGGGAACCTCACGCATATCAACAACGTTCCCGGCCTCACTCGTCGCAGTGGTCGTGGTGTCACTGGCGGCGTTCTTTGGCAATCTTGCGGTGCCAACTATTGGCCAGCTCCCCAGTTCCCTTCCGGCGCCAAGCCTTCCATATGTTGATTTTTCATTGATGAGGCAGTTGCTGCCTGCCGCGTTCGCGGTGGCAATGCTGGCGGCAATCGAGTCGCTACTGTCGGCACGTGTTGCGGCTGGAATGCCGGGGCAGGGATCGTATCAGCCGGACCGGGAGCTGGTGGGCCAGGGGCTGGCGTCAATCGGCTCGGGTATTTTTGGAGGAATGCCGGCAACGGGCGCGATTGCGCGTACGGCAGTGAATGTGAAGTCGGGAGCTACCAGCCGCGTGTCCGCAATCGTGCATGCGATAATCCTGGGCGCGGTGGTATACCTCGCGGCTGGCCTCGTGAGCCATATTCCGCTCGCGGCCCTAGCCGGAGTCCTGTTCGTAACCGCATTCCGCATGGTTTCAACATCTAGTGTGTGCAAGATTTTGGGCTCAACGCGCGGCGATGGCCTCGTATTTTGGATTACTGCACTGATCACGGTCGTGTTCGACTTGGTTGTTGCAATCGGTTTGGGCGTTGCGATCGCCGTGTTGTGGGCGGTCTACCACCTGTCCCGCCTGTCGGGCGTAGTGGAGTTGCCGCTGCCGGGCGAACGCCAGCAAACCGATGACAAGATCGCGTACTTCCGTTTGGACGGCTCAATGTTCTTTGGCGCGGCAGAGCGCATCGTCACTGAGCTTTCCGACGTTCACCGCTCCACCGGAGTGGTGATCTTGTCAATGTCGCACGTGGGGATTTTGGACGCGTCGGGCGCAAAACAACTTGCGGACGTGTTCGTGGAGCTCAATGAACGCGGCATCATAACGATGATCAAGGGCCTGCGCCCCGAGCATCTGAAGGCCGCGCAAAGCGTGGGCATAATCGATGCGCTAAGCTCGCCCACCTACCTGTTCGATTCCATCGAAGAGGCCGCCGCTTCTGCACGCAGATTGGTAGCCGAGGGGTTGTGAGGCTGCAATTTCAATGCGCGAATGTAGTCTTTTGACCAGACGCCATGTTCTGAGGGTTCGCGTACGGAGGCAAATTTAAGATGAGGTAGACACGCTCGGCTGTACCGGTATAGTCTGGTATAGTCGATATGGAACGAAGGAGTTTCGATGCGTGATTTTACTTTAGGAGCGAACGTCTCCGTGACGGTAGAAGACCTTGGTCTTAAGGCAAACAGGGATCAGGAGGAATATATCCAGCGGATCTTGGATACGCCCCTTGATCTAGATACCTTTGCTTGGTTGTCAAAGCGGGCTCAGAGTCTTGAAGCGGGCGAAGAGCTGCGAAAGGTAGTTGACTACTTCCGAGATGCGCAGGGCGGGACGCCTGCCGGTTTTAGGCGCGAGTTGCACCTAAAGAAGGGAGGCGTTCTCGAAGTTGATCTGGTCCGCGATATTTCCAAGGACAAGGACGGGAAAGAGCGACCCACAAAGGTGCTGTACTCGGCGGACTCGGCCAACCCGTACGAGGTTGCCCCGGTTGCCCCCCTGCTTGCAAACTTGACTTGTAACCCCGGAATTATTTATGACCTGTTCTTAAATAACCCAAAGGCTAACGTGGGTAACAAGTACAAGGATCGCGACGAGGTCATGACTTCTATCGGCGACATTCTTGGACCTGGCTCCGATATTTCGGTAGAGCTAAACAATCCTTTTGAGCAGGATTTCTCGAAAATTCTTGAAGAAGTTAAGCGCTTCGAAGAAATTTTGTCTCCTTGGCGTCTCGTGGTGAAGGTTCCTCACACGGGACCGGTTAATCACGAAAACTACAAGGAGCTGCTCGAGGGCGACGGACGTCTGGGACTGGGCTTTGATAAGGGGTCCACGGCCGATGCACTACGTGGACATGAGCTTGCGCTACGCCTTCATGAGGAAGGGTATAGGGTTAACTTCACCCTGATGTTTGAACCGTTCCAGACGCAAATGGCGCTGCAGGCAAGGCCGTACTTCATTAATTCATTTATTCGCCACCGGAAGATGCAGACTGAGCGAATGATCGGCTTGCTCAAGGCTTACGAGCTAAGTCATGATTCGTATTTCCTGACGCAGCTCAGAGATTACATGGTTGCAAATGACTACATTGGCGCAAACGACAATCCGGATGATCTTGCGCTAATTAATATGGCGCAAACCTTCCTCACATACCGGGGCGTCGATGTTGATACCGCTAGCTTCGATGGCCTAGACGGTGTTCGCCACAATCTACGGGCTCTTCGTAACTCGAACCTGGATGACACCAGGCTGATCATTTGTTCGATGGAGGGCCCAATGAACTACCCGGACATTGATCGATTGTTGATGGAGGATGAGTTCCGCGACATGGCCGATAGGGTCGTCGTCACCGCTGAGCCGCAGTATCTGGCTCGGTTTACCTCAACAAATCAGGTTGTTAGTTATCAGCGACGCTTTATGAAGGCCGCTTCCGGGCAGTCTTAAAGATTGCTGCTGGAGGGAGGGAGGTTTTCTCCCTCCCTCCGGTAATTGTGGGATTGGTCGCGCAAGGTTGTTGGACCGCGTATGGCTCGCCTTGTGCTAGTAGGGTTATGACAGGCATTGGCTTTGTGGGCGCGTGCTGTACGCATGCCTGCTGATTAGGTTTGTGAGGGTGCGTCGTATGCAGTACGAGCTCGATAGGGATTCGATTACGCCTCTGTATGTTCAGATTGGCGACATCATTCGAGATGGGTTGTCGAGAGGTGTGTGGAAGCCTGGAGAGAGGATTCCGTCAGAATCTGAATTGCAGGAGAGTTTCAACGTATCCCGAATGACAGTACGTGGAGTGGTCTCCTCCTTGGTGGATGAGGGGTTGTTGCAGAGGGTTCCTGGTAAGGGGACGTTTGTTGCGCAGGCCAAGATAACTGCAAGTTCACCGATGTATAGAGGGATTCGCGAGCAGTTGGAGCGGATGGGGTATAAAACCCAGACTGAGCTCCTAAAATTCGAAAAGGTTCTGCCGCCTCGGTTTGCTCAAGATGCATTGGAAGTTGCTGCCGATGAGAGCGTTTTTGAAATCGTGCGCCTTCGAAAGATTGAAGATCAGCCGGTAAGCCTCCACAGGTCTTGGATTCCGGCTAAATTTGCCCCCTCATTGCTTGAGTGCGATGTGGTGGATGAACAGCTATGTACGGTGCTCGGTGATGAGTTTGGACTTAGGGCAACCGAAACTCACGAGACTTTAGAGGCTGTTGCGGCGTCTGAAGTGGAAGGTGAGATTCTCGAGTGTGGAGAAGGCGTGCCTCTGCTACTTCTCGAAGATACGCTGTACGACGAGCGAGGCCGGGCGTTTGAGTATACAAAGCTCTTGCTGCACGGTGGCCACATGAAGGTGCGCTTCAATTTCTCGGGAGAAACCAAGGCATTCTAATCGCTTTTTAGCTGATCTTTCTGGAACCCTTGCCCACACTTGTATGTACAGGTATAGTCAGGTATAGCACCTCCTTTCGGTGCGTTTTTGGACTTCAAGGGAGAAGATCATGGAGCTAACAGTTCCCCAATACGCGAAACACTTTGACATGGCTTTGCATCTGCAAAGTTCCACCGAAGATGACATTAGGAAGCATGCGCAAACCGCGAGGGACGCGGGAGTGGCAGCATGCTACACGAACTCATTCTGGACTCCCGTGGTCGCGGATGTTCTGAAGGGTAGCGATGTGCGAGTCGGCACCGCTATTTCCTTCCCGTACGGCTGCACGTCAACCGCAATGAAGTTTGCGGAAATTGAGGAAGGCCTTGAGCTAGGCGCGACCGCCGTTGACATGGTGGTCAACATTGGCGCAGTTCATGACGGCAATTACTCATTGGTCGAAAAAGAACTCGTTGGTCTTGTGGATCGCTGTAAAGACAAGGCAATTACAAAGCTTATTTTTGAAGTTGGGTTCCTTACCGATGAACAGATCGCCGATCTAACTAAGTTGTGCTGCGAAGTTGGCATTGACTATGTGAAGACGGCTACGGGTTCCGAGGCTTTCCCGTCCGAGCACCAGATTCGGATCATGAAGGAGAACCTCTCTGGAGACAAGACAAAACTGAAGGTTTCGGGCGTTCCGAGGACCTTCACCATGCCGGCCACACTATGGATGATTGAGAAGCTCGGCGTCTCGTTGATCGGTACGCGTAGCGCCGCACGCCTCGTTAAAGAATACGAGGAATACCTCAAGAGGGGGTACTAGAAGTGGCCGAAACGTATCTTGTTGGAATAGATGCAGGAACAACGGGATGTAAGACCGTTGTATTCGATCTTGACGGCAATGCCTTGGGCTCTGACTATCGGGAGTACCCCTCTCGATTCCCGAAAGAGGGGTGGGTAGAGCAAACATACGACGACATTATTCCGCCACTTGTAGATTCCTGTCGTGTTGCGATCAAAAAATCGGGAGTCAAACGTGAGCGCATCGCTGCAGTGGCATTCTCCTCGCAAGCCCCACTTCTGACGATGCTTGATGAAGAAGGCTTCTTGATGAGGGACTTCGTGTCCTGGCAAGATCTACGCGGAGCGCCGTACATTAAGGAGTTGCGCGAGGCCTATGGAAGCGAAAAGTACTACCAGGAGACTGGTGACCCGCTCAACACGAACTCTGCTGCGCCTAAATGGGCTTGGCTGAGGGATAACGAGCCGGAGAACTTTGAGCGCGCCCGCTGGCTTCTATCAGAGCAAGAGTACTTGCTCAAAATTTGGGGTGCTGAGGATTACTGGACGGACCTGTCATCCGCATCGCGCGAAGGCATGCTGGATGTGAATGAGGCTGAGTGGTCAAAGCCTATTCACGATTTGGTGGGAATTCCCCTAGAGAAGCGTGCGAAGCTATCCAAGGTTCCAGGACAAGTCGTAGGCACTGTTACCGGTGACATTGCGCTTAGGGCAGGATTGCCCGACGGGGTAGCCCTGTGTGTAGGCGGGCACGACCAAAACTGCTGTACTTTCGGAGCTGGTGCCATCAAGGGCGGGGACACCGCCATGGTTATGGGAACGTTTGGCTCTTGTTACGTGGTGATGGACAAGCCAATGCGCGATCCAAAGCGCAAACTCATTGTGAAGCCCAACCACGGTATGCCGAACTGGACAATTGAAGCGTTCTCTAACACTTCTGCCTCGGCGTTCCGCTGGTACAGGGATACTTTCTGTCAGCTTGAGACCGCTTCTGGTCAGGTTGTTGGAATTGATCCGTATGACCTGTTGACTCGTGAGGCGTCGCGCTCGCCTATTGGCGCGTCCGGCGTTACGTTCCTCCCGTACCTTGCGGGTGCGGCAGGTGCTCGTCAGAACTCTGATGCTCGCGCCAACCTATTTGGTATGTCGCTTTCGACGAATAAGAACGACATTGCGCGCGCGGTCCTAGAGGGAATTTGTTTCGAGATGAGAGACATCCTGAACGCGCAGGAAGCTGCTGGAGTTGAAGTGGGCACTATTCGCCTGGTCGGTGGTGCTGCAAACTCAGAATTCTGGAGCCAGATGCTTGCAGACTCGTTGGGGCATCCGATCGAGATTCTGAGTTCGAATCAAGCGGGTTGCCTCGGTGCTGCTATGTACGCCGGCGTGGGCGTGGGCGCATATGAGGATTGCGAGGATGCTGCGGAACGTGCTGTTAAGGTTTCGGCGCGCTATGAGCCGAACCCTGATGTTGCCGCTGAGTACGATAAGGCATTCGAAAAATTTGTTGAATGCTACGACTCCCTGGACGGTAATCTGTTTTAGGAGGAGCCTCGCTTGAGAGGCGTCAAACAAGGAGGTTTGTTGTGAAGTTTTCATCACTGCTCGAGGTGTGTAACTCGGCGCGCGAAGGCGGCTACGCAGTTCCTGCTATTAACGTGGTTGATGAGAATTCTCTCCGCGCTGTCGTTGACGCGGCGCAAGAGTGTAAATCGGCGGTTATTCTGCAATTGTCGGTAAAGACAGTTCGGCAGTGGGGCTTGCAACAGATAACGAGCGCAGCTGAAAATGCTTCTGCTGGAGTATCGGTTCCGGTGGTTTTGCATCTAGATCATTGTCCGGATATTGACCTTTGCAAAGAGGTAATTGATGCCGGATGGTCGTCAGTGTTGATGGATGTCTCTGCTCTTCCCGATGAGCAAGTGGAACCGGTTTTGAGTGAAATCTGTTCTTATGCTCATGAACGCGGTGCAACGGTAGAGATTGAAGTCGAGAACATCCTAGGTGTCGAGGACGGCGTGGGCACTGATGAGGTGCTCCGCTCATGCACAGTCGATGAACTAGTTGATATTGCAAAACGCACTGGAGCCGATCTGCTCGCTCCGCAGTTGGGTACGGCTCACGGGCTGTATAAGTCCGATCCGGTACTCCAGCCTGAGCGCGCGGGAGAATTTGCAGCTCGTACTGATATTCCGATCGTTTTGCACGGGGGCACTGGGCTTAGTGACGCAGATTTCGCCACGTTTATTGAGGCCGGTGTTTCTAAGATCAACATTTCAACAGATTTGAAGGTTGCTTACATTGAGGCAGTTCAGAGGTTTGTAACCGAGAATTTTGATCCTAGTTGTGGGTCGATCGGCATCGATAGTTGGAAATCTAAGGAACCTTTGGCCTTGATTCAGGCGCAACACGATGCGGTTAGAGACATGGCTAAACGGTATATGAGGATCTTTCAATCTAAAGGACGTGCGTGATGGCTACGCTTAAAGGAATTTTGTTTGACTGCGACGGTGTTCTAGCCGAGACAGAACGCGATGGACACCGGGTTGCGTTTAACAACACGTTTGAGAAATTCGGGCTTCCATTTAGGTGGCAGCCTGAAGAATACGCTGAGTATGTGAAAATCGGGGGTGGAAAGAACCGCATTCGCAACTATCTGGATCAGCGAGATTGGGATTTCCCTGACCTGCCGGAGTCTGAAGCTGAGCGACAGGACTATGTAAATTCTTTGCATAAGTCCAAGTCCGAGTCGTTTATCGAAATAGTAGATTCTGGGAAGCTGCCTGCCCGCCCAGGTGTTAGGCGACTGATTCAAGAAGCACTTGAGAACGATCTTACGGTGGCTGTGGTGTCATCTTCGGCTGTGGCATCCGTAGAGAAGGTTCTGCTACACGTTGTAGGCGAAGAGATGGCTGCAAAAATTCGGGTGTTCGGCGGTGAGCATGTCACGAATTCTAAGCCTGATCCTGAGTTGTACTTGTACGCACTTGGCGAGTTGGGACTCAACCCAGAAGACGTGGTGGTTGTCGAAGACACGAGGATTGGTTGCCTGGCTGGCACTCGAGCGGGCTGCAAGGTGCTTATTACACCATCGCACTACTCTCATAACGAGGATTTCGAAGGTGCAACCGCGATTGTGTCCTGCTTGGGAAGTAAGGAAGAGCCCGCAAAACTTCTTAAGGGTTCTCCCGAAATTCTCGATGAGCAACTTGTTACCGTGGGGACTCTACGCAAAATGCTTGAACGCTAGTGTTTACGTGTTGACGTAACACGTATAAACGTTGTGCCGGCCCTACTTCCGGGGGCCGGCACAACGTTTTCTATTTTGCGCTCAGGGTTGCGTATCGCATTTTGAGGAAGTCGAGCACTCGCACCGCGCTACGTTCAGCCTCGCCGCGCGTCAAGGTGCCGGTCTCCAAGCATTCGAATACGGAGTCTTCCCGAGTGGTGCCTTGGTGCACGTCGCCTCCAGGCATCAGCACGTCCACGCCCGCCCGCACGCGATACGCCGAATCGTACACGCCCGCAAAGTTCGGGTCCGGAGCCATCCGCATCCACCAGTCCGTCATCACCGCACCGCGGTAACCCCATTCGCCGAAAAGTACGGTCTGCACCAGGTCGTAGTGGTAGTGGCCCCACACCCCATTGATCTTGTTGTAGGACGTCATGATGAAATGCGGGCTGGCGTCCTTCACCACCATCTCAAAACCGCGCAAATAGATTTCGCGCAGCGCGCGTTCGGACACGCGCGAATCGTTGTAAATGCGGTTAGTTTCTTGGTTATTGACCGCAAAATGCTTCGGACATGCGCTGCGTCCCCGACTTTGGATACCCCGCACAATCGCGGCGCCAAAGCTGCCCGTGATCAGTGGGTCTTCCGAATAGTATTCAAAGTTTCGCCCGCACAGCGGATCGCGGTGAATGTTCATACCTGGGCTCAAAATGATGTCGGAGCCCAGCCGAGCCATTTCTTCCCCATGCAAAGCCGCCATTTGCTCAATCAGCTGCGGATCCCAAGTGGAGGCCAGTGCCGTCCCGCATGGAAGAAGCGTGGCGGCCGCATTCAAACGCAGCCCGGACGGGCCGTCCGTGGTGATTGCGGGAGGAACCCCCTTAGCGCGCAAAGCCTGCGTCACTCCGCCTAAAGCCCCCGCGTTGCCCGGCGCTCCCAGCGGCGAGTTCATGGTCACGTCACCGTAAGTCAGATCAGCGAGGTCTCGATTAGACAGCGACGCCGCAAAAGCAGCGGTAGAAACGCGCCCGGCCAAGACGTCTTCGAAACGCGCATTTTCGGCGCTCGCGGGATTGCCAGAGGACTTCGGTAAACGCTGCGTGACGCGCCCGGCCAAATCAACTTCGCTCATCGGAACAGGCGCGAGCTTCACAGAATCCGAGCCCGCCTCGCGAACGTAGCGGTCAAACGCAACGACGGGAGCCGCGGCCTGCTCCAACCGCTCCAAAACGTTTCGGTCAAACTGCACGTTGCCGATCTCGCGCGCCTCACGCACATCATTTCCGAGGAAGAGGGCGTAGTTGCCTTCCTCCAAAACCCAACAGTGGCTGGTGTCCCGGTCCGCCTGGTCATCGTAAACCGTGAGGTTGCGTAGCGCCGCGGTGATGGTGAACTGCGCGCTCTCGCCCGGAGCGAGGTCAGGGGAGCGCCAAAATCCTACGAGTTCCCGCTCGGGCGCCCCGTTCAATAGGCCCGGTTTGCGCACGTACAGTTGCGCCACCGCACAGGACCTCGCTGATCCAGTGTTCGTAACGGTTGCGGATACGCTCACGCCCTCGTCGCAAATCTGAATGGTTTGGCCGGAATACTCATGCGTTGAATAACCCAGGCCGAATCCAAACGGGTACTGCACTTTTTCTTTGGCAAACGTTTCAAAGTAGCGGTAGCCAACGTAAATGTCCTCAACGTAGGTGTTCGCATCCAGATCGCCAAAGTGTTCGTGGCTGGGGTAGTCCTCGTAGCGGTATGCGATCGTGTCGGTTAGGCGCCCGGCCGGCTCCAGCTCGCCAACCAAGATTCTCGCGATTGCGCGCGCCCCTTCTTGCCCGCCAGCCCACGCCAGTAGCAGGCCATCAACGTCTTGCTCTTCCGCCCACGCCAAGTCCATGACGTTGCCGGTCACGACGATTGCAACGGTACGAGCGAACGCCTTATTCACCCGCTCTAGTAGGGATCTCTCGTCATTAGTGAGGTAGTAGGAGCCCTCCTGTAGCAAAGAGTCGCAGTCCTCACCGGCTGCGCGCCCTATAACCACCAGGGCCGTGTCGCAGCGCGATGCGGCGGCCTCAATGTCCGTATCCGGCATGGGCATCTCGTCAAACGAGAGCGGCCACTTCCCCCACTCTTCGCCCGGATCTACGGGGTTTGCCGCGCACCACTGCTCATACTGGCCGGCCAGGTCAGCATCCACAGCAACTCCGAGTTCGCGCAGCGAGTCCGTCAGATTCGTAACGTAGGGTGGGTTCACGTCGCCGCCTGAGCCGTAGCCCACCGCAATCCAATCGCGGGCCACGCGCCCAAAAACTGCCAGCGGCTTGCCTTCCTCCAAGGGCAAAACTGCGTTGTTACGCAGGAGCGTGGCTCCTTTGGCTGCCGCTATTCCAGCGAGTTCAGCGAGTTTCGGATTCAGACCGGCTCCATCGCCCGATGCTCTAGTGGAAGTTTGCGAGAGGATTTCGTTTGTCATGATCTGCCTTTCAAAGCCAGAACCGGGCCATCTCGTTATCTTGCGCTTGAGTTTACCAGCGCGGTTTGTGGTCGCAGAGGCGTTAGTTCACCGGTAGATAGTGGCGAAATGCCGGAGGAGCCACGCGAGTTAAACGTTCGTTTCCAAAAGGTGAGTAATTTAGGACCAATGTCGCGCATTTTGCCCCGCGCAAAAAGAATGAGGAATAGACTACGCGAAGGTGCATATTCTGACGCCAGGACGCTATTGGCGGTGTGGAGGAGACATGTTGTTACGCCGATCCAGAATCTTATTGGGTTTTATCGTTATGTCTATATTGCTGGGGTTGTCGGGGCTTCTTATCCCTGGATCCTCGATGGCTAATGCAGCAGACGGAAAGGATAAGACCAGTGCCGTTACGGTGACTAGCAAAGTCGTTACGCAAGACGGCAAGGAGCTGGGTGACACCATTGATCCTGAGAAACCTTTTGAAATCCAGATGGATTTCAAATTCTCCGTCATAAAAAATGAGCAACTCAATACTCCGGCGCTTGCGAACGGACTTACCGAAGACACGCAAATCGACGACGGTGACTTTGCAGTTTTCAACCTGGGCAAGAACTTTAAGCCGAAAGATCCCTCCGGAACGAAAGTTCCCGTTCGTATTAAGGCGCCGGGCACTGAAGATGACGAAAAACAAATCGGCACTATTACTCTCACCCAGGGTAGTGACCGGAGTGTCACCGCTAGGATGGATTTCCACAGCGACGAGTTCAATTATGAAACGGACGGCCGCAGAGACGTTGCCGTCACCTTTACGGGCGAGTTTTCAGCTGCCGCTGGTGAAGGAAGTGAGCCGGGCTCGCAGCAGGATGTAGTGAAAATTTTCGACAAGGAATACAAGCTTCCCAAGGTTGTTGAAGAGATCAGCTACGACTTCACTAAGAAGGGCGGAATAGTAGATCCGGCCAAACGCGATGAAATCCTTTGGACGGTTGAGGTAAACAAGAAGTCGAACACTGGCAAGAACCTCGCTGGCGAGAAGTTCACCGACGATTTAAGCGAAGTTGGCGAGTACGTCCAGGACTCGTTCACAGTAAACGGGGCGAAACAGGCTCCCGTCTTTGAGGCGAAGACTCTTACCTACGAGTTCCCTGAAGATTTTGGCCAGCCCAAGGCGACCGTAACATTTAAGACTAAGGTTGCAGACCCTAAGACTCCTGAAGTCAAAAACTTGGCTAACCTTTCCTACTCGCACGAAGATTTGAAGACCGCTGAAGCAAAGGTCCCGGTCTACCAAAAACCAAAAATCTCCAAGAGTTTTTCGGGAGTTGAGGTAAATAAAGACACGGGCGAGAAGGCGATGATCTGGACTATTCTGGCCGGAACGCCGTACTTCGACTACGGGCCAGCATGGATTGGCGATATCCTCAGTACGGAGTTAGACAGCCAGAAAGCTCCGATACGTCAAGAGCTAACGGTCGAGCACAGCCTTTCCGGCAAAGATAGCGAATGGAAGACTGTGCCCAAGGAGAACATCGAAACTTTGAGCGAGGACGCCGCCAAGGATTTCCCAGGTTTTCCTGCTGACAAGAATGCGCCCTGTCCTGACACGTCAAAATACACAAACGAAGTGTACGATCTCGGTCTTGGCTGGCATGCAGGAACCCGAGAAGCTACCCCAGAGTCAAAGTATAAAGAGCTGCAAAACCACTGGATGTTCGTTAAAGACCTTAATGGGCAGTACCGTTTTACGGTAAAACTTATTTTTGATAAGGACGATGAGGTCGGAAAGCTTCAAAACGACGCGGAGATTCATACCTGTGGTGACGTGATCTTCCCGGTGACCCCGCCGGTTTACAGCGGTGAAGCAACTATCACCAAGAAAGCGTTGAAGACGTACGAGAATGATGTCTTGAACCAGGGGAATATTCCTTGGAGTATCACGACCGACTTCTCCAAGATATTCCCGTCTGAACACCGCTACGTCTATGAGCTGTTCTACTACGGCTCAGAAAAAGATTATAAGAATGAAACAGGGTTAAACGTTAAAGACGTTGCTCTGCCAGAGGGAACTCTAGAGGCGCTCTTGAAGGGTGATAAGGGAGAGCCTTTCGTTAACTTCAACCAGAGTTATCTGGACGGTTCACTCGAACCCGGGGAGGGCGATAACCTAGCGGCAAAGACGTTCCCACTCTTGAATGAAGGCGGGAAGCAGATTGGCGAGCTGGTTCAAATCAGTGGTTTCACCGAGGTGAAGTCGTACACCTTCAAGCTAAAAACCCACGTGCGTGATTTGCTGGACCTAATGGGTGAATCCGGCTCCTATTCAAAGACGTACAAGAACACCGCTGCTTTGGTAACCGGCAAGGGTGATTCTTTGAAGGCTTTGAAGTCTTCGGCCAAGTACGAGCTTGAAGGTCGGCTACTTGATAAGTACACGATTGAGTCCGATACGGATCTGAACAACATAGATAACGTTTCCAAGAACGGTTGGAACAGCAGCTATCGTGACTATATAACCGGTATTCCATTGGTTGATGAGACAAAGACCTTTAACTACAAAGATCGGACCGCGCTGTTCCGGATCGATGTTAACCCGACGGGCCTCAAGTTCTCCGAGTATGCAAAATCGGTGGGAGCCTCAGACAAATGGGTTTCAAAGAACTGGTCGGTCACAGACGTGTTGCCTGAGGGCTTGTCACTTGTGCCACTGACTAAGGGTGGGTCAGATTATTTCGCGATCTACGAGGCAGATCCGATTACCCCTGGCTTCATCGACCACGGTGGCGTAACGGTAGCTGATAGCACTGATTTTGTAACCTTTATGCCATCGGCTAGGGCTAAAAAGAAGGTGACGGCAGACGAAGCGAAAGTGACGTTTGATAAAGACAAACTCACTTGGAACTTCTCTGAATATGACGGCACTCCTTATTTCATTATCGTCAAGGCGCAGATGAATGAGGAAGTCTTTAGCACGCTTGTTAAGAATGCCGCACAGTCTAAGTTTGAAACATACCGGAATAAGGTTTCTCTCAAGGCTGATGACAAGAACCTGGCCAATGATGGTGCTGATTTGAAGATCAAACCGTATTTGCTCACTAAGGAAGATCCGAAGGTGAACGGTTCTAAGCTAGATTGGACGTTCACTTACAAGCCGTTTGATCAAGATTTCAAGGATGTTGTAATCGAAGATGAGCTCGATAAGAACATCGCGATCTCGCTTGACGAGGAGGGCCAGCCGAATCTTGATGATTTCAAGGTGAGAAGGTCAAACGAGTTGCTAGAAAACGGCGACTACAAGAACTTGACCAAGGCAGAGGACGGCAAAGAGGACTCGGCCGTTGTGAAGCTTGTCAAGGGAGATCCTAAGGATGGCGAGGTCGGAATTTCGTATGATGCCGCCACGCATAAGATCCTCTTCAAGCTACCGAACACGCCGGCTGAAACTAAGCCGTATGCCTACAAGGTTGAATACCCAACCATGTTGCGCATAGTAAACCCGGACGCAGAGAAGATTGTGAACAAGGTGAAGGCGTTGGCAAGCAACGTCACGCCGGAAGCAAGCGGCGAAGGCAGTATTGACGCGCAAAAGTATGCTGCGTTTGCCACTTTGAAAGGCATGCCATACGTCGCTTTGAAGAAGGTGGACAACAAGGGCACCGCTCTCTCTGGAGCAGTATTCAGCTACGAGGATGCGGAGGGCAACACCGTTACAACGGTCAGTGATGGTGACGGTATGGTCTATGCAGTGAACCTGCCAGAAAAGACCGTTGAGATCACGGAGCTGAAAGCTCCCGAAGGTTTTGTGAAGCTTTCACAACCTATCGTTATTGGGATTGTAGAAAAACCCTACACAGTGGAATCTGGTTTGACACAGGTAAAGGGTGAGGGGTCATTCGACAATCCGTTCGAGGTTCCAAATGAGGTCAAGCCAGAAGAGCCTACCAAGCCGTCTGAGCCAAGTGAACCAAGTGAGCCCAGTGAGCCGGGTAAGACAACGCCGCCTAGCTCGCCCTCGCGAACCACTGGTAAACCAGGAACTGGACTGTCTAAGACGGGCGTTTCAAATGCTACGTTGCCGCTCGGCATTGCCGCGCTGGTGTTGCTAGCAGCTGGAATCGTGGTGGTGCGCAGAACGCACTAACACCGGTCAAATAGTGGGTGCGATGGGCAAATGCCCATCGCACCCACTATTTGTTTAGTTAAGCGCCTGCCTAAAGCCCCTCACCGTTTTGGCTAGTAGCCGCTCTAGCAAGCGCCTCGGCTCAGTGCTCGTGCGGATCCGCCTCGGCATCCGCCTGCGTCTTGTGCACCGTACCGGGCAAATGATCTGCCGGGCCATAAATGGTGTACAGCTTCAACGGCTCCTCGCCAATGTTTGTCACGTTGTGCCAAGCTCCTGCCGGAACAAAAATCGCGAAGTCGTCCTCAACTTCCTTCACGAAGTTCAGGTCATCCTTGGACGGGCCCATCTCGCAGCGGCCCTTACCCTGCTCGATACGCAGGAACTGGTCCGTGTCCTCGTGAACCTCAAGGCCAATGTCGCCGCCAACCGGAATCTCCATGACGGTCAGCTGAATGTGCTCACCCGTCCACATGGTTGTGCGGAAATTCGTATTATCAAGAGTTTCCTTCTCAATATCGATCACGTAAGGCTTCTTGCCCTGATCATCAAACTGGCCAGCGTACTCGGTCATCGTCTACCCCTTCCTTCAAGTCAGACTGTAACGAAATACACACCATCTATCTTAGTTCCACCCTGTAAAAGACGCAGAAGATCTAAGCGCTACCACGCCGCCTCGTTTTCATGGGAAAATGAAGGCATGCTGCTAAGTGATCGTGACATTCGAGCCCGCATTGACGCCGGCAAAATTGCCCTCGACCCGTGGGATCCAAACATGGTGCAACCAGCCTCCATCGACGTTCGGCTGGACCGCTACTTCAGGCTGTTCAACAACCACAAGTACCCGGTAATCGACCCGGCCGCAGACCAATCGGAGCTCACCAGCCTCGTGGACGTGGGTAACGAGCCCTTTGTGCTCCACCCCGGAGAATTCGTACTTGGCGCAACCTACGAGCAGGTCACGCTTGCCGATGACATCGCCGCACGTCTCGAAGGCAAATCATCACTTGGCCGCCTGGGGTTGCTAACGCACTCCACAGCAGGGTTCATCGACCCCGGCTTCACCGGGCACGTCACCCTGGAACTATCTAACACTGCAACCATGCCGATCCTGCTCTACCCGGGCATGAAGGTTGGCCAACTCTGCTTCTTCCAACTGTCTTCGCCGGCCGAAGCCCCATACGGCAAGGGCGCGCGCGGATCACGCTACCAGGGCCAGCGCGGCCCCACCGCCTCCCGGTCGCATCAAAACTTCGAACGCGTGCAGATTGCGCAAAGCCCTCACATTGAAGGAGATGTGCAGGTTCTATGAGCAAGTCTGAGCGTGTCCCAATCGCCGAGCGGCTCGCGCAACTAAACCAATCCAACACGCTTCCGCGCGAAACCACACCCACGTCGGCGGATTCCCTTGCCACGCAGGCAATGCCAGACCTCGCCACCCAAGTGAACGCCACGCGGGCCCGCGCCCTAACCGTCACGGCGGCGGGCGAGCTCAACGCCGTAGAACACGGCGCATCCGTTGACATGCCTGTTATCACGTTCGAGGACGCCAAAATCCTGAGCCCCAAAGACGCGGAAGGCAAACACCTTCTGGTCACCGGGGATGACGTGGACCCGCGCGAGCTTGAGGCCCTAGCCGTTTCTATTTCCGAGGATGCCGGCTGGCTTGCGCCCGGCCTGCTCCGCCTCACCGAAGGTGCCACCCTGTCAGGCCCCTGGCGCATCACCAAAACAGAACGCGCACTGCTTAACACGCCCGCCCGCATGGAGCAGGCGTGGATCGTAGATGTGCCCGCTGTTCGCACCAGTGCTGCCCCGGACTTCCTCATGCACACGGACCCGCTCGCGCGCGCCTTCCCAGACGGCATGCCGGCGGGTAAAGAGTTCGAAGTTCTAGCCGGCCTTATCCGCATCGCCAGACGCCTTGCCGGAGCTGTGAACGCCGCTCCCTCGCGAATCAACATAGAACCTGACGCGGACAGTGCGGTGGACATGATGGTTTACGCGCCCAGGTGGGTGGATGAGGAAGACCTCACCGCGCTGCTACGTCCGTATCTGCCCGACATCGTGAACGGGTTGGAAGAAGCGAAGCTGGCGCCCATCGATTCGGCGCAGCGCGTGCAAACGCGGGAAGAAATCGCGAAAAAGATCAACATTCCTGAAGACGAGTTGGTGCGCATCGCTGAAATCGCGCAGAAAGCCGACAGGAAGGCTGCGGCCGAGGGATTTGTTGTGCGCGGTTACTCGCTGATCGCATCCGTGGGGAACACCTCGCGAGTGCACATTACCGTTGCTCCCGCGGATTTCACGCCCTCCGTTCTGCGCTTCGAGCAGTGGCCGCAGGGCAGCGCCATCGAGTACGGGGTCCGCTGGATCATGCCCGAGGTTTACCGGGATAAACTTATGCGGCCCGGCCGCGCGCTACGCTTTGAACGCAACCGCGTCAAAGACCAGATTGAGCTGATCGCCAGCCTTATCGCAAGGTCTACTGCCGGATACATGCTGGACGAAGACCAGTTCTTGATCTCCGACCCAGAGTAGGGGCGTTCACGAATAGGGGCGCTCGCGGGCGAGGCTACTTGGCCGCCTCTTCGGTTTCGCCCCTGCGCACGGCATCTAGCATCAGTACGGCAACGTCCTTGATCTCAATGCCCTGCTGCGCGCCTGCGGGAGTGGGCGTGGAGCCCAGCATTTGTGAGCAGAACGGGCATGCCGTTGCAATAACCTCTGCGCCCGTCTGCCCGGCCTCGTCCACGCGCGCCTGCGAGATACGCACGCCCCGGGTTTCTTCCATCCATGCCCTGGCGCCGCCCGCACCGCAACACATTGCGCGCTCGCCCGAACGCGGCATTTCTATAACCTCAAGAGCGGGGTCAGAGCCGAGCAGAGTGCGCGGCGCCTCGTAAATCTGGTTGTGGCGACCCAAGAAGCATGGATCGTGATAGGTGATTTTGCGGCTTTCTTCGCCCGGCTTTGGCGGCATGGGAGTGAGGGCGCCTTCGCGAACCAGGCGGTTCAACAGTTGCGTGTGGTGTACAACTTCGAATGTGCCGCCAAGTTCGGGGTATTCGTTAGCGATCGTGTTAAAGCAGTGCGCGCAAGAGACCACGATTTTTTTCACGTTCGATTCGTTCAGCGTCTCGATAGCCTGCTGCGCGAGCATTTGGAACAACAGCTCGTTGCCGGCCCTGCGCGCCGGATCGCCCGTACACGTCTCCGCGTTACCCAGCACCGCGAACTTCACGCCCGCAACGTGCAGCAGCTCTGCGATTGCCCGCGTTGTTTTCTTCGCCTGATCGTCGTAGGCGCCCGCGCAACCAACCCAGAACACCCAGTCAACTTCGCTGGCGTCCTCCACGTCCTCACCTATGACGGGCACGTCGAACTCTAGGTCCTTAGCCCATTCCAGGCGCTTGCGCGGCGCCTGGTTGTACGGGTTGGCCTTCGTCTCCAGCGAACGGAACGGGCGCGCTAGTTCGCGGGGGAAGGCGGACTCCATCAGCACCTGGTGGCGACGCATTCCCAAGATCGTGTCCAGGTGCTCAATGTCAACGGGGCACTGGTCCACGCACGCGCCGCACATCGTGCAGTCCCACAGCGCGTCCTCGCAAACTACGTCGCCAACCAGCGGGCCGGCTTCCATTGAAACGCCGGTTTCGCCCGTGTTTCCAGACGCGATTAGGGCTTCTAAAACGTCGGGGGTGTGCGCGGTGTTAGGAACATTTGAATCGACGAGGACGTTGCCTTCCTTATCTTTGGTGTAGGCCTTGTCTCCGAGGGCTTCCATCTGTTCGACGGCGGCCACGTGGTCGCGCAGGGACAGGGTGAGAAGCTTCGGAGATAGGGGTTTGCCGGTATTCCACGCGGGGCAAAGCTCTTGGCAGCGGCCGCACTCGGTGCAGGTCATGAAGTCTAGGCGCTGCTTCCACGTTAGGTCTGCAAGAGTGCCGGTGCCGAGCGTCGCGTCATCATCTAGCTCATCAAGCTGTTCTTCGCTCAGAAGCGGAGCCCCCTCCACAGTGAGTGGCGAAGCCGCACCCAGGGTTTTGGAACCGTCGACGTTGCGGCGCGCATAAATATTGATGAGAGCGAGGAAGCGGTGCCATGCCACACCCATGCTGGTCTGCACGCCAACCACGGTCATCCACGCCATGGAGATCATGACTTTGAGGAATGACAGTACGGCTATCGAGTTGAGGAGGGCGGCGCTGGACATGCCGGCCAGGGCGTTTCCGAGCCATGCGGTGGTGGGGTAGTGCAGGGCCGTGGCATAGGCGGGGTTCAGGATTAGTTGGCCGCCTTCGTCGGTTACGCCGTTGATTGCTGCCGCGTAGTCGAGGGCGCGCAGGCCAATCACTGCGAGCACCACGGTCAGCACTACGAACTCAACGAAGTATGCCTGCCAGCGCGTGGATCCAAGGAACCTCGATGCTAGTGAGGTGGCTTGGCCGGTGCGGGTTTCACCTTCTGCTTCGTTGTTACGGCCGGAGCCGGACACAAGACGCAAGGTGATAAGGCCGATGATGCCAATGAGACTGGTCCATGCGAATAGTTCAACGATCCATTCCCACAGGGGAAAATGGTCGATTGAGCCCAAGGAGAATGAGGGCGCGCGAAGTTTACCCATGCCGGTAGCAAGAGTGAGCGCCAGGATAGGGAAGGAGAGCATGACGAACCAGTGCGCGATGCGAACGCCGGGCCGGCCACGGAACTCGCGGTGGCTCAGCACGGTTTTGATGGTCATCCACAGGCGCGGGCCAATCGGGCGGAGACGGCCGGGTGCGCTCTGACCGGTGGCAACGCGCTGGTACATGACTATGAGGGCGCGAACGAAGGTCAAGATCGCGACGATGGTCGCGATGACGGCGATCGCAAAAAGGGTTACGCGCAAGGTTGCAGGGGTCATGGCCTTCGCTCCTTCACGGTTTAGGGCATGTCCGTATTATCGCTTTATTGCGCCGCCGTCTCAAAAATTCGCTAGTCTGATTCTGGCTATAAGCCAGTTAGCCGCTTTCGTTGCGAGTGAGGACAGTTTTGGTCACGATTTTGCTTCTTCATGCGTTGGCGGCTTGTCTTGCCCCGTTGCTCGGGCGAAAGTTGGGGCGAAATGTCCTGTTCCTAACCGCTTTGGCGCCGCTTAGTGCGGTGGTGTGGGCGCTTTCGTACACGAGGGAGGTGTTCACTTCTCCTCCGCAGTTTGTGTGGAATTGGGTGGGCGAGCTCTCTTTGGCAGTGGTGTTCAGGCTGGATCCACTGTCGTGGTTGATGACGCTGATTGTGAGTGGCGTTGGCACGCTGGTGATGCTGTATGCGGCTCGCTATTTCAGTTCTAATGCCGCTAGTTTGGGCCGGTTCTCTGCGATTTTCACAGCGTTCGCGGCGGCGATGCTCGGCCTTGTGACGGCTGACCATTTGCTTATTATTTATTTGTTTTGGGAACTGACCACGGTATTTTCTTACCTGCTGATCGGTCACCATTTTGATAATCGTCCCGCTCGTGCGGCTGCCCGCCAATCTATTCAAGTCACCGGCTTTGGCGGCCTCGCGATGTTTGCCGGTTTTGTGATGGTGGCAGAGGCCCCGGGTGGCTCTTACGCGGTTCACGTGCTGGTAGAAAATGCTCGCACTGGTGTGCTCGATGTCGGTTCGGCACAGGTGATTGTGGCTGCCTTGCTGATCATTTTGGGTGCGAGCACCAAGTCGGCATTGGTGCCGCATCATTTTTGGCTCCCGGGCGCGATGGCAGCCCCCACGCCTGTGTCTGCGTACTTGCACGCGGCTGCGATGGTGAAGGCCGGCGTGTATTTGATTGCGCGTTTGACGCCGGGCTTTACAAATGTGCCGGGCTGGTCCCCGATAATAGTGGCGCTCGGTCTTGCCACTATGCTCCTTGGCTCGTATCGCGCGTTGCGGCAGTTCGATCTGAAGCTGGTGCTGGCCTATGGCACGGTGTCTCAGCTGGGTTTGATGAGCGCGGCAATGGCTTACGGCACGGCCGCAACTTACGCGGCGGGCATTGCGATGTTGGTGGCGCACGCCGTATTTAAGTCGGCGTTGTTCATGAGCGTTGGTTTGGTAGAGAAGGCCACGGGCACGCGCGATTTGCGTGAGCTTAACTGTCTGTACAAGCATCAGCCGGTGCTGGCAACGTCCGCCGCGGTGCTCGCGCTTTCAATGGCTGGCGTGCCGCCTCTGCTGGGTTTCTTGGGTAAAGAGGCGTTTATTACCAGTTTGTTTGAGGGAACTGGTGCGGGTTGGGCCGCGAGCATCGCACCCCATTCGGCAGGAGCGAGCCTTGATGTTACTGCCTTGGTGATTTTGACGCTCGGTTCGGTGCTTACTGTCGCGTACTCGTGGCGCTACTGGTGGGGAGCATTTGGACGCAAACGCATCAAGATTGAGATGGATAACTCGCAGCTACCCGCCCTCACGCTGATCCCGGTGGTGGGGTTGGCGGTGGCTTCCTTCGTCGCAATCCAGCCGGCGTGGCTCCAAACTTTGACGGAGTACATTACCGAGGGAGGAGTGGGCGAGCCACACATCGCGCTCTGGTCCGGGCCCGGGCCCGCACTGATCACGGCAGTGATTCTGGCCGGAGGTGTGTGGATGGCATGGCAGCGCCCCCGCATTGCGCGTATTCAGAGGCGTTTGGCTCCTAAACACCTGCATATTAGCGAAATCTACAGGTGGCTAATGCTGGAGTTGGAACACTTCGCATCGCTCATCACCTCTTTGTTCCACCGCGGTTCTTTGCCGTGGGATATAACCACGATCTTCGCTGTATTCGCAGCGGCAGTTGGTTTTGGCCTGGTCGAGGTCGGCCAATCCGAACTCAATCTGCGTTTATGGGATTCGGCTACGCAGGTCGGAATTGTGGCGCTCGCGGGTGTGGCTGCGTTTGTGGCGGCGAGGTCGCGTTCGCGTATTAACGCGGTGTTGGCGCTCGGCGTGGTGGGCACCGCGATTTCGCTGCTTTACATGACGTATGGCGCCCCGGATTTGGCGCTTACGCAAATGCTGGTCGAGGTTGTCTCCCTGGTTGTGTTCGTTCTGGTGTTGCGTTCCTTGCCGCAGAACTTCTCGGTGCGTTCGTTCGCGATTTCCCGTTGGGCGCGCATAGGTTTGGCCGGCGTTTTAGGAATCGTGGTCACGGGCGCAACTATCGTGGCTACTCAGGCTCGCGTTGCGGAACCTATTTCTAACTTGATCCCTGCGGAAGCTTACTCGTTTGGTGCAGGTAAGAACGTGGTGAACGTGATCTTGGTGGACACGCGCGCGTGGGATACGGTTGGTGAGCTTTCGGTCCTTCTAGTGACCGCTACGGGCGTGGCGTCGATGATTTATCTGGTGCGTCGTAGCTCAACGTTGGAGCGCGAGAGGCCTAAGACGCCCGGCGCGTGGTTGCCGGCAATTTCGATGCTGTCGGCGCGTTCGCGCTCGCTGCTTCTTGAGGTTGGCACGCGGGTTTTGTTCCCCACGATGCTGGTTGCTTCCCTGTGGTTGCTCTGGGTGGGTCACAACAATCCGGGTGGCGGTTTTGCGGGCGGTGTCCTCGCGGGCATTGCGTTCACGTTGCGTTATATGGCAGGAGGCCGGTTCGAGCTGCGTGAGGCCAGCCGCGTGAATCCAGGTGCGCTGCTGGGCTTTGGCCTGTTCACTGCAACGGTTGGTGCGGTGATGCCGCTGGCATATGGAAACACGGTTTTGGAGTCTACGGAGATTGACCTCAGTTTCGGCGTGCTCGGCAATGTCCACTTCACGTCGGCACTGATTGTGGACGTGGGCGTGTACCTACTGGTTGTGGCGGTTGTTTTGGATTTGGTGACGGCCCTTGGTGGCCAGGTGGATAAGGATCGCGCGGAGGCCGAGCAGGCGCAGGTGAAGAACAAGATGCCTGCGGGCGCGCTTAGCGACGTGAGGAGGGAGCCAAAGTGAGTACTCCTTCCCTGGTTGTGGTGATTCTTGCGGGCGTGCTGGTTGCGGTGGGCGCTTACCTGGTTATGGAGCGCACGCTAACGCGCATCCTGATTGGTTTGGCGCTGATGGGGCACGGCGTGAACGTGCTGTTCCTCGCGGCGAGTGGCCGTTCAGCGCGTCCGGCTTTGCTTGGTGAGGACGTGGATCCAACGATCATGGCTGATCCGCTTCCGCAGGCGATGATGCTGACCGCGATTGTGATTGGCCTGGGTACTACCGCGTTTGGCATGGCGCTCGCGTACCGGTCGTGGCGTTTGTCTGGCCATGACGAGGTTGTTGATGATGTTGAGGATCGCCGGCTTGCGCGCAGGTTGGCGAAGGACCGTGTGGATGACTACGGGGTAGATGAGGTTACCGGTGAGGAAGATCCGCATCGCTTCTACGATGCGGAGGCCGTAGAGGATTCCGCGCCGGAGCCCGAGGACGGGCCTAGCCGAGGGGAGGGTGCCCGATGAACTGGATGCTCCCTATCCCCGTACTGCTGCCGCTATTGGCGGCGGGCTTTGCCCTTGTGTTTGTGCGCCGCCCGAAGTTGCAGCAGCTGATTTCGCTGGTGACGCTGACAACGGTGCTGGTGGTTGGCGTCATGCTGGCGGTAGCGGCAAACTCCGGTCCGGTGGTGCTCGACGTGGGTTCGTGGGCGGCGCCTGTGGGTATCACGCTGGTGGCAGACCGGTTGTCCTCGCTGATGCTTGTGGTTTCGCAGATTGTGACGCTCGCGGTGCTTGTGTATTCGCTGGCGCAGAATCTTGCGGATGAAGATCCGGATGTGCCGGTTGCGATCTACCACCCCACGTATTTGATTTTGATTGCGGGCGTTTCAAACTCGTTCCTAACGGGTGATCTTTTCAACCTGTACGTGGGTTTTGAGATTCTTCTTGCCGCCTCGTTTGTGTTGATCACGATTGGTGGTACGCGAGGTCGTATTCGTGCGGGCACGGTTTACGTGGTGGTTTCGCTGGTTTCGTCGGTGCTGTTCCTGATTGGTATTGGCCTGACGTATGCGGCTACGGGCACTGTTAATATGGCGCAGCTTTCCACGCGTCTTCGAGAGATTGATCCAAGTGTTGCACTTACTATCCAGCTGGTTTTGCTGGTGGCGTTTGGAATTAAGGCGGCAGTGTTCCCGCTTGCTGCTTGGCTTCCCAATTCGTACCCGACGGCTCCGGCGCCGGTAACCGCTGTGTTTGCGGGTTTGCTAACCAAGGTCGGCATTTACGCGCTGATTCGTTTGCAGGTGTTGTTGTTCCCCGGCGAGGGCGTGTCGGTACTCCTAACAGTTGTGGGTATAGCGACGATGATCGTCGGTATTTTGGGTGCGATCGCGCAGCACGATATGAGGCGTTTGCTGTCGTTTGTGTTGGTCTCTCACATTGGCTTCATGATTTGGGGCCTTGCTGTGGTGAACAAGGTGGGGCTTGCGGCGGCGATCTTCTACGCGGCTAACCACATTTTGGTTCAGACCACGCTGTTCTTGATTATTGGGCTGATTGAGCGTCACGAGGGCACCACGTCTTTGCGCGCTCTTGGGGGTTTGGCAAAAACTCATCCGATGCTTGCGATCATGTTCATGATTGCGGGGCTGAATCTCGTTGGTGTTCCTCCGTTTACGGGTTTCATTGGCAAGGTGGGGCTTGCGCAGTCGTCGGTGTTGCAGGGCCAGTGGGAAGGCTACGCGCTCCTCGCCGCCGGAATTATCACGTCGTTCCTGACACTGTATGCGCTTATCAAGGTGTGGAATTTCGCGTTTTGGCAGCCCAAGTCTGATACGCACGTGACGGATACTGATTTTGCTCAAGTGCGTGGGGCTAGGTATCAGAGGGCAACGCTACGCGCTGCCGAGGCAATCTCGCGGATTGCGGATTCAGATGACCGCATGCAGGTCCACTCTCGTACCCGAAGAGAGATGGAGGGGTCGGCTGTTACGCGCTTGATGTATGCTTCGGCGGCCTCGCTGATTTTGGTTATGTTTGCGATGACTGCGGGGGCGGGTCCGATCTACGCGTATGCTTCGAATGCTGCGCTTGATCAGATGGAGCGCTCCGCCTACTTGCACGCGGTATTGCAAGACGATGGCCGCGGGGCAGGTAAGTCGAAGTTCGCCGCCGCGGATGCGCCAAAGATTTTGCAAGATTATGCGAAGTCGGCGCAGGAGGATTTGATTCGGGATTACAGCCGTGACGGGCGCGAGCTGGAGCCAGAGAAGCGCCAGACCGGACAGGAGCTATGGCGTTACCAGTGGCATGCTCCGTTCATTCTTGACGAGAATAATGAGCACATTCAGAGCCACATTTTAGGTATGAAGTTGGCGCGAGATTATTCGGCGGCGTTCCCGAGGACGGGGCTGGCAAATGAGTAGGGTGAAAGCTTTCGCGTCAAAGCGGCTGTCGCTTTCTATGACGCTATGGTTGCTGGTCTTGTGGACGCTACTGTTCGCGAATTTCGATCCACTGGTGTTGCTGAGCGGCCTGCTGGTAGCGCTCTTTATCCAGCTGATTTTCCCTTTGCCGCGCTCGCGGTTTTTCGCAAACTTTCGGCTTCGCCAGGGTTTGATTCTTGCTGGCGTGTTCTTGGTGGACATGGTGAAGGCGGCAGTTCACGTTGCAAGCGTAGTTGTGACGGGTCGCGATTATGAGTGCGGGGTTGTGCGAATCGATTTGCGCAGTAGCGCGGATATTACGATGGCGGTTACCGCGGCGATGATCAATTTGGTGCCGGGCACAATCGTGGTTGAGTTGAAGCGTCGCGAGGGCATCATTTACCTACACGTGTTCGATCTTGAGGCCCAGGGCGGCGTTGAAGGCGTGAGGGCGGCTTCGCTGGCGCAGGAGGAACGCGTGTTGAAGGCACTGGCTTCTGCGCAGACGTTGGACACCGTGGGGGTGAAGCTGTGAGCACTTTGATAACGGTGATTTTGTTTGTTGCTCTGATGGCGATGATTGCAACCGCGTTTATGACTCTGGTGCGGCTGACATTGGGGCCGAGCATTATGGATCGGGCGGTTGCCTCGGATGTGCTTGCGGTGGCGGCTGCAGGAATAACGCTGGTGCTTGCGGTGCGAACGGATCGCACGGATGTGCTGGTGCTCGCCATCATGTTCTCGATGGTTGGATTCATGTATTCGGTAACGCTGGGACGTTTTTCGGAGCGCCCGCGCGATACTACGGACGCCGCTACTACGCCGGAGCAATTGCGCGCGCAGGAGGCGCGTTTGATGCGTGAGGCGCAAAGCGAGCTACACGCGGAGGAGCGTGAGGCAATCAAGGCGGCCCGCGAGGCGCAGGCTTCGAAACAGTCGGCTAAGAGCATCGCCGATGCGGGCGAGCGCGCGAAGAAGGCGTCGAAGAAGGCGAGTGAGAAGCATGATTAGTCTCGAGGCCGTGTGGGATCTGCTGGGCGCATTGCTTCTGCTCGGCGGTGCTTCGTTCATGTTGGTGAGCGGCGTGGGGTTGCTCCGTTTGCGCGATACGTATTCACGCATGCACGCTTCGGCAAAAACCCAGTGGTTGGGCGTGTTCTTGATGGCTACGGGTGCAGCTGTGTCTATGCGTTCGTGGCAGTGGGTTGCTGCAGCCTTGCTTATTGTCGCGTTGCAGACGGTGTCGTCGCCGATCGGTGCGCAGTTGATGGCGCGCGCAACGTATCGCAATCAGGAGTTTGAGGCAGCTGACCTGGTGGTTGATGAGTTGCTGGTTGATAACGAGCAGGCGGAGGCAATCGCGATTAAGCACCCGCGTTCGCGCGATGGTTTTGCTAGGCCAAAGGATTATCCAGATTTGGATTCGTCCACAACTGAGGCCGGTTGAGTCCATTTTTTGAAGCGCCCCGCAACTGGTTTTGTGAATGTGTAATGATGAGGGCGTGCGTGAAGATGAACTGCTGGATGCAGACTTTTCTGATTCGGATAAACCTAAAGATGAATGTGGCGTTTTTGGGGTGTGGGCGCCGGGCGAGGAAGTATCTCGCTTAACGTATTTCGGGTTGTACGCCCTCCAGCATAGAGGTCAGCAGTCGGCGGGTATTGCTGCTTCCGATGGTAAGAGCATCATGGTTTATAAGGACATGGGGCTCGTTTCGCAGGTGTTTAATGACGAGGCTCTTTCAACGCTTGAGGGGCATATGGCTATTGGGCACGTGCGGTACGCAACGAAGGCGGCGGCTGAGTGGAAGCATTCGCAGCCGATGTTGGGGCCTACTGCTACGGGTTCGATTGCGCTCGGTAATAACGGAAACGTGACGAATGCGTCCCAGTTGCGCGATTTGGCAAATAAGGTTTCGCATCGCCCGATTGACGATGACGCGACGGGCACGCAGATTATTACGGCGCTACTGGGTGGTTATGGCACTGAGAAGGGCTGTGAACAGCATCTGGGGGAGGGGCTGCAAACTGAACGCGGTTCGCTGATTGAGGCGGCGAAGAACGTGTTGCCGCGTCTTCAGGGTGGTTTCTCGATGGTGTTTATGGATGAGCGCACGCTGTATGGCGCGCGTGATCCGCACGGTTTGCGCCCGCTGGTTTTGGGCCGTTTGGATACGGGTTGGGTGCTTGCGTCCGAGACAGCTGCGCTCGATATTGTGGGCGCGTCGTTTATTCGCGAGGTGGAGCCGGGTGAGCTGATCGCGATTGATTCGGACGGTATGCGCTCGTTTAAGTTCGGTAAGGCTACTCCGCACGGCTGCGTGTTTGAGTACGTGTATATCGCTAGGCCGGATACGAGGATTGCGGGCAGGTCCATTAGTTTGGCGCGTCAAGAGATGGGCGCGGCGCTGGCTCGTGAGCATCCTGTGGATGCCGATTATGTGATTGCAACGCCAGAGTCTGGCACGCCTGCAGCGATTGGCTACGCGCAACAGTCCGGTATCCCCTACGCGCAGGGTTTTGTGAAGAACAGTTACGTGGGCCGCACGTTTATTCAACCTACGCAGAGTTTGCGCCAGCGCGGTATTCGGCTCAAGTTGAATCCGTTGCGCGACATTGTGCAGGGCAAGCGCCTGGTTGTGGTGGATGATTCGATTGTGCGGGGTAATACGCAAAGGCAGATTGTGAGGATGCTTCGCGAGGCCGGGGCAAGTGAGATTCACGTGCGTATTTCATCGCCGCCGGTGGGTTGGCCGTGTTTCTTTGGGATTGATTTCCCAACGCGGGCGGAACTGATTTCTTCGGTTATGGACGTGGACGCGATTTGTGAGTGGATCGGCGCGGATTCTTTAGGGTATTTGTCGCTGGAAGACATGGTTGCCGCGTCGGGACAGCCGGCCGATAGCTTGTGTTTAGCTTGTTTTAATGGACAGTATCCGGTGCCGGTTCCGCCGGGAACTCCGATTCCGGGTACACCTGGCGTGACTAAGTGAGGTTTTGATGGTTGATTACGCTGCTGCGGGTGTTGATATTGAGGCGGGTGACCGCGCGGTTGAGCTGATGAAGGCCGCTGTTGCAAAGTCGCATAACGCCACGGTGTTTGGAGAATCGGGTGGTTTCGCCGGGATGATCGACGCGTCGGCGTTGAAGGGGATGAAGAGGCCCCTGCTCGCCTCGTCTACGGACGGCGTTGGAACAAAGATCGCGATCGCGCAGGCAATGGGGATCCATGACACGATCGGTCAGGATCTTGTGGCGATGGTTGTGGATGACCTGGTGGTGATGGGTGCGAGGCCGTTGCTGATGACGGATTACATTGCAACGGGCCGTGTGGAGCCGCAGAAGATTGCAGATATTGTGCGCGGCGTGGCGCAGGCTTGTGCGCAGGTGGATTGCCCCTTGATTGGTGGCGAGACCGCGGAGCATCCCGGTTTGATGGATCCGGACGACTACGACATTGCGGGAGCCGCAACGGGCGTGGTTGATGCCGACGAGATGCTTGGCGCTCACCGCGTGACGGTTGGCGATGTCTTGATTGGTATTTCGTCTTCGGGCTTGCATTCGAATGGCTATTCGCTGGTTCGCAAGATTGTGGCTGATTCTACGTGGAAGCTTGATCGGGAAGTGCCGGAGTTTGGCCGCACGCTCGGCGAGGAGCTTCTTGAGCCCACGCGCTTGTACACGAAGCAGATGTTAGCGATGATCGAGTCGCTTCCTCGCGGCGCGGTGAAGGCTTTGTCCCACATTACGGGTGGCGGTTTGGGTGCGAACATTTCGCGCGTTATCCCTACTGGTTTTATTGCGCGAGTGGATCGTTCATCTTGGGCCATGCCGCCGGTATTTTCAACGCTTTCTAAGCTGGGCGCAGTAAGTTGGGCCGCGATGGAGCAGACGTTCAACTTGGGCGTTGGCATGGTCGCGATTGTGGATGAGGCCGTAGCTGATGAAGCGCTGGGATTCTTGATGGCTATTGGCAGCGAGCCGTGGGTGCTGGGCGACGTCGAGCTCTCTTCATCTTCGCTGCAGGTAGCGGATTCGGATCGCTTGGTACAGGGCGCTAAGGGAGTGCAGGCGGGAGCGGCTCTACTGACGGGAAGCTACCGACTCTAGAAACTGCCCCGGTCATAGGCCAGTCAAGCATAACGAATCGGGAGGGCGCTTGCCCTCCCGATTTTCGTTTGACTATTTGTATTGGGTTTTACGACTCATTTGTAGTCGTCGTAGTCATCCCAGTTGTCTTCGTCGGTCGCCGGGGGAATATCCCCGTACGGATCGTTCGATTCGCCTCGCTCAGCAGCGAGTTCACGCTGCAGAGCGTCAAAGTCGGTCTCGGGCGAAGTGTACTTTAGCTTCCGAGCCACCTTTGTTTGCTTGGCCTTCTGACGGCCGCGCCCCATTGGCGTCGACCCCCTCCACAGTGTCTTGCGGATTCCCGTGGGAATCCTGAGCGTCTAATGGTCTTTCAAGCGCCTATTCTAACGAAAATCGGACAGATTATCCTAACGTCTAGAAATGTCTTGGGGATTTTCTGCGGGTTTTCCGCGGTTGTTCGGCGTTTGGATTTCAAATAGTGGATCTATTTGCGCAGTTTCTTGAGTCCGGCGAGTAGGCCGAGCGCTACGCCAACCGATGCAAACTTGGCTAGTGCGCGCGGATCGCCCTTGAGGGCAGCTTTGGCTTCATCTGCCGTATCTTGACCAAACTGAGCGGCTTTTTCGCCGGCGCGCGTGGCAACAGCTTTGGCTTGTTCGCGCGGGTTAAGGCGGCTGCTGAGCTCATTGACGGTGGACTGCATCGCAAGGCGCGTGCGCAGGATTTCAGCTTCGATCTCTTCGACGGTGCGAGGGGTTTCGCTCACTTTTTCAATCCCTTCTTTGCTGCGGCGACGTTTAGCTTCATGTTGTCGCCCGGGTTCGGCTTGTCTGCCAGGCCTTTCTTGAGGAGGAGGGCTCCAACTGCTGCCAGGATGATAACGATGAGCAGGAGGATGCCCGCGGTAATGAGGGCTGCAAGCCAGGGGGCTACAACGTTTGCGAAGCCAAGCTCGATGGTGCGGAAGATCCATCCGAGTAGGTAGAGGGCGAATACGCCCGCACCTGCGAGGAGGACGCCGCCAACGCCGGCTTTCTTGGCAAGCGTGGTTGCTTTGACCTTGGTTAGTTCGATCTCGCCGCGGATCAGGGTGGTGATTTGGTTGGACAGTTCGTTGACTAGCTGCCCGATGCTTGTGTTGGGGCGAGACTGCGTTGTCTCCACAATTACTGGCGTGGCCGGTTTGGACCTGTCGACTGCCATCTTGAACTCCTCGAGTGGGTCGGTTGTGTTGCGGCCTTGTTGGCTGCGAATACTTGTGCGCAGGGCACACTGCTCCTAGTTTGTCACGAAACGGTGTTGGTCGCTTGAAATAGCGGTGCTTTCTAGCTAAAACTCACATGCTCATTCGGAGGCGATGGATTCGAGAATTGGTGCACGTGCAGCGCGCCGTGCGGGGCCGACGGCGGCGAGGATCCCAATGATGATGGTTCCGGCGAGTAGCGCAAGCAGGGTTGCCCAGGGGACTGAGAGCACGGAGATGCCTACTTCTTTGGTGTAGGCTACCAGGCCGATGCCTGTGCCAAGCCCGATGAGGATGCCGATGATGGTGCCGTATAGGGAGGTGAGGATCGCTTCGGTGATGATCGTCCCGGCGATTTGGAGTTTGCCGGTGCCGATGGCTCGCATGAGCGCGATCTCGGTGGTGCGCTCGTTGACGGCCAGTCCGAGTGTGTTGATGATGCCGACGATTGCCACGACGATGGAGAGGCCTAGTAGGGCGTAGAGGATAGCAAGCACCGTGTTGATGGTGTTACCGATCTCGGAGACCAGGTCGGTTTTGGTGTATACGGCGATGGTGGGTTGGTCAGCGAGAGCTGCGCGAACATTTTCTTGCACTTCGTCTAGGGGCAGGTCGGTTTTGAAGACGGTGACGAAGGAACGCCCCAGTGCGGTCAGGCCCAGTTCCTCAAGCGTATTGGGTGCGACTAGGGAGGTCGTGGTGAGGATTGTGGAGTCGTGGATTCCGCCGATGGTTATGGTTTTTGGCCCAAGGTTGCCAAGGACGGTGAGCTCGTCGCCAGCGGTTAGTCCCAGTGCTTGCGCGCTGTTCTTGGATAGCAGGATTTGGCCGCGGTTGATGTTAGGGAGGGTGCCGCTGGCCATGGGTACTTTGAAGTCTGTGGTGAGGCGGGTGGTGTCCACGGTGGTGAGCGCAAGGGGGAAGGTTTCGCCATCTACGGTGGTGGGCGCGAATGCGCTGGTGTAGGAGTCCCCTACGGATTTCACGCCCTTGGTGGCTCGGATTTTGGCGATGGCCTCATCGGTGATGGATTCCCCGGGGCTGATGGGGGTGATGGTGAGGTCGGCGTGTAGCTCGGATTGGATGGCTTCGGTGGTGGAAGCCTGCACGGACGATGCCAGTACGGTTCCAAGGGTTACGAGGCCCATGCCGATGATGAGGGCGCCGGCGGTGGCGCCGGTGCGTCGCGGATTGCGAACGGCGTTCTTGGTGCCGATGCGCAGCGCTACGAGCCGGGTTTCGCGCAACGCGAGGGCAGGGAGGGTGAGGATCCCCTTGGCGAGGGCTGGCGAGGCAATGAGCGCGCCAATGACTACAGCCCCGGCGCCAAGTCCTAGGGAGGTGCCCGCCCAGTCAACGACCTGTTTCGCGCCAAGGTAGACGCCTACAGCTCCGCCTGCGATGAGTGCGCCGCCCATGAGAGCGCGCGGCCAAAGCGGTGCTTCACGCACGCCGGAGACTTCCCGCATGGCTTCTACTGGCGGGGTGTGTGCGGCGGCGCGGGCGGGAAGGATCGCTCCAACAAGGGTTACTGCGATGCCCACAATCAGCGCGGTAATGATGACGTCGCGGGGCAGCGCGGTGATAAGGGAGGTGACCATTCCGGCTTTGAGGAGGCCGAATGATGCGAGGGCTAGTAGGCCGGTGCCGGCAGCGAGTCCGAGCGCGGATCCAACGATCCCGATAACCAGGGCTTGAATGGCAACTTGAAGGAAGATTTGTAGGGGAGAGGCCCCAACGGCACGCAGGTAGGCAAACTCTTTTTGCCGAGCTTTAACGGCCATGTGGAATGTATTGGCGATGATGAATGTGGAGACACCGAGAGCAAGAACAACGAATACGAGCAGGAACGTGGTGACGAATCCAAGGGTGTCTTTGACGTTGTCGGCGGCCTCCTCGATCGCGTCATCGCTGGACCTGACGGTGTAGTCCACTCCAAGGTTGTTCTTGATGTCGCGAATGGCGGCGCCCAGGTCCGTGTCGGTTTCAGTTTGTACTGCGATGGCGTTCACCAGCTCGGGCGTTTGACTGAGCGAACGCGCGGTCTCCTGGTCGAAAGCAATGATGTTGATGGGCGAGACTTCCGCGGCCAGGTGCACGATGCCTACGATTTGGGCGTGGTGCTTTTCGCCCCCGGCGATGTATTCGATCCGGTCGCCAACGCCCATTTCGTAGCGTTTCAAGGCGGCCGCTTCGAACGCGATTTCGTTCTCATTGCGCGGGGTTTTGCCTTCAATCGTCCAGGGGGTGAAGCCGCTGAGAGCGCCGGTGGCAAGGGTGACGGTGCCTACGCCGGTGGCGGGTGATCCGTCTTGAAGCACGGTGATGGGACTCATGTACACGGGCTGGGCGTCTTTAACGCCGTTTATGCCGCGGATTGTGTCAGCCGCACCAACGTCGATTCGCGCGCTCTGGCTCGAGTCGTCGGAGATGGGGTTACCTTCCACCTGAATGGTGCCGAATGTTGTGGAGGCAAAGGATTGCACAAAGGTGTCTTCGAGGCTGGTTCGCAGGGCGAGTGTGCCGGAGAGGAATGCAACGCCGAGCACCACTGACAAGATTGTCATGAGGAACCGGGGGGCGTGCGCCCAGACGTCACGCAGGGCTATTTTGATCACGCCTGCTCCTTGCCGTTTTGCGCGTTGTTTTGTTCGGGTTTAACGCGTTTGACGATGGGGATTTGGCCGGTCAGTTCAAGGTCGTCCTCGGGAATGACGGATCCGGGAAGGTCATGCAGCAGCTTTTGCGCGCGGATTAGAAGGTCTTGCGTTTCGGCGTCGAGTTCACCGGTTGGCGCAATGCGCCGTAGCGCTTCGTCAAGGGTTTCGCCGGGTTGGCGTTCGGCGTCTTGAAAGCTTTCGGTTTTGGCAGGCGTGGTTTGATTTTCGAGGACCGCTTCGTGCTCGCCGGGATCAGGCTCGGGCGCGGGGGTGGAATCCTCGCTCGGCACGGGGTACGCGCCAGGGTTGTCCTCGTCTTGCGGGTCGGTTTCACGCAGGGTGTCGAGTTCGCGCAGGGCATCCAAAACGGCGTCAGGTGTGGGCTGGCGCAGTTCGGCAACGATGCGTCCGTCTACAAGAAAGAGGATGCGATCGGCGTGTGACGCGGCGGTTGGGTCGTGGGTGACCATGACGACGGTTTGCTCAAAGGCGTCCACGGCTTCGCGCAGGAAATTGAGTACCTGAGTGGAAGATTTGGAGTCTAGGTTTCCGGTTGGTTCATCGGCGAACACAACGGTTGGTTCGGTGATGAGGGCGCGGGCACAGGCAACGCGTTGCTGTTGTCCTCCAGACATTTCGGCGGGCCGGTGGGTCAGGCGGTCGCGCAGGCCAACGGCGTCAACGATGGTGTCGAAGCGTTCTTTGGAGACGGTCTTCTTGGCGATGTCGGCTGGCAGAGTGATGTTTTCTCGCGCGGTGAGTGTGGGGATGAGGTTGAAGGATTGGAAGATGAACCCGATTTGTTCGCGTCGTAATTTGGTGAGTTTACGCTCGGACATGTTCGAGATCGTGTTGCCGTCCAGGGTTACGTCCCCGCTTGTGATGGAGTCGAGGCCGGCTAGGCAGTGCATGAGTGTGGATTTGCCTGATCCGGATGGGCCCATGATGGCGGTGAACTCGCCGCGTCCGATGGTGACGTCTACGGATTTAAGGGCGGTGACGGCGGTGCTGCCTTTGCCGTAGGTTTTGGTGAGGCCGCGGGCAATGATGGCGGGCTCGGTGGGGGTGGTTAGGGCCTGGAGTACACTCATGTGTCTATTGTCGTTGAAATGGTCGCGGTTTGCGATGTGCACGCGAATGTCCACCAACGCTGATTCTGATTTAGTACCAGCGTTAGAGGCTTAGGTACAGAAAAACCCTCGGATTTCCGAGGGTTACCTGTGCCTCCGACCGGCGTCGATCCGGTGACCTTTCGATTTTCAGTCGAACGCTCTACCAACTGAGCTACAGAGGCTCTGGTCAAGTTTCCTTGACCGAGCGACCCCGACCGGGCTCGAACCGGCGACCTCCGCCGTGACAGGGCGGCGCGCTAACCAACTGCGCTACGGGGCCTTGGTGCGAAGATCATATTACCGACCTTTTGAACCCTTGCCAAATTAGTGCGTTACTTTATGCGTGTGAGCATGCTCTCCCTAATTGTCAAGGTAGCGCCCGTGCTTTGAACAGTTCAGGAGGGGTGCGGAAAGAACGATTTTGGTATGAAAAAGACCCTTGCGGGTCTTAGTAGAAGTGGCGACCCCGACCGGGCTCGAACCGGCGACCTCCGCCGTGACAGGGCGGCGCGCTAACCAACTGCGCTACGGGGCCAACGTACCCCCAACGGGATTCGAACCCGTGCCGCCGCCGTGAAAGGGCGGTGTCCTAGGCCGCTAGACGATGGGGGCCTCTGCTCGCAATGCGTGCGATCAGACTCGTCAAAGTCTACGCGACTTACCTTCATATTGGCAAAGCGTGAAGTTGTGAAGCCTCTCACCGGCGCTCAAGTTGTTGTGGGTATGCCGCGCCGAAAAGAAAATGTCCGCTCCTGCCCCTACTCTTTAAGTATGGATGGTAACGCTGAAGAAGCTGTACAGGATGCGCTGAACCTGCTCCAACTATTCGCGGGTGTGGCAGTTGGTGTGCTGGTTTCGCTGGTGATAGCGATGCTGGCGTGGGCCGCGCTGCGGGTGGTATCGCGAAAGTCCGATAACTTCGCTTGGCTTGCAAGACGTGTGAAGATCCCGTTCTTCGCACTGTTCTTGGTGGCAGGCGCGTGGGTTGGCCTGAATTACATGGTGCAGGTGCTCCCAACGGATGCGGCTACATGGATTCCGCCCCTGCAGCACACGCTGCTGATTATCACAATCGTGATGGTCAGTTGGATGTGTTACGCCGGTGCGTACGTCATTGAGGACGTCGCGAAGCATCGTAAGGAGGCAACGGGCTCGCGCCGTCTTGCTACTCAGGCTCAGATGCTGCGCCGAATCGTGCAGTTGGTTGTCGTGATTTTGGGCGCGGTAGCGGTGATTTTGACATTCCCATCGGCTCGAATAGCGATGGGTTCGATTTTGGCGTCGGCCGGTGTGATTTCTTTGGTCGCAGGCATTGCGGCGCAAGATTCGCTGTCGAATACGTTCGCGGGTTTGCAGATCACGTTTACAGACGCGATTCGTGTGGGCGACGTGGTGGTGGTTGATGACCAGTTCGGAACGATTGAGGAGATCACGCTGACCTACGTCGTGCTGGCGGCGTGGGATGATCGGAGCTTCATTGTTCCGTCCACCCATTTCACGCAGAATAAGTTTGAGAACTGGACGCGCGCTAATACGAAGCTTGCCGGCACTGTGGAGCTGAAGTTGGATTGGCGTGCGCCCGTGCCTTTGATCCGGAGGGAAGTTGAGCGTCTGCTTGAAGAAACGGATCTGTGGGATAGGCGCAGCTCTAGCGTGCAGGTTACGGATGCAACGGATGGGTGGATGCTCGTTCGCATTGCACTCACGGCCAGGAACTCTGGTGACCTGTGGGATTTGCGTTGTTACATGCGCGAGCATTTGATCGATTGGGTGGTTCAAAATGCTCCTTACGCTCTGACTCGCACTCGCGTGCAAAAGGAGGACGTGGTTGAAGTTAACCTGGATCGCTCCGAGCGTGAGATTGTGGAGCTCGCTAACGAGTTGCGCGATATCGAGCGTGAGGGAGAGAAGAGTGCGGTGCGCCCTGACCCTGAGGAGCCGCCGGCGCAAACAAAGCAGGAGGCTCGTATGCGTGCGGCGAAGAACCGGGCTAGTAAGGTGCGTCGCAAGCGGTTGCGTGATCGCAAGGTGACCACGAAAGTGCTGGCCGAGCCGGAGCCTACGCGCGTGTTGTCGCCCGCAGAACTCCTTGCGATCCAGCAGGACACGAGCCCGGAAGTTCCCGCTAATGATGATGCCCGGGGCGCGGATGATAGCGCGGTGACGTCAACGGTTGGGGATCGTTTGTATTCGGGAAGTGAAGAGGCCGAGGCGCGGTCGAAAAAACTGGAGGGCCCCTCGGAGGAAATGCAGCGCAAGCGGGTTGAGACGCAGACTTTGCGGGCGCTTCGCCTTGGTGATATTTCTGAGGAATCCGCGGTCAATAAGCTTGGTGGCGATGAGTCCGCCCGGCAGTTGGTGGAGGCGGAGATGAAGCGGATTCAAGATGAGGAGCAGGAATAGTTATGGAAACTCCTAAGGTTGATGTGAATGCGGCGGCTCGTACGCAGGCGCAGTGGCGTGAGGTCTTGAATCCGATGGAATACCACGTGTTGCGTGAGGCGGGCACGGAGCGTCCCTTCACTGGCGAATTGTTGAATGAGGACCGCGAAGGGATTTACCGTTGCCGCGCTTGCGGCGCGCAGTTGTTCCGCTCGCAGACGAAGTTTGATGCCGGCTGTGGTTGGCCCTCGTTTTATAAGTCCGAGGACGCCGCGGTGAAGTATGTTGAGGACACTTCGCATGGAATGGTGCGCACCGAGGTGCGTTGCGCGAATTGTGATTCGCACTTGGGGCACCTGTTTGATGATGCGCCGCAGACTCCTACGGGGCAGCGTTACTGCATGAACTCCGTGTCGCTTTCGTTTGAGCATACTGCGGGTGAATAGTTCGGGAAGGCGCGCGTTAGCGCCGGCGCTGTTTATTGCGTCCGGGACAACCCAGTACACGGGTGCCGCGTTTGCGGTGGTGTTGTTTTCGGTTATGGCGCCTACGACGGTGGCGTGGTGGCGAGTCACGATTGCTGCACTGGTTTTGTTGGCGTGGCGCAGGCCGTGGCGGGAGCATTTGACGCTTCGTGAGGTGGGCGCGTCAGCTCTGTTTGGCGTGGTCATGTCCGGAATGAATATAGCGTTTTATGAGGCTGTGGCTCGTTTAGATTTGGGTGTTGCAGTTTCGCTGGAGTTCCTCGGCCCCGTGGTGGTTGCCGTGATTTTTGGGCGAGGATGGCTGAGTAAACTTGCGGGCCTGGTGGCTTTCGCAGGGGTGGTGCTGATCTCCGGATTCGGTATTGACAGGACTAGCTCCGCTGGAGTGTCCGGGTTCTTGTGGGCGATGTTGGCGGGCGGCTTGTGGGCGGGCTATATCCTCATTGGGCGCCGGATCGCGAGGGCAAGGTCGGGCCTCACTTCGCTCTCGATTGCAACGGCCACGGGTTCGCTGGTGTATTTCCCCGTGGTTGCAGGCGACTTCTTATCGGCGTTCGAGTCTGCGCAAATCTTTTGGACGGTGGTGGGCGTAGCGTTCTTGTCTACTGTGGTTCCGTATTCCATTGAGCAGGTCATTATGAGCTGGATCGATGCGCCAACATTCGCGTTGTTAAACGCATTGCTCCCAGCAACCTCCTTGGTTGTGGGGGCTGTGGTGTTGCGGCAGTTTCCCGCGTGGCCCGCGGTTGTGGGTTTGTTGTTCGTGTCAGTAGCCGTGTGGATGGCGTCCAGGCCTCCTTCGCCCGGACAAAAGAAAGCACCAGGCATTAAGGAAACCTGACCAGGGCTTGGTTAAAACATTACTTCTGTAGTCTTGGTTGCCCTATTTTTGTGCGAATCATCGCTCATTTGGGGTTAGCGCGTGAAGTCTGGCGCGCTTTCTGAAAGGTTGGAAAGTGTAAGGCCTGGCGTACGCGAGGCTTGTTGAGACATTGAGAAGGGGTTTTCCATAATGGGAGCTATCATTTGGTACATCGTTGTTGGCGCGATTATTGGCGCGCTTGCTCGCTTGTTCATGAAGGGTGAGCAGCCGCTGGGTATTGTGTGGACGATTATTCTTGGCGCACTTGGTGCAGGTATTGGCGGCTGGATCGCGGGTGCGATTGGCGTCGGCTCTGTTCTTGAGTGGGTCATTTCGATTCTGGTTGCGATGGGCTTGATTAGCCTGTACTTGAGCTTCGCGGCTAAGAAGAACTAGTTTTCGCATTGTTGAGGAGGGAGCCGCTGGCTCCCTCCTCTTTTGTTGCTGCGGTTATGGGTTTAGGTTTTGGCAGTTGCCCTGCTAGGCGTTAAAATGATCTGCACGGGCCTATAGCTCAATTGGCAGAGCAACGGACTTTTAATCCGTGGGTCCCGGGTTCGATTCCCGGTGGGCCCACCCGCCGAAAGCCCCTGCGAGAGCAGGGGCTTTCGCATATCTAGGGACAAATGGAGCAGGAATCCAGCCGCCCACGCCGTAAGGGGTAGGCACCAAGTCGTTTAGCTCGCTACCCAGGTGCTGTAACGCACGCTGTTGCGCGCGCTAGAGCATGGCGTGATTGCACTTTGGGTGCGTGATTGGCGTGGGTTGCAAGCTACATGGATGTGACTTGTCCGCTGTTTGCGTTGCGCCAGCGCCATTTGCGCAACGCGTTGGGGCGGCACAGAGTGGAGAGGCTGCACCTGCGTTGCGATGTTGAAGTGTGACGGCGTGCAGCTACGTCTTGAGCCAAGACGCGATTAGTAGTTTGTATGCGCGCTTGCGTGGCCGCATTGTTGGTTTGATTTGGTCTGTTGGTTGTTGGCGTTAATGCGCACAACTTGCCTCGGTTATGAAGCCATTAACACTTGGCTGTCGTGAATTGAAAGGAACAAATTTAATGTCGAACCAAATCGATTCAGCGGCCTGACTAATGAATCAAGATGAGAACCGGAAAGCGGTGCGCGAGGTCCTGGGCTACGCATCTTGTTGCGGTAGAACAGGTGACAGATAGCCCCTTATGAGAGTGGATAGATGTAAACCAACTCCGCTAACGAGGTCGCCGAAATGATTCTAGGCTCGTATTACAGGCGTGAGCCCGGATTGCTTCCACACCATAAACAAGTATTCATCGTGTGATTGAGCAAAGTCGCATATCCGTAGGTGCTGTTATAGCTATATTCGAAACATGTGAAGTTCGTGTCGAGCGCGGCAGAGTCTGGTGATAGTGCGCGTAATAAGTACAGGTTTTGCTTAGACTTAGTCCAACGTTAGGAGAATAATGCATCGGTGTCCCTTGCCTGTGAAGTTAGTAGCTCTGGAGGAACTAGAGCTTGACCTACGTAATTATCGTCTGCCGATACGCGTAACCGACGAGCGTCAAGCCGTGCTGTATATGTTGGAGAATGAGAAGATACTCGAACTAGCAGAGGAGATTGTCAAATACGGTTATCTGGATAATGAATTCCCCCTTGTGGTAGCTGATGGATCTAGATTCAAAGTTGTTGAAGGTAACCGGCGGGTTACAGCACTCAAACTGTTGAATGATCCGACGTTGATCGAAAAATATGGGCCAGACAAGTCCCACCGGTATAAGCGTCTCAAAAACAAATATCAGGACAGGTACGCGAGTATTCCATCGCAAATCCGAGTAATGGTCGCTGACTCGGAGGAAGAACTCCAGCCACATATCGCCCGTCTTCATACAAAAACATCGAAAAAGCAATGGAGCACTGAACAGCAAGCACAGTTTTATTACGCACAAATTGAGGCGGGCACTACGATCGCACAACTCAAAGAGCGATATAATATAGGCTCGCGCCTCAAGCGCCTATTACAAACCGCATCGTTTTCTCATCTAGTTGAAGAGCTAGCGCGACGTTTGGATGAAGAATCGGTCAAACGATTAAAAACGATTAAGCCATCCCCACTCGAATACGCCTTAAAGGTAGATGAAATACGTGCCAAAGTTGGAATAGAGTTCGCTCCAAGCGGGCTTCTATCCCCAGAGGGAACAACAGCAGAGATAGCTAACACACTCACTGATAATAATCTGAAAGCGCTCCTGCGATTAGCAACGCTGATGACAGATGCAGATCCGAAGCTAAACACGCGACACCCAGCGTTAAACGGAGATAGAAACGCCCTAGAGGACGTTTTGCAATATCTCGAATGCGACGAGAAGCCTATCGGAACTGGCAAGGCTCACACAGGTGAGTCAAGCGCGGTCATCAATGAACCGGCTCCACATCATCCCGCTCCTGTTTCCTCTTCTAACGTGTCATCGCTTACTGAAGTCCCGCAACCGCAGACGCGCGTACAACAATCCGATGACCACAATAGTGACATCGCAGACCATAAAGAGCTCCACAACGTTACTCCCGAAGATGCCGATGCAGACTTGCAACAGCAATTAAAACAAAGCCTGAAGGGTGCCAAACGCGACGACACCAACCATGTTGGAAATAAATTCGCACATCTAGAACTGCGAATCGACGATAGCAATAATTTTATGGACGCCAATGCCCTAGTCCTCGGGATCCTTAAACACGGGGACCTTCCACAGCGGGGATCTTGTAGCAGACAGACAAAGCTCTACGTCCTAGCCCCAGCACTTAGACCAATCTTCGAACTTACTATGGCTGGTCTGAGAGCGTCCAATATTGAAGGATTGCAGCTGGAACAACAGGGTCGTTCACGACTTAAAGAAGATGTTCAGCAGGTTACAGACAGGCTCTGTGATAGCGAGTTTATAAGGTACCTATCCGAGCAGTTTCCAAAACTAGGAGGGTTCCATTCAGCCAAATCGACCATCACGAATTGCAACTTTGTCAGGTCCGCAACAATAGTTGGCAACACAGCTTCTCATGGTTCTTACCGCAATCTATCTGAAGATACGTTGAAAAGCGCATTTAATGATGCCGTGCTCTTTGCACTTTTGTGTCAACAATACGCTGTATACAAGAGGGGTGGTAGTTGGTGAGACCTGGTAGCTAAGTTACACTATTGCGGCCAATCTCCTTTACTACCGGCGCCAGGTTCACTGATGCGACCAGGATCTCTTTCGCTTTTGTTTTCTTGTGCGCGGAATAATTGATGGACAAGGGGATGCAATAATCCCCCTCGTACAATTCACGCACCAATGGGTGGTCGTCGTAAGTCAAGATCCAGTTCCCATCAGGGTGATCATGAATTGTGGCTGCTAGCCCTTTGTGGTCATAATCTTCAAACGCATTTAAATACAAGCGTTTCCCAGCCTGAACGTAAGGGGGGTCAACATACAACAGGGTCTGTTTGTCATTTCCATAGTCGTTGATCACGCTACGGCCGTCTTCATTTGTGACAGTCATTCTTCCTAAATGGGGAATCAACGCTTCCACACGTTTCACAAGAGTATCCCGGTTGAATCTGGCATCCATCTTGTAGTTTCCTGTTTGGGTCTTCCCTCCAATCACGCCCGCGTTTAATATTCCTGACCGGTTTGTCCTATTTAAGTAAAAAAATGCTAAACCCAGTTCAGCAGAAGGCGAGGAGCCAGCCTTGTAAATCGCTCGCTGACAATGCCACTCTTGCACGGTTAGAGGGACAGAATCAATGAAGTTAACGAGCCGTTGTGGGTCCGTTACTAGCAAGCGCCAAAACGAATATACGGCCGGGTCAAGATCGTTTATATGTAGATGGGTAATCTGTCCTGTCAACAAGAGAGCTAGGCCAGCTCCCGCACCACCGGCGTAAGGCTCGACATATCGGCTAATATGCCGGTTGTGAGCGAGTATATCGGCGAAAAATCCGGCGAGTTTCGCCTTCCCCCCAGGGTAACGTAATGGTGCAAACACTGAGTGCGCGTGCCTTGCCACAATACGCAGAGGTTCGGTAGAAGGTAAGGCCTCTACGTCCACGGCCACCTTATCTAACCTCATGTGCCCTCCTTACCCTCCCCAATAATAAGCGAGAAAATAGTAGCCTTTTACATTTACACTCATTCGCGCTCGTAATTTTGATGCTGTTCCTATTTTGAATCGGATCTATTTCGTCACCCGCGTTTTCTTTTAGGCGAGTTCTGCCCTGTTGTAAATGTGGGTGGCGGTGAAAAGTAGCGCAATGATTAGCAGTAGGCTGCTGGTTATTGGCCATGCCCAAGGTGTCTCTAGTGTGTCTTGCGCGAGATTGTTGATCATGGGGACAAGGCCAAGCGGGGTTTTGTTGCCCTCCTGGATGAATATCGCTGACATCGTTATTAGGAGGTAGGCCCCGAATCCGACCGCAAGTGGCATGCCGATACCTTGTTTAACGGTGGCTGCGACAGTCTGGAGTGCGTGAATGAGAATGATCTGTAGAGCCCAAACCAAACTAGCCAATATGATCGGGGTGGGACTAGCACCTGGGAAAAGCAGTAATGTTCCTGCCCAAGCTAATGTAGCGCTGACAAAGGAAAGGAAGATAGTTGATATCCAGCTGCTGATAGCAAAGCTGATGAGGTAGTGTGAGCGTTGCACGCTACCGGGAAAAATAAAAGGGATGTCGCCATTACCGGTAATCACACTGCAACGAAAAGCGCTCATTGCAACAAGGATTACGGTCAGAATTTGGGTAAGGTTTTTTATCCATCCCGCGTAAGCTTGCTGCCAGGAAGGTTCTGGTAGGGACCCTATTAGTGCTGTTGCTTCTGATCCGGCCAGAAATTTGATGATCTGCGGCGTGTATTGGGTAAATAGTCCTTGAGTGAGAGCGAGGATAACGAATATCCCGGCTGTAATCCATGTGCCATAGGAGCGTAATAGCCAGACAGCTTGATAGCGCCAGATCAATCTGAAACGCGATGTGTTCACGATTGTTTACCGCCATCCTTAGTTAGTTTGCTGAAAAGTTCGTCTAAGCCGGTCAAGGTGGGGTTGATCTTTGCGCCAGGGTCGAGGGTATAGATAGCCTCAGACACGGCTGTGGCAACGTCAGAACGCACCGTGACATCAAGCGTAACGTGTTTAGCTTTCTGATTGAGTAGTTCGTCTAGCTGCCCTTGAACAAGCAGATTACCGCGATGCAAGATCCCCGCGTGAGTAGAAACTTTCGCAACATCAGTGAGAATGTGGGAGGAAAATACTATCGTTACCTGGCCGGTTAACTCACGTAGTAACGCCAGAACATCTGCTCGGCCGATCGGGTCGAGAGCGCTGGTTGGTTCGTCTATCAGTAGTAGTTTCGGAGCGGTAACGAGTGCTGCGGCTATTCCCATCCGTTGCTTCATTCCTCTGGAAAAGGAGCCGATTCTTCCGGGCGCTTTGTCAAGGTTGACCAGATTGAGTAGTTCCTCGCTTCTCTCGGCTGCGAGATCTGGGGTGATCCCACCAAGACGAGCGAGAGTGATGAGCGCATCCTTGGCTCTAAGCCAGGGGCTAATCTGGGGAACATCGGTCAGGTAAGACACACCGGGAATTGGTCTTACCGGAAGTTTGCCCCTGCTAGCTCCCAGCACGGTGGCGCTACCGCTACTGGCCCCAGCCAAACCTGCAAGGATCCTCATAGTGGTGGTTTTGCCAGCCCCATTCGCTCCCACAAACCCATAACAGGAGCCTGTAGGAACTTGTAGATTTATGTTGTTTAGTACTTTTTGCTTACCGAAAGTCTTGGACAAATCTTTAGTAGATACCGCTAAATCCATGTTCATTCCTTTGGATATAGCTTGTTTACCACTGAACTTGTATCTACTCGGTGATGTTTAGCTGTAGATACCTGTTCATATTCATGCTGAGCTGTAAGCTGTCTTTGTTCGTGAAAGTACACGACTAAAAAGGCGATTGGGCCGATCAGTTGGCCAAAGATGATGACCAAGAGCCACACAAGACGATTCAAACCGGCAATGTGGCTTCTCTTATCGCGCAGCAAGAAGATCAGGGACCAGATCATCGCTATCAGCTGCGCGCTCATAAGGATGCAAACTCCTATTAAAGCTGGCGTCGGCAACTCTAACAATTTGTCAAAAGGGGGCATTAATTTTCTCCTGAATTGTGCAGCCGGGTTTCTACCTTGGCTAATGCGGTTTTTACATACGTGAGTTGGCAAGCGCCTGCAACGAGGGGCCATAACGCAACAATGGGTACCATCGACCGGCGGGTCATTTTCTGCTTGCCAGTAGCGCGTCGCATTGCTATTAACCAGGCTATAGACATGGCTTCTATGCCCATCAGATCAGCCTGATTGGCCAAGTTTACGGCATCTTCAGATTCCGGATCGTCGCGTCGAATGACCTTCGGGGCTAGTGCTGCAACGACCGTTAGGGCTACTGGGGCTAGAGCAGCCTGCTTGCCACTAATAATTTTCCGAGACGCTCCGAATGCTGACCGCTGGACAAAAACCTGTTCTTCACGACTGACTAGTACCGCCAAGAATGCAACCCCAAGACCACCGGCAATAGTGGTGAGCCTGATGCCACGCTTGAGGCGTGTGGGGACGTAGTCGGCCAAATCCGGTAGGGAATCATCGGGCCGAAGTAATCCTAATCGCACTCCAACCGCACCCAGGTTAAAGTCCCAACCCAGCCCGTATTTTCGAGGAATTAATAAACGGGGATTCTCTGGTTCAAAACCATCCAGCGCGGCATCAGAGCGCCCCGACCACATTTCGGAGACAGGTACCCCCAAAATTCGCGTCTGCCCTTCGGCATCCGTACCGAACCACTTCATTACCGTATTCCTTCCTGTGTTGTTCGCTTCACAGCACAATCAAGTGCCTCCCACTCAGCGCGCATTTGCAATAAGCGATTTTTTCCAGATTCTGCGAGCGTGTAAATCTTCCTCGGTGGCCCTACCGGAGACTCCTCCCAAGTGGTAACTACCAACCCTGATTTACGTAGGCGCGCAAGCAGCGGGTATAACGTGCCTGTAGAAATTTCCAACTCCGCTTCATCGCGAAAACGTTCTACCAGCTGCCCGCCATAAGAAGGGCGAGACGAAAGCAAGCCAAGGACCACCAGCTCAACAGCGCCCTTGCGTAACTGTGACTCAGACATAACCGCTCCTTGCTTAACCACGTTCCTTGTATAGCATGATACGGGCGATTCAAGAGTCTCGCAACTACTTTTCTCACTGAACGCAGGTCTTGTGCATGGCGGTAGCTTTGATGCTTAAGCAGCTGGACTCTGCCTCGACTTGGCCGGTAATGCTTTGGCAGTGATGGAGAAGGTCGTATTTGAGTCTGCATCGCCAGATCCCGTGTGTGTATTTAGCCGCAGTGACAGGGCACAACTACGGGAGCACAGGTCTCGGCCATGATGCTTCGCGGAGTGCCACGCTTTGCGTGGTCAATAGGGGTTGTGCACATTTGTGGGCGGCATGTTCGTCCACACTTGGGTGCAAGCCAGTTGGCATGGCTTGTGATAAACATACGACACCAGGCGAGTGTCGGTTTTCCACACGCCAGGCCGCCACACGCGCCGCGTGATCCCCGCCGCGCTATGCGCGGCCAAAATAATAACGAACCGATCACCAGCTTGCGACCTGCTTCCGCCGTAACAAATGCTCACGACTGAATATCGGGTCAGGCGTCGAGCTTGGTGCGTTTGATAGCCCGGTAGATTGTCGGTCGTGAAACATTGAACATTCTGGCCACCGCGCTGACCGACTTGCCGCCACCTCAGCTATTCGAATCAGTGTCACCGCGGTCGGTGATGACACTGCTGTTGCCGGAATCGGCAGGCTCGTCCAAGAGGCACAACAGTCGCGCTCTCGAGCCCAAGCACTGGCCGATCGGGCAGCTGGATTGCTGTTCTACCTCGCGGTTGTTGCCGCCGTGATCACGACAGTGACCCGGACCCTTATCGGCCATCCCGACCAAGCCCTGGTCCTTGCTGTCACCGTGCTGATTATCGACTGCCCGCACGTGCTAGGCTTAGCTATACCACGAGTGACCCCGATAGCCACCTCATTTTCGCCGCACCTTATTAATTGACCAGGTTGATTAGGTACTCTGGGGACACCATTCTGCGATGCGTGGGTACATCAACAGACTTTATGATGGCCACAATTTGCTCAACTTCTCAGATTAATTAAGTCGGATTCCCTCAATATTAGTCGTGTGGGCAGCACGACTGTTTCATAGTCGCCTGTATTGCCGAATATACGTTCTTGGATCATATTAGCCGCGGTCGCGCCTATCATACTGACATCTTGAGACACAGTGGTGAGAGGGACCGCAAGGACATCCGCCAAGAGAAGGTCATCGAATGCGATGTGGGCAATTTTGTCCGACTCAAACCCCGGATGACGTAGCAGATGTATCGTTGTCAACGAATTTCCAGTGAAAACGGCCGTTGGGGGATCTTCTAGGCTCATTATCTCTTTGAACGCGTTTCCAACTGTCCCGCCCACGGGATTCTGGAGGTGGACTAGGGCGGGGTCGAAGGGAAGCTCGTGATCGATTAGAGCCTCCATATAGCCAGCGAACCGCTCCGCTCCGGTATACAGCGACGTCGGGTCTCCCAAGTACGCAATTCGAGTGTGTCCAAGATCTATTAGGCGGCTTGTAGCCGCAAAAGCGCCCCCCCGGTGATCTGAACGCACCGATCCTCCCGCCAAACCTTTTGGGGGCCTGTCAACGAAAACTACTTGAGTGAAATCACCCAAGAGGGGTTCCATGAACGAGTAGTCATCGAACGAAGGAAAAATGATCAAGCCGTCAACCCTCCTTTCGGCCAAGGCAGTCAAGACCTTGTGTCCGCGGTCAACGTCTGCCCCCGTGGAGGCAGATAAGAGCAGCAGGCCTTCTCGTTCCAAAACTTCTTCGATCGATCTTGCAAGCTCCGACTGGAAAGGTTCAGAAATGTCTTCGACTACCAAACCGACCAGTCCAGACCGACCAGATCGAAGTTCAGAAGCAGCATTGTTGCGCCGATACCCAAGCGTCTCGATTGCGGCCTTCACCCGCTCTTGGGTGTTAACAGAGGTGCCGGGTTCCGCATTAACAACACGAGAGACGGTTTTCAAAGAGACTCCCGCCTCTTTGGCTACATCGATCATGGTCGGTTGGCGACGTTCTATGGCCATTGCTTGCCTCCCTCAGCTGATCCAACAATTGACTACGTTGTCAAGAGTCGTAACGATATCTTTCCTCATCGATAATGTAACATCCGCGACCTGCCCCGGGTATCAACTCATAAAAAATGAGTAAAACATTACTAATAGTCGGGATGCAGGGACCTTGGCAGCCCAAATTCAATTGTGACCTACATCACTCTTGACCGCACTCGCATGCGCAGATAGTATTATGAACACTGACAGCGTTGTCATTAGGAGGACAGATGAAATTCAAAAGAATTCTACCTGGCGTGGCCGCCCTAGGCGTTGCCGCCCTGGCCCTTGCCGGGTGCTCAAGCGGAGACACACAGGATCCAAATTCAACAAATCAATCAGGCAGTGCCTCGGGCAACGCGGAGCAAGTAGAACTTCGTTGGGCGATGTCCGCTGACTCTCAGGCGGAGGTCGACGTCTGGCAGAACCTAGCCGACCGCGTGACCAAGGAGTATCCGCACATCAAGATCAAGCTGGAGACCACAGCCTACAAGGATTATTACAACAAGCTGACTACTCAAGCAGCAGGAAATGATCTACCCTGTATCGCTGGCCTACAGGCGCAACGTGTTCCAGACGTGGGCGAGTTGTTCGTCCCGCTCGATGACAAGCTCACAGGATTAGTAGATATCGAAGACTATGAGGCATCGATCGTCGAGGGGCTCAGAAAAGACGGAGATCTTCTTGCGGTGCCCTACGACCTTGGGCCCTATGTCATCTTCTATAACGTCGATATGTTCAACGAAGCTGGGCTAGATGCGCCCGAACCAGGGTGGACCAAGGAGCAATTCCTTGAGGCTGCCCACGCTCTTACTAAGGACGGCAAGTACGGTTACGCGGTCGACGGAACTCCGGATATGTGGCTCCCATATGTACTTTCTATCGGTGGAAACTACCTGGACAAGGACGGTAAGCCTGATCTTACCAACCCAAAGGTCGTGGAGGGTTTCACCTTTGTGGCAGACCTGGTCACTAAGGAAAAAGTAGCTCCGGCTCCACCAGCAACTGGAGCATCAAACTGGCCCGCAGACCAGTGGAGAAATGGCAATGTTGCTATGGTCATCGATGGCCCATGGCAGTTGATCAACGCGAGAGATAATGTATCGTTTGAGGTCGGATTGACCACCCCGCCTGCATTTGACGGCACGTCTATTACAACGATGTCCGGAACTGGTTTCGGAGTGACCACTTCTTGCGCAAATCCGGATGAAGCAGCGCAGGCGATTTCTGTAATAATCGGCCCAGAAAGCCAGCAGTACATCGCAGAAGAGGGTCGCGGATTCCCCGCGTATAAGGCGGCGCAAGACTATTGGTACGAAGTTGCAAATGTACCCACCGCACGTCCTGCAATTGAAACTGCGCTGGAAACGGTTGACCCCTTCCGAACCTCTCCAGGATGGAACCGGGTGAACTCACTGTTGCAGCAGTACGCGGTCCAAGCCTTCAACGGCCAATCCACACCTGAAGAAGTTCTTACAAACGTGCAGAGTCAGATTGACTGATTGCAACCTCGCCTGATGTGAGGTCCGGGCAGGCCTTACTACCCGGACCTCACAAGAGAGAAGTGAAAAGTGGCCGTTCTCAAACAAAGGGTAAAGCTCGAGCGTCGTCCCACAGGACCAACCCGGGAACAACGCGACCGACGCGCCGCACTTGCCTTCCTGACACCAAACGCAATTGGTTTCCTTGCGTTCACTCTTATCCCCTTCGCAGCATCACTGGTACTTAGCTTCTTCGACTGGCCCCTTATTGGTTCACCCTCTTTCGCAGGAATAGGAAACTGGTCGAAACTCCTAACTGAAGACCCCAACTTTTGGCCTGTTCTGTGGAACACCGTCTACTTTGCCGTGGCCTACGTTATTGGGAACCTCGTTGTCTCCTTGGGATTAGCACTCTGGCTCTCAAGTCGTATCCATTTCAAAGGATTGTTCCGCTGGGTTTTCTTCCTACCTGTTGTGAGCCCGATGGTTGCAAACGCTGTTGTGTGGCGTTTACTTCTTACCCCAAACGAAGGTTTATTCGCCTCAATATCAATGATCTTGTTTGGGAATCCCGGTCCCAACTGGCTCGGTGATACGAACTGGGCTATGCCCGCAGTAATCATGATGTCAATCTGGCAGGGCTTTGGATATAACATGATCATTTTCGTGGCGGGAATTGGATCGATTCCCCAACAAGTCTATGAGGCCGCCGCTATTGATGGCGCGAACTGGTGGCAGCGTACATTTAAGATAACTCTGCCGCTTTTGACGCCGAGCATCTTTTTTGCGGTGATCATGACAATAATTTCGTCACTACAAACATTTGCCCAGCCATTCATTTTGACATCGGGCGGACCTGGAAACTCAACCACAACGCTCGTTTATTACTTGTACCAACGTGGCTTCCAAGGATACGAAATGGGGTATGCCTCCACAATAGCCTGGAGCCTATTCGCAATAATCTTGGTCGTCACATTTATCCAGTACCGCGGCCAGGACAGATGGGTAAACTACCAATGAGTAAAACTGTTCGATATCGACGCAAGATCCACCTTGGTCCTTGGATCTCCACGGTAATTCTAGGATTTGTTGCATTCCTTTTCCTAATCCCTTTCGTCTGGATGGTAAGCACAGCCTTGAAACCAGCTGACGAGGTCTTTGCTTCGCCACCATCGCTTATTGGATCGGCAATCCAGTTTCACAACTTCGCAGATGCATGGAACTATCTTCCGTTCGGGAAATTCATGATCAACGGGCTGATAGTGGCAACGATAGGAACCATCCTCAATGTTTTCACTTCGGCCTTGGCAGCCTACGCATTCTCACGCATCAATTGGAAAGGGCGCTCAAAGGCCTTCTTTCTCTATCTAATGACGCTCATGGTCCCTCAAGAAGTTCTGATAGTGCCGATGTTCATCATGATGCAGAAGCTCGGATGGGTGAACAGCTACTACGCGCTCATCCTGCCCTGGGCGTTCACAGCCTTCGGAACATTCCTCTTGCGGCAATTCATGCTCACACTTCCTGACGAGCTTGAAGAGGCAGCTACTATCGACGGCGCTTCAAAGTTTAGGGTATTCACCCAGATAATTTTGCCGCTTGCTGCACCAGCAATGCTGACACTCGGAGTATTCACATTTATCGGCTATTGGAACAGTTTTCTTTGGCCGCTACTGATTATCTCCGACGTCAACATGGCAACTGTTCCGCTGGGCCTCAACATGTTCATGGGTCAAACAGGTAACCAATGGAACATGTTGATGGCTGCTTCGACGATCTCTGTCTTGCCTGCAGCTATTTTGGTCGCCCTCGTTCAAAAGTACCTGGTATCTGGGATCGCTTTGTCGGGCCTAGGTGGCCGCTAAATACCCAACCGAAAGGAAAAATCAGTGAAAATCCACTATCACCCAGAAGGTCACGCCTTTGGTGATTGCATGCCCTTCTATTCCAATGGCGTATACTACCTCTTCCATCAGAGAGACACACGCAACCCCGGGCCATTCGGCGAGCCGTTCGGGTGGTCCCTGGCAACCTCGAAAGACTTTGTCAAGTATGAGGACAAGGGTGAGCCCATTCCTGGCGGCGGTGATGATTCTGTCGATCAGTTCATTTTTGCGGGCTCCATCTACGAAGGTACCGATGGGGATTACCGTGCTATCTACACGGGTTACAACCGGGACCGCGTAGGCACAGGGATCCCCTCCCAAGTTCTCCTAGAGGCAAAGAGTCCTGACCTAATCCACTGGGAGAAGGATGGCCGCTTCGAGCTGCCCCCACCAGAAGGATACGATCCAGAAAACTGGAGGGATCCTTTTGTTCTATGGGATGACAATGCTCAGCAGTGGATGATGATCCTTGGAGCACGCCTCGATGGGCCACCAACCAAGGCCACAGGACGTACGGTGTGGTTCTCCTCTGCGGATCAGACGAACTGGAAGTTCGAGGGCGACCTGTGGGCCCCGGACCTATACACCATGCATGAGATGCCGGACCTATTCCAAATCGACGACAAATGGTATCTGCTGACAACTGAATACTCTGAGAAGTCGAAGACGATCTATTGTGTTTCCGACAACCCGACCGGGCCGTGGAGCCGTCCCTCTGATGACGCATTCGATGGCCGCTCGTACTATGCGGCACGTAGCGTATCGGATGGAGACAGGCGGTTCCTTGTTGGGTGGGTGGCCACAAAGACTGACGATGTCGAGGTTGCCGACTTTGAATGGGGCGGCACATTGGTCATACTCGAAGTGGTTCAGCGTGAGGACAGCACACTCGGAGTTAAATTCCCCGATGAGGTATGGGCCAACGCAACTGAAGTTCGTGAAACTCTAGACAGCATGTCTTTGGAGGCCACTTCTGGTCGCAAGACATCAGTACTTGGCAACATTGACGATAGTTCATACGGCCTGGCCGCACGCCTGCGCGTAGCTCCGGGAACACGGTCCGTTTCTGTATTGTTCGGCGGAGATGCGGACAATGAAGACTGGTATTCGTTTGAGATCGACTTCAATGACAACCAGCTAGACTTTGACCGCGTCCCCAACTGGCCTTGGAACCGCTATAACAACAAGGGACTGAACAGGCCTCTTCCCGCAAATCTTTCTGATGACGAGATCGTCGTGCGGCTGCTAGTAGATGATTCTATTGCGACTATCCTAGTCAACGATGTAGCGTTATCTGCCCGTGTTGCGGCACCGTCTGGGACTGCGCTCGGTTTGTCAGTAGTTGACGGCTCAGTTACGGTAACCGATGCCTTTGTTGGGACACTCAAGTCCTAACAAAGTGATCCAAAGTCGGCCCCTTTCCAGGCGCACAATAGTCGGCAGCTACCGTGAAAGGGAGCCGTAAAGACCCCGTTGGGCCCTTAAGCTCAACGGGGTCTTTTACTCTCCAATCACAGGAAAGCTCTAAGCGTACGCCAAACGGCTGTACTGTTAGGGATCAACAAGGACATGCCGCAAGTCTTGGAAAACAATTCGTTTCATGTCCCCCACCCTACATCGAGCAAATTAGGTAAAACGCTGTGTTACGAGCAAATGTAGCCTCTGCTAGATTGCTAGATATTGTCCGACTCTTGTGTGCTGGCAGCATCAAGGCCGCGCTGTTTATGTCGTGGTTCGACTGATGTGAAGTAGCAAAATCAAGAGTCGATTGTAGGGGCAAGCATTTGCTTGCCCCTACAACGCTTCTCATGGTGTTACCTGCTTTCCGGTTCCTATCTGTGTAGGGCTAGGCTCGCGGTTTGGTTTGGTGCGCGCCTGGCGGCGGGGTGCTGGGTTGGATGGTCCAGCTTCTTTATCTGCGGCACTTCCCCAATGCCAGGTAGTGGCGGCCTGGAACGCGCGGGTGTTGTCTCGCGTGCCTGTTCGACTTGGGACTGATCGCGCTGTTGCTGCCTGGTTTGGGTACGCTGCAAAGTTTCGACTGCTTCGTCGCTGGGGGCTTGCGGGTTGAGTTGATCGATGATCCAGTTGGAGTTTTGGATTACCCGCTCCCCGGTGGCGAGGATGGTTTTCTCGCCTTGCCCTTCGATCAGCGGCCGCATTGTTACCCCGTATGCGCCTCCTAGA
>NZ_KV811484.1:426620-437612 GCF_001813085.1 Actinomyces sp. HMSC065F11
GCTGCCAGAGTTCTTCGGACCGCTGCCCGGTTACATGGGGCAGGTCTTTGCCCTTGATTGGCTCGCTTTCTGCTTGGTGGTAGCCAAATGTGGGTCGCACACGCACCGCGTGAAACCGGCCGCGCAACGCGCGGCCAGAATAATAACGAACCGATCACCAGCTTGCGACCTGCTTCCGCCGTAACAAATGCTCACGACTGAATATCGGGTCAGGCGTCGAGCTTGGTGCGTTTGATAGCTCGGTAGATTGTCGGTCGTGAAACATTGAACGTTCTGGCCACCGAGCTGACCGACTTACCACCATCAACGAGTTCTCTAGCTACCTGCGCCTGTTCTGCACTCAGTTTCGGTTTCGGACCAGCGACCCGGCCCTGCGAACGTGCATGAGCAACTCCCTCGCGGGTGCGCTGAATAAGCAGGTCACGCTCCCACTCCGCCAGGCTTGCCATCACGTTGATAACCACCTTGTCAGCAGGCCGTGAAGTGTCCAAAGCAGGCTCTAAAACTTTGACGTTAATATCACGCTCGGCAAGATCAGCAATGGTGTTCACAGTCTCCGCAAGATTACGACCAAGCCGGTCAAGCCGCGTCACAACAAGCGTGTCATCGGGACGCATGTACGCCAGCGCTTCATCCAGGCCAGGACGCTGCCACTTGGTTCCCGAGATAGTGTCTGCGTAGATATGCGTAGCATCGCAACCAGCAGCCATAAGTTGCTCCCGCTGCGTATCGAGAGACTGTCCCTGCCGAGACGTGGAAACGCGGACGTAACCGATTAGCATGGTTAATGAGTCACTCTATGCGTTACCCTTGGCCCGATTATGGGACTTACAAAGCATCTCGCAGTTACTCTCCTCGGTCGCTCCACCTTTTGACCAAGCGGTGACATGATCGGCGTCCATGTCTTTGAGCTCCCAAATCTTCGTCCTTACCGCATCGTGCCCGAGGGCACAGAACGAGCAGTTAGAAATGCCTTTCTCTTTTGCCGCGTCCGTCTGACGTTTGTACACCCGCTTCTTGACGGCTTCTGAAAAGACGCGCACATTAAGCAATTTCGTATCCTTCTCGCCACCCAAAAGATATTCGTAGATACCCTTTTTCGACTTAACCTCTGAGTCAGCCAACAACTCACGAGCCGCGTTAGTCATCTCGGTTGCGTTGTAGCCGCGACTTCCGTATTCCTCATACAGCGTGTTCCACTCAATTCCTCTCATGGAGCTATCTGTCATTTTGAACACGCTCCCCGCCCAGTCAATAACAGCGGTGAAGTATGTCTGCAGTTCCTTGCAGTCCGTGTCATCGCGATGTTTTGCCATGTAGTTATCTATACTCACGTCCTCGCGTTGTGTAATCCAGTCCAAAGCAACTTCCAGCACTTTCTGGCGGGTAGGTTCGCCGCGGACAAAGTTCAACCACTTTGACATCACTGCCGAACCAGAATTTGAAAAGACTTTTTTAGCAGCGGTGACGAACGGACCTGAGTACACAGCGTTGCGCAGTTCTTGAGTTGTTAGCTGCACCCCGGCGATATTAATGGTTTTGAACCACTCCTTGATCTCATCTTCCGTGCCGTAGCAGTCATAAATTAGCAGTTCAGTATCAAGGATCAGATTCTGCTGATGCTCGCTGAGTGATGAGAAGTACTGCTCGTTGCCGGCAGAGTCTTTAACGATGAACAAGTCCTTGCAGAAACGCCCAATCGATGTGATGCGCTGCTGGCCATCAAGAATCTCAAACTTGTCTTCATCAGCGTTGGGCTGATTGAAATAAATCAGCCCAAGTGGATAGCCCTTAAGCAGCGAATCAATGACGGCAACGTCTTTCTTACCATCGTTATAGATGTAGTTGCGTTGGTACTCAGGCTGGATGGTCAGATTGCCGGCAAGACCGTACAGACCTTTGCCTTCGAGCTCGTTGTAATGGAATCCGGCAACAATGTCACGGATTGTGCGGGGGTTAAGATGTGCTTCCATGGCTTAAGCCTCCTTGGTCTCGGCGCGTCGGTGGCGAATGAGGACTCTGCAGTAAGGTTTAGTAAATATGCGTCCTTCAACCTCGTAATACGTAGTATCTTGAGGTTCAGTGTCATGTGGAATGGCGGCGCCATCGTTAAGTTTGCCCACTCTCGACCTCTTGCCGGTCTTGCTGACTTGAATCTGTGTGGGATAGTTTTTCAGCTTTAATCCCGAATGGTCGTCCCAGGCCTGAGTAATTCCTAGAATTTCGAACTGCTCAGGGTTGTACTTGTCGAGGAACGAAATGGGGACACCCATCATGCCGTCATAATCGTTAGGTATCCCCTTAGTTTCTGGAACCTCAATGGCATTGTAGTTATCGTATTCCGGATACCCCACCTTGCGAAGAGTCTTGGAACCGTAGATAAGGTTATCTTCCATTGACATCAGTACAAGTGGTTCGTGGCGTCGGCCATGCTCAATGTTGGTAAACCAATCGATATTCCTGAAATGGACGGTTGAAGTCTCGTCGTCATACACGCCGGTGGCGAAATCACGTGCTAGTTCTGGCGGAATGCGGAAGTACGCATTACCTTTAGCGAAACCATTACCCAACCACAGTTGGTTGCTACGAATTAAAGGAAATACCTCTTTGTAAGTGATTGAGTTTTTGCTACCGATAACTGAAAACTTAACTTCGCCTTCGACCAGCCACGCTAGGAACTCACGAAACAACGAGAAAGGAGGGTTAGTAACAACGATGTCTGCTTCGTCTCGGAGCTTAGTGACTTCCTCGGAACGAAAGTCTCCGTCGCCGTCGAGGTAGTCCCACTGCAGGTCTTCTTTATTGAGTCGGCCATCATTGTTGAGGTCTATGTCGCGCTCAAGAACATAGATACGACCGCGATACCAAGTGTCATCCTCGTTAAATTTTTCGTCCTTGTCCTCGTGTAGCTCAAAGTCCAACAACATCTGTCCCTGTTCAGTGATAGCGGGGTTAGACGCAGGCGCGTAGGAAGTCGAGACTAATTTCTTTAGACCGAACTTTTCGAAGTTGAGTGCAAAGTATTTGGTGAAGTTGCTAGCACCTGGATCGTCACACGGTAGTAGTACAACCTTGTCTCGAAACACATCAGGGTCGTATTCAAGATATGCCTGCATCTCGTTTTCAATGTCGTTCCACTGCGTGTAGAACTCATCGTTCTTAGCAGCTTTTGCGGCACCTAGATTGGCGTTGCCTGCCATTGGCTATCACATCCGTGTTGTTTTTAATCGGTCGATCCCGTACACCCCGCCAGAAAAGCGCTGCTGCGCGCATGAAACCACGGGACAGGGTGTACGCAATCACTGTACATGACGTGGATTGTAATATAACGCGCGGGTTGACGATATCGTTCAGTTGATTGACTTGAGTCGCGCTCGAAATGATTGTCGTTTGCTTGGAGATCCGGCTACGGAGTAATTAGGTTTGCCCTTCTTCCGCGACCGTGTTGTGCGCGTCCGGTTCGTGGTGTGCTGGGTGTAATAGTGTGTCCGTAGCCTTGATCAGTTGTCGATTGTGTGGTCCAGTGTCACTCCCTGGCACATCTATTGATGAGATGCAAAATAAAGTGGTTTGATTCACAGTATGGCAGGTCACTGGGGACAAATTGAAACAGTCGGCATTACTTTTGCGATATTGGATTGCATATCTAGTGCCGGCCCCGCCGGTGCTGACGTGACCACTATCGAGCGAGAAACCAGTATACCCAGGCGCACGGTTTATCGGCACTTGGCGAATGCTCAAGAGCTCGGGCTCGTCGAGGCGCGTGGAAATGGTTCCGGTTTATACAGGCTAGGCAACACTGTAGGGCAATGGGTTGTAAATCAATCATGTCAGCGCCGATTTGTAACACTTTCTGATGACTACGTGACGAGACTGGCAAGGTCTACGGGTACCACCGTCCACTGCACTGTTTATGACCATGGAAGTGTACTGACTGTCGCATCTGCTCAGAGGCATTCAAAGGACGGCGAATGTTCTCTAGCAATACCAGGTACAAGGCGACCGGCCCATGCGACTGCTTCGGGAAAGGTATTCTTAGCCTTTAATCCTCGCCTGCTCAAGTCCTACGTTATTAGGCCGTTAGTTGCGCTCACTGAAGAGACGATAACTTCGACGGCTGCTCTTCGCGAAGAGATCGAAACTATTAAGCGGCATGGGTTCGCTATCGATGAGCACGAGTTCCAAAAGGGAATTTGTTGCGTTTCGGTTCCTGTAAAAGCAGGAGAGGAAGTCATTGGCGCCTTGTCGATGTCTCTACCGTGGCCTGCAGAACAGCCTTTCAGACCTGATCCTAAGTTGTTGGACGAATTACTGGTAGCGGCAAAAGAATTTGCACAGCTGATTGGAGGAAATGATGAGTAGTGGGAAGTGGGCTGGTCCGAGGCCCGAAATTGATCAATCGGATATTGACACCCTGCGTAATGGAATCGCCGAACGGTTCCCAGACTTGCAGTTTGAGCTTAGCTCGCTCAATGGACGCCCTCGTATTCAAGGTGAAACGGATACATGGGATACTGCAGTGAAGGTAGGGCACAGGCTCTCAGATATTTGGTACGAGTTAGGTGACGATAAAGAAGTTATCGTTGATCTGACGTCGCGGGATGCGCCGGAAATGGCCACCACTCCGCCAATAGCTGGTTTCGTGAGTGCGGTCCCGGAAGAAGCAGACGTTGTAGTCATCGGCGCTGGCATCGTCGGCACGATAGTTGCGCAAAAGCTGGCTGTGCTGGGCAATAGAGTCGTTTTGCTTGAGAGCCAGCTGAGGGCAGGTACCGGTGCTACTCGGTTGAATAACGGAATGGTTCATTCGGGCTTTGACCCTAAGCCCGGAACACTCAAAGGCCTATTGAATGTAGAAGGCAACCGGTTGTGGGACAAGCTTGCGTCGGATTTGGGTATCAAGCTACTTCGCACAGGTTCTACTGTTGTCTCATTGACCGATGATCAAGACGAACGTATTGAGGAATACTATGATCGCGGCGCGGCAAAAGGCGTGCCGGTTGAGATCATCTCGGGTGATGAGCTACGCAAAATTGAACCTCGCATGTCTAAGAACATCAAACGTGCGTTGATGACACCGACAACAGGATACATCGAGGCTGTAGAGGCGGCTGAAAAGAGTGTTGAGATTCTTCGACACGTCGGTTCAAATGTTTTTTATGGAGTGACAGTCACCGGTTTCGAGAAGGACGAAACTGGTGTGACGGGTGTGGACACCAACGCCGGTTTCATCAAGACCAAGTTGGTCATCAATGTGGCGGGGCTGTTTGCTGACCATGTTGCTGCATTAGCAGGTGTCCGAGACTTCACGTTGCATGCCCGCAGAGGAACTCTGGTGATTGTGCGCGATGATAAGGACACCCCATACAGAATTGGCGCTGGTCCCGTTCCCTCCCCTTACACAAAGGGAGGTGGCGTCACATTACGCCCGTACGGAACACTTAGTCTGGGGCCTTCAGCTGTTGAACAACCAGATCGATTCCATTGCGTGCCAACGCAGGAAGAAATCGATTGGATACTTGAGCAATCTGTGCTGATCTATCCCGAGATTGATCTTTCACACGTCGTCGAAGTAGAAGCTAGGTCTCGTGCTTCGAGTTTCGGTGAAGATTTTATTATCGGTCCCGCGGCAGGATTACCGGGATTCTATAACGTGTCAGGTATTCAGTCACCAGGCGTAGCGGCTTCCCCTGCTATTGCCAATAAAGTCGTTACCGATCTTCTGCAACTTGGTCGCATAACGACCAATACGACGCATTATCGAGAAGTGTGGAGGTGATTGTCGTGGAACCGTATATTCTCGTTTTGGACGAAGGAACAACTTCTACGCGCGCTGTGCTTTTTAACAAAGAAACGAAAATCGTTGATGAAGAACAATTGCCGCTTGCTATCACGACTCCTCAGTTCGGCTTTGTTGAGCAAGACCCGAACGAAATTATTGAAAAATCAATTCGAGTTGTGAAGGCTGTAGTTGAACGTGCGCGCGCAAACGAACGAAATATCCAGTGTCTTGCCGTAACAAATCAACGCACAGCTACGACAGTGATGGATCGGGCTACTGGTAAGCCGCTGTCACCAGTAATTAGTTGGCAAGATGCACGTGCCGCAGATGATGCACGAAAACTCGCAGCCGAAATGGGCGAGGAGTATACAGCGCGGACAGGATTGATGCCGGCAGCTGCTAATTGTGGCCTTCACATATTGCACCTGTTTAAGAACGAGGACTTGAAAGCTCGTTCAGGAACAGGTGAACTCTTGATAGGTACGCCTGACACTTTGGTGATTAAGGCGCTAACCGGAAATGATTACACCTCATCCTCGAATGCTTCAAGTACGGGCCTGCTTGACCAGCATACCGGTGAATGGTGGCAAGAATTCATTGAACGTAATGGCGCTTCGGTGCATGATTTACCCACTGTTTTGCCCGAGGATGGTGATTACGGCTACACAAGGGCGGACGTGGTTGGTGCGGAGATACCCGTGCGTGCTGTAGTGGCGGATCAGCAGTCTGCGCTCTTCGGACACGGAGGACTGAAACCAGGCTCTGTTAAATGCACGCATGGTACTGGATCATTCATTGATTTCAATATTGGGGACAGGATAGTAACCGATACAAACGGCCTTGATAATCGCTTTGCGTGGCGAACAGCAGGTTCTAATACAAACATCATCGAAGGCTCAACGTGGGTTAGTGGATCCGCTATTGAATGGTTAATCGATGATATGAAAGTGCTTCGCAATGCGGCGGAGATCGACAAGGTTTGTACTGAGTCGAAAGGGTTGGAAACGATCGTTGTACCTGCTTTAGCCGGTTTTGCTGCTCCATATTGGGACGGGAAGGCACGTGGTACAGTCTTCGGCCTATCAAGGCACACAACTTCCGCAGATATAGTTCGTGCGACAATCGAGGGTATAGCGCACACTGTCGTGGATTTGCTGGAATTGATAACTTCTATGGCTGGCACCGAGGTCTCTGTTTTGACGGTTGATGGCGGTCTTTCAAGATCAAACTACCTGCAGCAATTTACTGCGGATTTGCTGAATGCAACTGTCGAGCGGACAAGTGATCCATCGTATGTTACTGCGCGTGGAGCGGCATGGATGGCTGGTGTTAATGCTGGTGTTTGGGAATCACTCGAAGACGCCGCGAAGACGCTCCGCGTGGAACAACGCTTTGAGCCGCAAATGTCTGAAGCCGAACGCCTAGCGCAGCGTAAAGCGTGGAGAGACGCAATCGATCGATCGTTGGGATGGACTCCCAAACTACCTCAGGAGGGTTAATAGCATTATGCTCACGGAACAACAAATACAAGAATTGCAAAATATGGAGGGTGTGGGAAGCGTTAGCTTCGACCATGCTGAGCTCTACAAACTTTCGCAAGATTCTTCCTTCCGGGCACAGAAGCTTGATAGGAAGGGCGAATTGTGGGGAGAAGCCGAAGTTTTGGTGACGCCTCGTACTGAAGCAGAGATTCAGAAGATGGTTCGTTGGTGCAACCAAAACCAGGTCCCTATTATCGTGCGAGGACCAGGCTCCGGAGTTTCTGGCTCAGGAATTCCGGTTAAAGGCGGGGTGTTATTGGATCTGAGAGAACATAACAAGATCCTTGATTTTAACCCGGAGAACGGACACGTGAAGGTCCAGGGCTCGATCATCCTATCTGAGCTTGATGAGTATCTACGTGATCGCGGATTCACAGTTGGTCACTACCCACAATCTTTCTCGATTGCAGGCGTTGCTGGATCGATCTGCGAACGTGGCTCCGGCACATTCTCGAGCCTATATGGCAACGTTGAAGATATTGTCGCGGAACTTAGGGTGGTCCTGCCCGATGGTGAGATCTACCAGTCGCATTATTCTCCGAGATCGGCGACTGGACCTGATTTGCGGCAGCTATTTATTGGCTCAGAAGGCACACTTGGAATAATAACCGAGGTAACTCTAAAGACTTACAAGGTTCCGGAACAGAGAACATTCCATTCTTATGCGTTCCCTTCTATTGATGAAGCCATCGATGTTATTCGTGAGACATTGTGGTTAGGTATCTACCCGGCCGTTGCGCGAATTTACGATCCGGTGGAAGGGACGGCCAAACATGCCCAATTCACTTCTGAAAGCAAGGGCGAATGGCTAATGGTCCTGCTCTTTGAGGGAGCAGATGAAGTGGTGGCTGCACAGGAAACCAAGGTCGAAGAACTAGCAAGTAAACACGGAGGTCGAAATCTAGGTCCAGAACCCGCCGTCAACTGGGAGAAGATGAGGTTCGATGTTTCTTGGTTCACCGACGAAATTGGTGATGAAGGCGGAATAGCTGAATCTGTTGAGGTTTCAGCTACGTGGGATAAGCTACCCGCAGTCTGGGAATCAATGCGCGAAGCAGCACTCATAGAGATGGATAGAGTAATGGGGCACATCTCGCACGTATACAGGGATGGCGCATCGCTTTACGTCATCGCAAGCGGCAAGAAAGCCGATCAAGATGAAGTGTTGGCAGCATATTCCCGTCACTGGAAAAATCTCACCGAAGCTAGTATCCGGGCTGGCGGCACTATTTGTCACCATCATAGTGCAGGGCTTGAGAGAGCCCCTTGGATCGAGGAAGGAATCGGAGAGAACGGCCTGAATATCCTAAGAGACATCAAGAGAACGATGGATCCCAACGACATTATGAATCCGGGCAAGTTAGCACTCGAATAAGCTCGACAAACCTGAGAGGGCCGGATCGATGAGATCCGGCCCTCCTAGTTACACATGCCAAGTTATATCAGTGAAAACTCGAGTTACTGAGAAAATATGTCTGCTGGCTTGGCGTGTCTGCTGTAGTATTGGATGACCAACCTAGTTGGTTGCGGCCGCGTTTCTCGTGGCGTGGTTCGACTGATGTGAATTAGTCATAAACAGTAGTCGATTGTAGGGGCAAGCATTTGCTTGCCCCTACAACGCTTCTAATGGTGTTACCTGTTTTCTGGTTCCTATCTGTGTAGGGCTAGGCTCGTGGTTTGCTTTGGTGTGCGCCTGGTGGTGGGGTGCTGGGTTGGGTGGTCTAGCTTCTTGATCTGCGGGACTTCCCCAATGCCGGGTAGTGGCGGTTTTGAGCGTGCGGGTGTTGTTTCGCGCGCTTGTTCGACTTGGGACTGAACGCGCTGTTGCTGCCGGGTTTGGGTGCGCTGCAAAGTTTCTACAGCTTCTTCGCTGGGGGTTTGCGGGTTGAGCTGGTCGATGATCCAGTTGGAGTTTTGGATTACCCGCTCCCCGGTGGCAAGGATGGTTTCTTCGTCTGCGTTTGCCCATCCGGCGATGTATCCGGTGGAGTAGTCGGCCGTGTCTAGGCCGAAGTATTTACTGACTAGGTAGGCACATGATTCGGCTTCGACTTCTTTGATTCCCCTGTGCATGGACTCGGTTTGGTCTGCCTGGTCCATGTGTAGGCGGGCGTGACTGATCTCGTGGATGAGGGTTTTGAACTGGTGGCCTTCGGGCGCGTCGGTGGCTACAGCGATGGTTTTCTCGCCTTGGCCTTCGATCAGCGGCCGCATGGTTACCCCGTATGCGCCTCCTAGAGCTTTGCGCGTGGTTTCTTCGTACTTGTATCCAAGGTCTGCCACGATCTGCTTAGCGCGCTGCCAGAGTTCTTCGGACCGCTGCCCGGTTACTTGGGGCAAGTCTTTTCCCTTGATTGGCTCGCCTTCTGTTTGGTGGTAGCCAAATGTTGGACGTACCGTAAATCCTGTGACAGTGCGTTTCCAGATAATGTCTTTCTTGTCGTACTTATCTAGCTCGTCTTTATCTATTGGCCGGTCCTCACCTTTTAGGAAGGGTAGCTTGTAGGTGACTGGGGCTAGAACTTGGTAGCTTTTTTCTCCTTTTTGGACTTGTCTACCTAGCTTTTTCCAAGCGGTATAGGAAGCAAACGAAGATTCCATGCTTCCGCGCTTGCGGGCCTGGTTGTTGAGCCACACTAGGTTGCGGAATGAGTACTGGGGCATTTGCGCCATATAGTCCAGGATGTCTTTCCACGTTTGGGTGTCTTTGAACCGGGATGCTGCGGCGGCTATTTCTTCGTGAGCTTTCGCGAGTTTCGCTTCGCGTTCTTCTTTGGCTTTTTCTTTGCTTCGACTAGCCATGTTAGTTGCCTACCTGGCTGGTTTTAGCTTCTAGGGCTTGGACTCGTTGCGTGAGTTGTTCGATCTGGTCTTGCTGGTTTTGTACCTGCTCGATGAGGGTTTCTACTAGCTCTAGCGTGGTGTATTGGTTTTCCATTTTTCTCTCCTGGTTAGTTGTCTTTACCGTTTTGGGTGATGATGTGTAGTTCTTGGCGGGCAATGTCTGCCCCGATGTGGTCTACCCACACGTCGTGGGCTACTCGCTCTTGCCCGTCTTGACTGGTGTAGTCGCGGGCGCGGTAGGTGCCGGTGAAGATGATGGCGGCGTTGCCGTTTAAGTCTTGGAAGTCTTTTAGTTTCACGGCTGCCTGGCCTTGGACTCTGAGGTAGTAGGCGTTTGTGGCCGCGTCCTCCCATTTGCCGGTTTCTGGGTCTTTTGCCCGGTCGTTCACGATCACGGTGGCGCGGCCTTGGTAGGTTCCGTCATCGTTCATGGTGAGTTTGACGGGGCCTGCAAGATTTCCTGCTCGTACTATGTAGCTCACTGTTTCACTCCTAAAATTTTGGTAGTTGGTTTGTTGGTTTTGGGTTAGATGCGGACGGCTTGCCATTGCATGCCAAGCCAATAAGCGGTGTCGAGGGGTACTTGTTCGACGTGTCCGCCCACGTTGGGGGCGTGGATCATGAGCCGGTTACCACCTGGGTCTTTACCGGCGTAGATGCCGATGTGGTGGTAGTGGCCGCTGCCCGGGGTGGCGAAGCCGATCAGGTCGCCTGGTTGTAGGGCTGATTGGTCTATGGGCGTGCCTGCTTGGGTGATGATTTGGTGTGCGGTTCGCACGTTGAGGGGTTTGCCAAGGTCGGCGTAGACGCGCACGACTAGGCCCG